>CAKQDX010000001.1 GCA_934229725.1 uncultured Streptococcus sp.
AAAAGGACTCAGTCCTGTGCAATACAGAACTAAATCCTTTGAATAAATTAAATGTCTAACTTTTTGGGGTCAGTACAATGGAGCCACCTGCTTTTTTCTCATTGATAGTACCAAAGACGTAAGCTATGAGACTGGTAAAGGCAAAAATCAGTACAGCTTTTAGAAAGCCAATCAGTTGGATAAACATAAGCGCATGAATCAGACCAAATAATAGGGACTGAACGAGATTTGCTTCTAGAAATCCTAGTTTCCCTTGCAATCTTTTCAAAAGAAAACCTCTAAAAAAGATTTCTTCTGGTAAGGCAGTGCCTAAAATAGCGTAGGCTAGGATGGCAGGGAGAACTTCGATTCCCTTTCCAGCAAAATCTGCTGTAGCCGTTTTACTTGGGTCAAGCCAACTGAAAAGCACTACCGAAAAAAGAAGGAAAACTAGAGCCAGACCTAAGATAATTTGGAGTAGCTGACTGATATTTTTCGTCTGAACTTTCTTTAAACCAATCCAGTCAAAGAAGCCGACCTTTTTCCTCCTCCAAATCAACCAAGTCATAAAAGGAATGAAAGAGACGATGATCAGTTCCAAAATACCACTCACCAGTTTAGACATAAATAAGTGCATGAGTTTATCCTCCTTTTCGAGTCAAAAGACAGCTTCGACCTTTTTGAAAGCGTATACCTCCACATTTTCATTATACTACTTTTAGAGGAAGAGAAAGCTCATTCTCACCAATCTTGCCAGGTTTCTTTGGCACGTATCACACGGTCCTGCTTATACTCGATATGGTAAACACGCCAGCCACCAATCCAATCGTCGGCCAGCTTGTACTCAACACTTCCTTGAACATCATTCCCCTGGCCCAAAAGCTTCTCCACTTCTTTTCGCGCCATTCCTTCAATCTGATACTGACGGTGAAAACTCCACATCAACTTATGACGCATGGAATCTGGAGTATGGGCCCATTTTTCAGGAGTAAATACCCGGTCACGAGGGACAATAATTGCAACATGAACCAGGCAAATGATTTCAATGATTAGCCACAAGGCTTTTCGTCGCCTGCGTCTGCTTTCTAGAGTAAGGGATGCCATGGGACTACCTTACCTTCTCTTGCTCCCAATGCTCATCAATCTCGACGGTATGCTCTTTAGCAAAATGGTAGATTATATCTCTAGCCAGGTCCTGAGAAACACGGGCCACATTAGTCATATCAGGGTCTAAGTCATCTGTATCGTGCTCTAAGCGATACTTGTCATTCTCGTACTCTACAAAGATGAAACGAGGGGACTCTTTACCGCCATAGGTGAAATAAAGGCTTTCGTAGGATACAGGAAGTTGTACAAGAGCATCCCAGATGTCACTTTCACTTGGGCCTGCAATCGTATCGTAGTTCACCTCATCAGCTGTCGAAATACGCATGACCAAACCTTCTGACTTCTTCCTAAGAACCGTTAACCAATAAAATAAATCCATCTTTCTTCTCCTTTAAATAATGATGCCTTTTTGCTTCAGATTATCCAGACATTCCTGTAAATAGATAGCATCATGCTCTGGATAAATAATAGTCGGTAAATCTTCCTCTTCAAGCCTGTCGTAGGCTGGCAGTTGCTTTCCTCGATATTCTTTTTTAAACCATTCGGGGCTGACACGATAGCCCCGTTCTGTCATTTCTTTCATAATGAGCTCATGGTATTTAAACAAGCGATAAGGGGAATAGTCAAAAACATAATTGACCGTAGCATGTTTACGTTGCCATCCCTTGCCACGAAGGGCACAACATTCTCGGTGTTGTCCTAATAATTGCTGACGGGGGAGTTTTGCAATCAGGGCTTGATGCCATAGTCTCATTTGCTACCTCCATTAATCAGAGTTGACTCCTCAAGATAGCGATTAGGGTACTTGATGAGGAGCTCTCTGACGGATGCCACCAAATGGAGCTGGGAAATACGACCTGCCGCATAGCTATCCAATTGGGCCATAAACATCTCCTTCTCGCTGGTGGTTGCTTTTTTCTTAAAATAGCCCCAGATATGTTGGAAGGCATTAACGACCTGACCTGGATTTTCAGGGAGGGCTAGGGCTTGATCAATGTAGGCCTGAACCTGATCCAAACGAACCTCATCTTGCTTTAGATAGGAACGGATTTCTAGGTAAATCTTGTTGGAATGGCTGAGCACCAGATATTTATTTACTGCCCAAAGTCGCTCGCACTGGCGACGGGGATTGCTTGTTGTCATTAGGAACCTTCCTTTATTGCTTTCTTAACAGTATAGCATAGTTTAAATGGGGAGCATAGACCATCCTCCAAGTCAGTATCAGTTTAACTTTCAAAAATAGTCCAAACAATTTCAGAAAGGAGATTTTGCTTGGTTTGATTGAAAGCGTTTGCTATACTTAAGGTATCAAAGAAAGGAGACAAACCTGTGACATTGTCCAAAAAACTCACACTTTCTCTTGCCTCTGTGGCAGTTCTTAGTCTTTTAGTAGCTTGCTCAAACCAGAAAGCTCAAACACCTGAAAGCTCTGCTAGCTCCCAACAAAGTTCAAGTAAGGTTTCATCTTCACAAAGTTCTGAAACTTCTAAACAGACTGAAGGGCTAGATGGCACCTATAAGGGAACTGATGAAAATGACCACATCACCCTAACCATCTCTGGAAACACTGGAACTTGGGAAGAGTCTGAAACAGATGGCGAGAAAGAAAGCAAGTCTGTAACAGTTAACCCTGACAATCAAAGTCTAACGATTGGTGACGATACCAAATTCTACAAACTCGACGGCAATCAGCTGACTCTCGAAGACGATGACCATGATCCAAATGATACGGTTATCTTGACCAAATAAAATGAAAAACCTTAGCCAAACCACTCTCTGGAATTTAGCCAAGGTTTTTTATGTTATACTATAGGCAGAAAGAAAACGGATACAAAGAGGAGGTTGAGGATGACTCAAAGAAGATTATGGGTGATGCTATTTATTGTATCGATTATTGTGACACTTATTGGGTTGGGATTTGCTGTCTATAACTATTATGCCTTTGATAAACCCTTTATGACGACGGCTACAAAAGGGTTACTGGCAGCATTTTTCCTCTGTGCGACAGTGGTTGCGGTCAGTTTATCGAAATCAAACAAGAAATAAGATAGCTAAATACTTGATATGACAGATAAGAAAGGGGCATAAGATTGCAAACTCAATCTGAGTTTACAACCTTATACCCCTTTTAATAAATGGTTATTTTATCTTGTGTTTGTTCATCTTTTCTTCAAAGATGTCTGTCATAATCTTACGGAGCTTTTCTCTCTCTTTTTCAGGAAGGTCCCCTTGGCGCTTAGCCACTGCATAAAGTTCAGGATATTGCTTGGCTACACGCTCAACCGTCTTAGTCGTCGCATGGCTTCTGACAAAGAAAGGAATGCGTTTAATCCATTCTTGCGGTACCAAGTCAAGCAACTTCTTAGCAGCTTCCTTGTTAGAAATTTCAGCTGTGCTCAAGCCTTTCTCGATTTGCTTTTGTTCTTGTTCTGTAAAATCTTTTAAGTCCATAACCTACTCCTCTTTATCTTTATATAGTAGATTTTACACTCTTACATGAGAATATACAACTGATTGGGACTGATGGGACAAGTTATAAAAAACTAAATCAAAATTCATATACACTGTCTCCTCAAAAATCAACTATTCAAACTAGAGCTATAAAAAAAGATAACCTCATAAATTGAAGTTATCTCTTTCCTACTCACCAATAGCAGTATTTCAGAGTTTCCACTCTTCAATCAACCAGTCCGAAAAAGCATCATATCTTTCTTGGAGATGGTCATGATGACCGTAGGGGTCAAATGCTGAATAAGTAGACAAGCACTGTTTTTTGATAAGTTCATGCACTTCTTTGGCATAACTAGGAGCCTTGACCAGTCTATTCTTATGATTAGCCCCTTCGGTCAAACCGTTATGTAAATAGACCGAGCAAGTCTTATTAATAAGCTGGTGGGCTTTGCAGTAATCTACAAAATTTGGATACCAAAAGGATCCACAAATGGAAAAGATCAAAGGCATCTTATCACTGCTATAAAGACTGGAAATAGCTGCCAAACCACCTAGTGAGTAGCCTCCGTAAGCCATTCGACTGTCATCCAGTCTAAACTCCTCTTGGATGCTATTTAAAATATGGCCAAATAGTTGGTCATGATAGCTGGCTAGCTTGCCACCAAAATCAGGACTTTCAGGTCTCAAAGCCTGAGCATACCAAGGTGTAAAATCATCCAAGCGATGCTTGGGCTCAAGGCCTATCAAGATAATAGAATCCGTTAGTTTTCTCAGATAATCCAGTTGTCCATCGTTCAGAAAAACAGCTGGATAAGTCTTAGTAGCATCATAAGATTCAGGAAGGGCAATCGTCACTCGAATGCCATGGCAGACAAAGTCTTTATTTATTAACAAAGTCATTAACCTTCTCAAGAGAATCAATCACAGATGGACCGTAATCCATAAGCTCATCATAAGAAATAGTCATGATTTTCTTATTTTTAACGGCTGGAACATTTTCAAGAACAGCGTTCTTTTCCATCTTGTCTTTAGCATCCTTGTCTATGGCCTTATTACGGTCACTGGTTACATAGATAATCAATTCTGGTTCCATTGACACAAGATTTTCCAAAGTCAAATCTGATGTTCCTGTCGCAACATTGGTATAACCAAGCTGATTGAGCATACTTTCTTGAAGGGCTGATTTGTAGGTTCCAAAGGTTTCATCGTTGTAGGCACACATGATCAAAGCCTTCTTCAAGTCTTTGTCAGAAGACTTGTTTTTCTTTTTAACAGCATCGATACATTTTTGAAGTTGTTCCGCATATTTGTCTGCCTTGTCTTGAACGTTGAAAATGTCACCAATATTTTTAACATCTTCGATGATATTATTCAAATCTTGTTTGGTTGTTGAAACAGAAGCTTTTTGCGTATAGACGGGAATGTCGTTGATGTTCCATGTGCTGATTGTACCCATGGATTTGTCTGAGAACATCATGTTACGACCAATAAGAGCATCTGGTCCGTAAGCCAAGATGGCTTCCTGAGAGATAGTCTTCTTATCACCGATATGTGGGATTGAGGCAATGTCATCCTTATATTTATCAGTTACTTCATTGTCAGGGTTAAGCATACCGACAATCTTGTCTTTCAAACCAAGCTCAATCAAGATTTCCGTTGATGAAAGGTTGTTAGTAATCACCTTTTCTGGTGCCTTTTTGAAGACTTGATCTAACTCTGTTCCTTTATCGTCATAAGTTTTAACAGTCAAAGGATACTGGGTTTCTGAGTTGGTCTTTTTCACCGTTTCTTTTGCTGTTGATGACGATGATGTGCTGTTTTTATATGTAGAACTGCATGCTGTCAATGTGAGGACTGCTGCAGCGATTAATGCGATACCAAAAGTTTTCTTGTTCATAAGGCCTTCCTTTCCTAGGCTTATAAATACTGAATCATTGCCTGCTGGTCATCCGTCCAGGTAATACGACTCTGAACATCATAAACCGCCTGCAAGGATTGTGGGGTTACGGCATCCCTTGGGATACCTTGGGCAACAATCTCACCCCCTTTCATTAAGTAGATATAATCTGAAAAACGACAGGCCAATTGAATATCGTGGAGAACTGCGAGAACATTGATGCCAAGTTCCTTGACCAAAGTCAACATCTCCAACTGATACTTAATATCCAAATGATTAGTAGGCTCATCCAATAAAAGGAGTTTGGGTTCCTGAGCCAAGGCACGCGCTAGGACGACTCTTTGTTTTTCACCACCCGATAAGGACGAGTAATAGCGTGTCTTCTTTTCAGACATGCCTACCTTTTCTAAGGCATCCTGGACGAGCAAGTGGTCCCGCTCCGATTCTTTTTGCAGAAAGGAAAGATGGGGCGTTCTACCAAGCATGACAATTTCTTCCACCGTACAATCAAATTGAAGGGTATTAAACTGTGTCACAACGGCCATTTCTTTTGCAGTTTCCTTTAGGCTTACCTGATCTAGGGATTTTCCATCAAGAAAAATCTGACCTCTATCTGGCTTCAACTGACGGTAAATAGTTTTGAGCAAGGTTGATTTCCCACTCCCATTAGGTCCCAGTATGGTCTGAAACTTCTGGCCTTCAACTTTTAGGGAGACACCGTTTAGGATTTTTTTATCTCCAATTGAATACTGAATATCCTTACAATTAATGTCCATAAGTCTAAACCACCTTCCTACGATTTTTAGTCACAATATAAATAAAGAAAGGTGCACCAACCAAGGCTGTAAAGATACCGATAGGTAGCTCCGCATTTTTAATGAGAGTTCTAGCCAAAACATCCGCCCAAACCACAAACAAGGAGCCTAGGAGAGTTGCTACTGGGAAAAGCTTACGATAGTTAGTCCCGACTAAACTTCTGGCAATATGAGGGGTAATCAAGCCGACAAAACCAATAATACCACAACTAGCAACCAAGACTGCCGTTATAATCGCAACGATGGCGATGTAAAGATACCAATAGAGTTTAAGGGGAATCCCTAAAGTCAAAGCTGCTTCATCGCCCATCATCATGGCATTAAAAACACGATACTGTGTTGAGAAAAAGAGAAAGGCCAAACCAACCACTGCCGCTGGAAGCAGCAAATCTGACCAGGATGTTCCTGTCAATGAACCCATGGTCCAAAACTTAATGGTCATGACACTATCTGCTGTCGCTCCAATAGAGATGATAAAATTGGCAAAGGCAATAAAAAGAGCATTGACAACCGTTCCAGATAAAATCAAGCCAGATGTGGTCACTCTCCCCTGCATAGAGGCAATGATTAAGACAAGAACCGTCGCTAGGATAGCCCCCACAAAGGCACCCAAGCCTACCACAGCTTTAAGTCCTAAAATGATGGCCAAGGTTGCTCCAAAAGTTGCCCCTGCCGAGATTCCCAAAATATAGGGCTCGGCAATCGGATTATTGACAGTTGACTGCATGACACTCCCAGACATGGAAAGGCCTGCACCAACTATTAACCCCAGGAGAACCCTAGGAACTCGCATATTCCAGATAATAGCTTCAAGTGGCTTGGCTATGTGATGATTGGCAATCGGAAGCCCCAATTTACTGAAGATGACACCATAGGTATCACCTATATCTATAGTGACCGCTCCTAAAGACACTGCTACAAAAACTGACGCTACTAGTAAAACTAGAAGCAAACAGAGCAGGCTTAGGTAGCGGGAAAAAACAAGGTGTTTTGTTTTTTTAAAAGGCATTAGCACCTCCTTTCCACTTGTAATGTCAGAAAATTTTGACAATACCCTTTTAGTATAACATGCCTCAAAAAGATGGGCAAGGTCATTTGAGTGGAAAAAAAGAGCAGTCATTGAACTACTCTTAGGAGTTATAACAAACTGAAGCAATTGAAATCAAGCCAACTTAGGATTTCATTTTCTCCATACTGCTACTAGCAATTCTCATGGCAAGAAGAATTATCAACACCTTAATCACAAGGGATAACCAAAGGCTCTCCTCAGTTGAAGGCAGTTGCGATAAAGCATTGATTAGTGCATGGGTCATGACACAAAGCCAGAGACTTCTGGTCTTTGTATAAATGGCGGATAAGATGAAACAATTACTTAATAAGCCTAGCAAGAAAGGCAATAACTGAATCGTGGTCAGAGACCCATCAATGTAAAAATAGAGGAGATGCCATAGTGACCAAGCCAAAAATGTAAAGAGCGTGGACACTAGATAGGTCAACTTTTCTTGTAAGGCAGACTGGAAAAAATAGCGCCAACCGATTTCTTCGATACCACCAAAGACAAGGGCTTTACAAAATAAGATAATGGGGAGATACCAAGCCTGAATAATCATCCCTCCACTCAAGACCAGTGGTAAGAAATCCAAACCTAGAAAAATGAGGACTAAGAGATAGTTACTAAGAAGCTGTTTGACTTGAAAAAAATCTCTGACAAGCTGTTTAAAACTAGAATGATGATAGCGAATGCTAACATAGCCTCCCCAAATGGCTGAGGACAAGCCACCTAAGATAAGGGTAAAGAGGCCAATTGGAGTTCCATAATCAACCCTAACTCCTCCTGCTTTTAGCAGCCAAACTAGGAGACTGACCAGTAAGATCTGTCCAAGGGTCCCTGCTAGATAAAGCAACAAGGCTTGTTTTCTTTTCATATGTTGGTTCCTTTTCCTTTTTCTTGGCAATCCAGGTTGTAAATAGGAGGTAGGGAATAAATAACGCTAACTCATTTTTTAGAATTTTTTTCAACGAGTTCTTTCAGTCTTTCTTTTTCCTGGATAAGCATAGACTTCTCAATAGGTGACCACTCACCAAATAATTTTTCCCGAAGAACTGACGATGCGGTTTCCTCATCCTCCAAGGAATCATAAATACATCTTCTATCTCGTTGGTAAATCTGGATGTACTCAAAAATATCACTAGTTTCCAGCTCTTGAAGATTTTCCACTAAATGGTCTACAATCGCATCATGATGCGCCTTAGGTGTCGCTCTCGCTTGACTTGGTTCCAAAGCATAAAGTTCTTCATAACGAATCTTAGTACTAAGATAAGAGAGTTCGGGTTTTGTTGCTATCAAGGCAAGTGCTACTTGATATCCCCTAGAACTCAACAATTGGGCTGTTTTTCGAGGAATATCTACAGTTCTCAATGTACCCTCAATCAGAAGGTGGTACCCCAATTTGCTCAATTCTTCTATCAAAGCTTCAACTAACTTTCCAGCAAAAGTCTTCGTGTAGTTAACACTTTCCTTGCCGTACTTTTCCTGCAATTCAAGATAGTTAGGATGCAAAGAACGAAAACTGTCTCCATCAATGATGATGATGTTCCCTTTAAACTCTCTTTGTTTAACACGATGAATGGTTGTCTTTCCAGCACCACTTTGACCACCTAACAAAAAAGCTTTGGGATGCTTCGAGTTGGTTTTTCCACGTGTCAATGAACGCATCGTCCTTTTTAAAGCTCTTTGAAATTCTTCGTCTCTGTAGTTGGCTAATGTCATTAGGCCACCACCTGTTGACTCGCTAGCCTTAACATACGTTCGATTCCGTCCATATAACCACTATAACGTTCAACTTCGTCAAAACTTTCAATTAAGTAAATCTTAGTATTAATCAAGTCAGATAAATCGTCACTCATAAGAATCCATGGATTCGTTTCATCATCAAAGGCAATTTCTTGATTATCTTGATAGCAATAAAGCTGTGATAAAATACCGGCTCCACGTTCTTTCAACACTTCAATCTTCATGGTCAACTGGTAGTCTTCAACCGGTGTGAGCATCTTCTCTTCTCCTACAAGATCAACATAAGAAACATTCAATGTTCGGCAAATACGGTCCAACAATTCTGTTGAAATAGCACTTGTTCCATTTTCATATCGACTAAGACTATTGCGTGAAATACCAAGTAAGTTTGCTAACTCAGGCTGTGTCAATTGTTTGGACTTTCGTACAGCTTTAATATTTTCTCCAATCATCATTGTCCTCCTTTACTTTAATATTATTATAACATAAAAACGCACCAAATTTGGTGCGTAATGTTAACCTAGTCCATATCCACCCATTTGTCATTGTCCATGATAAAGGGTTTGGCTAGGCCTGGTCCGGTGTAGTCCTTGTACTTGGTTGTGAGATACTTGTAGCAGTCTTTCTTACTAGCAAATTTAATGGCTTGGTAGGGCTCTTCGAAGGTCAATTTTTCAACAAATAAGTAGCCATCCGTCGTAGGTACCAAGACGCCGACGTGACCGACAAAAAGGGAATCGCCATCCAGATTATCGTGGACAACAACCGACAGCATGCGTGCCTTGTCATCAAAGGTGAACTGTTTGTAGTAGTCCTCCATATGCTTGGCGTGAACCTTGATATCTTGCGTAGCTTCAGTCTTGACCCTTGAAAAAAGAATGTCAAAGTTTACCTGGTCCTTGGCATTAAAGAGCTTGCCCTTGTCAATGGCGTCCTTGTCTTGGAAAAGGAGCTCAGTATCACTTTTGACTTGAGGAATCTTGATTTTGCCTTTCAGTAGCGTGTAGGTGTTGATACGGCAGTTGGTACCGATAAAGTCACCATGCTTGGCTGTCCACAGGCTACTGATTTTTTCCACATCATAGTCTGTTTTGGTAAATGGCGCAAAACTCCCAGAAAGACCTACAGAACCCACGGTGTCATTGTAATCAGTGACGAGATTGATAAAGTTATCCACACTCTCCTCGTTCAAATGCTTCGAGAGTATGGCTCGCACCTCACTAATACTAGCCTTACTATTAAGGTTGGAGTAATTTGCTTGCTCCTCTTTTTTGTGGAGATGTGCAAAAACTGCTAAACCGACAAGTAGCAGGCTAGAGATAGATAAAAGAATTAGCGTCTGTTTTTTCAAAGTTTTCATAGGCGCCTCCTTGGCTTCATTATACCAGATTTTGACAGCTACTTATTCTCAGGATACTTTTCCACAAGAAAAAAGCCTTGTTGCCAAGGCTTTGGCTTTAGATTGAGGACAAAGGCTTTTACTTGAGACTTTCCTTAGGTGATAGCGGACGCCAGCGAACTTCTTCGAAGTTCCATGGCTAATTTTTGAGCCTAGAGTCTCAAAAATTCCGAACGCCTGAAATCCCAATCTTTCAGGCGTTTTTATCACGACGTAAAGTCTCAGTATAGCCTCACACCGTTTGAAGACTATGGAATTATATCATTTTTTCTCTATTTTTATTATTTCCAAAATAGCTGTTCAATTTTAATGATATTATCTACAACTTTTTCGGGACTTTCCGATAAATCATTATCAATCCAGGATGAGATAATGGTTTCAAAAGATGTAGAGAAGACTTTTATCACAATTTCATCTGAAATCTTCGTCTTTTTCTTGATCTTTTCTCTAATAGCTGGGTTGTTATTTATAAGATCACAAATAAGTTGTTGAACCTTATCTTTAAATTGAACGTGAGGTGCTTTTGAAATTGCTTTAAAATGTTTATAGTCATTTTTTATTAATAGTAGAGCCTTTAAAAGCATGTCCTCTTTATCTAGATTTCCTTGAGCTAAAATCTCCCAAAATCTTTGCATCGTCTCTGTTCCGATAGAGTATGCTAAATCATCCTTATCAAGAAAATGTTGATAAAATGTTCCCCTACTAACATTTGCTCTCTGAGTTATATTTCCAATGGTTATTTTTGAGTACTCCATTTCAAGTAGGAGGTCTATCAAAGCAGACTTGAGGTTAGTAACGCTATTAGTCTTTCTTTTCTTTGTCATTTTTTCCTTAATTAAACATATTGTTTGATGTTGTCATGGTCAATATATGGGTATTATTATATTCTTTTTATGTGAATTATAAAAGTTAAAAAAGACTGTTTTATGTTCACGAAGATAATTGATGCATCATTAATCATTTAACAAAATAATTAATGAAGGGAATAGAATTTAATGACAAAATCAAGAAAAATTCTAGGATTTATAGGTCTAGTTTTAGCAATGTTTATGGGGGCCTTAGATGCCACGATTGTTAATATCGCCCTACCAAATATTATGGAAGATTTACATACAGGATTGACTGATACAAGTTGGGTAGCAACAATCTATGTTTTAGCAATGTCTGTATTTATTATTACAGTTTCAAAACTCGCTGATATCTACGGTAGAAAATTAGTTATGCTAATTGGTGTAGTCATATTTGGCATCTTCTCATTCGCATGTATGATGGCTGATTCTTTATTACTCTTAATTATTTTTAGGTTCTTCCAAGGAATTGGAGGTGCCATATTAACTCCAATTGTTCTCCCAATGGGAATTGAACTATTTGGGAAAGAGAATACCAGCCGTATTACTGCTATTATGGGTGCCTTCAGCGCCTTAGCTGCAGCGGGAGGGCCAGTTATTGGTGGTTTAATTGTCCATTGGACAACATATCATTGGATTTTTAGTATTAATGTTCCAATCGCTATCTTTGCATTTTTGATGATTCTAGTAGGGACAAAAGAATCATATGATTTAAAAATTTCAAAGAATATTGACTGGCTAGGTATGATTTTTCTTACTTGTACTTTAGGTGGACTCATATTTGGTTTATTGGAAGGTCACGAGTATGGTTGGGCATCACAAACCATCATAGCTAGTTTTATTATTAGTGTTGTAGGCCTATTTTTTCTTTGTTTAACCGAAGGAAGAGTAAAATCACCTATCATTGACTTAAATTTATTCAAGGAAAGTACATTTACATCTTCAAGTCTTATTTATATGATTTTTGGATTTGCGATTATCGTACCTTCATTAATCTTAAACTATTTCTTGCAAAATGTTCGTAACTATTATGCTTTGCATTCGGCATATCTTATTATTCCTACCTCTTTAGCTATCGTAGTAGGTATGCCGTTAGCAACTAAAATGTACCAAAAAATTAGTGCAAGGTTGCTCATTAGTATCGGGTTGGTTATTACAGCAAGTGGACTATATATGCTTAGTCTTGTTGAGTATAATACTCCACAAAGCATCATTGTTTGTTGTAATGTAATTATTGGTTTAGGACTAGGATTTATGGCAATGGCATTAACATCATCTGTAAAATATTTACCAATTAATAAGTCTGGAATTGGGTCAGGTATCGTTAATGCTTCTAGATATATTGGGCAAGCCATTGGTATGGCTCTCCTCGTTACCATTTTAAATAGTAATGTCAATATTGCTAAAACACAAATTAAGGAGACAGCGTATAACCAAATTGAAAAGCGGGTTTTATCAACAGATGTAGAAAAAGTTGCTAAGAAGGAAATTGCAAAAACTTTCGAGACGACTAAGAATAGTAATAGCATTTCCACCAAACAAAGTACGATGGTTAAGAAAATGAAAATTGCTGCTCAAAAGACAGCTAATCTTCCAGAACCTAAAAAAGGAAGTAATTATAGAAAGATTTATGATGAAAATCAATTATTGATCAATGGAGTTGAAAATGTTAGTTCAAGTGTCCCAAAGTTATCAACTAGTTTGAAAACTATATCTGGAGGACAAGCTAAAGTTGGTACAGCGATTAAATTATTAGCTCAAAAGGATGAATTAGCATCTGCTCTTAATGTCATTGTTAAAGAAAAAAATGAGCAGTTAAGCAGGGCATTTGATAATGTATTTATTGTAGGAGCAATCATTGTATTGATATGTACTCCATTAGCTCTGATGACAGAAAAGCGAAAAGATACATAACTAAATCATTTTATACGTTTCTTTAATAGTAAACAGCCAGTCTAGACTATAGACTGGCTGTTTTATAAAAATCTTTTGTTCACTTATATTGTATTTTTAAGATGTAAAATTTTTCTTTCAAACCTTTACTTGCCATTCACAATATTGGCAAAGGCTTCTTGGATGTCCTTATTATTGGTAGGGTACATGTAATACATGTTCTCAGGATTCCCCTGATTTTGCATGGAAACTAGGACAACTGGTTGACCTTTATGAATCGTGAAATGGTAGAAAATCATGGCAGAACCTGAATACCCGTAGCTGTCTACAATGATATAGTCGGCTGTCCCTGTACCATCTTCAGAAAAGGCAACGTCTACCTTTTGTTGGTTGGTCATTGGGGCATTTTGTTCTGTCTTTTCACCTACAATAATGCGGTTATTTTTAGCAAAAGACATGGCACCAAAGAAATCGTCACTTCCGTTAGGTGTTAGCCTTCTATAACTTTCTTGATTCATCTTGTGGCCAAACTCCACCATGTAACTTGCGAGCTTGGCAGCCTTGTCACTATTCCAAAGGGCTGTCGTATTGGTTGGGCTAGTCTGGCTGGACTGGCTCTTGCTTTTCACTCTGTAATAAGACGTGTAAACCACCCCTGGCCCAGCAGACTCTGGAATTTGAACCAAACGATCTGTGTCTTTGACAGAATTGTCCGGAGACGGTGCTGCTTGATTGGCTGGCACAGGCACAAAAGGATTGACCCCATGCCCTGGACCATTGTCCGCAAAATAAAACATAGGCTGACCGTTGAAATCTTTAACGACAGTCTTGCCATCAGTACTTCCTGTCTCTTCAGACTTTGTGAGCCCTGACTTGGTAATGGTCACAACATGACCACCGTCAGAAACCCAGTCACCTTCAATGCTTGAAAAATCACCATTTCGTATAGCATCCACATCCATGGCAGGCGTTTTGGCTTCTGATGAGGCATTCTGACTTTGAGAACTAGAGTTTGAAGACGACTCAGAAGCTCTGGAACTCGATTGTTTAGACTTGTCTAAGGAAGACGTTTGACCAGTCTGACTGCTTGACGAAGAGACCGCAAGGGATGACGTTTGTTGAGCTTGTAAATGAAGGGAATGCCAAGCAAAAATGGCACCACCACCAAGAAGCGTCATACAAGAAACTGCAAGAACTGACGCTGCGACCTTATGAGTCACAACATACTGACTTAAGGTTTGCCAAAAGCTCTTCTTAGATGCTAACAATAAGCTCTCTACTTCTGCTCGATTGGCCAAGAGACTACCATTTTGTATCGCCTCGTCGACCTCTGTCATCTTTGGGCGACGTCCGTAAATCTTTATAAAATAGGTTAACCATTCTTCTGCTTTCATCTCATCTCCTTTTTGAAGCGTAATAATTCCATTTTAGCATAAATTAGGGATTCTAGTTGACTTGTAGAAAAGAAAAAACTGCAAGCAAGTAGCCGCAGTTAGTGTATAAACATAGTCTTTATTTCTGACTATTGCCAAGTTTTTTAAGATAAGTATAGCCCAGATAGAAAAAGAAAAGCGCTAAAAGAATAAAGAACCCCATGACAAGTTTGGTCCCACCTAATTGATAAGCAATGTAAACAAAAGTATTAACCTTGATCTGACCGCCCGTTTTTTCCAATTGCGAAAGGCTCTGTGAGTAACTATAACCAAGCCAAATGGCAACTAACCCTATTAATGGATAAATAATGACACCCAAGACAGGGTTCTTTTTTAACAAATTATCTAACATACATCCCCCAATTTTTTTAATGCTATAGTAATAGCTTACCAAAGAATGACTAGAAAAGCAAAGTGCCTCCCATTGCACAAAAATCAAAAGGAACCTAGCCAAGAAGCTGGTTCCATTGTAAATCTAAAAGACGACACGTGTTCCATGAACTTGCTCAAGACCAGGTATGGCAAGAAATTGGTCACGATTAGCCACGGAGATACCACCTCCTGCTAAAATATCCAACTGACCGTCTGCTAGCCGAACCAATTCTGCATAACGTTTCAAGCGTAAGTCTAGAGCAGTCTCAGGAGTTCCAGCACGGGTGAGCAGACGCGTCACTCCATTTTCCTTGAGCCACTGGATAGCTCTAGGCTGGTCTGCTTTAGGGATTTGGTCAAAGGCCATATGCATGGTGACCTCTAAGCCTCGACTAGCATCTAGCAAGGTCTTTAGAGCTTCTGTATCGAGTTGGTTTTCTGAAGTCAGAGCACCTAGTGCAAAGCCGTCAACACCCAACTCACGCGCACACTTGATATCTTCTAGCATGATAGCTAATTCCTGCTGGCTATAGACAAAGTCGCCCCCTCGTGGACGAATCATCACAATCATCTTAGCCTGATAATTCTTGGCCAACCCAACAGCCGCCTTTATGACACCATAAGAAGGTGTCGTGCCACCAACAGCTAGATTATCACACAACTCCACGCGTTGAGCACCGGCTTGAAAAGCTTTTTCTAAGTAAGTCACATTCTCTGCACAAAATTCATACATTGGCATACTGAACCTCCAATTAGTTGTAGTAGCAAGGGGATTAACTATCAGTTTCTCTTTTGATAACCCCATAACACTATAGCAAATGATAGCAATTGCCATAGAAGGATTCTCACAATCTGCAAACTATCTGCTTCAGAATTTGAAACCACATGAACTAGATTCGAAGCAAGATTGTTGAAAAAATGATCTCCTAACCCAAACCATAAGGAACCTGTCATTTTGTAGAGTAAGGACCATTTGATACTCATCATTCCCGCTAAGATAACATAGCCAATGCCCATGGCGATGAGATTTACGAGTGACGATTCTCCTTGAAGATAATCTCTTAAGGGCATTACCAAGTGCCATATTCCAAATAGAAAGGCTATAAAGAATAGACTCTTGCGGTACGAAATCCCTTCAAGAATTTTTGTGAAAAGGCCACGAAAAAATCCTTCTTCCATCCATACGTTTATCAGGTTAAACAACACACTTGAGAGAATAAGTAAGATTCCTGCTTGAGATACTTTTTCGTTTGTTAAGGAAAAACCACTGGCGTAAAACGATAAGTGAACATTGCCATGAAGAAACAAGAGAACAATGCACTCAACTGTATATGCAAAGACGGAACACACTAAACCAAAGAGCAGGCCCTTCCCTATACCACTCACGGTTCCGTCAGAACTGAAACCAATATCTTTCCATCTTAATTTACAAATTGAAAGGACTCCCCACAGTAGAAGAATTCCAAAAAGCTTATGTAGAAAATTCTCAGATAAGAAGGTTTCATCCGTCCTAATATAGAAGTATTCAATTAGCCTTGCTACTGAGCAGATAACAAATATAATTGAACAACTTAAAATAGGTTTCTTTATTAGTTGATTTAGCATATCTTCCTTTCAAATAAGTCTTTTATAAAAGTTAATTTCAATATTTCACTCAGTCCAATTCCTTCTCTAGTTCTTTTAGAAAGGTGATTAAAAATTGATGGCGACTTTCTGCCATTTGTTTGGCAGTCTCCGTGTTCATTTCATCTTTTAAGAGGAGCAACTTGTCGTGGAAATGTTGGACGGTATCAGTAAGGGGTCTCCCTTTGTGGCCACCATAGGAAAAAGTTCGCGCAATTCCTACAGCTCCTATCGCATCCAGGCGGTCTGCATCCTGGACAATCTTGCCTTCTAAGGTTTCTGGATGTTTACCACGATTTTTGCTGAAAGAAACAGCATTGATAATCCGACAAATCTGGTCGATTTGCTTTTTAGGAGCACCAATCTCTTCTAGAAACTTACGAGCATTCGCATTATTCTCTGTTTGAAACAATTTATAATCATCAGCATCGTGAAGAAGAGCAGACAAGCCCACTATCTCCAGATCACATGGACCTTCTGCTTGTGCGATTCTCATAGCATTGGTATAGACACGGAGGGTATGTGCCACATCATGGCCATCCGCTCGATCAGCAAATAAGCTTTTCACATACTGCTTAGCAGCAAGAATTCGTTCTTCGATCATCGTTCTTGTCCTTTGTCGTTTCTTACTTCAATCAATCTCATTATATACCTTACGAGCCTTTTCTAGATTGTAATATTGATCAAATTCTTCTTTGGTCTGCGTAGTCTGGGTCTGCCCATCTCTTGATAGCTCAGATGGAATAGTGACGTCATGGTAAAGATTCACACCCTTCTTCATAAAGAGTTCATACACAGAAATACCTCTTGAATATTGATCGGCGCTGTTCTTAGAATTTAAAGCCATTACTTTGGTATCCTTTTGTTCAAGCAATTGATATGCTTTCGAAGATTTCTTGAATTGCGTTTTTGAAAGGTCCTTCGGGTCAATAGAAAAACTACCATCTTCTAGAGGTAAATATTCTAAACTACCCTGATCTTTATCTAAAGCAACGTATAACTGAACTATAGGTTTCTTTCCATATACCTGTTCTGTTAAACGATCATTTTGTTCCAGTCTATGAGTTTCCAAATCTAGAAACATCATCTGCCGAATGGTAGGATCCTTTAGACTTCGGATCTGTAGCGTAGCTAGTTCTCTTCCGTTAGAACTATATATAGCCCCTAATTCTGTTGGGATATAATTGGAATCAAAATCCTCTACAATTTTATATAAATCAATTTCTTTTTCTTCTTTTAGTTCCTTTCCTTCGATCTTATAAAGGCTCAACGTCCAATATTCATCTTTTGATGGGCGCTCCTCGTAATAATAAGGACTGTCTTTCATTTTTATATTAGAACGCAAAATATGGTGAGCTCCAACCTGAATGCGCTTGAGGTTTAAAGAACCTCCATACTTCATCTTCTTTTGATCTTCCTCAGGCGTTACTGATTTCCAGTGAGCGATGATACCTGCACCATCTGCTATCATCTCATAGTCATCAATTTTTGCTTTTCCGCTATATTGACTAAATTGACGATAATAGTTTTTCTCATAGGAGTAATAGGAAACCCAAGCAACTCCTATGAATGCGAGAACAAGGAGAACCGAAAGCATGACTTTTTTCTTTCTTTTTTTCATCATTTAAACAGATCCTTTCTAGGAGAATTTCTACCTTAAAGCTTTTCTCACCTATTTTTCAAATTTCGAATAGTCGAATGTTATCAGCTTTTTACGACTTCTACTACGATTAAAACCATCGCATACAATAAAAATGGCGAGATTACAAGGAGAACGATTTCCCATGTTTTAAAGAAAGCAAGTTCTTTGTCCAATTAGAACGGCTTAACTCTAATCAGCTTCATTCCGAATATTTTTAACGTGACTTCTTATTGTTTCAAATTGGGCGAAACACTCTTCTTCCCTAAGTTCTCGCTATCTAGATAGGATCGAGCCATTTTGACCAAATACAATCTTTCATCTTCTTTCACAATGGTACGAAATAGCTCCTTTGCCTTATTTCTATTCCCTTTGAGGTACTCATTGACTGCCTTCAGATACATAGATTCCAATTGAAAGAACTTGAGGTTCGTTACTTCATTTAAAATGGCATCATTAGTTTCTTTTTTTACCAGTATATCGTAGCGAGCTCTGTAGGCTTTTTTGGTTGATTCATAATCTAATAGATACTTAGAAAGTAACTTCTCAAACTCATCTTCTTTCAAATTAGGATTTGAAAAAAGGCTTGCATTCAATAGAAATTCGTTTAATTTTACTTGCTCATCTTTTGTAAACTGCTGATTCTTTTTGAGTTCGTTTACAACTGCTTTGATGGAAGAAAAGTCACCAATCATATAGTAATAGTAAAGGGTTGCAACCAATATTCTCACCTTAATGGTTTTGAATTTCTTCCCTTTTTGGTTCATCATATAGCTTAGCATCAAGTCAAGATTGATATCCTTATAGATGAGACTGTACAATTTTTTACCAAAAAGAATTTCTTTAATAAACAGTAAAATCAACTCAATCAGCAAGTAAATCAAAAAAGAAATGACTGCTATTTTCTTACTTTGGGTCACTTGCACTGCATATAGAAACGGTAGGGCTATGATAATCAGCATGAATATCACTGGTCTATTGTAGCGTTTTCTTAGGTCTTTGTATGCGTTCACTTAAATCTCCTTAGTTGTTATTGTAAATACAAAATGATGTCTGTTCCCTTCATTTTGGGTGAAGTCACTGAAAATTCTAGGCTAATTGTTCAACTCTGCAACATAACTTCTAATATGATACCGAAATTTTCCTACTAGAACAACTTCTTCACCGATTGTAAATACAAAACCACCTCTCGGAGATCATTCCTATTTGTGTTGAAAAAGAAGAAGACCGAGATTGGCAATCTTTTCAGCTGGGGTATTCATGCCATCCTTGATCCATTTAGAAATCACTGAGATAATAAAAACTACCAAGCCAATGACATATTTTCTTTGCGACAATATAGCGTAATCGCTTTCATTACCCCCATCATTTATGGTAAGATGGAAGTGACGCATTAGTGTCATATGCTTATAAATTTAAATACCCTTATTAAACATGGAGATGCTTTATGAAACAGAAACATTCACATTTTCTAATCCCTGGAATCCTTCTTCTAGGGATCGTTTTGCGGGCTCCGTTCACAACTTTGTCCACTGTCTTATCAGACATTGCTTCTGGTCTAGGCGTTGAGGTCAGTTCACTCGGTCTCTTGACAAGTCTGCCTCTCTTAACCTTTGCCATATTCTCGCCTTTTGCGGCCAGCTGGGCCAAACGCTTTGGTATCGAAAGACTCTTCCTAGGTGTTTTAATTGTGATGACTCTTGGTTCTGCTCTGCGTACCGTCAATCTCCCTCTTCTTTATGCGGGAACGCTTTTAGTCGGAGCTGGGATTGCCTTTATCAACGTCCTTCTCCCAAGCCTAATTCAGGCTAATGAGCCAAATCAGTTAGGATTCTTAACCACACTCTACATTACAGCCATGGGCTTGTCCACAGCTGTGGCTTCATCGGTAGCCGTTCCAATCACTAAGGCAACCTCATGGCAAGGTTTGGTCTGGGTATTGACAGCAGTCTGTGCCCTGGCTCTTGTGGTTTGGCTTCCTAATATCCGCCACAATCATTACTTAGAACAAGATACTTCTACTAGCGATAATTCAGGCAGTTGGTATAAGAGCGGCAAAGTCTGGGCCATCATGATTTTCGGTGGATTACAGTCACTCTTCTTTTACACCACTATCACTTGGCTTCCAACCATGGCCACTCAAGCTGGTGTCGGCGAAGCCAATGCCGGAATTCTAGCTTCCGTTTTCACACTGACAAGTATTCCATTCTCTATGATCGTTCCTAGCCTAATCACTAAACTTTCTGATCGTAACCGCCATTTGATGCTAGTGATTACCGTCCTAGCAGGATTCGTCGGAGTTGCCATGCTCCTAGTCAATACAGATAGCTTTATTTATTGGTTGATCCTAAACCTCTTAATCGGAAGTTCTGCTAGTGTCCTATTCCCTTACATGATGGTTTCCTTTTCAATGAAGGCTAGCACGCCTGAAAAAACAGCCCAACTATCAGGTTTAGCCCAAACCGGAGGCTATATCTTTGCGGCGCTTGGACCAGTCTTGTTTGGTTCAAGCAAACAACTCTTTAACTCTTGGACCCCTGCTCTTTTAATTCTTCTCGTCTTGACCCTAATCATGGGAATAGCCCTCTATAAAGTTGAAAAAACAGACGTTATTTTGTAATTGAAGAACTAATACAAGAAAATGCCCCACAAGTTGTAGCTTGTGGGGTGGTTTTTGTGTGTAATCAATTATTATTCTCCAAAAATGGAACAACCAAGTCAATCCACTCTTGAGGTAGGTAGGCTGATAAATAGCCGTGATTATAGCCCTTTGCTTCGTACAGGATCGTGTTAGGATGCAACTGCTGAAATAATCTAGCCGATTCTTTAACAGACTTCAATTCTTTTTCACCATAAATATAGAGAACCTGCGCCTTACTCTCGGAAATCCTACTTTTTAAGTTATAATGCCCCATATAAGTTTTATAGATAGTCATTAATGTTTTGATAGGCATCCTTGACATATCTTCCATATAATAATTTTTTAGTTCGTCTGGATAAGCTAATTGAGGATAGATTTTATTCATGATGCTTAACTGAAGTTTACAGGCGGGTTTACTGAACATCAGTTTACCGAATAATGATACTAGAAAGATGCTGATTTTAGCTAACCTTGGTTGAGGAATACAGAGGCTTCCGTCTATGATAGCTTTCTCAGCTATATCGCTGTCTAATGACAAAAGCTCCATGGCAATTTGACCACCAAGTGAGACTCCACCCACAGCAAATAATTTCCCACCGCAGTTCTGTCGGACATAGTTCAGAATTTCCTGTGCCGAATCTTCCGTTGATATATAATCCTTTTGATACTCCTCTCCGTGACCATTGAGTGTTGGTAGAATGACATGGTACTTATGAGACAAGAGACGAGCTTGCCTTAGATAACTCCACCAGGAACTACCCCCACCGTGTATCAATAAAACAGGAGGCAAATTTTTATCACCAAATTCATGAAATTTCATATTTGATACCCTCCAAAATGTCTCATATATTTACGATTATTCTATTCTTGAAAGCTTATAGCGATTCTTATTTCTTAAATTAAATAACAGAGAGTAAAAAAGCAGCAACTAATCCAATTTTAGGATTTGAATATAAAAGCATATTAATTAGATATAAAAAACAAATGACGTGCACAACTGTAAGCTAATGAACTCTACTTGAGTGTTTATACATAATTATTGACAGTATCCTCTATTTCTGTTGATAATCTAGAATATTATCTCTTATCCCATCTAACAATGGAATAAACTCAGTAAAATCTAATTTCCTATAATTCTTTAGGACATACTTTGAAAAAATATCCTTTCCATAATGATTAGCACCACCACCTTTGGAGAATGTCTTCCCTCTTAAAATAGGTGATGGATTACGAGATAATAGTAGATCTTCAATATCAGAGGAATTTCCATTATTTCTAGTAGATAATAATGGCGTTGCCATTATATACAAATTATTTTTCTTGGTAATCCTATTAAATGATGTACCTCTAACTTGACCAAGATTATTGCTACTAACTTTTAAATCTGTAGCATGATTAAAAAATTTAAAAAGAGGATTACCTAATGGCTCATTATCAAATAAAAAAATCGTTGGATTCTTGGGACTTCTTTTTGTTAGCTTTTCAAAATAATCGATATAATTCAAATATAGTACCTTTTCATTATCACTCATTTGGAACCGCTCTTTGTCAGAAAAATAATTATACCAATATTTAAATCCTTCTCCCCCTTCAGGAACATTAAAAAGATACTCTATCGTATTAGTATGATTGAGAAATTCAATTTTAAATACAAAATTATTTCCTACTTTTTGAATAAGTTCTGGATATTTTTTATAAAGGTTTTTTAAAGCTGCTTTAATATATCGTGGATCGGTCTTTCCTTCCGTTACAATTATAGGTTTGTCATTCTCGAAAAAATATTTATAAAATAGAAATTTTTTGTACTCTTTTTCTCTAGAGTTAAATAGAGACATGTACATTTTCTTTTCTTCCTTACCTATACTGTAAAATTCTTTAGGTAAATTATAAGTATTATGTTTTTTATTATAGAATAATTCTTTTCGTAAATCTTTATTGTAAAAGATATACTTCCAATAATATTTTGATTCAGATTTTTTTGATGAATTTCTTCCTAATAAATATTTTTGCGAATCTAGATTATTTTGTATCAGAGATTTTTTATAAAGTAAGTAGTTGTTGTATTGATCTATTTGAAAAATAAAAGCAAATCGTCCCGTTAGTTGACTGAGCGTACCTGGTTTTTTATCTATTTCGAAAGCTCCATCTTTGTATAATTGAAATGCCATTGCACGAGTATTTTTTATGTACTCTCTTTTTACATTTATTTTCTTATTGACAACTAGTCCAGTAACTTCTTGACGTTTCATGTTATTACTCAATCGTGTCTTTTTAGAATTGATTTCAAAACCAGAAGAGTTAATCACCTCCTCTAATTCTGTTAGAAATTTTTCTAACTCTTTAGTTGCTCTCAATTTATTAGAGTTTAATTCACGATTTGTAGAAAAAGTCATATCATCAGCGTATCTAGAATATGTAAAACGATATTTTTTAGCAATTTTGACAATCCGATAATCTAAAATTCTAGTAATTAAATTTGTGATGATAGGAGAAGACGGTGCTCCTTGTGGTAGCTTACCTTGATAACATGCAATTTGTGCAATAACAGTAGCAATTTCTGGTGAAACAGCAAAATCTCGATCTTTTATAAAAAAGCCTCTTACTCGCCCAAAATTAAAAGAATCAAAAAAGTTCTTCAAATCAATATTAAGAATATATTTCTTGTTTCGATGCATTTGAGAATTGGTAATAATACTTTTCCCCTTTTCGAATGCATGAGATAGTACTGGAATTTTAAAGTTTTTGTCCTTATATTTAGATTCCAAGCTTTCGAGGTAGCACTCCCATAAAATATCAGCTAATTTTTTCTGAAGAAATTTTAACTCTTTTTTAGGAGCATGTATAACTCTTTCTCCACCATTCTTTTTAGGAATAGTGAAGGTGGTATATAAACTATCAGTTTGTATATTATACAATAAATAGTTAATGTATCTGGCATTTTTAAAACCAAGAAGCTTTGCTAAGTCATCCTTGGTTTCTAATTTATTTAATTTAGTCATTATTTTTTCCTTAAAAAGCGTATGAAAACTCTTATGCGAACGACAGTATAGAAATCTTCCTTCAACTGAGATAAAACATACTGCAACTTTTTCCAGAAGAGATCTATTTGCCTTAGTTTTGGGATTACTGGAGTGAGCTGAACACTCTAGTAACATTTTTGTTAATACTTGCGAACACACAAGTCAAAAATCTAATCATACGCTCTCATATTATATCATAGTATGAGCTGATAAACCATTTTTATTTTAAGAGAAATTGTAAAATATAGTGCAACAAAAAACTCATAGCCTTTCATTGGTGTAAACTGTAAGTAACCACACAAACAGAACCTGAGTAAAAACTATGAGCTACTCCCATCTTACCATAACCGACCGAATAAAGATTGAAACCTACTTAGAATTAGGTTTGAAACCTTGCCAAATTGCAAGCAAACTTGGCGTCCATAAGTCTACCATTTCAAGAGAGTTAATATGATATCAATCACAGACCACGAAAATGTTTAGCTTACCGAACTGCTTGTGAAGCTCTAGAGGATGAGTTCGAGTAAATGTTTCACTTATTCTTGTAATTTATCACCGCTTCTAAGTTGCTCTCGATTTATAACTAACCATATTCTATTACAAAGCGCAAAAAAACTTGCAATCAAGGCTTTTCATTATTGCCTCGTTACAAGGTTTTTACTCTTTTATAAGCATCCTACACACTCAGTAGTTCGCTGTTGCTGTATCATTTCGTCGATCACTCCTCATTATTCTACGAGTCCTAGCAAGGGAGAAACATCTGCTTCTACTTCACTACTTTGTAGCTCGTACGAGTAGGGATACCGCCTCAACATGTGCTGATATTGTATACCCATACTATAAAACAAAATTTAGTCTAAAAATTGTTAGGATTATACTATTTGACTAATTCAACAGCTTGTATAAAATCATTAATGTACGAATCGAAATCAATTAAAATATTGTTAGACCATAGCTTCTTATCTTTATTTAAATTTAAAAGTATACTACCTGTTTCATAAAATTTATAATCAAAAATATCTGAAATAAAAAATCTATGTGAAACATCTTCAACTGAAGATACATTATTATTATAATTAATAATACTTGCTAGATCTCTATAAATTGGATTATATTGGTTTCCTAACAAATCAAAGTTTCCTTGATGAAATATTAAGCCAAGTAGTATGTTCGTAACCGCTACAAACTTGAACATTTCATAACTTAACATTTGATAAGGAATCTGTCCATTATATCGAGTACTACTCTCAAACATCAATTCCTTCGCAACCAGTTCAAATTGTAATTTACGAGATAGGATTTGTAAATTGTTGAAAATTTCTCCCGCTTCGACTAGCATTTTAACAATTATTTCATCAACCTTTGAATCAGTTGATAGAGGACTATTCGTATACTCTTGAATCAGTCTATCTAACTCATCAGAAAATGAATTGTGAGTGCTCCATTGCTGTATGATACTAGATTTTTCATCAACAGAAAGAGTCGATAAATCTAATTTACCATTTTCAACATGAAATTCAACAAAAGGATACAGTTTAGATTCATAGTAGTCCCCTAATTCAGAATACTCTTCTAGTTTGAAATTATATTCTAATTTTCTTACATTCCTTTCACGAACTTGTTTGAAATGAAAATAATCACGAAAATCAATTGACAGCTCGTCAAATATCGGTGACAAAATATCTCTAATTGTAGAAAAAATAAACCATGAATCCCTCTGATTAGTCTTTTCAACAGTACTTGGTTTTACATGGCTAGTACCCAAATCAATTAATTTAACCTGTAATCTATCTTGTCTAATTTCACCCACAAATACTTCATTATAGAAATTATTTTTATAATATAATATTTCTTGTTTGATTTTCTCCCATTTAACTGGGATACATTCTTTATCTCTCTTGATGTCATTATATTTATCAATTAAATCACTAATATTATCAGTTAATATTGATCCTCCAATCATAATATTCCCTGAATTCAAATCTCCGTGTCTTATGTTGTACTTTATCAAATACGAAATATCTCTCAAAAAATAAATACAAATATTCACTCCCTCCTGAAGAATAATATCAAACACAGAATCTTTCTCTAGCATTTTCTCAGATGGAGAAATCTCTTTTAACGCTGAGATAAAACTTGTTCTAACTTTCAAATAATCCTTTAATGTTAAAGAGTTTTCTACTAATTCCATAATCGAGTAATAAACAGGTACTGGAAAAAGCAATTTACCACAATCATATACCCTCGCAATAGTATCACCTAGTTTCACACTACTATTTTTTTTCGTTTCCTCAATTGCTTTGATTTCATTGCTATCCTTAATGATAAAATATAACTTGACTAGTTGTTCAATTTTTAAATTCTTATGAAATACAATAAACGTGATGCCGTTCGCACCATTGGATAAAATTTTCTTAAACTCTAAATTTTGAAAAGCTGGTACCTTATTTTCAGTTAAGAATTGCTTCTCTTCGTAACATAACACTCCACCATCATTTATAGAAAGCTTTTTTAATATAGCTTCCACTTCTGCTCTACCCATTATAGTTTCTCCTAAGGTTATTTTTAATATATTATATCATAATAGTACCAAATCCCAGCAACTTCCTAGTCACAGTCTCTTATAAATCTACCTCAATTCCTTCAAGGAAAGTTATTACAATTTGTCCAGTTTCCGAAATACTGACGGGGTCGAGAACTGATTCATGATAACTCCATCCTCCAAGAAATTTTAAAATAGATTGATGGCATCGCAGGTTATCGTATCTAGAAGCCCAACTTCAACTATTACTCTGATACTTCCCCTCTATT
Source organism: uncultured Streptococcus sp. (assembly GCA_934229725.1). Lineage (GTDB taxonomy): Bacteria > Bacillota > Bacilli > Lactobacillales > Streptococcaceae > Streptococcus. The sequence goes on from CAKQDX010000001.1 coordinate 26,723, forward strand.
CGAGTAAAGAACCTACCTTCACGACTTTTCATTATCCCTTTCGTTACAAGGTTTATACGCTTTTACCAATAAACTCACACACTAAGCGGTTCACTGTTACCGTATCGTTTCGTCGTAAACTCCTTCCTCTACGACAGCTATACCCCAGGGCACCTTCTCGACCTTCGGTCTCACCTTGTCGCATGGGCGGAACATCTACTTCTACTTCGCTGATGGCTCAGCTCACACAAGCAGCGATACTGCCTCGACATGATGCGTTTGTGGGAGTTCAAAGCTCTAGTGGAGCTTTGAAGCGTCTCGCCTAGAATGAAAGATGCGAGACGTTTAACTGCGTTTTACTAACAAACTCACACACTCAGCGGTTCGCTGTTACCGTATCGTTTCGTCGTAAACTCCTTACTCTACGACAGCTATACCCCAGGGCACCTTCTCGACCTTCGGTCTCACCTTGTCGCATGGGCAGATCATCTGCTTCTACTTCGCTGATGTCTCAGCTCGTACAAGTAGTGATACTGCCTCAACATGATGCGTCTGCGGGAAAAGATCCACAGGCTGAACTTTCTTCAATTCATAGCCCAAGTCTTGATAAAGTTTGATATCACGCGCCATGGTTGCTGGGTTACATGAGACGTAGGTAATCTTTTCAGGTTGCATGGCGACGCTTGCTTTGATGAAGCTTTCAGTCAAGCCCTTGCGTGGTGGATCCACAATGATAACATCTGGTTTGATGCCATCCTTGCTCCACTTGACCATGGCATTTTCAGCGGAGTCAGCCACATAGTGGGCGTTAGTGATGCCGTTGCGTTCTGCATTTTTCTTAGCATCTTCGACGGCTGCTTCGATGACTTCAACGCCATAGACTTCCTTGACCTGTTTGGCAAATGACAAACCGATTGTCCCGATACCTGAGTAGGCGTCAATAACAATGCTGTCGCTGTTTAGGTCTGAGAAGTCAATCGCTGTTTGGTAGAGTTTTTCAGCCATCTCGGTGTTGACCTGATAGAAAGACTGGGCAGAAATCTCATAGTCATTGCCCAACATACTGTCTGTGATAGTGTCTTGTCCATAAAGGGTGCGGAACTCTTTGCCAAAGATGGCGTTAGTGTTCTTATCGTTGATGTTTTGAATGATGGAATCGACACTTGGGAAGGCTTCTGTAATCTTGGCAATGACTTGGTCAATGCGGAAAACTTTTGGTCTGGTCGTTACAAAGACCAACATCATCTGACCTGAATAATGGCCACGACGAACCACCAAATGACGAATCAAGCCGGTCTGCTCCTTCTCATCATAAGGTTTGAGGTCATAGCGACGGAGAAGGTCACGGACAAAGACAATGAGTTTATCAATTTCCTTGTCTTGGATGAGGAAATCTTCAATTGGAATCAAGTCGTGCGAATTCTTGCGGTAGAAACCTGTTTCAAGCTGACCTTTAACACGGCGAACGGGTACCTGCGCCTTATTACGGTAGGCGTAAGGCGTCTCCATGCCTAGTGTTTCAGCAACCTCTACGTCTGAGATACCCGCTGTCTTATAGAGATTATCTACAACTTGTTTACGTTTGAACTTGAGCTGCTCCTCGTAGGTCATATGCCCAAAATCAGCAATTCCTGAACGGAGATAGGTCGCATCAATGTCCTGATTACGGTTTGGTGAGAGGGTCACATACTCCGCAACCTTACCAAAGCCGATATTTTTTTTGATCTTAAGCACGCGCATCTTGATGACTTCGCCTGGAAGGGCATTATCCACGAAAAAGACAAAGCCGTCCACCTTGGCAACACCTGCTCCTTCATGTGTCAAATCGACAATTTCAACTTCTACGATATCGTTTTTATTTAACATAATTCAACTTTCTTTACTCTTATAGGGCTTTAGAGTTGCCTAAAAAGCCACTTGCTACCCTCCATTATAGCACATATAAATTAAATTTATGGCTGGCCATAAATAATATAGATTTTTCAGAAAAGTCAAACAGTGCTATCATAGATACATGACAAAAAAATACACGACTCAGCCACTGGGCTGGCTGTCGTTTCTATATAAAGGAGAATAATCATGCCAGATATTACCATTCATACAATCGAAACTGCACCAGAAGAAGTTAAAGACGTCCTTCAAACAGTCAAAGATGCCAATGGGGGATTCATTCCAAACTTGATTGGGCTCCTTGCTAATGCGCCAACTGCGCTTGAAACTTACCGTACTGTCGGTGAAATCAACCGTCGCAATTCATTGACACCAACTGAACGTGAGGTTGTTCAAATTACAGCCGCTGTTACTAATGGTTGTGCCTTCTGTGTGGCAGGTCACACAGCCTTTTCAATCAAGCAAATCCAAATGACACCTCAACTTTTGGAAGCCCTTCGTAACCGTACACCAATCGAAGATGATCCAAAGCTTGATACCCTTGCTAAATTCACTATTGCCGTGATCAATACCAAAGGTGCTGTTGGTGACGAAGCCTACAACGACTTCTTGGAAGCTGGCTACACTGCTCAAAATGCCCTTGACGTTATCTTGGGTGTCAGCCTTGCAAGCTTGTGTAACTACGCTAACAATCTCGCACAAACACCAATTAACCCTGAACTTCAAGAATTCGCTTAATGCAAAGATAAACTGATAAAGATAAACTAGAGGAGGACCTAAGCCTATGTCACATTTTTCAAAAGAATTCATTACTTGGTTGGACACCAACGCTGACCATATCGACCAAGAGTCTGGACCAATTGCGGACCAGCTTCTCGAAAAAATCGCTGAAAACGATGTCTTTAAAATCGGCGTACCTGCTGAGTTTGATGGCCTAGGTGGTGGACCTACTCAAGTTGTTGATGTGCTTAATGAATTGGCACAACATTCTTTGACAGCTTCCTTCATTTCTTGGGGGCACCGTACCTTCATCGACTATATCCTAGCCAGTGACAATGCTTACCCTCGTGAAACCTGGTTGGAAGAATTGTATACCGGTGAGCGTGCTGGTGGAACTGGTTTGTCAAATGCGGTCAAATTCTTGTCTGATATTGAGGAATTGAATGTGACCCTCAGCCAAGAAGGTGATGACTATTACCTCGATGGTCGCTTGCCTTGGGTAACTAACCTTCGTTCTGATAAATTCGCTGCTCTCTTTGCAGCTGACTTTAAAGACGGTAGCCAACCTTGGATTATCACCATTCCATCTGAAGCTGAAGGTCTTAGCCGTTCTGAAGATTTGGAATTTGTTTCCCTTCAGGGGGCTAACACTGCTTCTCTTACTTTCGATCATGTTAAACTCGATCCTAATTGGGTCCTTTCAAAAAATGGGACAGACTACATTGCCAGAACACGTCCAAACTTTCTTGGCTTCCAATTCGGTCTCGCCTTTGGTTTGGCCCAACGTTCTCTTGACGAGGTTGAAGCTAGTCTAAACAGTAACCGCAGTGTTCTCCGTGGCGAATTTGAAGCTACACGTGACAACCTTCTTGCTATTCAAGACCAACTCTTTAAAGGGCTTAATGATGCTAACTACTTTATCGAAAGACCACGTGAACTTTTCCAATTGCGTATCGATATCGTTGATGTCGTAGCCAGCAGCCTACTTCTCGAACTTCAGGCTAGTGGTGGTCGTGGCTACTTGAAAGAATCTGAGTCAAGCTTTATCCGTCGTTGGAATGAAGGCGTCTTCCTTCCAATTGTATCTCCGAGTGCGGTTCAGCTTCGCCATATTCTTGCAGCTAGCTAGAAAGACTGTGGACCAATGAAGGTATTTCTCAAGAAAATTCCCTTGGCCCTATCTAGTCTGGTACTTGCCCTCTTTAGTTTATCCAATCAAATAAGTCAACTTACCCTGATTGCTCAGGGTATTTGGCTTATAGCCGTTTTTGGCTTTTTCCTAGTGCTAGGACGCCTAATCATCGGCTATAGACAAACTCAAGAAGATTTGCACAATCCAGTCATAGCTTCGGCCTTCCCCAGCTTCTTTATGGCTGCCTTTCTCTTTGCTGGTCGCCTTCCACTGGATCAAGTTGGCTTAAGTGTGACTTGGATTGGGCTCCTTGGACTTTATATTGCCTATATCGCCTTTTTCAGTCTGCGTTTTCTACGCCCACTAGCCTTAGATCAAATCTATCCGAGTTGGTTTGTGGTTTATGTAGGCCCTGCTATTAGTTTGGTAACTGTACCAGATAGTATTCCGAATAGTATCAAGGGGCTTATCCTAGGGCTAACGGGACTGGCGACTCTGGTCCTCTTTCCACTTATTTTATGGAGAATGAGACAGATAGCCATTCCTAAACTATATCAGCCTATACTTGCCATCTTAGCAGCACCTCTGGCCCTTCTCATTACGAGCTCAATTAAGAGTAATCAAAGACCTACAACGGTCGTTTTACTTGTCCTGCTTTTGTTCTCTCAAGCATTCTTTTTCTTCGCCTTGGGACTCTTTGCCAAGCTTGTCAAAAGAGGCTTTATCCCACTCTTTGCAGCTTTTAGTTTCCCCTTGGTTAACAGTGCCAATGCTTTCAAGGCAGCTACCACTAGCCTTAAGCTCGTTAATCCGATGACCCATCTGATTTATCTAGCCGAGCTCTTACCAGTTCTTGCCATTATGGTATATTTGCTCTATCATTTTCTGAAGCTTTTGTATCATGCTCTTGTAGCGGACGCACACTAAAAACAAGCCTGTTCACATTGAACAAGCTTGTTTTTGTTTTTTCTTATCTAAATCCTAATTTCTTTAACTTAGCCTGGTAACTGTCAAAATCAATTTCAATACCCTGACCGCCGTAGAGGTCGTAGTTATCTACCCAATCACCATCTGATGGAATGGTTTGAGAACTGATACCATTTTTAAAACTACCAGCATTTGAAAGACCCAAATCCAACATTTCTGTCATGCTCATATTGGTTGAGGTCAGAGAGTAAACCTTCCCTAAAGCCTCAGGCCCCTTGAAAAGACTAAGCGGATTTTTAACTTGCTTCATCATGGCTTGAATAACTTGTTGTTGACGCTTGGTACGGCCATAATCTCCTTCATCATCCTTACGGAAGCGGGCATAATTCAAAAGGGTGCGCCCATCCATATTTTGTTCACCAATTTTGATGGTTTGATTTGGCACATGACCATCCTTGTCCATTCTCAAATCATCTGGAACTTTGACTGAGGACACTTTTTTACCATCAACAGTGGAGAATTTAGCATTGATTTCCACACCATTCGGAAATAGAGTATCAATCCCCGTCGCAAAGGTCTCAAAGTCAACCATAGCGTAATACTTAATATCTATGTCAAAATTCCGCTTGAGCGTCTCACGTATGAGTTCTGCCCCTTGATGGTTATTTTGCTCACCAATATTGAAGGCTGAATTGAGTTTCAAGTCTTGAGAATACTCTGATTCTGAAGCGCCTTTAATATTAACCAAGGTATCACGCATAAAGCTGACCATCTTGATTTTACCTTCCTTATTGCCCACATTGATGACCATGATGGAGTCCGTTCGAGCATCTGTAGATTCCTGACTCACACGTTGGTCTGAACCAAGGATAAGGATATTAACCCCATCTTTAGTATCCTTACCATTAAAGGTCTCGACTAAGGCAGGCTGGTAGGATTTACCGTTATTTCCGGCCGCAGATAGGTCTGTCCCCTTGTAAAATTGATAGGCCATAGCCAGCACCAAAAAGACAACACCAAGACTTAAGCAACTAAGCACTAGCTTAACGACTTTCTTGAGTCTTCGCTTTTTCTTTGGTCGCTTCTTCTTAGCTGGTTGAGGACTCGGCTTAGAGGCAGATTTTGAGGTAGGACGCCTTTTTTTGGGAACCTTTTGTCGTTCAGGTCTGCTTTGAGGGGCTTCCTCTCGATAAATGGGAAGACCTTCCTCTGTCACTTGATGGACATTCTCATAATCAGGCTCCTGATAGTTTTCCCAACGATTGTCATAAGGCTGTCGCCAAGCCGCTTGATAGTCATCCTCTCTTTGCTCTTGATACCTTCCATAAGAGCGCTCTGCTTCATAGGCATCCAACTTACTTTGCAGATAATTGAATTCCGAAGCCTGCTGCCCATTGAGGTAAGCAAGATTTTTTAAAAGATAGCTGTAACGTAACCGTTCATGATGCGTAAACGGCCCATTGTTAGATTTGGTCATAAGATTTCCCTTTAAATTTCATATACCTGGTAAGCACCCAAGATTTTATATCCAATTCCAACTGCAGTTAACTCTTCAAGAGCAAACTGAGCCAACTTTTCCTTTGTATAATCACAATCAATGATAAAGAAATATTCGCCAAGCACCGTCTTCAAAGGACGACTTTCAATCTTAGTCAAGTCAATGCCTCGCCAAGCAAAGGTAGAAAGAGCCTTATAAAGCGCACCCGGCATATTGTCAGGCAAGGTCAAGGCCAACGTTAATTTACAATCAATCTGATGAAGAGGAATCTCAGGAACAGAGTTTCCAAGTACCCAAAAACGGGTATAATTCTTCTCAATTTCTTGAATATCCTTAGCCATAATTTCAAGACCATATTCCTTAGCAGCAGCACTAGGTGCGATGGCTGCATAAGGTTGATTGGGATTTTCAGCAACAAAGCGAGCGGCAAAGGCTGTACTGGCTGTTGTTTCAATCTTGGCCTTTGGAAAGTGCTGTTTAATGTACTTTTTCCCTTGAGCAATGGCCTGAGGGTGTGAAAAGATTTTCTCAATCTGTTCATGGTCCTTAACCGCCATCAACTGTTGCTTGATAGGCTGAACAATCTCTGCCACAGCACGAATATCCGCCTGGTGAAAAAGATAGTCTAAACTCTCATGAACAGAGCCCTCAATGGAATTTTCTACCGGAATAACCGCATAATCCACACGTCCTTCTTCATAAGACTTGATGACTTCAGTAATGGTCCCCAGTGAAACCAAGTCTGCCTTAGGAAAAGCCTTTAGGGCTGCATTATGCGTAAACGACCCGATTGGGCCCAAATAACCTACATACATTTGATAAACCTTGCTACTTCTTCTGGTGTACGGTTATCGACTGTGACAACCAAGTCTGCTAAACCTTGATAGAGGGCCATGCGACCATCGTAAATGGCTTTGAACTCCTCTTTGGAATGGTTGAGAAAGAGGGGGCGTTGATTTTTAGTATCCTTTTTAATGCGATCATAGACCACATCGAAAGAAGCATGGAGCCATACGTTATGCTTACGATTTTTCATCAAAAGTTGACGATTTTGCTCGGTCACAACGACACCACCTCCAGTAGAGATGATGACATCATCTCCCTCTTGCAGGAGGTCTTCCAAAGTCTCAGACTCAATCTGACGAAAGGCTGCTTCACCTTCCTTGGCAAAAAAATCAGCAATGGACATGCCGATTTTTTCTTCGATGACCTGATCCATATCTACGAAATGGCCATCCAAGTAAGGGGCGACAGAACTCTTTCCAACTCCCATAAATCCCAATAAAACCTTAGCCATGAATCAATCCTTCCAGATCACTAAAGAAGCTTGGGTAGCTAGTATTGATGGCTTCTGCACGCTGCAAGTCAACCTCACCGTCTTGTACCAAGAGGGCAGCAATGGCTGTCATCATACCAATACGGTGGTCACCAAAGGTATTGATCTCAGCTCCATGAAGAGCTGTCTTACCAGTGATAATCATCCCATCTTCAGTCGGAACAATATCAGCACCCATTGCATTCAAGGCATCAGCGACCACCTGAATACGGTCTGTTTCTTTGACCTTGAGTTCTTCAGCATCACGAATCACTGTCTTGCCTTGGGCTTGAGTCGCCAAGAGTGTGATAATCGGAAGTTCGTCAATCAAACGTGGGATAATATCCCCACCAATCTCGGTTCCTTTAAGTTCTGAAGTTTCAACCGTAATGGTCGCAGATTTAGCAACTTGGTCAATATCTGAAAGGGTAATCTTACCACCCATATCCTTGATGACATCGATGATACCGGTACGAGTTTCGTTGATACCGACATTTTCCAAGACAATATTAGAGTTAGGTACCACAAGTCCTGCTACCAACCAAAAGGCCGCTGAAGAAATGTCGCCTGGAACCACAACTTCTTGAGCCGTAAAGCTTTGGCCACCAGAGATACGAATTTCCTTGCCATCAACCTGAAGCTGACCACCAAACTGCTGAATCATATCTTCCGTATGATTACGTGTTTTTTCCTTTTCAATAATGACAGATTCGCCATCAGCTTGAAGAGCTGCAAAAATAAGGGCAGACTTAACCTGAGCAGAGGCCACTGGCAATTGATAATGAATAGGTTTAAGGGACTTGCTGCCGTGCATTTTCAATGGTGGCAAATCACGGTCTGTTTGACCTGATACCTCAACACCCATCTGACGTAAAGGAATAGTGACACGGTCCATAGGACGTTTTGAAAGAGAATCATCTCCAAACATCTCTACCTCAAAATCTTGACCGGCAAGCACACCTGAAATCAAACGAATAGATGTCCCAGAGTTCCCCATATCCAATTTGTTTTGTGGAGCCTTGAGACCGTCAAAACCAACACCGTGAATGCGTACCACATCACCATCATCTTCAATAGTCACACCTAAATCACGAAAGACCTGCATAGTTGAGAGGACGTCTTCACCTCGTAAAATATCACGAACAGTAGTCACACCTTTGGCAAGACTTCCGAACATAATCGAACGGTGACTGATTGACTTGTCACCAGGGATGCGCAAGCTACCATGAAGACCTTGGGCCTTGGTTTCTAGTTTCATAGGTTACTCCTAAAAATTTTTATAGTTACTCCATTATACCATATTTGAAGGCCCAGCCATAGACTGAATTGTCAAAATATTCACTCGTTTGTATTAGAATACTTATTATTTAGGTAGGCAAAAGACTCTTCAACACGATTCCGAATCAAAGTAGCTGATTCTTCCAAAAGGTGATTTTCCTCTGCTGTCAAAGACAAGTGAACAGGAGCTGCTACCCCTTGACGGCCTAGGATAACAGGATAGCCAAGATAGGTCTGGTAAGCTTCTTGATAGCTAGAGACTGCTACTTCTTCTAAACCATCTGAGAGGATAATTGCCGCCAAACGAAGAGCTGCACTGGCAATACCGTAAGAGGTATAACCCTTACCATAAAAGACCTTGTGACCACCCTTCATGGAAGCCATAAAGAGTTCTTGACGTTCTTCTTGGCTTGTTAAAGCTGTAATGTCTTGGCCCTTCACCTTAACCTGACTCCAGGCTGTAAACTGAGAATTTCCGTGTTCTCCAAGATTATAGCCTGAAACTGATTTAGGATTAACATCAAGATCATCTGCCACTGCTGCCTTCATACGAGACGTATCGAGCAACGTTCCTGTTCCAATGACACGTTCCTTTGGCCAACCAGTGAATTTTTGATAAAGAGCTGATACGGCATCCACAGGATTTGAAATAACCACAAGGACACCTTTAAAATCCAATTTTTTGAGTTCTTGAGACACTTGATAGACTGCTTCTCGGGTAAATGGAAATTCAGCAAAACGATCTTCACCGGCATTATGCTGCAACTGAATATTACCAAGCGATGAAATAATCACATCAGCATCTTCAAGGGCTGCATAATCGTTGACCACAATCTTAGCATAGCTAGGCAGATTGGCCATGGCATCCTTAAAATCCTGAGCATCAGCTTCAGCCTTTTTATCATTGATATCAATAAAGACATAACTATCGGCCAAGCCTTGAGCAATTGCCCCATGAGCTACCGCAGCACCAACATTTCCCATTCCAATAATTCCAATTTTACGAGCCATAATTTACCTCCTTTAATGCATAAAGAGCCCTGTCAATCGACAAAGCCTCTCTTATTAGCTATTCAATTCTTGCAAAGGTTTGAAGATGATACCTTCAATATCATTCAAATAAACAGACAAACCTTGTTGTGCAGCCAAGTATTCTTTCAAAAGGGCGTTAGCTTCCACCTTTTGTCCGAGTTCTTGAACAGATGCTTGTTCTTCAGCTGTTGGCATTTTACCAGCTTGCATTTTGGCATAGAAATCCTCTTGGAAGTCAGTGAACTCTTTGAAAAGCGCACTAGCTTCAGCATCAGCTGCAATGGCTTCTTTTTTCTCTACCAAAGTTTTGTACTCGGGAAGGGCACGGATGCCACGTTCCAACTCATTTGCTAAATCATAAATATTTGTCATTGTATTCTCCTAGGCGATCACCACATGATAGTCTGTATTGGCTTCAATAACAGTCTTAGCATGCGTGCGATCTTTTTCATTTTTAAAAGTAATTTGAAGGATACCGTGAATATCTTCACGATTTTCTTCATTGATACGTAGGTTAACCAAAGATGTTCCCCGCAACAATTCCATAATGCTGAGGATAACGTCCTCACGGTCAGGGACATCCACAAAAATATCGAAGGCACTTTCGACGCCACCCTTTTTGTGGATTTCCATCTCTTTACGTTTCTTACGACCGTTGTCAAAGAACTCCCAAATAGCATTCTCATCCTCAGCCTTTATCAAATCAGCCACATGGTCCAAACGCTTTTTGAAATCTTCAATACGATCCAAAACGGCTGGCCCATTAGTCATGAGAATGGAAGCCCACATACCAGGTTCACTCTCAGCAATACGGGTCATATCTCGGAAGCCCCCTGCCGCAAAGTGATTGGTCATCTCGTGACCCTGAGCATAATCAGCTGCCTGTTCCATGAGCCCTGAGGCTAAGAGATGTGGAAAATGACTGATTTGACTGGTTACACGATCGTGTTCAGCTGCATCAATCTCCACATAACGTGACTTCAGCCCAGACAAAATGTCCTTCAGTTCAGGAATGGTTGTCTCTTTGGTTAAACGTGTCGGTGTGAAAATGTAATAGGCATTTTCAAAAAGAGTCACATCGGCCGCAATGGCACCTGATTTGTGAGACCCAGCCATAGGATGGGAACCGACAAACTGAACATTTTTTCCTGCTAGGTAACGCTCAGCTGCCTCAACTATATCAAGCTTGGTTGAGCCAGCGTCTGTGATGATGACATTATCTTTCAAGTTTAAGTTGGCCAACTCTTTCAAGTAGGACACCGTTTGCTTGATAGGCACAGCCAAGATAATCACATCCGCCAACGGAGCAAACTCCTTGAAATCATTTGTTGCTCGGTCAACAATCCCACGCTCCAGCGCAATATTTCGAGAATAGTCAGAGCGATTATATCCAAGAATCTCATAATCAGGGTGATCCCTTTTAATTCCGAGGCCCAAAGAACCTCCAATCAGACCCAAGCCTGCGATATAAATCGTTTTCTTACTCATTACTACTCCCATCTTTTCATTGATGCTGCTTAAAAGTTTTTCACATAATCACGGTGACGTGCCACCGCTTCTTTCAATTCTTCCAAATTATCAGAAGAGAATTTTTCCAAGATTTCATTGGCTACGACTGTTGCAACCACCGACTCCATAACAACACCTGCTGCTGGCAAGGCCGTAGGATCTGAACGTTCAACCGTTGCCTTGTATGGCTCGTGAGTTTCGATATCTACTGACATTAGTGGTTTATATAGGGTTGGAATTGGCTTCATAACCCCACGGACCACAATCGGTTGCCCGTTGGTCATACCTCCTTCAAACCCACCAAGGTTGTTGGTGCGACGCGTATAGCCGTCTTCTTCATTCCAAAGAATCTCATCCATAACTTGAGATCCCTTGAGGTAGCCGTCCTTAAATCCAAGACCAAACTCAACACCCTTGAAGGCATTGATAGAAACAACTGCTTGGGCAATCTTGGCATCCAACTTGGTATCCCATTGCACATAAGAACCAAGACCTACAGGGACACCTCCAACGACCGTCTCAACGACACCACCGATGGTATCACCCTCTTTTTTGATTTGGTCAATGTAATCTTTAATTTCTTGCTCACGCTCTTGGTTAACAACTGAAATTTCTGACTGTTGAGCCAATTCCTTGATTTGAGCGACCGTCAAATTCTCAGGCACATCAATTTCCTTACCACCAAAGACCACCACATGGTTAGCAATTTCAATATTGAGCTCAGCCAAGATACGTTTAGCGACAGCACCTACCGCCACACGCATGGTTGTTTCACGCGCACTTGAACGCTCCAAAGAGTTACGTAAATCATCGAAACGGTATTTCATTCCACCAACCAAGTCAGCATGGCCAGGACGTGGGTGAGTGATTTTACGCTTGGTTTTCAAACGGTCCTCAATGTCTTCCACAGCCATGATGTCCAACCATTTTTGATGGTCCTTATTGATGACATGGAGGGTAATTGGAGCACCTGTTGTTTTCCCATGACGAACACCAGAAGTGATTTCAACCTTATCAGACTCAATTTTCATACGGCCACCACGACCATAACCACCTTGGCGGCGTTTCAAATCACCATTGATATCTTCAGCCGTCAAGGGAAGACCAGCTGGAACACCTTCGATAATTGCTGTTAGACGTGGGCCGTGAGACTCACCTGCTGTTAAATATCTCATTTATTTCTCCAAGTACTCTTTCATTTCAACCAAAGGAATTTGATTGATAGCTGCCTTACCGATTTCTGGAACGATAACAGTCTTAATGCTATTACCACGAGCCTTTTTATCATGTGTGAGAGCAGTATAGAGCTCCTCAACACGCCACGGCTCATAGTCCACTGGCAAACCAAATTTGGCGCACATCTCGGCAATTTGACGAGTGACTCCCTGAGGCATTAGTCCTTTTTCCTCAGCCACACGTGAAATCTGAACCATACCGATAGCCACCGCTTCACCGTGCATGACCTTACCGTAACCAGCGGTTTGTTCAACAGCGTGCCCAATCGTATGACCAAAGTTGAGGTACATACGAACGCCACCCTCAAACTCGTCTTCAACGACAATTTTACGCTTCACATTACATGAACGGTAGATGATGGTTTCTGAGTTTTCTAGGATACTGTGAACTGAACCATCAATGCTTTCAAGCAAGTGCCAAAGCTCAGGATCATCAATCAAACCATATTTGACAACCTCACCCATACCTTCAATCAATTCACGTTTACCAAGTGTCTCAAGGACATTAGGATCAATCAAGACACCATCAGGTTGAGCAAAAGTTCCCACGATATTTTTAGCAAATGGTGTGTTCACACCTGTCTTACCACCAATAGATGAATCCACCTGGGCAGTTAGACTAGTTGGGACCTGAACAAAATGAATCCCACGCATATAGGTCGAAGCGACAAAGCCTGCCAAATCACCAACAACGCCACCACCAAGAGCAACAATCCCATCACTACGAGTCATGCCATTCTTAATCAAAAATTCATAAGCCTTGTTAGCAGTCTTCAGATTTTTACTTGCTTCACCTTCTAGGAAATCAAAAACGACAACCTCAAAGCCCTCATGCTCCAAGCTAAGCTTAACTCTTTCAGCGTATAAGCCACCCACATGGTTGTCCGTGATAAGTGCAATCTTTTGAGGTTCCCAAAGTGACTTGACCCATTGACCTACGGTCTTAAGGGCTCCCTTTTCAATGATAATATCATAAGGGTTATGTGTTAAATTTACCTCTAGTTTCATCGTAGTCCCCTCCTAGCTATTGTAAATGTTTTCTAATTCCTGCCAAATGTCGTCTGTAGGCATATCCTTACCCGTCCATAATTTAAAGGCAACTGCTGCTTGATGCAGTAACATGCCCAAACCATTTACGGCTTCGATTCCCTGTTTCCTAGCCAAGGCCAGGAAAGGTGTTTCAAAAGGCTGATAAATGATATCAGCAACCAAGATTTCCTTAGGAAATATAGTATCTTTGGCAATTGGCAAGGATTCACCATCCATACCCACACTTGTCGCATTCACCAATAAATCAGCCTGACCTAGTTCTTCTTGAAAATAGTCAACATCACTTAGAGCATGAAATTCCAAGTGACCATCCCTTTGATCCATCAAGGTCTTAAAACTGTTTTTTGCCTTATCCAATGACTGGGGGCGAACATAGATACTGACCTTTTTGGCACCGTCAAGAACAGCTTGCGTTACAATGGCCTTAGCGGCACCCCCAGCACCCAAAATCATTAGATGAGCACCTTTAGGACTGAAATTCTTGAGGCTGGCAAAAAAACCATAACCATCTGTATTATGACCAATCAAATGGCCATCATGATTAACAACCGTATTAACCGCACCAATCAATTGTGCTGCAGGACTAAGCTCATCCAAAAAAGGAATAACTTTCTGCTTATAGGGCATAGACAGATTGATACCGAACATATCATAACGTCTAATATTTTCAACGGTCTCAGCCAGATCTGACTCTGGAATTTCCAAAGCAAGATAGACACCATTCACTTGTGTCTTTTCAAAAGCTAAATTATGAATAAATGGAGAAATAGAATGTTTGATTGGATTGGCAACGACAGCAGCTAAGCGTGTATATCCATCAATCTGCATCCAAAACCTCCCTAACCTTGCGCATATCTGCCAAACTAACTTGGCCCGGTGCACTGGCATTATCAAGACTAGCAAAGGTCCACGATGACCCTACCAAATCACCCGCCAAGCGAGACAAACGACCAAGTTTACCCATTGACATGGTAGCAAACTCCTGATTAGGATTATAGGCCTTGAAACCTCGTGTGAAATTCAGAAGGTCAAGAACATCTTGCTCATGCTGCGGCATAACAGCCACCTTAACGACTCGTGGCGTCAAATTTGTCATCTCAGACAAGAGCTCCATAAGATTTTCTGGGGTCTCGTTGAAGTTATGATAAGACAAGACCAAATTTGAATAGCCGAGCATCTGATCAAAGACCGCCTTGTGTGTAAAGTACTCAAAATCAATATAGTCTGGTGAATAGATAGCAGACACATCATTGATAAGCGCCACATACTCTGCATCGGTCAATTCGATATTTCCACCCTCACGTGTTGTACGAATGGTAAAGATAATTTCAAAACCGGCAAATTTCTCGAAAATGGCCGGTGCAACCGTTAAAATACTATCCTTATCCAAAAAATCTGCACGCCATTCAATAATATCTGCCCCAGCAAAACGAGACAATTCAAGCGCTTGTGCCTCCTCTAAGCTAGTAGGCATAATTGGAACTACAATTTTCATTTATTTACCCTTATTGTATATACTTTCAAATAGTTTGATGCCGGATCATTAGGATTGACGGTAAAATCCGCTGGCAATTGTTGCAGGTTAACAAAATCCGCCGAAACATCACCCAAGCCCTTACGCAGTTGCTTTTTAAACTGTTGCACAGTCATATTAGCTGCATTAGTACTTGCGATGATTGTGCCACGCTCTTTCAGGATATCCAGACTCTGTGCAATCAACTTATGATAATCCTTACTTGCCGAGAAGGTGCGTTTCTTGTTACGAGCAAAACTTGGTGGATCAATAACGATAAGATCGTAGGTCAAACCTTTTTTCTTGGCATATTTGAAATAATCAAAAACATCCATTACGACCAGGCGATGATTGTCCATACTAAAACCATTAGCCTTAAAATGTGCTGTGGACAATTCACGTGACCGCTTAGCTAAATCGACTGAAGTGGTCTCAATTGCACCTCCCATAGCAGCAGCAACTGAAAAAGCCGCCGTATAAGAAAACATATTTAAGACAGATTTGCCAAGAGCCAAACCATTGACTAAACCATCACGAACTTCATGCTGATCAAGGAAAATCCCTGTCATCAACCCATCGTTGAGGAAAACGTCATAGGTGACTCCATTTTCCAAAATGGTAAAAGTATCAGCTGCCTCTTGTCCAAAAAGATGATCCGATTCAAAATCAAGACCCTTAAAACGGATTTTTTCATAGCCTCCCAAGACCTCAGGAAAGACCTTTTGAAAAGCCTCTACAATAACATCCTTCAAGGAATAAACAAAGGCATTATACCATGAAAAGAGGGCATAATCTCCATATAAATCAATAGTGAGGCCACCAAAGTCATCCCCATCTTGATTAAAGAGACGAAAAGCTGTCGTCAACTCATTGTCATAGTAAGTCTGGCGTTTAAGTTTAGCCTGTTCAAAAAGCCTCTGAAAATAAGCCAGAGTCAATTTTTGCTTTTTATTGGAGAGAAACCAACCGATGCCTTTGTTTTGGCTAGACAAATAGCCTGTTCCTAAAAAGGTTTTAGACTGGCTATAAAGATAAATCAACTGATTGTTTTCAGTTACATTTGGAAAATCTTCTGCTAAAAGCAATTGCTTTCCTTGTTTGATTTTTTTCTCCGCAATGGGACTTACCGTCAATATACTCATGTTACTATTATACCAAAAAAATCCTCGTATTTCTGTTTCATAACTAGATTTTAGCAATTATATGTTAAGGAATATCACACCAGATGGCAGTAAATTTTTGAGAGTCATTTTGTTATTTGGTATAATGGTTAAGATAATACAGAATCAAAGGAAGTATTGCTTTGAAAAAATTAATTGACGCCTTTTGGAAAGGAGTGTCATCAAGACTTGGATTCATCCTCTTGTTGCTCTTTTTCTACTGGCTAAAAACCATATTCGCTTATTACGTCAATATTAATCTTGAGTTGGAAAGCAAGTATCAGGTTATGCTTTCGCTGATTAATCCCATTCCGCTAGGGTTAATGCTTCTAGGATTGGGGCTTTACTTCAAGAAACGACGATTCTTTTATAGCATCACAATTGCTATTTATGTCATCCTTAACCTTCTGCTCATTGCCAATGTGGTTTACTTTGGAGAGTTTACGGACTTCATCACGGTAAATACCATACTAGCGAGCTCCAGCTCAGCAGCAGGCCTTGGAGACTCAGCCAAAAACCTTTTTGAACCAAGTTATATCTTTTATTTAATTGATATTCCTTTCTTCATTTACGCTGGTTTTAGAAAGAAACTCAAAACAGACAGTAAACCCTTCAATAAACGAGCTAGTTTTGCCGTTACAGCACTGGCGACACTCCTTCTATCGGTTAACCTTTTCTTAGCAGAAGTTAACCGGGGTGAGTTGCTAACACGTGGTTTCTCAAACAACTATATTGTTCGTGCAATGGGGATTCCCTTCTTTACCGCTTATTCTGGTAACCTGACTTATCAGGCTTCGCAAGCTCGTTCTTCTGCAACAGCGGAGGATATGAAAAAGGTTCAAGCCTATGTCAAAGAACACTATGCTGCACCAGATCCTAAGTATTTTGGAATCGCAAAGGGGAAAAATGTCATTGTCATTCACCTGGAAAGCTTTCAACAGTTCCTGATTGATTACAAGCTCCAAGTTGATGGTAAGTCTTATGAAGTAACCCCATTCCTCAATTCCATTTACCATTCAAACGAGACCCTTGCCTTTTCAAACTTCTTCCACCAAGTCAAGTCAGGGAAAACCTCTGATGCCGAAACCTTGATGGAAACGTCTCTCTTTGGATTAAGTACAGGGTCATACATGGTAAACTATGGTGGTACAAACACCGCCTATGCTGCTCCGTCTATTCTTGCTCAAACAGGTGGTTATACATCCGCTGTATTCCACGGCAACACTGGTTCCTTCTGGAATCGAAATAACACCTACAAACAGTGGGGTTATAACTATTTCTTCGATTCCTCAGCCTTCACTGAGAAAACCGAGGAAAACTCTTTCCAATATGGTCTAAACGATAAGTATATGTTCCCAGGTTCTATCAAATACTTGGAACAAATGCAACAACCGTTCTACGTTAAATACCTAACCGTATCTAACCATTACCCATACACTTCGTTGTCAGGCGATGAAAAGGAACAAGGTTTCCCACTCGCTGAAACAAAAGATGAAACCGTTAACGGATATTTTGCAACAGCTAACTATCTTGACTCAGCTATCAAGGACTTCTTCGATTACCTCAAGGCCACTGGTCTTTATGATAACTCCATTATTGTCATGTACGGTGACCACTACGGTATCTCTGATACACGAAGCAGTAATCTAGCTGATCTTCTTGGAAAAAATTCTGAAACATGGTCTAACTATGACAAAGCCATGCTTCAACGTGTCCCTTATATGATCCATATTCCTGGATATACTGGTGGCGGTATCTCTAACACCTTTGGTGGTGAAGTAGATGCCTTGCCAACACTCCTTCATATTCTTGGTGTCGACACTAGCTCATACATTCAGATGGGGCAAGACCTCTTATCACCTGATAATAAGCAGACCGTCGCATTTAGAACATCTGGACAATACGTGACGCCTCAATACACTAGCTATTCTGGTAGACTTTATAACACTCAAACAGGAGAGGAAATCACCAATCCTGATGAGACGACAAGGAAAAACAACGAAGCCATTCGTAAGGCAGTGGCAACTCAGCTTTCTATGAGTGACGCTGTTCAGACCGGTGACCTCCTTCGTTTCTACACACCTAACGGCTTAAAACACACCGACCCAAGCACCATCTCTTATACCAAACAAATGGAACAACTAAGAGAGATTAATAAAAAACTGAAAGACAAATCGACTAGCCTTTATAAAGAAAAAGGCAACCACTCAACAGCTGATTTGTTCAAGACTCCGTCTTACAAAGAGCTTCACCCAACTGAACCCGAAGATTCTGGTTCAAGTTCTAGTTCTTCCGAACAAAGTTCATCTTCTGTACAACAATAGGCTCTAAAGGCAGTCCAATTAGGACTGCTTTTTTAGTTTACCAACGCTTATATGAAATGCTAATTCCTTAAATAATACCCTCAGACATATTTCTTGCTAGTTTCCTGCAAGCATGATTAAATAGGATTTATAAGAAAACTTATAGAGGAGAACAATATGAATCCATTGGAATTATTTAACCAAGTGAAAGAATTGATCGAGAAAAAAGATTTCGAAGCTGCCAAAACATTTGTCGAGGACAATAAAGATAATTTAGGCGAATACTTCGACCAAGCAAAAACTCTTGTTTCTGGAAACGAAATGATTAGCGGTGCTTTAGACAAGATTAAAGGCTTATTCTAAGCCCAGTTTCCCTCAGTCCTAATGGACTGAGGGGATTTTTATTCAGAAGACTTATTGAAAAGTGTTGGATATCTGACGTTTTATAAGCTTTTCAACCTTGCCCTTTTCTTGACCCTTGGATAGCAAAAAAAGAACCCTAGGTCTAACCTAGAGTCCTTAGAAACGTTGTTAAATCAACGTTTTATTTTTTCAAGTTGTAGAATGATTTCAAACCACGGTATTCTGCAACTTCACCAAGTTGATCTTCGATACGAAGCAATTGATTATATTTAGCAATACGGTCAGTACGAGACAATGAACCTGTCTTGATTTGACCAGCGTTAGTTGCAACTGCGATGTCAGCGATTGTTGAATCTTCAGTTTCACCTGAACGGTGTGATACTACTGCAGTGTATCCAGCTTCTTTCGCCATTTCGATAGCGTCGAAAGTTTCAGTCAAAGTACCGATTTGGTTAACTTTGATAAGGATTGAGTTAGCAGCGTGTTCTGCAATACCTTTTTCAAGGTAAGCTGTGTTAGTTACGAAGAAGTCGTCACCAACCAATTGAACTTTACCACCAAGACGTTCAGTAAGAGCTTTCCAACCGTCCCAGTCGTTTTCATCCATAGCATCTTCGATTGTGATAATTGGGTATTTGTTAACCAATTCTTCGATGTAATCGATTTGTTCTGCGGCAGTACGTTTAGCTCCACCTTCACCTTCGAATTTAGTGTAGTCATATACACCGTTTTCGTAGAACTCAGATGATGCACAGTCGAAACCAAGGAATACATCTTCACCTGGTTTGTAACCAGCAGTTTCGATAGCTTTGATGATAGTTTCAACAGCATCTTCAGTACCGTCAAATGCTGGTGCGAAACCACCTTCGTCACCTACGGCTGTTTCAAGACCACGTTCTTTAAGGATTTTTTTAAGAGTGTGGAAGATTTCAGCACCCCAACGAAGAGCTTCTTTGAATGTTGGTGCACCAGCAGGTACGATCATGAATTCTTGGAAAGCGATTGGAGCATCTGAGTGAGAACCACCGTTGATGATGTTCATCATTGGAGTTGGAAGAACTTTAGTGTTGAATCCGCCAAGGTAGCTGTAAAGTGGAACTTCAAGGTAGTCAGCAGCTGCGCGTGCTACAGCGATAGACACACCAAGAATAGCGTTGGCACCAAGTTTACCTTTGTTTGGAGTACCGTCAAGAGCGATCATGGCGCGGTCAATACCTTGTTGATCACGTACGTCGAATCCGATGATGTGTTCAGCAATAACGTTGTTTACGTTATCAACTGCTTTTTGAGTACCAAGACCACCGTAACGAGCTTTGTCACCATCACGAAGTTCTACTGCTTCGTGTTCACCAGTTGAAGCTCCTGAAGGAACCATACCGCGTCCGAATGCACCAGATTCAGTGTAAACTTCTACTTCAAGTGTTGGGTTACCGCGTGAGTCAAGGACTTCGCGAGCGTAAACATCAGTAATAATTGACATTACAATACTCTCCTTATGAGTTAAATTTTTTTACACCTTTATAGTACCACAATATCAAGGGTTAAGCAAATTAAAACCAGAATTTTCTAGCGATTTTCTATTTTTTAATATTTTCAATTAGTTTTGAAAATTTCAGAAAAATAGCTAGATGAAAAGGATTTCAAAATATTGTATAATACTAATAAGAAAACGAACAGGAGAACTCTATGACTTCACTTGAAAAAAAGGTGCTCCAATGCGCTAGTGGTGAGAAGCGCTTAAACCCTGATGAATTACGTCATTATTTTGGAACCTATGCAGAACGTGTCGTCTTGGCTATTCTATTGGAAAACGCTGAAAAGAAAACTGTAATAGAGGAGTTTCCTAAGATTTTAAAAGATCTGTCATTAACTTACCCTCATCTCAGTCTCAAGCTTTCACCCAATCTAGCCGACCAGACACAATTCACCTATATTAAATCTGCCCAAGCGCTCAACATTTCCGCTACTATTGTGGATGAAGCCAAAGCACACTCACCATATGGAGTCATCGTTCATAGTGATAAGGCAGAAAATCTTGATAAAGTCCTCTTATCAGAGATTCATCCCGATATTCTCGCTCCTCAAAAAACTGAGCAAACTGTTACCAAAAAAGGATTTTTCGCTAAACTTTTTGGAAAATAAAAGCTGACACAAGGTCGGCTTTTTTCTTATGTCACAAGGTTTGACTCAACTTGATGAGGTTGCCAATATTGAGTCCTGTTCGATAGAGATTCTCCTTGGCTGAAGCAAGGACTTGGTCTAAAGCTGCTACTTGTCCAATAATAGGGAATGCAGCTAAAATCCCAGCTACTGGAAAATCAGGTAAGTCATCTTTAAGACTGCCACAGATTGCAATGACTGGAATACCTGATGGTGTTCGCTTAGCTACACCAATTGGCGCCTTACCGGATAAAGACTGTCTGTCCATACGTCCTTCTCCTACGATGACCAAATCGGCTGACTTTACCCGTTGGTCAAAATCAACACAATCAAGTACAAAGTCAATACCTGATTTAATTTCAGCACCAGCAAAGGCCACTAAGCCTGCAGCCATGCCTCCTCCAGCACCTGAACCAGCAAGCTGTAAGACTTCAGGAGCAAAGGCCTCATAGAATTGTTTCATAGCCTGATCAACCCTTTCAAATTGCGAAGGATCTAATCCCTTTTGCCCACCAAAAATATAGGTGGCCCCATTCAGTCCACACAGAGGGTTGTCTACGTCTGTGATTAGGCGAATGGTCGTGGCTGACAAATCAACCTTGTCTTGTGATGATACCCTTTTGATAAGGCTAAGATTAGCACCTAGAGGCTCAAGACTCTTTCCTTCAGAGTCATAAAAGCGATAGCCCAATCCATAGGCCATGCCGATACCACCATCATTGGTAGCGGAGCCTCCTACACCTATGATAATATCACGTATGCCAGATTGAACTAGATAAACGATCAGTTCACCTACCCCCTGTGTTGTGAGGGTAAGAGGATGTCGTTTTTCCTCAGGAATTTGCTCCAAGCCACAAATTTCGGCCATCTCAAAAATAGCAGTCTGTCCATCACTGGCATAGGTGACCGAACCATCACTCGTATAGGCATGGGGAAGCCTAATCCTTTTCTTTTCAAGATTTAAATTTTCAACAAGAGCATCCAAGGTTCCTTCACCACCGTCACCAATAGGGACAAGGTCAAATTCGGCATCAGGCAAGGCTTTCGAAAAGCCCGATTTAAGAGCTAGGGCAACCTCTTTTGCCGATAAACTTTCCTTAAATGAATCAGGTGCAATCAAAATTCGCATGATTCTCTCCTTTCATTTTCCTTTCAAGTAAGGAGACATAGCCTGGACCAGTTCATCCGTCATATGGCGTGGTCCTCGAACTGTTTTAATTCCCAAGTTCTTTAAAATCTCACTGTTAAAGTCCTTATCCTTAAAAGTGTGTAACAGTTTGATTCGCATCAATGCCTTAATACTCTTCTCTTCACGGTAACCCTGATTGGGTATATTAGCCTCCAAGACTTGACAGAGGTAACGGATAGCCTTGGTAGGTGCCGTAATATAGATGGCAACGAAATCTCCCTTTTGCATACTCGCTTTCTGGGTCCACAGAATCTCCTTATTTGCTGAAAATTCCGCTCCAATATCATAATATTTCAGATTAGCTGGTATAAGCCAATAGTGAGGCTCTGAAGTTTTGCGAAGATGTTTAGGAGCCACTAGGGAACGACTCCTAGCAACAAGCTTAAAAACCACCTCATCTGGCAGTGTCTCATCTAAGACAAGACTAATCCAACTTTTCTTAGACATGTGATAACTAGGAAAAATTCCTTCCATTTTCATGAGTTGTTCCATATACTTGGGGTCAACCTTAAGATTAACCACATCATAAATCTGGTCTGCCTTTTTACTCTCAAGCCCTAGTTTCTCTCCTTTGAGAGGAAATAGCAAGGCGTACCACTTACCAGCAATTCGATAAGAAAGATAGTCTGGATGTTTCTCAAATGGATGATCTGCCTGGTCCGTATACTCCTGAGTCAAGAAGTTTGCCAGACGATTAGCTTGTGGAGATGAGAACAATTGATCCTCATAACAGGATTCAGCCACTTGCGAAAGGAGTGCTCCATAGGCTTGTCTGACTTGACCCACATAGGTCCCCCTCGCTTGGGGACTACGAAAGGTATCATAGGGCTCATTAAGGTCAATGTCTAGAACCTGTCCACTTAGATTACCTTCTTTATCAATGAGTAGTCTAGCTTCAAGTTCTTGATCAATGAGTGGTTTTCTTAATTCCCATCCTTTATCGGTGGCCCTGAATCCGAAGGCCTCCAGGCTCTCAGGGTTTAACCGTTTCTGTTTAAAATAGTCATCCTCAAAAGTCATTATTCCTCCCTTTTCTAAAAGGAAAAGTTGAGACAACATCATGCCTCAACTCCTTTTTTATTTCGTTGACTGACGTAAGGTAAGACCGTGATTCAGAATAACATCTTTTTCTTCTAGTTCTTCCTTATTCATAATTTTAGTCAACATACGCATGCTAACTGCCCCTAAATCATAGAGAGGGAGACTGATACTTGTTAGATTTGGACGGGTGTAACTTGTAATCGGTGAATCATTGCTGGTAATGATTTCAAAATCTTCAGGAACCGATTTACCTGCTGCAAAAAGACCATTTAAGAGGCCTGCAGCCAATTCGTCTTCTCCCACATAGGCAGCCGTAGCTCCAGAGTTCAAGACACGTTGTGCCAAATCAAAACCATCTTTGTAGCTATACTTAGCTTCGAAGACAAGTCCCTCGTTGTAGCGCAAATTATTTTTTTCAAGTCCTGCCTTATAACCAACCAAACGAAGCTTACCATTAATATCATCAATCAGTGGTCCAGATACAAAAGCAACCTTTTCATTGTTTTTAGCAAGCTGTGTAATAGCATCTTCAACGGAAACCTTATAATCGATGTTAACACTTGGCAATTGATTTTCAAGGTCAACTGTACCAGCTAAAACAATTGGTGTACGGGTACGAGAGAATTCTGCACGGATTTTTTCTGTCAGATGGTACCCCATGAAAATGATACCATCAACTTGTTTAGCAAATAGAGAATTGATGACTGCAACTTCATGATCATCGTTTTCATCACTGGAAGCAAGAACAATATTATACTTGTACATAGAGGCGATGTCATCAATACCTTTTGCCAGAGTCGCAAAATAGCTATTAGCAATATTTGGAATAACAACTCCTACAGTAGTGGTTTTCTTACTCGCCAAGCCACGCGCAACTGCATTTGGACGATAATCCAGACGATCAATGACTTCGAGCACTTTTTTTCGAGTGTTTTCTTTTACATTTTTATTTCCATTTACAACACGAGAGACCGTCGCCATAGACACACCAGCTTCGCGGGCAACGTCGTAAATAGTAATCGTTTCATCAGTATTCATAAAAACACATCCTTTCTAACATAACGCTCACTTATCCAAGGTAATTGTAGCAAATTTTGAAAACACTTTCAATTATTTTGACTGATTTTTTACAAAAAAATGAAAGGGGTTGCTTCTTCTTAACTATAAGGAAGTAAGCCATTTCAAAAAATAATGTTTTCCGTTAGCCTTTTCATTGGGATTCCGAGCTTACAGAGAAAAGCATTAAAATGCTTTTATGAAAGAAAATGATTTAATGAAAAGCCAAAAACAGCTTGAATTTTCCCTGCAAAAGTGACAGAATGATTGTAAGAAATACAAAGGAGTTTTTTTATGTCTAAACTTGATCGCATTCGTCATTTTCTGAATGAACATAAAGCGGGGCTAGCTATTGTTTCAGACCCTGTAACTGTCAATTATCTTACTGGTTTTGATTGTGACCCTCATGAACGTCAGATGTTTCTCTTTGTCTATGAAAACCGCGAGCCTGCACTTTTTGTTCCTGCTCTTGAGGTTGCACGTGCTTCTGCTGTTCTCGACTTCCCAGTCTTTGGCTATGTGGACTCTGAAAATCCTTGGCAAAAAATTAAGGCTGGCCTAGCAAGCACAGATAGTCCTGTGATCTATGCGGAGTTTGACAATTTAAATGTGACTAAATTCCAAGGGTTGCAAACTGTTTTTGACGGACGCTTTGAAAACTTGACACCATTCATCCAAAAAATGCGTGTCATCAAGTCAGCTGATGAAATTCAAAAAATGATTGGCGCTGGAGATTATGCAGATAAAGCTGTAAATATCGGTTTCGACAATATTTCTCTTGATGTGACTGAAACAGACATCATTGCTCAAATTGAATTTGGTATGAAAAAAATCGGTATTAATCAAATGTCTTTCGAAACCATGGTTCTTACAGGTAATAATGCTGCAAATCCTCACGGTATTCCAGGAACTAACCGCATTGAAAACAACAGCCTTCTTCTCTTTGACTTAGGTGTTGTCAGTCAAGGCTACGTCTCAGATATGACTCGTACCGTGGCTGTCGGTCAACCTGACCAATTCAAGAAAGATATCTACAATATCTGTTTGGAAGCTCAATTGACAGCCCTTGATTTTATCAAACCAGGTGTAACTGCCAGTGAAATTGATGCTGCCGCTCGTCAGGTTATTGAAAAGGCTGGTTACGGTGAATACTTCAACCACCGTCTGGGACACGGTCTTGGTATGGATGTCCATGAATTTCCTTCCATCATGGATGGCAATGACTTGGTCATTGAAGAAGGCATGTGCTTCTCTGTGGAACCTGGTATCTATATTCCTGAAAGAGTCGGTGTCCGTATCGAAGATTGTGGTCATGTTACGAAAGATGGCTTTGAAGTCTTCACACACACACCAAAAGAATTGCTCTATTTTGACGTTTAATGAATCCAGAAGGGTCTTCAATTAAGTTGAGGATCTTTTCTTTTGCTCTCGAATTCGAAAACCATAGAAAAAAGCTGGCTCACTACGAGTCAGCTTTTACTATTCTATTTTTCACGTTCTTGTCGAAGATAGTCAAGGCCTTCTTCAATCCATCCTGGCATGGCTGCAGCTAAAGGCTTAAAACCATAGTTCAATCGACTATCTGAGAAACGGTGGCGGTGAGGAATTTTGTTTTTTTCTTCTTCGAGCGTTCTCAAAGAAAGACTGGCCTTTTGTGTAAACTCATCAAAATCAACGACCTGAACCAGAACTTCCTGGTCTACCTTTAGGGTATTGTAGATATTGTCGATATAGCCTGTCTTAATCTCTGAGATGTGAATCAAGCCTGTGGTACCATTTTCCAAGGAAACAAAGGCTCCGTAAGGCTTGATGCCTGTGATAACACCCTTAAGCTTGTCTCCAATTTTCATCTTAGTCTGCTACCTCGACTGTTTCAATCACAACATCTTCAAGTGGCTTATCTTGTGGCCCAACCTCAACATTGGCAATCTCATCAAGCACCTTGTATGAGTCTTCATCCACCAATTGACCAAAGACTGTGTGACGACGGTCTAGGTGAGGTGTTCCACCATTTTCAGCATAAGCTTCTGCAATTGGTGCTGGCCAACCACCACGTTCCAATTCTTTTTTAGAATATGGAATTTCTGGTGTTTGAACGATAAAGAATTGGCTACCATTAGTGTCTGGTCCAGCATTGGCCATAGAGAGGGCCCCACGAAGGTTGTAGAGTTCTTCAGAGAATTCATCCTGGAAGTTACCACCGAAGCTTGATTCACCACCCATACCAGTACCAGTTGGGTCACCACCTTGAATCATAAAGTTCTTGATAATACGGTGGAAAATCACACCGTCATAGTAGCCACTCTTAGCCAAATTGACAAAGTTAGTGACGGTTAGTGGCGCATGGTCAGGGAAAAGTTTGATGACCAAATCGCCGTGATTTGTTTTAATTGTTGCGACTGGCCCTTCTACTGAATCCAAGTCAAGTTGTGGGAAATGAAGTTCTTTTTCTACCAATCCGAGTTCCTCCAAGGCATGGAAAATGCCGTCTTCTTCTACTGTTCCTGTAACGTAATCTGCTTTTTCTTTCAATTCTGGTGTGGCATTACCCATGGCAATCTTAAGACCAACATAGTCAAAGATTTCCATGTCGTTTGGACCGTCGCCAAACATCATAGCATTTTCTGGTTTGAGATTTTCATGTTCCAAGACATGACCAACACCAGAAGCTTTGGAGATACCATTGGCCACCACATCTGATGAGTGTTCATGCCAAGGTACCTTACGAACATGTGTCGCAAGTTCTTCTGGTAACTCAAGCTCACCATCATTTTCCGCAAAAGTCCACATGTGATAAACATCATTAGTCAAATGGAAGTCGGGCTCAACATCACAAAGACCATAGACTGGTTTCATAGCATCATCAATCAAGTCTGACCGCTCTGAAACAACTGGCTTATCCTTACCAGCAAAGCCCCAGGCAATCCCAATCTCTTTGCACCATGCAACGAAGGTTTCTGTAATCTCACGTGGGAGGGGATGATTGTAAATTTCATCGCCTTTACGGTTAATCACATAGGTTCCATTAATGGTTACAAAATAATCTGGTTTGAGGTCACGGATTTCCTCAACCACACCATAATAGCCACGTCCTGTCGCAATTCCTGTCAAGATTCCTTTTTCTTTAAGCCCCTTGAAAACAGCTTTTATAGATTCAGGAAGGTAGCCTGTCTTCTTGACACGAAGCGTGTCATCAATATCAAAGAAAACAATCTTCGTTTTCTTTGCCTTGTATTTTGTTTTAGCATCTACTGGCATCGCTAATCTCCTTTACAGTATCACGTCCAAAGTCAGGTATAGCTGGTATCCTAACTAAAGACCGTATAGTACTCCCATTATATCATGTCTTTAGGGCAAAAACAAAAAATCATCTAAGACTACAGTATCTTAGATGATCGCTATTTTACCGGTTAACGCTCTTGATAATACGCTTAATATCACGCTCTTGTTCACGGCGTTTGATAGACTCACGTTTATCGTAGTCGTGCTTCCCTTTGGCAATACCAAGCAAGACCTTGGCAAAACCATTTTTTAGGTATACCTTCAGAGGAACCAAGGTCATTCCTGTTCCTTTAAGGTCGTTTGCAAGTTTAGTGATTTGCTTTTTCTTGAGCAATAATTTTCGGATACGGTCTGGATCCTGATTCCAAATATTTCCTTGTTCAAAAGGGGCAATATGGACATTGAGTAACCAGGCCTCACCATTTTTGATTTGGGCATAGCCATCCTTTAGCTGAATACGAGCCGCACGAACAGATTTAATCTCTGTTCCTGTCAGTACGATACCTGCTTCGATAGTATCAACGATACTATAGTCATGTCTAGCCTTTTTATTCTGAGCAACAACATTGCCTTCACCCTTTGGCATAGCAGTCCCTCCATTCTCATCCTATTTTCGTTTTTTAGCTACATCCTTGTAAAAAGGTTTGTTGCCTTTTTTCTTGCGACGACCACTCTCACGTCCCTTATTATCATTATGAGGACGGTTTTGATTCTTACGTTTGTCTGGCTTCTTAGATGACTTACGTTTTTCGTCATAAGAGCCTTTACGACCATTATTATCTTGATGGTTACGATTATCGCCACCCTTACCACGACGATTGAAATCCCCAGTCTGGCGGTCACGACGAGGCCCTCTGTGACGGAAGGCTTTAGCCTTTTCTTCACGTTCTTGACGGGCCTTATGATCCACTTTTTCGATGATATCATACTCACTTGGAAGGTATTGAAAATCAATATCTCCAGTTTCCTTGTCCGCACGTGTCAATTTAACACGGATAGGTTGTCCAACACGGAAAGTCTTACCTGTTTTCTCTCCTTGAAGCGTCATGGTACGTTCATTGTAATTGTAAAATTCTGGCAAGGTCGTGATGTGAACCAAACCTTCGATGGTGTTTGGCAATTCCACAAACATACCGAATTTAACCACACTTCCGACAATACCGTCGAATTCTTGTCCAACATACTCTTCCATGTATTCTGCTTTTTTCATAGCTTCAACGACACGTTCAGCATCAATGGCACGACGTTCAAGTGTTGAAGATGATGACGCTAATTCAGGAATTACCTCATCAAAATGTTCACGTGTTTCTTGAGACAAATTGTTGGTGTATTCACGAATCATTCGGTGAACCAAGAGGTCCGGGTAACGACGGATTGGACTAGTAAAGTGGGTATAATATTGAGCTGCCAAGCCATAGTGCCCGTGGTTGTGTTCTGAATAACGGGCCTGTTGCATTGAACGAAGCAACATCATGTTCATAACTTCCGCCCCAGGTTTACCCTGCACTCGAGCCATGAACTCTTGCAAGTCTAGCTGGTCCATCTTATTGGCAGTTCCCTTGATTTGAACACCAAAGATAGAGGCGTAGTCCATGAAACGTTGCAATTTCTCGGCTTTGGGTTCCTCGTGGATACGGTAGATAAATGGTAACTTGGCTTTAGCGAAATGCTCAGCTACACATTCATTGGCAGCCAACATGAAAGATTCAATCATTCGCTCAGCTGTTCCACGTTCACGCACCACGATATCCACTGGCATCCCTTTCTCATTAACCAAGATACGAGCTTCAGATGTATCAAAGTTAAGGGCACCACGACGCTCACGCATGTCTTCTAAAATCTTATGGAGTTCTGCCATAGCTGATACAGAATCCATGATTGGCTTAAACTGCTCAATTTTTTCTGGATTTCCAGCCAACATGTCATTGACATCGCTATAGGTCATACGGAAGGTTGTGTTAATAACAGATTGACAAATCTTATGATTAACCACCTTACCTTTTGGAGTAATCTCCATAATGGCTGACTGAGTCAAACGATCAACATTGGGATTTAGTGAACAAATACCATTTGACAGACGCTCCGGCAACATTGGAACCACGCGGTCTGTCACATAAACTGAAGTCCCACGTGCTACGGCCTCACGGTTAAGGGCAGATCCTTCAGTGACATAGTAGGACACATCGGCAATGTGGACACCGAGTTCAAAGTTACCATTGGGTAGCCGTTTGATATGGACCGCATCGTCCAAGTCCTTGGCATCGGCTCCATCAATAGTGAAGGTCACTTCTTGACGAAGGTCAACACGACCAACTAGGTCTTCCTGACTAGGTGCATCTGGCACAGCTTCTGCTTCAGCCATGACATCCTCTGGAAACTCAGAAACAATATCCATTGATTCCAAGACTTCCAAGACATCAATACCAGTATCTCCCTGGTGACCAATAATGTCACGAACACTTCCTACAAAATAATCGTAGTGACGGTTAGGGTATTTTTCAATATCAACCTTAATAATTTCGGTCCCATCAAGGGCAACCGGTTCTTTCTTGATGTAGATTGGTTGCTGAATCTTTTGGTTCTTAGACTTAATGTAACCAGCATAAGGTTCTTTCTCGTCGCTAAGGATAAATTTCCCTACAACAGTCTTGAGCGAGCGTTCTACAATTTCAACAACACGTGCTTCGGCAGCTGTCCCACGCAAACGGTCGGCTGGCTTTTTAATGACTACAGCAACAGTGTCACCGTCAATGGCATGGCCAACATCATTACGTCCGATGAACATATCATCTTCATTGTCATCAACATGTAGGAAGCCAAAACCATTTTTATTGGCACGAAAAACACCCTCGACAGTAACTTGATTGGGATGCTCTTTCTTTGGTCGCAAGGACACCGAACCGTCTTTGTTAAAACGCAGCTGGCCCTTACTTTCCATGGCTGAAATAGCCTTGATGAGCTGTGGAAACTTTTCTCCTCCAGCCTGATTAAGAGCATGGGCAATGTCATTAACACTGGATTTTCCATGCTCTTTCAAGTAATTTATAATAGATTCTTTCATGATTTCCTTTTTTCTAGTGACTATAACGCAAAAAATGAGCCAACCTCAGTCAGCTCATTACTTACTTGAGAGAATGGAAAGGACGATTGCATCCACAATCCATAGAAAAACCAAGATTCCTGTAAAGCGTTGCATAAAGGCTTCGAAACCACGTGGTTTACTACGTTCAAATAGTGCTTCTGACCCACCACCATCAAAGACATTGCTACTTGGGTTTTTTTGTGGCTGCATGAAAATCGCAATCACAATAATAGCTGACATCACCAAGAGCAGCGTTAATAATAAGTCGTACATAGTTATTCCTCCGAAAATGTCCTTATTATTCTACCATAGAACCCTTTAAGATTCAACATGTAAGGTTACTTTTCTATCCTTTGGACAGAATTTTGGAACCTGAATTTTTTCAGGATGATTCTGTTTATTTTTACTTGTGAGATAATTGATACTCCCACACTCACTACACTTTAAATTGATTTTAACTCTCACCTATATTCTTAACTCCTAGCGATTTTCTAAAGATGATTAAGGACCAAACAAAATTTCCAAAGACGATGGCTGCTGTCACAAAGAAAACCCAACGATAGCCCAGTCCTGTAGCAACCGCTGAACCCACAAAGGGACCTAAAACTTGTCCAATGTATGAAAAACTTTGATTAAAGCTAAAGATTCTTGAAATTCCTTCTTTGGGGGTCATCTTGGTCAATAAAGAATTGACACTCGGCATCAGGGCACCTACACCAAAACCATAGGCAAAGCGTAAAAGGCCCAGTTGCAAGGCTGAACCTGCAAAACCACAAAGGAAATACAAGAGAAAACTATAAAATAACCCCATCAAGAGCAAACGATGATTCCCAATGCGATCACCCAGTCGGCCTAAATAAGGAGTGCTTAAAAGACTTGAAAAGCCCATAGCGGACACAATTAACCCTGAGTAAAAGAGGATATTATCACTTTGACCCAAATAACGAATATAAAGCGCCAAGATTGGGGCAATTGATTGGGCAGAAATTTGGATAATCATACTAGTCACAAAGAGCCCAATTAAAAGTGATTTGCTTGGAATTTTAGCAAATACTTGCGAAAGACTCATCATATCTCCCTTTTCAATCGGTTGGAAGTCCTCGCGCAGACCAAAGATAGTCAAGAGACAACAGACAAACAAAATCAATCCGACTAATAGAAAGGTCCCTCGCATACCAAAGGCTTCAGATAAAGCACCACCTAGCAAGGGGCCAATCAAAACACCGGCCGTGAGACCAGTCGACAATGTGCCCAAGGCATAGCCAGAACGTTGCTGAGGAGCCTGACTAGCAATCAAGGCTGTTGCATTTGGCACATAACCTGCAAACAAACCATTCAAGATTCTCAAGAAAAGCATCCAGAAGACATTAGGCACAAAGGCTAAGCCTCCCATTGTAAAGGTCATAACCATACTGGCTCTTATCATCATGGGCTTTCGGCCATAACGGTCCGCCAAGCGTCCCCAAACTGGTGAAACCAAGGCTGAAGCTAGGGCAGACAGAGCGACAGATAAACCAGCATACCATTCTACCATAGCGCCTTTAACCCCTAATTCTTCAACATAGAGAGCCATGAAAGGCATGACAATAGAAAAGCTAGCCCCAGTAAAAAAAGTTCCTATCCAAGCAATTTTAAGATTTCGTTGCCAATCAGCGGTTTTAAGCTCTTTTTGGCGCAAATCATCATCTTCTTTCTAAAATTCACTATCCATTATAACACAATGACTAACTATAGGAGGTTAGCTAAATCTTTGATGGCACTCTTCACCTTTTCCTTCAAATCATCAATGCTCCCGTTGTTATCAATAACTAAACTAGCATACGGCAGTTTTTCGGATAAAGGCATTTGACTAGCAATACGCATGTCTGCTTCCTCAGCACTTAAGTGATTCCTTTTCATCAAGCGTTGGCGCTGGACCTCAGGAGACACCACCACCAACCAAATCCGGTCAAACCAATCCTGATAATCATTTTCAATCAGTAAGGGAATATCCATAAAAAAGACGTCCTCTTCCTTGGCCAAGCAATCTCTTTTGGCTGCCAACTCTTCTCGGATAATTTTTCCCTGAATTTCATCAGATTGATGCCGCATCTCTTCACTTGAAAAGATTAATTGCCCTAACTTAGGACGATTTAATTCTCCATCAGAAAGAAGGATAGCCTCTCCCAACCAATCAAGCAAGGCTTGATACAACCTGCCCCCTTTGGCCTGCAAGTCGTGCACCAGTTGATCGGCATCAATGACCTTGTAACCTGCCTCTTTAATCATTTCAACAACGGTTGATTTTCCCGAAGCAATGCCTCCTGTTAATCCTATAATCATCGTTTTTGACAATGAGGACACAAATGCGTTCCTCTTCCTCCTAACTTGATTTTCTCAATCGTGCTTGCGCAACGTGGACAAGGTTGCCCCGTCTTTCCGTAAACCCGCAAATAATCCTGCATGGTCCCGTCTTCACCAAGGGCATTACGATAGGTCCTTATAGTGGAACCACCTTTTTCAATCCCCAACTGTAATATGGCAATCGTTTGATCGTGAACTCGTTTCATGGCTGCCTTGCTGAGTTTCCTTGCTGGCGTCTCTGGATGAACCTTGGCTGCCCAAAGCACCTCATCAACGTAGATATTTCCTAGTCCAGCCACTAATTTCTGGTCCAAGAGTAAGGGCTTAATAGGCTTGTCGGAACGCATTAAAGCTCTCTCAAACGATGCATATTTAAAGGCCTTCTTAGTAGGTTCAGGACCAAGCTTTTTCTTCGTAAAATAAATTTCCTCTTGATTTTTAGATAGTAAATCAAAAGTCCCAAACTTGCGAACATCCTGATAGACAAGTGTAGAGTCATCATCTAACTTAAAAAATAAGTGAAAATGTTTGTTGGTAGGAACCTGGTCTGTGAACAGCAGGTATTTCCCCTCCATGCGCAAGTGGGAAATCATAATCAACTGACCAAAATCAAAAATGAGATACTTTCCCCTACGTCGCATGGCTTGGATGGTTTGTCCAGGCAAATCATGCAAAAAACTATCATAAGACGTTTTTATCATCTTTGGAACCTTGACCTCAACTGATAGAATCGTTCGTCCTAGGACCAGTCTTTCTAAACCACGTCTAACCGTTTCTACTTCAGGCAACTCAGGCATCTCTTCCTCCTTCTAGCAAGAAAGCCGAGCAGATGCCCAGCTTTTTCTCAGTATTCTTTTTCGTTATAACCAAAATCGGCCAAATCAAGTTTCTTATCACGCCAATTTTTCTTAACCTTAACCCAAGTTTCGAGAAAGACCTTATCCCCAAGCATGAGTTCAATATCTTTACGAGCAAGGGTACCAATTTTCTTGAGCATGGCACCTTTCTTACCAATGACAATACCTTTTTGGCTATCACGCTCAACCATGATTGTCGCACGAATGTGAACCTTATCCGTCTCTTCATCACGCTTCATAGAATCAATAACAACAGCAACTGAGTGCGGAATTTCTTCACGAGTCAAGAGTAGCACTTTTTCACGAATCATTTCAGACACCAAGAAACGTTCTGGGTGATCTGTAATTTGATCTGATGGAAAATATTGGAAACCTTCTTCAAGATTGTCACTCAAAACATCCACAAGGTGGGAAACATTGTTTCCTTGAAGGGCTGAGATCGGAATAATCTCCTTGAAGTCCATTTGAGTACGGAAATCGTCAATCTGCTCAAGGAGCTGGTCAGGATGGACCTTGTCAATCTTATTAACCACCAAAATAACGGGTACCTTGGCTTGCTTAAGGCGTTCGATAATCATATCATCGCCCTTACCACGAGGCTCATCGGCTGGAACCATGAAAAGGACCGTATCCACTTCACGAAGGGTTGAATAAGCAGATTCTACCATGAAATCTCCTAAAGCCGTCTTAGGCTTGTGGATACCCGGTGTATCGATAAAGACAATTTGTTCCTTGTCTGTTGTGTAAATTCCCATAATTTTATTACGGGTCGTTTGAGCTTTATCGCTCATGATTGCAATTTTTTGCCCCATAACATGGTTCAAAAAGGTAGATTTTCCTACATTAGGACGGCCAAGAATGGCCACAAAACCTGATTTAAATGTCATTTACTTTCTTTCTCTTTAGTTCTAGTTAAAAATTAAGTTCCAAATCTTAGGTATGAAAACAATCATACCAGTGATGAGTGCGTAACAAGATACGACAAGGACAGCTCCCGCTGCCATGTCCTTGGCATTTTTGGCTAACATGGAAAAGTGATAATTACTAGCCAAATCAACCACATTTTCAATGGCAGAATTGACAATTTCAAGGGCAATTACTAGAAAAACTGCCTGTAGGAGAAAAAGCCATTCTATCGCAGACACACGAAAAATCAAGCCAGCCAATACCACTAAGATAGCTGAAACCAAATGCTTGCGCATGTTACGTTCTTCTTTAATAGCTGTTATTATCCCTGTCAGAGCAAACTCAAAACTGGCCGTAAATTCTCTGTTTTTCCACTTTTTCTGTGGATTATTGTCGCGTAAGTCCATAAGCAGTTAAAATTTCTTCCTGTAATCCAAACATTTCCGCTTCTTCTTCAGGTGTGTAATGGTCATACCCATTGATGTGAAGAAAGCCATGAACAGCTAAGAAGCCCATCTCACGCTCATAGCTATGTCCATATTCTTCAGCCTGTTCGTGAGCCTTATCAACGGAAATAAAGAGTTCACCGATATAACTATCAAATTCTCCCATCATTTCAGCCAATTCTGGATTTTCCGCTAAATCTTCCTCATCAAAAGTGATATCTACTTCTGGCTTATACTCCAAACTAATGACATCAGTAGGGCGGTCCGTATCACGATACTCTAAATTCAATTCGTGACTACGTTCGTTAGTTACAAAAGTAACTGCCATCTCCTTGTCTTCCTTACCAAGTTTTTGCGCTGCAAAATCAAGTAACTCCAAGGTTTGTTTTTTAATTTCTTCAGAGACCTGTCCAGTCTCATCAATCATTTCAACGTACATAGCATATCTTTCCGAACGATTTATTCCAGTTTTAGGACAGAACCGTTCGTTTCCTTTCACTAACAAATTAGCTTTTTATTATAAATACTTAATCACAGTTAATATCGCCCCAGATTAACTCCGGTCCAATACCAATCACTTCATTATATCACAAGGATACAGAAAAAGCAGACTTAAGCCTAATTGTCTGCTTCTTTTATTAAGAATATGATTTAGCAAGCCTTTATTGATTTAGACCATGAGAAAAACCGCTTTTTCAAAGAACTCTTTAACTTCTTTGTCCCTACATTTCTGCATCAGCACCTTACTATTAAAAACTTTCAGTATCAAAATCCAACAAATAGCAAAATAAGCCATCGCTAAATGACTTTTTAAAGTTCTGTTCGATTTTCGATAGCCCTTAGCAAGGTCACTTCATCAGCATACTCGATGTCAGAACCAACAGCCAAACCACGCGCTAAACGAGTCACCTTGATTCCCGCAGGTTTGAGGACACGTGAAATATACATAGATGTTGCCTCACCATCTGCTGTTGCATTAGTAGCAATGATAACTTCGTCAACCTCGCTATCCATAAGACGAGTAATCAAACTTTTCAAGTTAATATCATCTGGTCCAACACCATTCATAGGGGAAATAAGTCCTTGAAGCACATGGTAGAGACCACGGTATTCCTGAA
Organism: uncultured Streptococcus sp.; assembly: GCA_934229725.1. Taxonomy (GTDB): domain Bacteria; phylum Bacillota; class Bacilli; order Lactobacillales; family Streptococcaceae; genus Streptococcus. Next base: position 63,107 of record CAKQDX010000001.1, read on the forward strand.
TCTTTTCCATAGCCGAAACATCTTTGGAGTCTTCAACAACCAAAATCTTAGTACGATCTCTCGTTTCATCTGTACAAATGTTACAGGGATCATCATCTGTCAAACGACCACAGACCGAGCAATAAGTCAATTCACGTTTGGCTGCCAAGAGGTTTTTTGCGAAATCATTGACATCTTCATCAGACATGCTAATGGTATAAAAAGCTAGGCGTGTCGCTGTTTTAGCCCCAATTCCAGGGAGTTTTGAAAAACTATCAATCAGCTTCGCAATTGGAGTAGGATAAAGCATGAAGGTCTCCTATTCTTTATATGTTTTTATTCATCTCTTATCTTTTGTCACTGTCATGGATAAGTCTTTACCCACGAACAAATACTCAAACACTATATCACAGAAAAATCCCTCGTGCAAGGCACAAGAGATTTTCATATTTAGTGAGTATTTTGATAAAGTTCCATGATAGCTTTGACCGCATTTTGATGAGCCTTACTCTCCCCGTCTAGAGTATGTGGATACATAATCCCAACTGCCAACTTAGTACCATCTTTGGCAGTCGCATAGGCCACGGCATTAAGGTTAACCGTTGTTACAGAGTTACCGGAAGCATCCGTTGCATAAGTTTCAGCTGTCCCTGTTTTACCACTAATTGGAATGATAGAACTTGCCATAGCTTTACCAGTCGCAAGGCTAGAACCTGAATTAACGACATCATTAAAGCCTTGTTGAACAATACCCATCTGCTCAGAATCGAGAGGTAAGGTATTTAATACACGTGTATCTACCGTTGAGGCTAGAGTTCCGAGACTACCATTAGATCCTGCATCGTAGATACCTCCAACGATATGAGGGGCTACACGTTTACCACCATTAGCAATTGAAGCAACATATTGAGCTAGTTGAATGGTTGTATAGGAGTCATACTGTCCAAAGGCTTCTGTCAGCACATTGGCAACATTGTATTTCTTGGAAATATAGCCTTCAGATTCTCCAGGTAAATCAAGACCAGTCGAAACCCCCATACCAAACTCTCCATAAGTATCACGAAGAGTTTTCATAGCCTTATCCATATTATCCGTTGACAAAGCCATACCTGGATAATATTGTTGGCCGAGGAGTTTGATAGCAATCTGAACCATATAGGTATTTGATGAATATTCTAGGGCCTGAGTAGCCGTAATGGCACGACTACCTTGATCCGTAAACCAAGATGTAATAGGGGCTGAACCAGCAATATTAATAGGCTGGTCAGTCAAAACTTGGTTGCCGTAAATAACACCCGAACGCCAACCTGCCGTCAAGGTAGCACCCTTAACAACAGAACCTGGAATGAAGACATCCGTAATCGTTCCTAGGGCATCTGCCTTAAAGTCTGGTGCTCCTTTCTCATGTTTTTGTCCTGCCATGGCAAGTACAGCACCGGTGTCTGCATTCAGTACCACCGCATACATTCCTTCAGAATAGGTCGCCTTATTCTCAGCAATTTCTGAAGAAAGTTGTTGACTCAGGATGTCTTCAACACCCTTTTGAAAATTGAGGTCAATGGTTAACTGCAGGTTGTTACCCTTACTACCTTTTTGCGTGATTTTATCACTGTCGACCTTTCCTTCTTTGTCTACAGTAATTTCACGAACCGTATGTTTTCCTTGTAGTTTTTCCTCATATTCTTTTTCTAGATAAGAGGTTCCCACACGGTCATTGAGGGCATAGCCTTTTTTAAGGTATTCCTTGGCATCTTCCTGAGGTAATCCTGCCTCTGAGCTTGAAACCTTACCGATCAGAGGAGATAAGGCCGAATCAGCTGTATGACGTTCCCAGTCCTTAGCAACAGTAATACCGTTAAGTTCCTTTTGTTTAGCCGCTACAATCGCAATCTGATCAGGTGTTAATTCGCCTGTCTTTAATGTGACTGTTGAGAAATTTGATACAGCATTCATCTGAGAATAGATATAGACAATCTTAAGTTCATTCTCAGAATAATCAACGGCATCATCAGGCACTGCATCAACAGCGTTATTGTAAATAGTAGCTTCTGCAAGTTTGTTACCAAATTTGTCTGTTTTCTTGTCGTTTGGAAGATTATTGACCACACGTTTATAGGTCGCAGAATCCGCAAGGTAAAAATCACGTTTTTGACGGGCAGTTACCTTAGTTTCAGTCAGAGTTACCATGGTTGCCAACTTCTCTGCAACCTTTTTCATCGTATCAGATGAGACCAGATTACTACGTGTAAAGGTAATGACGTCCTTACTTTGGTTGGTCGTCAGAGCAACCCCCTTGGCATCAAAAATTTGTCCTCGCTCGCTAGCAATTCTAACAGTATACTTGGAATTATCCTCTAATTTCTTAGCATAGAAGGATTTGTTAGAAATCTGCATATAAGCAAGGCGTGCAAAAAGTAATAAAAAAAGAACAAGAACGACACCAAAAAGCAAGTAAACACGACGTGAGATATTCACTGGCTTCTTAGGTTTATTGGCTCGTTTGTCTTTTCGTTTTTGGCGCCATTTTTTCCAATTTTGATTGAGTTTTTTTGAAAATGATGTCACTTTTTTTCCTCTATGTTCTCATAAAAATTCTCTTTTATTTTATCATAAATCAGCCTAGGCAAACTTAAAAAAAATGTCGAAATCTAAAAAAACTTGCCTCAATCTGAGACATGTTCTTTAGATTATAATGACAATTTTCTCATCCAGCTTGGAATGGCTTTACTGATGCGTGTCGGCAAAACCACATAGGCATTTTTAGCGAGGTCATCGGCAATGACTGAGTGAAGCCAGCTGGCAACCGTAACAGCTTTATAGCGGTCATTTGAAGCAAATTGAGCGAGAAAACCAGTTACCATACCGGCCAAGGTATCTCCCATACCACCTGTTGCCTGGTAGGGACCTCCAACCTCTAAATGAGCTACTTCTTTACTCTGGTAGACAGCCGTTCGGTGGCTCTTGGCCACTAGTATGGTTTCAGCTGGAAAGTCTGCCAGAGCTTGCTGTGTATTAGAAACAGTCTGCTCCTTAATAGCTAAGCCAGATAGGCGTTCCCATTCTTTCTGATGAGGGGTAAGAATGAGGTGACACTCTGGCAAATCCGCCTTATTTCTCTTAGCAAGGAGGTTAAGGGCCGATCCATCAACCACCAGGTTCTGATTCGACCTAATATTTGCAAGGACCAAATCCAAGACCTGACTAGCTGCATCACTCTCACCTAGACCTGAACCGATTAAAACCACATTTGCAGCCCTAAGATTCTCAAGAAGCCTGTTCCTTTCTCCAAAATCAAAAGCCATAGCTTCAGGAAGATGGGAATGAAGTGCTGTGATATTGTCACGATCAGTCGCTACCGTAACCAAGCCTGCCCCACTATTGACACAGGCAATAGCAGCCATAATAATGGCACCACCATATGGATAAAGACCACCAATCAAAAGCACCCGACCGTAAGATCCCTTGTGAGACTCTCTCAAGCGAGGTCTAATCACTTGCCTAGCTAAATCGTCATCTACTTTCATAAGCTATCCTTTCGCACTACGAAGAGCAGCTTGATAGGTCTGTTCCATAAGCATGGTAATAGTCATAGGGCCTACACCACCTGGAACAGGCGTGATCATGCCAACTTTATCTTTCACACCTTCAAAATCAACATCGCCACAAAGTTTACCTTCTTCATCACGGTTAATTCCCACATCAATGACAACGGCACCCTCTTTGACAAAATCTTCTGTGACAAATTTTGCACGTCCAATAGCCACAATCAAGACGTCTGCTTTGTTACAAACATTCGCCAAATGTGGTGTTCTTGAGTGGGTCAAAGTAACTGTGGCATTTTTTTCCAAAAGAAGCTGAGCCATGGGCTTGCCGACGATATTACTACGTCCAATAATAACTGCTGTCTTGCCTTCCAATTCAACATTATACTCACGCAGGATTTCCATAATACCTGCAGGGGTACACGGCACCATTTGAGGACGTCCATTCCATAGATTCCCCGTATTCATAGGGTGGAATCCATCAACATCCTTTTTAGGGTCAATAGCCAAGAGAATACGCATTTCATTGATATGGTTAGGTAGTGGTAATTGTACCAAGATACCATGGAAGAGCGGATCTTGATTGTACTTTTCAATGACCTCAATCAACTCTTCTTCACTGATTCTCTCTGAAAGATTGACCGTTTTGCTATGGAAACCTGCCTTAATCGCCGCACGTTCCTTATTACGGACATAAACCTGACTAGCAGGGTTGTCTCCAACCATAATAACGACCAATCCCGGTACAATCCATTCACTTTCTTTAAGACGAGCTACCTTTTCTTGCAATTGATTTTGCATTTTAAGAGCTAGGGCTTTACCGTCCATCATTATCACCATGTGTGTTCTCCAATACATACTTTTTTTCAATTATACCATAGGGAAGGCTCTTTGTGACTTAATTTTCAAAATTTTCAAAAAAACAGTTCACATTTGAGTACAAAAAAAGCCGAAACACTGTTTCAACTTTTTTGATTCGTTTTCACTATTAATTGACAAAACCATTTTGCTGGCTCCATCCTTTAATGGCTCGTAAGGTCTTTTGTTGGAATTTGCCACTCTCATACATATGATCGGCACCAGTTAGTGAAATAAGAACCGAACCTTGGTAGTTTTTTGCCGTTCTTCTTGCAATATTAGGATGAGTCATCTTGTCCCTGGTTCCAGAAATCACGAGAACAGGGCAGGATATTTGGCTAAAGTCCACGTAAGCTGCCTTCGTTTTATCGAACCGAGGAAGAGCCATCTGGGTGTAAACCTTACCTGATTCAGGCACTAAGGTCGCAAAAACTTCTTCTTTCAAGGCTTCTTCTTGTTCATTCATACAATACTTGAAAAACTCCTTTTTATAAGGAGGCATGGCTTTTTTCCAAAAGCCCCAACGTAGAAAATGCTTACCAAAACAAGCCAGCATGGTTGGGTAAAAGGCAAAAATATCTGCCGTAGGTGCTGGTCCCATAAGAATCATACCAGCTACTTCCGTCTTTTCGGCAACCATCTGTGCCACCAAACATCCTAAAGAGTGTCCCAAAATAAGTGGTGGTTGATCTAGACTTTCAATCAAGTCCACCAAATCATCTCGGTAATTCTGCAAGGTCACCGTCCCAACCTTTGCTAGACAATCTTGGTAGGGTAAGTCATGGTAACGAAAGCTAGGAGTATGCACCTTATATCCCATTTGACGCAGACCTGAAGCGAATTCTCCCCAAACATTACCGTCACACCAGGTACCGTGAATTAGGACAATCTCTCTGTTCAATGCCATTCCTTTCATTTCTCCTTTGTTAAATCAAGCTAGATTTTTTTCAATGTCATCATATCACACTTTCTCTTAGGCAATCTTTATACATTTCTTACAATTGTAAGCAAAAATGACCCCTTATCCAAATAAGAGATCATTTTCTTGTATTCTATTAATGATTAGCTTTATGCATTTCTTCTTTGACCGGGCAAGAGCACTCACAATCGCCACAAGAGCCTTTTCCTTTGATATAGTGACGGATGCCCAAACCAGCCAAAGCGAAAATAATAAAAGCAATAATAAATGTAGACATAACAACTTCTCCTAACTATGAGCTTCTTGAAGATTTTCCAAGGTAATAATCTTATCCTTAATTTGACGCGGTTTACGAACAACGAAGTAAATCATCGTCACTAAAAGCAAGACTGCTACAAGTGTCCAAAGCGATATTGGCTTACCATAAAGAAGAACTTGACCAAATTGATATAAAATCAAGCTGACACAATAGGCTAAGCCTGTTTGAAAACCAATCGCTCCAACCGTCCATTTCAGATTAGCCATTTCACGTTTGATAGCCCCAATAGCTGCAAAACATGGTGCACAAAGCAGGTTAAAAATCAAGAAAGAGTAAGCAGCTAGAGCTGAATAATCTGCTTGCAAGGCCGTAGCCAAACCAGCTTCACTACTGTTATGATAAAGAATTCCGAAGGTAGCCACAACAGTCTCCTTGGCTGCTAAACCTGTGAGAGCAGCAACCGTTGCTTTCCAATTTCCAAATCCCAGAGGTGTAAAAATCCAAGACAAGCCTTTACCTAGAGTCGCTAAGATACTCACTTCCGTATCAACGGTCTGTAACATAAAGTTGTAGTTGGACATGAACCAAATCAGGACAGTCAAACTAAAAATAATGGTTCCTGCACGTTTCACAAAACTCATAGCCTTACCAAAGGCATAACGCAAGACAGACATAGCCTTAGGCCAATGATAAGAAGGCAACTCCATAATGAAAGGACTGGTCAATCCACCCAAAAAGCTCGTCTTTTTAAGGGCAATACCTGATAAAATGATGGCAGCCATCCCAATAAAATAAGTACTTGGAGCTACCAGAGGATTGTGAGGAAAGAAGGCCCCAGCAATCAGAGCGATAATTTCCAACTTAGCTGAACAAGGCATAAAGGTTGCCGTCATAATGGTAATCCGACGATCTCTTTCATTTTCAATTGTCCGGCTAGACATGACTGCTGGGACACCACATCCTGTTGAAATCAACATTGGAATAAAAGATTTCCCAGAGAGCCCGAAACGACGGAAAATACGGTCCATGACAAAGGCGATACGACTCATATAACCAATATCTTCAAGCACACCTAAGCAGATAAATAGCACGAAGATTTGAGGAAGGAAGCCAAGTACCGTCCCGATCCCAGCCACAACGCCATCAACAATCAAAGACTTAAGCCAATCTTGGACATGAAGATAGGTGAGCCCAGAGGTCATCAAATCAGGAACATACTTGCCAAAGAGAACATCACTGGCCCAGTCAGTCCACATCTTTCCCTGAAGAGAAAGATAATAGACCAAATACATAACTACCGCAAAAATTGGGAGAGCCAAAATACGGTTGGTTACTAATTTATCAATCTTGTCTGACAAGGTTAAGGCAAAATCTTTTGTCTGACTCTGAGCCATCTTACAAACACGTTCAATAAAGGCGTAACGCTCATTAATGACAATAGATTCGGCATCCTCTGTGAAAACTTCCTCAGTGATACGTATGATGTCTTTGATTTCTTTACGTTGGAAAGCTGACAAATCTAGTTCAGCCTCAACCAAAGCATCGTGTTCAAAGAGCTTAATGGCATAAAAACGTGCTGACCTTTGTGGCACAGAATTTCCCAAAACATCCAAAATTTGTGAGATGGCAGCTTCTAATTTATCATCATAAATTGGAAAAGCGATGTCTCCTACAGTAGCAGTCGTCGTATGAGCTGCCTTTTTCACAACCTTATCCACACCAGTCTGTTTGAGAGCGCTAGTCGCAACCACCGGGACACCCAGATGATAAGACAATTTATCAATATTAATTGTTTTTCCCTGAGCTTCTAAAACATCACTCATGTTAAGAGCCAAGGTCACAGGAATACCTGTTTCAATCAACTGTGTTGTCAGATAAAGGTTACGTTCCAAGTTTGTCGCATCAACCACATTTAAGATGCTATCAGCCTTTTTGCTGAGTAAATAGTCACGCGCCACCTTTTCCTCAGGACTATAGGGTGACATAGAGTAAATCCCAGGTAAATCCTGAATTTCGATATCTTTATGCTTTTTAACCAGCCCACTTTTTCGTTCAACTGTAACACCTGGCCAGTTACCAACACGCTGATTATGCCCTGTCATCAAGTTGAATAAGCTAGTCTTACCACTATTAGGATTACCAATTAAAGCAACTTCTATCATTTTTCCTCTCCCTCATCCAGCATGACTACACTAATCATTTGCGCTTCCGACTTTCGTAGCGTTAATTCATAGCCTCTCAAACTAATTTCTAATGGGTCTCCTAAGGGAGCTACTTTACGTAATAAAAGCCGTGTTCGCTTTGTAATTCCCATATCCATGAGACGACGCTTGGTTTCATTAGCTGCGAAAATATCAGTGACGATGGCAGAACGCCCAACTGGTAGTTCAGAAAGAGGTATTTTCTCCTCATTTTCCTCAGCAGGTGTCAAATCAATCTTATCTAGAATCGATGCATCAAAGGCTAAGCGACTCCCTTTCACTATAATAATAGCACTGTTTTTGGTCTTAGTTACCACCTCAATGGTTTCACCAGGAGCTAACCCTAAGTTAGATAGGTGCAAAAGACTATCTTTAGGAAGGTTAATTCCAAGAATCCTATAAGGGGTTTTTAAGACCGTATCATATATAAGCATATTTCTTGACCTTCTATATTAATTTTGGTATGGCATCATTATAGCATAATTATCCATTGTTTCCGTAAAATCGCCCTAAACAAGAATGATTCTAGAAAAGTAAAACAACAAAAAAGACTGGAATAATTCCAGCCTTCACAAACAAGATTTGATCTCTGTCTTACAATACCTTACTCAAGAAATCCTTTGTACGTTCTTCTTTCGTATGGTCAAAAATCTCTTGTGGTGTCCCTTCTTCTACGATAACACCACCATCCATGAAGATAACACGGTCGGCCACCTCATAGGCAAAGCCCATTTCATGCGTAACGATAGCCATAGTCATCCCAGACTTGGCAAGGTCCTGCATAACCGCAAGTACTTCACCAACCATCTCAGGGTCAAGGGCAGAAGTTGGTTCGTCAAACAAGAGGACATCTGGATCCATAGCCAAACCACGTGCAATCGCAATACGTTGTTGCTGACCACCTGATAGGCTACTTGGATAAGCATCCGCCTTTTCTCTCAAGCCAACCTTATCTAAAAGTTCCAAGGCTTTAGCTTCGGCATCAGCCTTAGAAATCCCCTTAGTTTTAATCGGTGAGAGGGTAATATTTTCTTTAACCGTCATATTTGGGAAGAGGTTAAACTGTTGGAAAACCATTCCCATTTTTTCACGCATTTTGAAAATATCGTTGCTCTTGTCTGTAATATCCACACCTTCAAAGGAAATTACACCTTTTGTAGGCGTTTCAAGTAAGTTCATTGAACGTAGAAAGGTTGATTTACCAGATCCTGAAGGACCAATGATAACCACTACCTCACCTTTTTTAATATCTAGATCAATCCCCTTGAGAACTTCGTTTTTACCAAAATACTTGTGAAGATTTTTAATCTCAATAATTGTTTTTGCCATTATTTACGTCCCTCCCCAAGTCGTTTTTCCATTTGTTTCAAAAGCGCTGTCATAGCCGTTGTCACAATCAAATAGTAGAAGGCTGCGAACAGAAGCGGTGTCAAGGTCAAGTAAGTTGTTGTCGCAACAGTCTGTGCACCGTTCCACAATTCCATAACCCCGATAGTTTGCAAGAGCGAACTATCTTTGATAATCGTTACAAACTCGTTACCCAAGGCCGGCAAAATATTTTTAATAGCCTGAGGCAAGACCACATAACGCATGGTATTCCATGGACGAATACCGAGTGAATAGGCTGCTTCGACCTGTCCTTTCGGAATAGACTCGATCCCTGCACGCACACTTTCAGAGATGTAGGCACCACTGTTTAAAGAAAGGACGATAATACCAGGAACGATACGTGACAAATCAAGGTTCAAAATTCCGAACTGAACCGTTGGAAGGTTCATATGAATGAGGTTGAAAGCAATCATGATTTGCACAACCATAGGCGTTCCACGGAAAACCCAAACATAAAGGCTTACGAGCCACTCTAATGGCTTGATTCCAGAACGCTTAATCAGGGATACCAAAACCCCAAGAATGGTCCCAAAGAAGACCACGCAGACTGAAATCATAATTGTTACTAAGACACCATAGTTAAAGTAAGACCAGAACTGTGGCAAAAATGAAAAGTTCATCAAGATACTCCTTATTAATATTCCTCATTATTATATCAGAAGGATGCATAATAATAAAGTATTTTCTTATAAATGCGATATTTTAGTATAAAAAGTAGCTTAAAGACATAAAAATCAAAAAAAGAGTGAGTAAGAACAATTTTACATGCTCTTTCTCACTCCTATTAACGATTTTGAAACTCCAGTCTATAAAGAATCGGTTTCAAGATATTTATTAGTAAAGCAAGTCGTAGATTTCCATTGCAATCAAGTCAATGCTATCAAATGAATAAGATTCACGAGCTTCGACGTCACGCAATGTGAAAACTGGACCATTTTCTGGATCGTTGCTGAATGATACTTCGGCAACAACCACTCCTTCACGTTCAAAATTACGTTTCAAATTACCACCATCAGCCGCCATCATTTCAAGACGGTTAATGATTCTCACCAAATGTGATTCCATGTTATTTCTCCTATTAATTGTGTATTTCTTACTTATTTTATCACACTTACGGGAAAAATGGGGGAATTTTAAATATTTTTCAAGGAATTGTACATGATAGCCTTGATAGAATGCATACGGTTCTCAGCTTCTTGGAAGATGATGTCACTGTATTTTTGGAAGACCTCATCTGTAATCTCTAACTCTGCCAAACCATATTTGTCATACATTTCCTGTCCAATTTGAGTATTAAGGTCATGGAAGGCTGGGAGGCAATGCATAACGATGACATCTGGATTTTCCGTTTTGGCAAGTAAGTCCACATTTATCTGATAAGGTAAAAGCAAATCAATACGAGATTTAAAGTCCACTTCTTCTCCCATAGAAACCCAGACATCGGTGTAGAGCATATCCACTCCCTTAACTTCTGAAATATCATCTGTAATGGTTAAATCAGCACCATTATTATGTTTATGAGCTAGGGCAACAATATCATCCTCAGGCTGCAAACCCTCTGGAGCAATTATCTTAACATTAACGCCCAAGATAGCCGATGTCACCAAGAGTGAATTTGCCATATTATTACGACCATCTCCAATATAAGCAATGGTCAAGCCCTCTAGACTACCGAAGTGCTCCTTCAAGGTCATGAAATCCGCAATCATCTGGGTCGGATGCCAAGTATCTGTCAAACCATTCCAGACCGGAACACCAGAGTACTTAGCCAAGTCTTCAACATCCTCTTGTTTAAAACCACGGTACTCAATCCCATCAAACATTGATCCAAGCACCTTAGCTGTATCAACTACAGACTCCTTCTTACCTAGCTGAATATCACCTGTACCAAGGTAGGTCACATTCATCCCTAGATCCTGACCAGCTACAGTAAAGGCTGAACGTGTTCTTGTTGATGTTTTTTCGAAAAGTAGGGCAATATTTAACCCTTCTAGATACTTATGAGGAATTCTATTTTTCTTCAACTCTTTAAATTTAAGAGATAGCGCAATTAATTCTTCCAGTTCCTGTTTAGTGAAGTCAATTTCTTTCAAAAAGGATTTTGCTAATGTCATAGGGCTCTCACTTTCGTTCTGAATAATATAAAAGGTATTATAGTCTATTTTTGTATAATATGCAAGTATTTTTGTATTTTAATTCAAAATTAGCACTTGATTATACAGAGTGCCAAACCCTAATGCTTTTTGCTTGCAATATTACTACTGCATGCTATAATGGAGACATAGATTTGACCTTTTTTGACCAAGTTATCTTCAAAAAAAGAGTCCTTTCAAATCCAGATAGAAAGAGGTACTGATATGCTCTGCCAAAACTGTAACCTAAATGAAGCTAGTATCCATTTGTATACCAACGTAAATGGTAATCAGCAACAAGTTGACCTCTGTCAAAATTGTTATAAAATCATGAAATCTGACCCTGAGAACCCTCTCAATCAATTCAATCAAACAGGGGGTTCCAACTTCTTTGATGATTTCTTCAGCGACCTAAACAACTTCCGCTCTTCAAACGGAGACCTTCCAAATACACCACCAACACAAGAAGGTGGTAACCGAGGAAACGGTGGCAATACACAGGGTCCAGGACGTCCAGGAGGACCTCGCCAACAAGCGCCTCAACAACCACAAGGTTTACTTGAGGAATTTGGAATTAATATCACAGACATTGCCCGTCGTGGCGATATTGACCCTGTCATTGGTCGTGATGAAGAAATCATCCGTGTTATCGAAATTCTTAACCGACGTACCAAGAACAACCCTGTCCTTATTGGTGAACCTGGTGTTGGTAAAACGGCCGTTGTTGAAGGTCTTGCTCAAAAAATCGTTGATGGTAGTGTACCTCAAAAACTCCAAGGCAAACAAGTCATCCGTCTTGATGTGGTCAGTCTAGTCCAAGGTACTGGTATCCGTGGTCAATTCGAAGAACGTATGCAAAAACTCATGGAAGAAATTCGTCAACGTCAGGATGTTATCCTCTTTATTGATGAAATCCACGAAATTGTAGGAGCTGGTAATGCTGGTGATGGCAATATGGACGCTGGGAACATCTTAAAACCTGCTCTTGCGCGTGGTGAGCTTCAACTTGTCGGAGCAACAACCCTTAACGAATATCGCATTATCGAAAAGGATGCTGCCCTCGAACGCCGTATGCAACCGGTTAAGGTTGACGAGCCCACCGTTGAAGAAACCATTACAATTTTGCATGGTATTCAACCTAAATACCAAGACTACCACCATGTCAAATATACAGACGAAGCTATCACGGCAGCCGCAGAATTATCCAACCGATACATTCAAGACCGCTTCTTGCCAGACAAGGCCATCGACCTTCTTGATGAAGCTGGTTCTAAGATGAACTTGACCCTTAACTTTGTTGATCCTAAAGATATTGATAAACGTTTGATTGAAGCGGAAAATCTCAAAGCTCAAGCCACTCGTGACGAAGACTTTGAAAAGGCTGCTTATTTCCGTGATCAAATTGCCAAATACAAGGAAATGCAAAAACAAACCATCAGTGACCAAGATATGCCTGTCATCACTGAAAAACATATCGAAGCCATTGTGGAACAAAAAACAAATATTCCTGTTGGTGACCTTAAAGAAAAAGAACAATCACAACTTCTAAGCCTTGCTGATGACCTTAAGTCACATGTTATTGGACAAGATGCCGCAGTTGATAAAATTGCCAAAGCTATCCGTCGTAATCGTGTTGGTCTTGGTGCACCGAACCGTCCAATTGGTAGCTTCCTCTTCGTAGGTCCTACTGGGGTCGGTAAAACTGAGCTCTCTAAACAATTGGCCATTGAACTTTTTGGCTCAGCTGATAGTATGATTCGATTCGACATGTCCGAATACATGGAGAAACACGCTGTTGCTAAGTTGGTCGGTGCCCCTCCAGGATATGTAGGTTATGACGAAGCTGGTCAGTTAACTGAAAAAGTCCGCCGTAATCCTTATTCACTGATTCTTCTTGATGAGGTTGAAAAAGCTCACCCAGACGTGCTTCACATGTTCCTGCAAGTTCTTGATGATGGTCGTTTGACTGATGGACAAGGTCGCACTGTAAGCTTCAAAGATACCATTATTATCATGACATCAAATGCTGGTACTGGTAAAGTTGAAGCTAGTGTCGGCTTTGGGGCTGCTCGTGAAAATCGTACCAACTCTGTGCTCAACCAGCTTGGAGACTTCTTTAGCCCTGAATTTATGAACCGTTTTGACGGTATTGTTGAATTTTCTGCCCTCAGTAAGGAAAACCTCCTAACTATTGTGGACCTCATGCTTGATAGCGTCAACCAACGCTTGGCCAATAACGGTATCCACTTTAGTGTGACTGAAAAAGTCAAAGAAAAATTGGTTGACCTTGGTTACGATCCTAAGATGGGTGCTCGACCACTTCGCCGTACCATCCAAGATTATATCGAGGATGCCATTACCGACTTCTACCTTGAAAATCCAAATGAAAAAGATCTCAAGGCAGTCATGACATCCAAGGGTCATATCACTATTAAATCTGCTAAAAAAGTTGAAAAAACTGCTCAAGAAACTGAAACAAGCAAAGAATCTGACTAAATCGTCTAGGAGTAAGACAAGGTGTTATAATTTTCAAATCCGAAAAACTCAAGATATGAGAGCTAACATTTTCCATATTTCCATCTCAAACAGGCTTTCAGGCTGGGTTTGATCCAATGAGGAGTAAGATCGAAGAAATTTTAAATGACATTTCTTCTGTCTTACTCCTTTTTTCACACTTTTCAATTTTCCATTTTCAAAATTCTCTGTAATTCTGCCTAAATCAATAGGAAAATGAGGATTTTTTTAGTATAATATAGGCAAATAAACCTAAGGAGCAACTCATGAATCCAACATTTGGTGACAAGGTTGAGGGGGCTCATTATCAAACACGTTACGGTGTTTATGCTGTAATCCCTAACCAAGACAAGACGAAGATTATTTTAGTTCAGGCTCCTAACGGGGCTTGGTTTCTCCCAGGTGGAGAAATCGAAGCAGGCGAGGATCACTTTAGTGCCTTAAAACGCGAGTTAATTGAAGAACTTGGGTATACAGCCACTTTAGGTCAGTACTATGGACAGGCTGACGAATACTTCTATTCAAGCCACCGTGACACTTACTTTTACAATCCAGCCTACATTTATGAAGTTGTAGATTTTTCAGAAATTGGTAACCCCCTAGAAGATTTCAACAAGCTGGCATGGTTTCCAATTGATGAAGCGATTTCCAAGCTTAAACGCGACAGCCATAAGTGGGGAATCGAACAATGGAGAGCTAGCCATACAAAAACTGCCAAATCCTAGGAGGTAACTATGAAACTTATTAACACGACGCAAACACACCAAGAACTTGTACAAAACCAACTTGATAATACAGACGCCTTCCTCGTAGAAACCTATTCTGCTGGAAATACAGATGTTGTCTTTACACAAGCACCTAAACATTACGAACTCTTGATTTCAAATAAACACCGTGCGGTTAAGGATAACGAATTAGAAATCATCCGTGAATTCTTCCTTAAACGCAAAATTGACAAAGACATCGTTTTGATGGACAAACTCAGAACAGTACACACTGACAAATTGATTGAAATTTCATTCCCAACAACTGTATAAGACAAAACAAGCAATGGCTAATACCACTGCTTGTTTTTTAGTATCTTACAAAGCTTTCGAGGCTTGATCCAGAACTTCCATAACCTGACGACTATGTTCCAACTGCTTGGCAACACTATCAAAATCCTTAGTTGCTAACATCTTTTCAAATGCTACAAATTCATCGTACATACGATGATGCGGACTATTAAGATTAACAATTCTTTCTTCCTGTCCATTGAGAGTAAGACCAATCTCAGGAAGAGTGTTGGTTGCACCCAAAATGGTAATAGCTCCCTTATCTCCTTGAATGGTTGAACGAATGTCAGCACTACAGTCCTTAGCTCCAATGGCAACAGCCTTAAAGTTACCATAGTCCAAAACTAGAATTCCCGACGTATCCACTCCTCTCTCCACATTAGGGAGGTATTCCACACGATTAGGCTTTCCAAAAAGTCCAACCAAAAGATGGATATTGTAGATATTCAGATCTCTAAGTGCTCCCCCACCCATTTCAGGGTTTAAGGCAGGAGCAATCTCACCACGTTTGAAGGCATCGTAACGTGAAGAATATTGAGAATAATTGATATTCACAATCTTGATATCACCGATTTCTGCTAAAGAATTCTTAATCGCTGTGAAATTAGCCAGATATTGATTGGTTATAGCTTCTATCAAGAGAAGCTCTTTTTCTTGGGCAAGCTTAGCCAGCTCTTCAAACTCTTCCAAATGTAAGGTAAAAGGTTTCTCACAGATGACATGCTTGCCAGCTAGAAGTGCTTGCTTGGCATAGTCATAGTGGGTATGATTAGGTGTTCCAACATAAATGGTATCAACATCTGGATTGGACAAGATTGCTTCATAATCACTTGTCGCCTGAGTTAGACCATATTGCTTAGCTAAAGCTTCAGCCTTATCAAGTGATCGTGGTGTCGACATTATAGCCTCCAGCTCAATTCCCTCAATTGTCCTTAACACAGGAAGTACTTCTTTAACAATCATTCCTGTACCTAACAGTGCAAGTTTCATCAACCTACCTCCTTATTTCTATTTCTAAGCCCAAAGAAAGACTTTTAAAAAGAGGACTCCAATAGAAGCCCTCTACATCTTAAGAACGTCCAAGCAGTTTCTTAATTCCTTGAATGACATTATATTTAAACGGTTGTGGATAATAACGGAAAGTTCCCATTTTGCGAACGATATAACCATTAAAGTTTTGTTTAAAACGCAAAACCCCATCTGAACCATCAAAAATGCCCATGATACCAAGGAAGTTATAGAAACTGATGCCACGTTTAATAGCCTGTGTCATCACATACTCTTGCAAGAGAGCTGGTGCATAAAACTTATTAAATTCAGGATAAGAGCCACTAAAAAGATAGACTGCTTCTTGAGGAGTGTAAACGAAGAGACTTCCGGCTAGAACAATGTCTTCCTGACCGTACTTGTCAATAAAGGCTGTCGCTTCTCCCTTACGAACATCAAAAGTCTCAAACTGACTTGATAGCTCTCGCAATTGGTTTTGTTTTTTCTCAGACTTAGGATTAGCTTCCAAATCAGCTTGCAATTTGACAATTCTAGCTCCCAATTTAGCCTGATCCTTCTCTAAATGTTCAAGGTAATCTTGGAAATTCAAGGTAGCAACCATAAAATCAGCATTGTCACCAAAGGCATCATAAAAATCTTGGTAATAATCTAGCGATTTATCACTATATTCTCGACGATCAGAAGTCGCTGAAGTGATTTCTTTAAAAATGGATAACTCGTCACGCTTCAGTTTTTTCAGCTTGATACCAAAGGTTTTAGCTTTTTTAACTAATGGTTTTCCTTTTTTGCTGAAAGATTTGATCAAATCTTTTTCTGTAAGCCCTGATAAATCCTTCACATAATGCCAGTCAGGCTCTCCACCAGGATAACCTGTTTGCAGACCATCAAAGCTATAACCTAAGTCAGTCAATTGGCTAATCAGCTGCTTTTGCTCGTCACCAGTTGGCTCCCCATTACTATCAAAGGTTTGATAAGTATCATAAGGTTTGATTAGCAGCTCAAGTGCACCATTCGCCTTAGCGTAATCCTTCAAGCCTTGGTAAAAGTCGCTCAGATGAGTCGTATTTGAGTGAATCGGTCCACAATTCACTTCCATGCGAAGCCCACCAGTCATAGGCATACTATAGACAATTGCTGAGATTTCTAGCTGATTGTCTTCTTTCCAAGCGACATAGCTAATGCTAAATCCACGTTTCGCAAGAAGCTTAGCCATTTCCTCTGTTTGCATAAAAGAACGCTCTGAAACCTGTTGAGCATGTGTGTTAAATTCTTCCTTAGTTACTTGAATGAAGCTCATTTTTTTCCTTCCTAAAATGGATAACGTAAATTACAAGTGAGATAAACAACAAGAGGGCAAGTATTGCCACTAATGGTAGTCGAATTGGGCGACTATTAAGCAACAAATCCCCACTGACGGCATAAACAATCGAAATCGGAGCAACTCCTATAAGAGTCGCTAAAACTCTAGTCTTGCTTGGTAACTTCATCTGAATGCACGCATAATTGACCAAAGCCGATGGGATAAAGGGAATAGAGAAAGCCAGAGAAATGCCAATAAAGCGATGCTTAAAGTTCTCAATGTAGGTTAGAAGTTTATCCATACGTTTGGACTTCTCTGGCTTTTCAAGTCTTCTCAGAATTTCAAAACTAATTAAATTTCCAAAAGTATTCCCAAGGATATTCATAGGAATGGCCAAGAAGGGACCGTAAAGCAGACCAACAAAAATACAAAAAATAGAACTTGAAACTCCAGGAATAGCCGATGATAGAATCATGAGACTAAGAAGAATCAGTGCATTTTGGAAATTAGCTTGCTTAAAAGCTTCTCTTAAGATGTCTTGGTCATGCCTAGCATTGGCCCAAACCCTGATTAAAGGGAAAATGTTATGTAAGAGAGGTAATAAAAATAGCAGAATTAATACAGTAATTCCGATAAAAAAAATCCTTTTTCGGGTCATTGCATCTCCAAAGTTTTAATCACTCTTTTTATTATAACAAAAAAATGCCTTCATTGATTTAGAAAGGCATCATTTCCTATTATTACTTGTTAATCAAATTTGCTTGAGATTTGTTTTCCAAGGCACCATTCTTAAAGTTAAGAGTAAGACTACCTGTTTCACCCTTTTTAGCGACAAGATTTGATGACCAAAGAGCCTGTGTCATTGTAGCATCAGAGGATACTGCAATAGAATAAACATCTGGTGTACCAAGTGTTTTAACGGCATCATCATAGCTCGTTCCATTTTTAAGGTTTTCATACATTTTCAAGGTGATTTTAGGATCACGAACAAAAGAAAAGTTTGAAAGTGACTTAACAACGGTACTATTATTGAAAAGTTTAGCCGTAACAATGACATTATCAAACTGCCAATTGTAGACATCCAGTTTGGCATCTCCTGCCTGTTCTTGGCTAGTAGATGAAGGTTCCCCAAACAAACCTTTCAAAGTATCAAGATTTGACCCCCCTGAAAATTCCTGAGAGGCGTTTGCCATGGTAATTTTATCAAAGTTCTGACGAACATTGCCATGTTTAACAGTTAAAATCTTTGAAGCTTCATTATCTACAGACCCCTTCGTATCAGTCTTAGACGAAGAATGCCCACAAGCAGCCAAAGTAAAAAGTGAAAGACCTAGAACGGTCAAAGACATAAGTTTTTTCATAATAAGTTCCTATACACATAAATAAAAGGCTGACGCCTCAAGTATTTATGGAGCCGGTGGGAGTCGAACCCACGTCCAAACACCTGCCAACATATTCGTCTACAACCATAGGTTATGTATTTCATTTAACAGATAGACGACACATAACTCAAGCCTTCTATATGCGAGCCTATAAATCTCTTTTCGACCAGCTAGGCAATAGTCAAACGTAGCTTATAAATCAATAAAACCTCTAAGCAAACATAAGCAATCTGCTAGAAGTCACGCGAGCAGGTGTTTAGGCTGCTACTGCGTAAGAATTTGTATTTTTTGCAGTTATATTTAACTGAGCGTTTACGTCGCCACACGAGTCGCAGAATATGCCTCATAATGCCTGTCGAATCCGTAACGACCCCAATATGAGATATTGAGTATTATAGCAAAATTTTTAATAAATAGCAAAATATTACCTACTGTAAACATCTTCATCTCAAGAACTACAAATCTTATGGCACCTAAATATGACTCAGATTAAAAAACGTTGAAAGAAAAATCTCTCAACGCTCTTGTCTTTTTGCACCCTAAGGGAATCGAACCCCTATCTCAAGAACCGGAATCTTACGTGATATCCATTACACTAAGGGTGCTAACAGTATACTATTATAGCATACTCTAAAATATAAAAAAAGACATGTTTCCATGTCTCCTTTCTATATTACAATTCGATATCTCCGAAAAGATCCGCCATTGAGAATCCAGATTGAGTTTCTGGAAGTTCGTAGTCACGTTTTTCTTGACGTTTTGGACGACGTGGACGTGATTGACGTTTTTCGTTGTTTTCACCTTCAGCGTTAGCTGGACGTTCTTCGAGAGCTTTGATAGAAAGTGATACACGTTCTGCATCAGCGTTTACTTCAAGAACTTTAACTGTAACGTCTTGACCTACTGAAAGGACATCTTTTGGATTTTCAACACGTTTGTGTGAGATTTGTGAGATGTGAACAAGTCCATCAATACCTGGCAACACTTCAACGAAAGCACCGAAGTCAGTCAAGCGTTTAACTTTACCTTCGATAACATCACCAGCAGCAAGTTTTTGTTCAACGCCATCCCATGGTCCAGGTGTTGTTGCTTTAAGTGAAAGTGATACACGACCTGCTTCTTCGTCGATAGCAAGAACTTTAACATCAACTTCATCACCAACAGAAACAACTGATTTAGGTGAAACGTTACGTTCGTGAGACAATTCAGTCACGTGAACAAGTCCATCAACACCACCAAGGTCGATGAAAGCACCGAAGCTTGTCAAACGAGCAACTTTACCAGTTACGATTGAACCAACTTCAAGTTTAGAGAAGACTTCTTTACGAGCTTCTGCAGCTTCTGCTTCAACAACTTCACGACGTGAAAGGATGAAACGGTTTTCAGCTGGATCAACTTCTTTGATTTTAGCATCAAATTCTTGACCTACAAATTGTTCAGTGTTACGAACAAAACGAGTATCGATCATTGAAGCTGGAATAAATCCACGAAGACCTTCAAATTCAACTGAAAGTCCACCTTTAACAGCGCGTGTTCCTTTAACAGTAACAACTTCTTCTTCACGACCAACAAGTTTATCCCAAGCTTTGCGAGCTTCCAAGCGTTTTTTAGATACAAGGTAAGTTACAGTATCAGTATCTTTACCAACAACTTGACGAAGAACAAGCACTTCAAGTGTTTCACCAACTTTAACAAGGTCTGCAACGTTTGCGTCACGGTCGTTTGTCAATTCACGACGTGTCAAAACACCTTCGATACCAGTTCCTTCGATAACAACATTTGCTTGATCATTATCTACTGAGATAACTTCAGCTGTTACAACGTCACCTGTGTTAACTTCGCTAACACTGTTTAGCAATTCTTCAAATTCGTTCATTCTAAAAAGATCCTCCAACAAGAGACAGCCAATTCTGACTCTTGATAACAATATATTTTTCAAGGTACCCGCAAAGACAATTGTTGACATAGGCGGTGCCGAAGCACCCGATACCTTTGACTGGGGTAGCTGGATTCGAACCAACGCATGAGGGAGTCAAAGTCCCTTGCCTTACCGCTTGGCTATACCCCAATAGCAAAATGCCATAAAAAAACATCTAAGTACTTGACATCGACTATTCGACTCAGTCTCTTAGATATGGAGAGAGAGGGATTCGAACCCCCGAACCCGAAGGAGCGGATTTACAGTCCGCCGCGTTTAGCCTCTTCGCTATCTCTCCTTTTAAGAACAAGAAATAGTATATCACAGTTTCTTGACCAAAGCAAGCCTTTACTTTGGATTTTAATGATTAAGATTGTAGGCTTCAATAATGGCAGCTACTGCTTGATCCATTTTCTTGTGGAAGCCTGCGACGTTTTCTTTATCAACAACGGCAAATTTACCATCAATTTCTACAATTTGGCCGATAACTTTTTTACCAACAACAAGCTCGAACCCTTCAATAATTGCCTTGTTAACAGTTACTTTGGCATCTTTAACTTGAATTTCAATTTTTTTGTCTTTTTTGCTCATAGATTTACACTTGAGACTTGGCTCAAGCCATCCTTTCTTAATGTATCCCTTTAATTTTACCGAAAAAGAAAAAAGCTTGCAAGAGCAAGCCTTAAAATAAGCGTTAATTTCTTATGATTTAGTCAACTTTGAAAATCCATCCTTCTGGCGCTTCAACATCACCAAATTGAATACCAGTCAACTCATCATAAAGTTTATGTGTAACAGGTCCTACTTCTGTTTCTGAATAGAAGACATGGAAGTCGTCACCGTGTTGAACACCACCAATTGGTGAGATAACAGCAGCTGTACCACAGGCACCAGCTTCAACAAATTTGTCCAACTCAGCAATCTTAACATCACCTTGGATAGCTTTCATGCCAAAGCGTTTTTCGGCCAAATAAAGCAATGAGAATTTCGTAATTGATGGCAAGATAGATGGGCTAAGTGGCGTGATGAACTCGTTATCAGCTGTAATACCGAAGAAGTTTGCAGAACCAACTTCTTCAATTTTAGTGTGAGTTGCAGGATCAAGATAGATAACATCTGAGAATTTACGGTCATGTGCAATCTTACCTGGCAACATACTTGCTGCATAGTTACCACCAACTTTAGCGGCACCTGTACCATGTGGAGCTGCACGGTCGTAATCGTCTTGAATAAGGAAGTTTGTTGGAGCCAAACCACCTTTGAAATAGTTTCCTACTGGCATGGCAAAAATAGTAAAGACGTATTCATCAGCAGGGTGAACACCAATAATATCTCCTACCCCAATCAAAAGTGGACGAAGATAGAGTGTTGCACCTGTTCCATATGGTGGAACATATTCTTCATTGGCACGGACTACTTGTTTACAAGCATCTACGAATTTGTCAACGGGAACCTGTGGCATCAAAAGACGATCGGCTGTACGTTGCAAACGTTTAGCATTTTCATCTGGACGAAACAATTGAACTGAACCATCTTTGGTACGGTAAGCCTTGAGTCCTTCGAAAGCTTCTTGACCATAGTGAAGAGCTGGGGATGCTTCTGAGATGTGCAAAGTCGCATCCTCAGTCAAATGACCTTCATCCCATTTTCCGTCTTTGTAATGTGAAATATAACGGAATGGAAGTTTATGGTAATTAAATCCTAAATTTTCCCAGTCTAAATCAACTGTCATGTGTATGTCCTCTTTTCTGTTACTATGTGCTTTATAGTATAGTCCTTTTCATTGAAAATTTCAAGTTTATGTTGCAAAATTCTGACAATTCTTTTTGAGAGGCTTTTGGGGAGGATTGAACGATAAAAAAAACTCTGTTCTCAAATCAAGAGAACAAAGCTTTCTTATTTTTATTTTTCAATAATCTTGGCAGCGAAGACTTCCTTGTCTGTTAGTCCTTCAATGAAACTTCCATTGCTAGTACGCTCTGAAAGATTAAGAAGGGACAAATCAACTTCTGCTGTTTCACCTGTTGTAGCTGTGACAAGCAAGGTCTGAGGAGTCTCTTCCACTGGTGTCGCTAGAAGATCAATCTCGCCACCAGTATTTTCTGTAAAGACTGGACCAGCCGTAAAGACACGGTGCGGTTTCGTCTTAAGCTCGCGAAGAACTTGGAGACCTCGACCAGCTCGCTTAGCCTGTGGAATATCTGCTGTAGCTACCCTTTTGAGACTAGCTCTTTGTGTAAGAAGATAGAAACTTTGGGTATTTGCCACAAAAACGGCCTGAACGGTATCATCATCCTTAAGGTTGATTGCCTTAACACCTGCTGCCTTGGCACCAACAACTGGTACCTCGTCAGCATTGAAACGAAGGGCATAGCCTTTTTGCGTGATAATCATAACATCATCCAATTGAATTGGGGTGACTGTGACAACACAATCACTAGCATCCTTGAGTTTGGCATATTTTACTGACTTAGACTTGTAGGTACGCCATGGGGTAAATTCCTTACGTTCGAAACGTTTAATCTGACCAAGTTTAGTGGCTGCTAGGTAAGTACCAGCTTCAAAATCATCCAGAATTTCAGCATAAAGCACTTCTTCATCCTTATATAAATTGGTGATGGTTTGTGATAAATGCTCTCCCAAATCCTTCCAACGAATATCTGGCAACTCATGAATTGGGCGATAAATCACGTTAGCTTGGTTGGTGAAAATCAAGAGATGTTGTGTCGTCTTAGCCTGCTGAACCAGAATCAAGTCATCATCATCACGTTTTCCAACTTCTTCAATCGTTGAAGCATTGAAAGAACGTGGGCTTGTACGTTTGACGTAGCCACCACGAGTGATGCTGACATAGGTTTCTTCTTCGACAATCAAACTTGCGGTATCAATTTCAATGGTCTTGGTTTCTGCTTGCAACTCTGAACGGCGGTCATTTCCAAACTTCTTCTTAATGTCACGAAGCTCACGCTTCATAACATTAAACATGGTGCGCTCGTCACCAATGATAGCAGACAAGGTCGCAATTTGTTCACGTAAATCAGCTTCTTCATTTTGGAGAGTTACAATATCTGTATTAGTCAAACGATAAAGTTGCAAGGTCACAATAGCTTCTGCTTGTTCTTCTGAAAAATCATAGCTGACTTTAAGATTTTCCTTAGCATCAGCCTTATTTTCAGAAGCTCGGATAAGGGCAATGACTTCATCCAAAATAGAGATGACACGGATGAGTCCTTCCACAATATGAAGACGTTTTTCAGCTTTTTCCTTATCGAATTTTGAACGAGCAACGATAATATCACGACGGTGGGCAATGTAGCTAGACAAAATCTTTTGCAAGCCCACTTGACGTGGGGTGAAATTGTCGATGGCCACCATGTTGAAATTGTAGTTGACCTGAAGGTCCGTATATTTCAAAAGGTAGTTAAGAATAGTTTGGCTGTCAGCATCCTTCTTAAGCTCAATTGCAATACGCAACCCTGTACGGTCAGACTCGTCACGAACTTCTGCAATGCCTGGAACCTTGTTATTAACACGAACATCATCAATTTTTTTAACCAAGACAGCCTTATTGACATCGTAAGGAATCTCAGTAACGATGATTTGTTCCTTACCACCTTTGAGTTGTTCAATCTCAGTACGTGAACGCACAACTACACGGCCCTTACCGGTTTCGTAGGCCTTGCGAATCTCATCTTTACCTTGAATGATAGCCCCTGTTGGAAAATCTGGACCAGGCAAGAATTCCATCAACTTATCCAGTTTAGCAGATGGATGGTCAATCATGTAGACAACGGCATCGATGACCTCTGCCAGATTATGTGGTGGAATGTCAGTGGCGTAACCAGCAGAAATCCCCGTAGCACCATTAACCAAGAGGTTTGGAAAAGCAGCAGGTAAAACGGTTGGCTCCTTCTCTGTATCATCAAAGTTCCAAGCCCAAGGGACTGTGTTTTTATCGATATCTTGAAGAAGATAGCCCGCAATCTCTGACAAGCGTGCCTCTGTATAACGCATAGCCGCTGGTGGATCACCGTCCATAGAACCGTTATTACCGTGCATCTCAACCAAGATTTCACGATTCTTCCAGTCCTGAGACATACGGACCATGGCATCGTAAATGGAGCTGTCACCATGGGGGTGGAAATTACCCATAATGTTACCCACCGACTTGGCAGATTTACGATAGCCCTTGTCATAGGTATTGCCATCCTTATTCATGGAATAAAGAATACGACGTTGAACGGGTTTCAGACCGTCACGAATATCAGGAAGCGCACGCTCCTGAATAATGTATTTGGAGTAGCGTCCAAAACGCTCCCCCATGATGTCCTCAAGGGACATGTTTTGAATATTTGACATAAGATTTCTCTTTATTTTTTAATTTAAGTAATGATTTAAAATAATGTGAAAGACAAATAGTAGCTCCCCTACCTCACTACAATACCTCTGATTACAATGTCTTTCCTTGACTTTGCAACTGTAGAAGAATGGTTTTCACCTTCCTAAATTCTATTTCACCAACCACAAATTGAACGACTGTACTTATCGCAATTAAAATGAAAAATACACAAGATAGAGTCAATGAAGTAGAAAGTTCACCAAAGAATAAGATAAAGTTTAAGAGTGTTAAACAAGTCATTATAGAGGCGTTGATTACGAGAACAGTAGCTAGTGGGATACGAAATAACCTATAATGGTAGATACTTTTTAAAAGTGATGTGATACTACAAGCAACACTTAAGGGAGAAAAAACATAGACATGATAGAAAGCCAATAACAAACCCGAGTAGGTTCTATCTGAGAATGGATTATCTATCAAAGATAGAAGGAAGGTTACCACCACTATTATAGGCAGAAGTAAAAAGCGTGTTTTTATTGGTCTCTTTTTATAAACACTTAAATAAGCTATTGCTCCCCCACATACAGGAAACACTACTTGAGGATAGTAGAGTAAAAAGCTTAATACCTTAGAGAACATAGGTCTACCTCACATTGATTTCTAGTCAATGACACAGCGAATATTGAATTAAGGCTACAGAAAAATGGCTTATCAGGTCATATTTACAAATGCCAATTGATTATTAAAGCCTTCCATTCTATCTTGCAAGTTAGAAGACTCCACTTTCCTCAAGTGTAAATTTAACGTTATCTTCAATCCATTGACGGCGTGGTGCTGGTTTATCTCCCATAAGAACTGAGACACGACGTTCAGCACGCGCTAGGTCGTCAATCGTCACTCGGATAAGGGTTCTTGTCTCTGGATCCATGGTTGTTTCCCACAGTTGGTCAGCATTCATTTCACCAAGCCCCTTGTAACGTTGAAGAAGAGCGCCACGACCAAATTTTTGACGAAGCTCCTCAAGTTCGCCGTCCGTCCAAGCATATTCGACAACTTCCTTTTTACCTTTTCCTTTAGACATCTTGTAAAGAGGAGGAAGAGCGATATAAACGTGCCCTGCTTCAACCAGTGGACGCATATAACGATAGAAGAAAGTAAGTAACAATGTCTGGATGTGAGCACCATCGGTATCGGCATCAGTCATGATAATAATCTTATCGTAGTTGATATCGTCAAGGTTAAAATCAGCTCCAACCCCTGCACCAATGGTGTAAATCATGGTATTGATTTCTTCATTTTTGAGAATGTCAGCCATTTTGGCTTTCTCAGTATTTAGGACCTTACCTCGAAGAGGCAGGATAGCCTGGAATTTACGATCACGGCCTTGTTTGGCTGATCCACCGGCAGAATCCCCTTCGACCAGATAGAGTTCATTTTTCTTAGCATTTTTAGACTGGGCTGGTGTCAATTTTCCTGACAAGAGCCCCTTGTCTTTTTTATTTTTCTTGCCATTTCGGCTGGCATCACGTGCTTTTCTGGCAGCTTCACGGGCATCACGAGCCTTGATAGCCTTACGCACCAAGTTCGAAGCCAAATCTCCATTTTCCATAAGGAAGTAAGTTAGATGCTCTGAAACAATACTATCGACAATAGGACGAGCTAAAGGAGATCCCAATTTATCCTTGGTTTGTCCTTCAAACTGAAGGTGTTCTTCAGGAACCAAGAGCGAGATAACTGCTGACAAGCCCTCACGGTAATCTGAGCCTTCAAGATTCTTATCTTTTTCTTTAAGAAGGCCTGTCTTACGAGCATAATCGTTAAAGGCCTTAGTAATAGCAGATTTGAACCCTGTCTCGTGAGTACCTCCATCCTTGGTACGGACATTATTGACAAAGGAAAGGATATTATCAGAGTAACCGTCATTGTACTGAAGGGCTACTTCTAGGTGAAATTCCTGTTGATCTCCATCAATATAGATAACCGGTGTTAGAGTTTCCTTATCCTCATTCAAGTAAGACACAAAGTCTTGAACCCCATTTTCATAGTGGAATTCTTCACGAACTTCTTCTTCGCCACGCAAGTCTGTCAATGTCATCGTGACATTTTTAAGAAGGAAGGCTGACTCTTTGAGACGTTCTGAGATGGTGTTAAATTTGAAGTCAGTCGTTGAAAAGATGCTCGCATCAGGCATGAAGGTAACTTTTGTACCTGTCTTAGATTTAGGCGCCTTGCCAATCTTTTCAAGTCCTGTTACAGGGTGACCACCATTTTCAAAACGCTGACGATAAACACTACCGTCACGGATAATTTCCACCTCAAGCCAGCTAGACAGCGCATTAACAACTGAGGAGCCCACACCGTGAAGACCACCAGAAGTCTTATAACCACCCTGTCCAAATTTACCACCTGCGTGGAGGACAGTGAAAATAACTTCGACTGTTGGTTTCCCCATGGCATGCATCCCTGTCGGCATCCCACGTCCAGAGTCAGAGACGGAAACGGAACCATCCTTATTTAGGGTAACAGCGATAACATCACCAAAACCTGAAAGAGCTTCGTCGACGGCATTGTCGACAATCTCCCAAACTAGGTGGTGAAGTCCTGTCCCATCCGTTGAGCCAATGTACATTCCTGGGCGCTTGCGAACCGCATCCAACCCTTCTAGTACCTGAATGGCATCATCATTATAATTATTTACATTTATTTCTTTTTTAGCCAAGAGTGACCTCCAAAATTTTCATCCTTATTATTTTATAAGTTTTCAGAAGAATTTGCAAAGGAAATCAGGAAAGATGTTAGCTTATCTTAGAGCTGACCAACTTTGTCAATTACTAAGCTGTATGCTATAATTATCTCATGAAAATCTTATTATTAATTCTTATCGCCTACCTGCTAGGTTCCATTCAGACTGGTCTCTGGATTGGAAAAGTTTTCTTTCATACGAATCTTCGGGAGCACGGATCTGGAAATACTGGAACAACCAATACCTTCCGTGTCCTCGGTAAGACGGCTGGCACCATCACTTTCTTAGTGGACATGCTTAAGGGGACTTTGGCAGTGCTCCTACCGGTTTGGTTGGGTGTCACAGCTGTATCTCCTCTAGTCATTGGTTTCTTTGCCATCATTGGACATGTTTTTCCAATCTTTGCCAGTTTTAAGGGTGGAAAGGCAGTTGCAACAAGTGCTGGGGTGCTTCTTGGTTTTGCCCCCCTCTACTGCGTCTTCCTGCTCTTGGTCTTTGCTTTAACGCTCTATCTAACCAGCATGATTTCATTTTCAAGTGTCACTGCCGCAGTTGTTGGGCTGATTACCCTGGCTACTTTCCCGGCTATCCATTTTTTACTAGATGGGTATGACCCAATCTTTAGTGCTGTTCTTATCATCATGGCTTTAGTGATTATTTTCCGTCACACTGAGAATATGGCCCGTATTCGCAAGCATCAAGAAAACTTGGTCCCTTTTGGACTTAATTTAACCAAACAAAATCCAAAGAAATAAATAATTCAGATCTATCAACCACTAGCAAAAAGCTAGTGGTTTTCTGTTCTGACAATCACCAAAATAGCTAATAAGGCAAACAATAAAGATCCGAAGTTTTCACCTCGGATCTTTTTAAGGATTAGGCTTTAAAGCTGACACCATTTTCTTTCAATTTTTTAACAGTTGCAGGTCCTACACCTTTAAGGGCTAGGACTTCTTCTTCAGTCACACTTGCAAAGTCTGCTGCTGACGTCAAGCCTTCATTGTAAAGGGTCTCTACGAGGTTAGAACGAAGGCCTTCCACTTCTGGAAGTTCTGAAAAGGCTTCAAGACTAAGATCTTTAGCGACCACTTCCTCTTTAGCAACTGGCTGCGTTTCAGCAACAGCTTGTGGGGCTACTGGTGGTACTGGCGCAACTGGTGGAACAGGGGCTTTAAGATTATTGAAAAGTCCTTGTTTTTTCAAACGGTGTTTAAAAGCTTTCTTTTTATTTTTTACTTTTGCCATGTGTATTTTCTCCCATTTTGACAGACGACTTCTCCCTATAGAATGTAGTCGTTCATTTCTTTCTCATTTTCTATTAATAGTGACGTTCCCCGAACAAGCCTTCTGGCATATCATGGAAACCTTTACCGGCACGATAATTGGTAAACTTACCAATTAGGAAATTGTAGGCATCTAATTTAGCTTCATAACGGAAACTTGCGTCACGGGCACGCTCATCACCATCTTCTTCCCAAATTTTCTTACTAGCGGCTAAGGCTTTTTCGTTTACTTTAACTTGGGTAACAACCCATGCTTCAAAGTCTTTTAGAAATTCTTGTTCGTAGGTCATATTTTCCTCTTCATTTTAAAAACCAGCTTAACGCTGGATTTATTTTTACAGATAGTATGTAGGCCGTTTGGCCTTACAATCACATATTATAACAAATAATTAGAAATTTGACTAGGTTCTAAATTCTTGATATAAGGCCTTGATGTCATTGGGACGCGTGCGACAGCACCCTCCTAAAATCTGAACTCCAAAATGAGCATGCCAATCTTTACTATGTTCGAGCAGGGTGAGGGCATCCTTGTCTTTAGGTTTCCAAGTTTGACTGTCACCATCATAAACCTCACCTGAGTTGGGGTAAGTAATAAGGGCCTTGCCTGCCTTCTTGAGAACAGGTAGAGCTTGTTCATAAAGAATTGGCGAACTGCAATTGATTCCTACTGCCAAGATTTGGTCTGACTGGGAAATAAGCTTGGCAATTTCATCTAGAGAAGTCCCATCGCTGATGGCATCTGGAACCTGAATGGTAAAACTGATATAAGCTTCTACCTCGGGAAATTCTTCTGCCAAGAGCTCAATCAAGGCTTGAGCTTCCAGATGATTAGGAATGGTTTCCAAAGCCAACAAATCGACACCCTGATCTAGGAGAATTTGAATTCGAGGGCGATGAAAATCCTTAAGAGTTTCAACTGTAATCTGACCATAATCACCACTATACTCAGAACCATTGGCCAAATAGGCTGCATAAGGACCAACATCTCCAGAAATCAGAGGATAGGGACGTTTGGCTTTCTCGGTCTCATCCAAGGTTGCCCATACCTTATCTCGTGCATCTTTTGCCAACTGGACCGTTAGAGCAATAATCTGCTCCGCTTCTCTTTCAGTAAGTCCTGCCTCTTCCAAGCCCGGTAAGGTCGCCTGATATGACGATGTGGTAATCAAGTCAGCCCCAGCAGCTACATAGGTTTCGTGAATTTCTTGAATAACCTCTGGCTTCTCAAGAAGGTACTTGGCTGACCAGAGCTTGCCTGAAATATCATAACCCAAGGCCTCCATCTCTGTTCCCAGAGCACCATGAAGAATGAGAGGGGATTTATTTTCCAAATAGTCTTTAAATATTGCCATGAAAGACCTCCTTACCATTTTTTAAAGCGAAGGTAGTGATACAGGTAACAGAAAATCATGAAAGGAATACCAAAGTAGAGTCCCGCACGCTGCGAACTATCCCAGGCAATCCCAAGCACAGAAATGGCCAAGAGAACGATTGTGATATAAGGGAGGATTGGATTAAAGGGTGTCTTATAGTCTAACTCGTCCTCAGAATGCTCTAAATTCCACTGTTTACGGAAATTAAGCTGTGCCATAGGAATAGAAAGCCAAACAACAACAACTGCAAAACCAGCGATTGATACCAGGGCTAGATAAACCGTATCAGCTGCATAAATACTTGAGAAGAGCGATAAAACTGCTCCGGCCATGGAAATCAAAAGAGCTGTCATTGGAACACCGTGCTTATTGATTTTCACTAACTTTTTATTTAGCATTCCTTCATTGGCCAGAGACCAAAGCATACGACTTGACGCATAAAGACCTGAATTCCCAGCAGAAAGGATAGCAGTTAAGATTACAAAGTTCATAATGTCTGCCGCAAATGGAATACCCATCTTGTCAAAAACATCAACGAAAGGGGCTGACGATACCCCTGCTTCTTTCATCGGAAGAAGCGAAGCCAAGACCACAATAGTTAAGACAAAGAAGATAACCAGACGTCCAATAGTTGTTTTAATAGCACGTGGAACAGCTTCCTTAGGATTGTCTGTTTCACCAGCAGCAATACCGATTAACTCTGTTCCCGAAAAGGCATAATTGACAGCCAACATGACTGACACAATGGCAAGACCACCATTTGGAAAGAGACCATTAGCCGTCAAATGCTTAAACATAATAGCCTCATGGTGACCTTCAAAACTCACCAAACCAAACATTGCTCCAAGACCGAGAATGATGAAGACCAAGATGGCAATGACTTTTATTGACGAGAAGAAGGATTCCGCTTCCGCAAAAGACCTCACGCTCAAAGCATTAATCCCAAAAATCACTAAGGCAAAGATGGCTGCAAAAATCCAAGCCGGAACTGATGGAAACCAACGTTGCATCAACATGGCAGCACCCAGAAATTCTGTTCCCAAGGCAACCGTCCAACAAATCCAATAAAGCCAGGCTACTGTAAAGCCGGTTCCCGGACTAATAAACTTAGTAGCATAGGTGTGGAAGGACCCCGTCACTGGCATGGCAACAGCTAACTCACCTAAAGAGAGCATGACCAAGTAAACAACGATAGCTCCCACAAGATAAGATAGGATAGCACCGAGGGGACCCGCTTGTGCAATCGTATAACCTGAGCTCAAGAAGAGACCAGTACCAATGACACCACCCAACGAAAGCATAAAGAGGTGGCGTGAAGTCATCTTCCGTTGGAACTGACCTTCATTTTCATAATTATGGTTTTCCATAAATTCCTCCAAATATGTAATAAAACAAGCTTATCACAATATCATCTCCTTGGATAATAGGTGGAAACTATCAAAGAGATAGACACAAACTATCACAAAAAAGCTCGGATTTCTCCGAGCTTTTCTTACAATTCTGCCAAAATAGTATCCCATGCCTCGTCATAACCATCACGTGTAACAGATGAAAAGACGATGAAATGGTCATTTTTATCGAAATTGAGTTTTTTCTTAATGACTGATTCGTGCTTGTTCCATTTTCCACGAGGAATCTTGTCAGCCTTAGTCGCTACGATGATAACTGGAATCTCATAATACTTGAGAAATTCATACATTTGGATATCGTCTTGAGTCGGTTCATGTCGAAGGTCAACCAGGCTGACCACCACACGAAGATTGTCTCGAGTCACGAGGTACTCCTCAATCATCTTCCCCCATTTGGCACGTTCTGTTTTGGAAACACGGGCATAACCGTAACCTGGCACATCCACAAAGCGCAGTTTATCGTCAATGTTATAGAAGTTAAGTAATTGTGTTTTTCCAGGTTTCCCAGAAGTACGGGCGAGGTTTTTACGACCAAGAAGTGTGTTGATAAAGCTTGATTTACCAACATTTGAACGTCCTGCAAGGGCAACTTCAGGCAGGTCATCTTGTGGGTAATGGCTCTTATTTGCTGCACTGAGGAGAATCTCAGCATTATGGGTATTTAGGACTTGTTCTTCAGCCATACATCCCCCTTTACACCGTTTCCATAATCGGTGAAGCAGTGCCATCAACAGCTTCTTTGGTGATACGAACCTTTGTGACATCTTCCTGACTCGGAATTTCAAACATAACATCCATCATGACTTCTTCAATGATAGAGCGAAGTCCACGAGCACCTGTCTTACGTTCGATTGCCTTGCTTGCAATAGCCCCAAGCGCCTCCTGATCAAACTCAAGTTCAACACCATCATAAGACAAGAGGGTTTGATACTGTTTAACTAAGGCATTTCTTGGTTCTGTCAAGATACGAACCAAGTCATCAACCGTTAACTGTTCAAGGGCAGCGAGGACTGGCAAACGTCCGATAAACTCAGGGATAAGACCGAATTTTTGAATATCTTCAGCGGCGATTTCTTGCATATAGGATGAATCATCATCAATAGCCTTATTATTTTGACCAAAACCAATAATCTTCTCACCCAGACGTTGCTTAACGATATCTTCGATACCATCAAAAGCACCACCCACGATGAAGAGAATATTCTTCGTATCGATTTGAATCATCTCTTGGTTAGGGTGTTTACGACCACCTTGAGGTGGAACGCTGGCTACTGTTCCTTCAATAATCTTCAAGAGGGCTTGTTGAACCCCTTCACCTGAAACGTCACGAGTGATGGAAACATTCTCACCTTTTTTGGCAATTTTATCAATCTCATCGACATAGATGATACCACGTTCCGCACGTTCAATATTGAAGTCTGCCGCTTGGATGAGCTTGAGAAGGATATTTTCCACATCCTCACCCACATAACCTGCCTCTGTCAATGAAGTGGCATCAGCAATTGCAAAAGGTACATTCAAACTACGAGCCAAGGTCTGAGCTAAGAAAGTCTTCCCTGAACCTGTTGGTCCAATCATAAGAATATTTGATTTTTGCAGTTCCACATCGTTGTCTTCACGACTTTCAGTGAAGTTGATACGTTTATAGTGGTTGTAAACAGCTACTGCCAAGGCACGTTTGGCACGATCTTGCCCTACGACATAGTTGTTCAAAATATCCAAAAGTTCTTTTGGCTTTGGTGTTTCAGCCAAATCAGCCAAAACTTCTTCTGCCATTTCTTCACGAATAATTTCTTGTGACAAGGCCACACATTCGTTACAGATGAAAACGCCATTGCCGGCGATAATTTTCTTTACTTCTTCTTGGTTTTTGCCACAAAACGAACAATAAACCATTTCTTCATTACGATTTCCAGCCATTTATTCCTCACTCTTTTCTAAAATAGGGTGCCATAGAAGGCGTGAATAGTATTGACAAGGTTAGTAAAAGCATTTAATAAGAGAAAAACTGCTAAACCATAACGTTTCTTACGAAAGGCAGGAATGGCGGACAATACGCATAGTACTCCCAATAGTGCAGTAAATAATCCAAAAACACTACGTTGCATGAACCTAGTCTCCTTCTTTTTCATAGCGACTTACGCTAAAATCATAGGCATTTTTATCATCCTTAACCACTAGATGTCGTGATACCTCTTTAAATGCCGTCATATCTAGTTGTGGAAAATACGTGTCTCCCTCTAAATCGGCCTCAATAGTTGTCTTAACGAGTGCATCATAATGACCATCAAAGGCCTTGTAGACACCAGCACCGCCAGCAATGTAGAGGTCCTTTTCTTGCTGTTCAAACCAAGCTAGAGCTTCCTCAACACTAGTCACTACTGTAACACCCTCACAGCTAAAGTCCTTGTCTCGTGTCAAAATCAAGGTTTCACGTCCTGGTAGACAACGGCGATTCATACCATCAAAGGTCACACGCCCCATGAGAATTGCTGAACCCATGGTTGTTTTCTTGAAATGCGCCAGTTCAGCAGGCAAGTGCCAAGGCATGGTGTGATTCTTCCCAATAACATGGTTATGAGCTTCCGCCCAAATAGCAATGAGTTGTTTAGACACAGTATTTCCTTTTCTTTTTACGTTTACAATCCATTCTAACAAAAAAAGAGAAAAAGAGCTTGGAAAAACTTTGCCAGCTCTTTATGGGCTTAAATCATAAGCATTTATTAAATTGCTAAGTCAAATTTGAGTTGGGGTTTAACAGGGTCGTAGTCCACCAATTCAAAATCTTCTGGTTTGATATCAAAGAAATTGGTTCCATCAGGAACATTTAGGACCAAATGTGGTTGGCAGTCAGACGGCTGCCGCTTAAGGAGTTCTTTCGCTTGTTCAAATTGATTATCATAAATATGGAGGTTATTGACAAAATAAAAGAACTTACCAACTTTCCAGCCAAAGTGCTTGGCAATCATCATCTGAAGGGCCACGTACTGCATGGCATTGATATGGTGGGCCACCAACATATCGTTGGAGCGCTGCGTCAAGGTCGCATCCAAATAAATGTCCTCACCCACACGACGAACGTCAAACATGGTCTGAAAGGCACAAGGCTGAAGCCCCGCTGTCTCCTCGAAGGCCTCATAATCCCAAAGAGAAATGACATTACGGCGATTCCAAGGATTGGCCTCCAACTGGGCTAGTAAACGATTAATGATGTCGTGTTTCTTAACAACCGCCCCATAGCGCTGACCGATTGAACGCTTGTCCCCATTATTAGCAGGCACGCCTTCAACTTCCCAGTCATTCCAATAGTGGACATTATACTTGTCTTCAAGGACATCTAAGCTATTTGTCTGGTCTTGATAAATCCAGAACACTTCTTTGATGGCAGATTTGATAGCAATAGGACGAAGAGTCGTAATTGGAAACTCTCCCTTACTTAAATCATACTCTGCAAAAGAACCTGTGATGTATTTGGAATTGGCCGTAGTACCATCCTTGTATTTGGGACGTGCTTGCTCCGACCAAACGCCTTCTTCCATGATTTTTGTGATATTTTCTTTAAAAATAGTATCTGCTTTTGTCATGATTTTCCTCTGTATTCTGTTTAAAAACATTTTTTGAGACTTTCCTTAAGTGATTACGGACGTCTGCGAACTTCTTCGAAGTTCCAAGACTAATTTTTGAGCCTAAAGTCTCAAAAATTCCGAGTGTCTGTAAACAAAACACTTTATTTACAGACACTGCTCTCACAGCGGAAAGTCTCACTTAACGCTCGCAATGATTTCAATATCTAACAACAATTTTACTTTTCTAACATAGCTAAAAAACTAGTAGAGTACCCTTTCAATTTTACCTTATTCTGCTTCAAATGAGAAACAAAAGGGTCATGTTACCCGAAGGAATGTCTTGTATAATCCTCTAGCCTTATCAAAAAACAAGATATTACTAACTATCAAAGTTTTTTCAAGGCGAAAGCGCTCTTTTATGGTAAAATCACTATAGATTAGTATCCTCTGGATGCTCTACAATGAAGAAAAAAGGAAACATCATATGTCTATTGGAATTGACAAGATTGGTTTTGCGACCAGTCAATATGTTCTAAACATGGCGGATCTAGCTCTTGCCCGTGGGGCAGAGCCGGAAAAATTCAGCAAGGGGTTGATGCTTGATGCAACTAGCATTACGCCGATTACAGAAGATATCGTGACACTTGCTTCTGATGCAGCCGCTGACATTTTAAGTGACGAAGACAAGATGGCCATTGATATGGTCATTGTGGCGACTGAGTCTTCCATTGACCAATCAAAGGCTGCTGCAGTTTATGTCCACAGTCTTCTCAATATTCAACCTTTTGCTCGTTCTTTCGAAATGAAGGAAGCTTGCTATGCCGCAACTGCTGGTCTTAATTACGCTAAATTGCACGTGGCAGCCCACCCAGATAGCAAGGTTCTGGTTATCGCTAGTGACATTGCCCGTTATGGTGTAGGTTCCTCTGGAGAGTCTACTCAGGGGGCTGGGGCTGTAGCTATGCTAGTCAGTCAGGATCCTCGTATCTTGGAACTTGCTGATGACAATGTGGCACAAACTCGTGATGTCATGGACTTTTGGCGTCCCAACTACAGTTCAACGCCTTATGTTCAAGGCATTTATTCAACCAAACAGTACCTTGACAGTTTGAAAACCACTTGGTCAGCTTATCAGGAACGTCATCAAACAGATTTCGCTGATTTTGCAGCATTTTGCCTCCACCTTCCTTATCCAAAATTGGCTCTTAAGGGACTTAACAAGATTATTCCAAAAGATTTGAACCCTGAGAATAAAGAGCGTCTTACAAGTAACTTCGAAGCTTCTATTACCTATAGTCGCCAAATCGGAAATATCTATACAGGGTCACTTTATCTTGGACTTCTTTCTTTGCTTGAACAGTCGCAAGACCTTAAAGCTGGAGACAAGATTGGCTTCTTCTCTTATGGTTCTGGAGCTGTCTCTGAAATCTTCTCAGGTCGTCTGGTTGAAGGTTACCAAAACCTGCTTCGTTCAGACCGCCTGGATGTCTTTGCCAAGCGTCAGAAGTTAAGCGTTGACGACTATGAAAAACTATTCTATGAAGAAGCTCAGTTAGACGACACTGGTTCTACCCAATTCGCTGAATATCAAACCGGAGCTTTCCGTTTAGCTGAAATCTCTGAACACCAACGTATTTATAAAGGAAATCAACATGACTAAACTCTCTTGGACTGGTTTTTCCAAGAAGACACCTCAAGAACGCAAAGAGCATTTGAAAAATAATGCTCTTTTGTCTCAGGAAAATCAAAGTCTTCTGGATAATAATCAACAACTTTCTCTTGAAACCGCCAATCAAATGGCTGAAAATGTTATTGGTCGCTTTACACTTCCCTTTGCCATTTGCCCAGATGTATTTATCGATGGCGTGACCTATCAGGTTCCCATGGTTACTGAGGAGCCTTCTGTTGTAGCTGCCGCTTCCTATGCCAATAAGCTCATCAAGCGATCTGGTGGTTTCACAACAACGATTCATGAACGTCAGATGATTGGGCAAGTCGCCCTCTTTGATGTCCCTGATAAGGTCTCTGCTTCAAGTAAGATTCAAGCAGCCAGTCAAGAGCTTATAGAGATTGCTAAAGAAGCCCACCCTTCTATCGTTAAACGTGGGGGAGGGCCACGCAAACTCTGGACTGACACCAAGGGAGACTTCCTCATTGTCTATCTAGCTGTCGATACTCAAGAAGCCATGGGAGCCAATATGGTCAACACCATGATGGAAGCCCTGGTACCAGAATTGGAAAATCTCTCCCAAGGTCAAAGCCTCATGGCCATTCTCTCAAATCTAGCTACCGAAAGCCTTGTGACAGCGACTTGCCGTCTTAGCACACGCTTCCTCAGTCGAAATAAGGAAGAAGCCCATGACCTAGCCAAGAAGATGGAGCTTGCCAGCCAACTAGCTCAGGTCGACCCTTACCGAGCAGCTACCCATAATAAGGGAATTTTCAATGGTATCGATGCCCTAGTTATCGCAACCGGAAATGATTGGCGAGCAGTTGAGGCGGGAAGCCATGCCTATGCTAGCAAGGATGGTAGCTACCGTGGCCTGTCTACATGGACCTATGATCAGGAGACTAAGGAACTGGTGGGAGAATTAACCCTACCCATGCCTATTGCAACCCGTGGTGGTTCTATTGGACTTAATCCAAGTACGTCTATCGCCCATGACTTGCTTAACCATCCAGACGCTAAAACACTAGCCAGTATCATCGTCTCTCTTGGACTGGCCCAAAATCTGGCTGCTCTGAAAGCTTTGACCTCAACAGGAATCCAAGCAGGACATATGAAACTTCAAGCCAAATCTCTGGCCTTGTTAGCCGGAGCTAGTCCCGAAGAAATGCCTCAGGTTTTGGTTGAACTTCTCAAGGCAAAACATATGAACCAAGCAACTGCCCAAGCAATTCTAGAGAAACTTAGAAATTCATAGAAAATGCTTCACCCTCTCGAATAACAAATAAAGATGTTGGAAATATTATCTCAACATCTTTTTTATGTCTCACGAGTTCTGACTTGACTTGAATTTCTATAATGTTATAATCTAGTTATGGAAACTAGATAAAGAGGTTTTTATAATTTGACAACACAACACTATCCTCTCTGGGAGGAATTACCAGAGATTGAACTTTATTTAGATCAGGTTTTGCTTTATGTCAATCAGGTCACTCAGAGCACTTTGGGACCAAACGACAAGGGGCTAACCGCCTCTATGGTCAATAATTATGTCAAGCATGGCCATGTCGCAAAACCTATCAAGAAAAAATACAATGCTGCTCAAGTAGCCAGACTTATTGTGATTACAAGTCTAAAGACCGTTTTTGA
Source organism: uncultured Streptococcus sp. (assembly GCA_934229725.1). Lineage (GTDB taxonomy): Bacteria > Bacillota > Bacilli > Lactobacillales > Streptococcaceae > Streptococcus. The sequence continues at coordinate 101,592 of CAKQDX010000001.1, forward strand.
GATTTCTGAAATTGCCAAAACCTTGGAAATTCTACGAACAGATGCTGAAAGCCAGAAGGCCTACTACAATGACTTTGTCGCCTGCATGAATGGTCAAACACCCAAGGATGCACCGCAAGTCATCCTTTCAGCCTGTCAGACCCTACAGTGCTACCGAGCTACCCATCAACTTTTAAACGACCTAGAAGGAGGTACCCATGTCTAATACTGCTACATTTAATGTTTCTCCCAATCTCAAACTCAGTAAAAAACTTAGCTTTGGCGAAGAGGTGGCGAATAGCGTGACTCATGCTGTCGGCGCTCTGGCCATGCTCGTCTTGTTGCCAATCACTGCTGTTCATGCCAACAACGGCTACGGCATGACTGCTGCTGTCGGGATGTCTGTTTTCGTTATCAGCCTCTTCCTCATGTTTTTGAGCTCAGCCATCTACCATGCCATGGATTACAATTCACCCCACAAGATGGTCCTACGTATCATTGACCACAGCATGATTTACATTGCCATTGCTGGGAGCTATACGCCTGTTGCCCTCTCGCTAGTTGGTGGTTGGCTAGGCTACAGCATCATCATCCTCCAATGGGGAACAACGATTTTTGGTATTCTCTACAAAATCTTTGCCAAAAAAATCAATGAAAAGTTCTCTCTCTTCCTCTATTTGATGATGGGTTGGTTAGTAATCTTCATTATTCCAGCTATCATCACTAAGACAGGACCTGCTTTTTGGGGACTTATGCTTGCTGGAGGATTGTCATATACGGTTGGAGCAGCCTTCTATGCTAAGAAAAAGCCATACTTCCACATGATTTGGCACCTCTTTATCATGTTGGCTTCAGCTCTCCAATACATGGGAATCGTCTATTTCATGCTTCCATAAAGCTAATACTAGATTTCCAGTCATTATGATATAATAGGACCATAACGGAGGTATATCATATGAGAAAAGAACTCAGAAGAGACCCAAACAACAAAATTATTGCCGGTGTTTGTTCTGGCATTGCCAATTACCTTGGCATTGACCCTGTTATCATTCGCCTCATTTGGGCTGCAGCGGTCTTCCTATTCGGAACAGGTGCTCTTTTCTACATCATTTGCTGGATTATTATCCCCGAAGAAAGCAAGTGGTAAGTTATAATTGAACATAAAAAATAAGACAGACCTGAATTATTTTTGCATTCAGGTCTGTCTTATTTTTTATTTTTTCAAGCGGAAAATCAAATAGCTGATATTAACAAGGAGTAAGACACTCCAAAGAATGAGGAAGGGAATATTTCCTCGGACAGCATTGTGCCAAATACCTAAGGCGTATAAGGCCATAAAGACTAGCGAACCTAGGACCGCCGTTCCCTTATTATTTTGGGGTTGTTTAGACATATAAAACTCCTTTGATTACTTTGTATGAAATGGCTTGACGCCATAAACCATAGCGAGAAAAGCTCTGGCTTGGCGTTTGACATCATTTGCCAAAGATCTATGAGACTGGGCATAAATACCTTTTGGATTGTAGAAAGATTTATTAAACTGCTCGGGCGCTTTCTGTCTCCACTTCTTTCTTAATTTGTTGGGAGATCGAAAGCCCTTGGTCATCCGATTACGAAAGTCAGGATCATGTGGCTGGACTGGCTCCACATCCAGTTGCCAATGGCGCTTATAATTGCCATAGTTGAAACTGGCACCATTAACCACGCCACTCTCAGTTACCTTCTCCGCATCAACCTCATTGAGAAAATTTCCCTGACTATCCAAAATAAACTCTATGCGATTGTATAGGAGAATCTTGAGATTGATACTTGGAATCCCATCAGGATAAACCACCTTCTCATCACGGAGAGCAATCTTCTGGTGCAAACGCCCCTGATCGAACATGGTGAAGGGTTTCCATCTGAGATAGGCAGCCAAAGCCTCTTTGTCTGTCATCCCTGGTTTTTTATAATGCGTCCGCACATACTGGGCCTGTTGACTCGAAATCAGGTAACGTAGCTGATGAATTTGGCGCTCTACAAGGCCTTCCTGAGACAAGCTATCGCCAGGAAAAGCCAAATCTACTAACCTAACAATGTCCTTCCAAAAGGAATCATGAGGCGCCAAGTCAGGATCAAAATAAGATAATAAGTCTTGGGTTTCTTTAAGTTCCCCAGATAAATCTTCTGGCATCTCTATATAAGTCAGCAATAACTGAAGCACTTGCAATGGTTGGTGCTTTTTCTGCCATTCCTTCCACAAGCAATTAAAGGCTTTTGAACCAATGAGCATCACATCTCTCCTCAATCATTTAATCAGTTGTCTCTTGTATGAAATCCTCTATGCTCCTAATCACTTCTTTGGTCTGATAGTGGTAGAAATAATGAGGAGCATCATAAAACGCTAGTTCGATATTTTCCTGATCCTTCGCAAAACTGGTCGCATAATGTCGCCATTGCTTCTGACTGAAACCTGTCCCTTTTCCATTAGAGACCATGAGTAGCACGGGCATTTGTGACTTGATGCTAGTAGAGTTCACCTTTTTAGCATTTTCTTTCACACACAGGCTCTCATTTAACATAGATTGCGACAAGAGTTGTCTGTAAGCTATTTCTTGATAGAGGCGGCGGTCACTATCACTTAGGTCCTCATTGGGCATATATAATTGTCTCGGCAGTAATCTTAGCAGGCCTAATTGACTTCCCCAACGGGCCAGATGCAAGATCTGAGGATACCTCTTCAAATGGGCATAACTTTCTGGAAAGGCCCAATCAAGACCAACCACAGCTTTTACTTCACTTGGGTAGTTTTCCTGCCAGAGAAGTGTCTCTAATGAGGCCATCGAATGAGAGATCACGATATAGGGACCTGACACATGAGCTTTGGCAAGTGCTTGACGTGTTTCTGAAAGGACCACAGCAACATCCCTTGACTGAGACGTATCCTCACTGTAACCATAGCCAGCTCTTTCAACTACGACTATTCTATACTTGCCTGAAAGCCCATCATACATATCTTTAAAATCTAAGATTGGTGAAGCCGTTCCAGCACCAGAGAGAAAAACTAGGGTTTCCGGACCGTTTCCTTTTACCAAGACGCTCATTTTGTGTCCATTGACAGCTACCAGTTGACCTTTAGGTGTTAGAGAGGCCTTTTCTCTTTGCAAGGCAAATCTATGATAGGTAAAGCTAGTTAGTAATATGACTAGGACTGCCCCCAGCAGCAATAAAAGTCTTTTCATAAAATCAGGCATGGTTTATCCTACTAAAAAGTCAGTTAGCTTAGCTAACCGACCCTTTTTTATTCGGCATCTGGGCGTGATTTGCGAGCGATATCAGCAAGGATATTCTCTACAAATTCTGAAACAGTCTCAGTGTGTGTTTGTTTTTGACCATAACGACGAACGTTAACAGTTCCGTCTTCCATTTCCTTGTCACCAACAATCAATTGGTAAGGAATTTTTTGCGTTTGAGAAGCACGAATCTTGAACTGCATTTTTTCATTACGTTCATCCACTTCGGCACGGACACCACGATCACGAAGTTTCTTAGCCACTTCCCATGCGTAGTCCACGTGTTTTTCGTTAGATACTGGGATAAGGGTTACTTGGTGAGGGGCAAGCCATGTTGGGAAGGCACCCTTGTAGTTTTCAATCAAGATTGCAGTAAAGCGTTCCATAGTTGAGATAACCCCACGGTGAATCATGACTGGACGGTGTTCTTCACCATCAGCTCCGATGTAGTGAAGGTCAAAACGTTCTGGAAGCAAGAAGTCCAACTGAATAGTAGAAAGGGTTTCTTCCTTACCAAGAGCAGTCTTAACTTGAATATCCAATTTTGGTCCATAGAAGGCTGCTTCGCCTTCAGCTTCGTAGTATTCAACACCCATATCATCAACAGCTGCTTTCAACATGCGTTGGGCATTTTCCCACATTTCATCATTGTCAAAGTATTTGTGCTTATCTGCAGGGTCACGGTAAGACAAACGGAAACGGTAATCCGTCAAGTTGAAATCTTCATAAACATCGATGATCAATTGAAGGATTTTCTTGAATTCATCTTCGATTTGTTCTGGAGCAACGAAAGTGTGTCCATCGTTAAGCGACATTTCACGGACACGTTGAAGACCTGTAAGGGCACCTGATTTTTCGTAACGGTGCATCATACCGATTTCAGCGATACGGATTGGCAATTCACGGTAAGAGTGAACATGGTGTTTGTAGACTTCGATGTGGTGTGGGCAGTTCATTGGACGAAGGACAAATTCTTCCCCATCTCCCATATCCATTGGTGGGAACATGTCTTCACGGTAATGATCCCAGTGACCTGAAGTTTTATAAAGTTCAACAGATGCAATTGGTGGCGTATAAACGTGTTGGTAGCCCGCTGCTACTTCTTTATCAACGATATAACGTTCCAACTCACGACGGATAGTCGCACCATTTGGCAACCAGAATGGAAGCCCTTGACCAACTTCTTGAGAAATCATGAACAAATCAAGTTCTTTACCAAGTTTACGGTGGTCACGTTCTTTAGCTTCTTCGAGACGTTTAAGGTATGTCTTAAGATCTTTTTTGTCGAACCAAGCTGTACCATAGATACGTTGCATCATGGCATTGTCACTATTTCCACGCCAGTAAGCACCCGCAACATTCAAGAGGTGGAAGATTTGGATACGACCAGTTGATGGCACGTGAGGGCCACGGCAAAGGTCAACGTATTCACCTTGACGGTAGATAGTCAAACCACCTTCGTCTTCAGAGTGTTCTTCAATCAATTCCAATTTGTAAGGATCGTTTTTGAAGATTTCACGCGCTTCATCCTTAGTCACTTCTTCACGGATAGATGGGAAGTTTTCTTTAACGATTTTCTTCATTTCTTCTTCGATACGAGGAAGGTCTTCGTTTGAGATTTGACCCGCTTGATTGTCAGTATCGTAGTAGAAACCATCTTCGATGGCTGGACCGACACCCAAGTGGATATCTGGAAAGAGGCGACGAGCTGCTTGGGCAAACAAGTGAGCTGCTGAGTGACGCAAGATTGGAAGGGCATCTTCGTGATCAGGTGTCACGATTTCGATGCTTCCGTCTTCAGTGATGGCACGAGTTGTGTCAATCAATTTGCCGTTGAATTTACCAGCAAGAGCTTTTTTAGCTAGGGAATTGCTGATAGATTGTGCAATTTCAAAAGTTGTAACGCCAGATTCGAATTCACGAACAGCGCCATCTGGAAAAGTAATATTAATCATAATTTAGATGTTAGGGCTCCAAAGGACGAGCCCCTTCGTCCTTTCTATTAATTATTTTTGTTGTAATAGTTTGTTTCTAGGATGCTTTGCAATTCTGTCTTATGCCAACCTGCTCCAATCATTATCTTGTTGACATTAAAGTCTAGCTCCCTGCCATCATTTAGAAAAATGCGAAGTTTGTAACCAATAAACAAGCGTTTCTTAAACTGATAGGACTTAATCATCTCTTCAGGAAGTGTGGCGATGATATCCCCTAATTTTCCTAAAGGAGTAATAGAAATAATGAAAATCTCTGTTTCTGTAAAAACAATTAGGAAATAAGCATTAGCTGTCCCACCAAGTCTTTGGGTAGCATAGATAGCGTGCATGGTTTCAGCAAGACTAGCATCCACACCGTGGTCAATCAGGTAGGCCTTGATAGCTTCATATTTGAACCCCATCATATTCTCCTTCAACTAAAAAGATAGGATCACCTCGTGCTCTAAACAGCTCTTGCAGTAATCAAAGAGAGAGCATGAGTCACAAAGTAAAATTTCCTAGCTAAACTAGACAGTCTAAAATTGTTAAAGCACCCTCATACAACATAAAAAACGACATCCTCGAAAGGACGTCGCAACGTGGTTCCACCTTAGTTCGTGTACGACAAAAATGAGTCTGTCCTACACCTCTGATTGGCTCTAACGTGGCCACCGTTTTATGTTTGCATAAAAAGTTAATCGAGTAGTCCCAGTCATGTCCTCTGCGTGATTTCCAGCACCACACGCTCTCTAAAAGATTTCCCATGACTGATATGTCTCTATGCGTTATTATAGCATGAAACTGTAATTTTTCAAGCTAATTATCTCTTTTATGGAGCAATTCTCAGATTTTTGTGAAACGATGAAACTCTAAGCACTTGCCTAATCCAAAAGTCTTGTAATATTGCGGATTTTCTTGACCTGCTTGGCAGACCCTTTGAGGATGCGAACAGAGCCGTTAACAGGCAGGGTAATAGCCTTGGTTGGCAAATAAGTCACCATGCGAGTCAAGCGTTTCATGGTACTATCTTCACCATTCAAATCATTGTGGAAATCCTTAGAAATGGTCAAATCCAAATAATACTCATAAACACGTTTTCCAAAGTTTTCTGCAGAAATCTCATAGAGCTTTTTAGCCCATTTATTTTCATCTTTTTGGGGTGTTGCAATGGCTGCTTCCAAAATAGCACCCGCCAAGTCATTATCATGATAATAAAGTGTTCCAAACATTTGGTCTGTAATCACATTATCCAAATAAAGATTACCATGAGCAATAACTGGGGTACCACTTGCCAAGGCTTCCAGATAGGTCAAGCCCTGAGTTTCACTAGTTGATGCTGAAATAAAGAAGTCAGCAGCCTTATAATAAAGTGCCGTCTCACTAGGCGCAATCATACCAGTGAAAATCACCTTGTCCTCAATACCAAGTTTAGCAGTCTGCGACTTAAGGTCTTCCAAATAAGGCCCAGCACCGGCAACAACCAAGCGAACCTTATCTTCTTCCTCTAAGACAGATGGTAATGCTGCTAGGATTGCCTGAATGTTTTTCTCATAAGAAATACGAGAAAGACTCAGCAACATAATCTCATCAGAAGCAATACCGAGTTTGGCTCTCAAGTCTGCCTTATCCTCTTCGGTGATTTCTGGGCGTTGGAATTTTTCAAGTTCAATACCAGTTGGAATAACACGCTTTTCAGCTGCTATCTTATACTTGAGGAGGAGGTCGTAAACAATTTCACTTGGACAAATGACCCCATCCAAATCGCTCATAAAGCCACGAACAATGTACTTAACCATGCTTGGTCGAATCACCATGCCCTTGGCAATGTAGCGAACGTAGTCCTCGTATTGCGTATGATAGGTATGAACGACAGGAATCTTGAGTTCACGCGCAATCGCAATTCCAAGAAGCCCCAAAGAAAATTCAGTCTGCGTATGAATAATATCTAGCTTGTATTGCTTGGCAATCTCCAGTGCCTTAGAAAAGCCACGATAAGCCACACGTCGGTCCTTAAAGGCAAAGAAAGGCACACTAGGAATACGGACAATCTGCCAATCTTCATAGCGATCAACATCCTTATCAGTCGTTGTAAAGATAAAGACCGTATGCCCCATTTTTTCCAACTGCGTCTTCAATGTGCGAATGCTGGTCGCAACACCGGATACCTGTGGAAAATAGGTATCTGTAAACAATCCGATACGCATTTAAATCTCCAATACTTCTTTGTAGGCTTCTACAAGTTTCTGAGCCACATCATCAATTGAGCGGCTTTCCGCAACCTTGTATCCTGCTTCACGTTTGTCCACTTTACCATCAATAATATCTTGCAAGGCCACTACAAATTCATCCACATTATGCCCAAATGTGGCAGCCGTGTCGTCAACCCAACCCTCATAAACTGGAATGTCACGCAAGACCACATGCTGATGACTAGCAAAGGCTTCAAGTACCACAATCCCTTCTGTTTCCTCGTAAGATGGGAAAAAGAAAGCACTGGCACCACTCATAGCCCCCTGAAAAACCGCTCCCTTAAAATAACCTGGAAAGCTGACATTATCAGGATGCTTACCATTGACAATGTCTCGAATTTTCTTAGGAATCAACCACTTACTGATACTGCCTAACCAGATGAATCGAACATGCGGCATCTTCTCAGCAACCTTGACAAAGTCTTCGATTCCCTTACGTTGAAAATAAAGGCCAGCACAAATCACAACTGGCTGTCCTTCCTTAATGCCAAAATAGTCACGGAAGACTTTTTCCTTGTGTGGGTCCTTGCCGTATTTTTTCAAATCAATACCATTGGAAACAGCAATAATCGGCGTAGTCACCCCGTATGACTGAATCAACTTTTTGGAATACTCAGATGGCGTAATCACGTAATCAGCCTTTTGATACATGTGGGCCAAGTATTTCCCAAAAAGAGGGGCCATCAAGTTGGAGCCGATGAATGAATTTTCAAAGTCCTCACGAGTCGAATGACCATGCATGATGACCTTTTTGCCACGGCGTTTTGCGGCATGCAACAACATCAAACTGCGTGGTCCGTAAGTATTGATATGAACAACATCGTAATCACCCAAGATGTCTGTTGTATAGGGGATCCCCGCCAAGTCCAAGGCATGCATCTGATGGTGGAGAGCCCGACCAATTCCTGATTTTTCAAGAACTGATTTTCCTTCAAGATAAAGTAGAACTTTCATACTAACAATTATAGCCTAATTTGGACGAAATTTCATCTGGAAGCTGGCTCCTCAAGCATTAAAAAGCTCTCAAAATCAAGGGATAAACACTCAACTCACGACGATAAAAAATATAAAGAGACAGAAATTCAATTTCTGCCTCTTTATTCTATGATATTACAATAGTAGTCAATCAACTTTTCCTCTTATAGTCAGAGCCCTCCTCTTGACCATCAGAGGGAGGTAGACGACTTTCTTTTTTTAAGGATAATGTACCAGATAACTTGACCAATGAGAAATGGCAAGTATAAGAAGGCAATCAAACCAAGACTGATGAGCTGCATGGTCAGGCTATTATCAACACCAGTTGCATCGGCTGGTCTAAGCAAGATAAATGCTGCCAAAATGGCAAACACAAGCAATTCCAACACCGTCACAACTCGCCAAACCAACATCAGCATTACCTTCTTTCCTTTGTATTATAGTTATATTAAGCCTCAAAAAAGGTGAAATCAATAGTAAAAACATGACGTCCTGTCAATGACCTTTCCCCCAAAAAGGTAAGCTCAAGATCTGTAATCCTTACAACTAGGCCTAGTCTTTCTCAATGAAGATTCTCGCTTTATCGGATTGACTTACCTCACAAATTTACACGGTGTCAGCTTTTTATCCCTCTTTTACTAGTACGACTATTGATTTTGAAAAGCATTTCAATATAATAAAATTATAAAAGACTAAGGAGATTCTTATGCCTAAAGGAACTAGAGAAAATATTATCAACGCCTTCTTCTCGCTCGCTTCTAAACACCCTTCTAGCACTCACTTTACCTTAACCCAAATTGCCAAGGAGGCAGGCATATCTAGGCAGTCTATTTATCAAAATCACTTTAACAATTATGATGAATTGATTCAGTATATTCATGAAATGATTGATGCCGATATCCATTCTCATATTGAGCATGATCTAACCACTAAAGATCCAATCACACTCTTTTGCGATAATATTATTCCCTTACTATACTCTAAAAGAACCTGGCTAAGATGTCTTTACACGACCGCAGCTGATCCAAGTTGGCGAAGTTTCTTACAAATCACTTATGGAAAATGGCTCAAAGAAAATATAAGTCCAGCAGAGGTAGACCTTCAAATACCAAAACCCTTCTTACAAGAATTATTTCTCCTCAATATCCTTAACATCATCCAACTGTGGATCTCTCAAGAATTTCCAACACCACCTGACATCTTCAAAAAACAGTTTGTTTTACTCCTTAAGACCCCCTATATCGATTTCGTGTCCTAGTATACAAATGTAAACTTTAAAAAGCAAAAACAACTTGAAACAAAAGTTTCAAGCTGTTTTTTAGTTATCACCTTAAATGTCTTTACGACGACGGTTATAGGCTATACCCATAACTGCAGCTACTTCTGCTGCCACTCCAAGAGCAAGCAAGGCTTTATCACTGGCTTGACCAGTTTCTGGAAGTTGAGGTCCTGATTTCACAGAAGATTGAACTGGCTTAGCTGGTTGTGGGTTCACTGATGAAGTTGTAGAAACCACTGATGGTTTTTGTGGAACATGTGGTGGTCTTGTTGGAGTTGGTGGTGTTTGAGGTTTTGGAGATTTTGGTGGAATGTAACTATTGTTAAATTCTGTATCCAAAGGAAGGACAACTGCTGCTACGAGCAAGTTTTCCTTATCACCAACACTCTTAGTAACCGTCACTTTAAGTTTAGCTACCATGCTGTCATAAACCACATTAGCTTCGTAACCTTTGACTTCTTCGACAGTGTAGTAGTAAACACCTGGTTTATCATAGTTAATACTGTCAAAGTTGATGTTACCTTTAGCATCGTTAGTCACAGTTTGGATAACATTACCCTTTTCATCTTTGAGGACGAAGCTAAACTCACCATCTTGAAGTTGACGACCTGCAAGAACTTTAGTCAATACGAATTTAGCTTTAGCTGGTTTCAATTCTTTGACGTAGTTATTGAAGATAGTGTCTTTTGGATTTGTAACAGTTGATACTAGGGCTTCTCCGTCACGTGTCACGGTAATTGATACCGTTGCTTTCATACCATCATAGATGATGTCTTCGTTATTACCTTTGATTTCTTCAACAGTATAAGTGTAGGTACCTGGTTTTTCGAAGCTAAGGTTACTAAAGGCAACACGACCATCTGCTGTGTTTCCTACAGTTTGAACAACATTACCTTTTTCATCCTTGAGGACAAATTGGAATTCATCAGCAGTCAAAGCTTGGTTAACACCTGCTTTGCTCAATTCCTTAGTGAACTGGATAGAGGCTTTAGCTGGAGTCGCAAACTTGTTGTTAAAGATAGTGTCTTTTGGATTAACAACTGTTGAAACAAGAGCATCCCCATCACGTGTCACAGTGATAGAAACAGCAGCTTTCATCGTATCATAGACGATAGCGTCATCCTTACCTGCAACTTCTTCAACGGTATAGTTGTAAGTACCAACCTTGTCGAAGGTCAATTCGCTAAAGTTAACATGACCGTCCGCTGTATTACCTACAGTTTGGACAACATTACCTTTTTCATCCTTGAGGACAAATTGGAATTCATCAGCAGTCAAGGCTTGATTAACACCTGCTTTGCTCAATTCCTTGCTAAATTGAATCTTAGCTTTGGCTGGTGTGACCAATTTATTGTTAAAGATAACATCATCTGGATAAACCACTTTAGCTACTAATTTTTCTCGGCCATCTTTGGTTTCTCTAGCCACTTGGACAGTTACGTCAGCTTGAAGCTTATCATAAACAACGTCACTATCATTACCAGGAACTTCTGTCACACGATAGTGGTAGGTACCAGGTTGGTTAAGCACAAGATTTGAGAAGACAATTTTACCAGTGGCATCATTGGTTGTTTCACCAAGATCAACCATCTTATTATCTGTCATATCAACCAATTTGAAGGTGAATTCCTTATCTTTCAAGGCTCTACCTGCCAACTCTTTGGCTAATTCAAGATTGAAATGTACTTCTTGTTCACCGCCAACATTTCCAAGGCCTCCAACCAAACGTACTTCAGAAGTATATGTTTTTGACTCAACATCTGCATGAAGGTCAACTTTATTCGTAGGATTATTAGAATCTGATGCTGGGTTGGTCAATCGTGTCTGATACCAAACATAAACCATACGGTCCAAGCGACCAAGATTTAACTCAAATTTAGTATCGTCATGAGAGAAACTCTTAATCAATTCCATAGCTGAACCCTTATCAACCCATGGATCAGCAGAATCAATGTAACGTAACTCTAAAGAATTATCAACAAATCTTTGATTATCAGACCAAGTATCGATCAATTGAAGATTATTCAATACACGTCTTGCATAATTAAGACGCATTCCCCAGTTAATTAGGGTTGGATCATTCTTGTCTTGACTACCCCATTTAGCAATGACTTCGTCACCAGGGATAGGATTTGCAGAACCAACTGTCACATTAACGACACGACCATTAAAATTGAGGTGCAAGCTTTCGCCACCTTTGAGAGCTTCAGAATAAAGTGTATCTAACTCTAAATTCATATATTTCCCAATAGGGTGATCTTCGAAATAATGATTAAATGTTGTTACAACACTGTTATTCTTAGGATCTACCTGAGCAATACCAACAACTTCGTTATTAGGGTTGTAAACATTAACACTATAGCTTGTCTTAAATTGCAATTCACTTGGAAGAGTGAAGATAACTTTGTCACCTGAATTAATAGCTATATCGTTAGGGAATGAAATATCATGATAAACAACCTTACTTCTTGAGTAAATACTATTTCCATCTGGAAATTGAAGCTCAACGTTAGGGTTTTGAACATGAATTTCAGTTCCTGTCTTGGTTATTTGAGTATCAGAAGTACTAGTAGGAGTACTACTATTCGTCAATTTCTTAGCTTCTACAGCTGCTTCATGTTCAGCTGACTTGTGATCAGCAACACTTGCTGAATCACTAGCTGAACGCTCACTAGTTACACTAGTAGCATTTGAAGCTATAGAGCTGTTTGATGCTTCGCTACTCACATTGCCATGTGGAGCTTCAACCTGTTCTGAACTGACAGATGAAGCTACTGGACTGTCTGCTTTACCACTCTTAGGAACATCAACTGATGTACCTGTATTTTCAGTACTTACTGCTGTAGTTGATACTGATGGTGCTGTAACCTCTGATGATGACTGATTTGCTGAGACATTCACCACATTTGTAGCGGGTTGACTAGAAACCTCTGTCACCTGATCGGCTTGTGCTGTACCAATACCAAAAATTGCAGTTGAAATCAAAACGGATGCAATACCGACTGAAAATTTACGGATGGAAAAGCGTTGCTTCGAATCACTAAATAACCTATTCATAATATCCTCCATTTACAAAACATTTTTATCTTTCCCAACCAGCATTATACTCCTATTCTAATTTTTTGCAAGATGTAAGTCACAATTAATTAACATTTTTGTAAATTGCGCAACACTTTGTCTTGTTTTGTAAGGAAAAAGCACTAAATTTTACTAAAATTTTTCTAAAACACACAAAAAACACTAACAATAAAGCTTTTAAACTCAATTGCTAGTGTTTTCATGATGTCGTAAAATATTTTCAAAAATATTCAATTATGAGAAGAAAATAATTAAGAATTGTCAAAAAGTTTCTAATCTACCTAAAATTCAAGTTAAATTTCTATAGCTTTTAGGGATTGTGTGATAACAATTTAGTCAAGTTCTTCCAAAAAGTCTATCAAGATGGCAGCCGATTGTTTACCTGCCTGAATAATAAATTCATCAAAAGTAAGGTTGGCATCGTGAGCTGCCGTATCACTCATGGCACGCACAACGATAAAAGGTTTCTTGACACTGTGAGCTGCCTGAGCGATAGCCGCCCCTTCCATTTCAACAGCCAAAACCTCTGGAAAGTGCCCCTTAATGTCATCAATCTTGTCCTGACCAGCAATAAAGCTATCGCCGGTAGCGATAAGACCAATCTTACTGTCAATTGACGCTTGAGCCAAAACCTTCTCAAAGGTCGTCACAAAGCTTGCATCACTCTCGAAATATAGTGGCTGCATAGACATTTGGCCGTAATCATAGCCAAAGGCTGTCAAATCAACATCGTGATAAGCCAACTTTGAAGCCACGACCACATCACCAATCTTTAAGCCAGGCGCTACTGCCCCTGCAGAGCCAGTGTTAATGAGGGCCTCAACTTCAAAATGGTCCGCCAAAACAGCCACAGACATGGCTGACATGACCTTACCAACACCTGATTGGACCAAAACCACATCGTGTTTGCCCAAACGTCCTGTGTAGTAGGTATTTCCAAGAACGGTTTCCTCAACCTTGTTTTCCAATTGCTCCACTAGAAGCACCAATTCCTGCTCCATGGCAGCGATAATTCCGATTTTCATATAGTTCCTTTTCAACTTGTAATCTTGTGTGAATCACTTATCGTAAGAGAATTTAGTCCTAACCATCCTAGAGGATTCTTAGAAATAAAAGACAGCAATGAAGAGGACAATCAAGAGGACAACTACCCAAAAGAGAATACGATTGAGTTTGTGTTGAAACTGGGTGCGTTTCGCATTTTCAATCCGACGACTCTTGTAGGTAGAAGGCTGATAATCAGCGTCAAAAGACTCATCATAAAGGTCTTCATCATAGCCCTGATAAGAAGGGTGGTCAGCTAAATCAATTTCCCCACGCTTGGCCTGCTCAATGATATCGTCAGTTAACAGCGGTCTCCCCATAACTTATTTTCCTCCAAAGTGGAGTGCATAGTATTGGAGTGCAAGAATAGTTTTAGCATCTTTAATCTCACCTGATTTCACCAACTCCATACACTCATCATAGGTCAACTCAAAAATTTCAAGAAATTCATCATCATCAAGTGGACGAGGATTCTCAACAGGTTTGAGATTAGTCGCCACATAGAGTTTAATTTTCTCATTACAAAAGCCAATGGCTGTGTAAAATTCATAAATCAACTCTAAATCTCCCTGATATTGGGTTTCTTCTTCAAGTTCACGTGCTGCTGCATCCTTTTCATCACCAGCCTCGCCAACTTCCAATTTACCCGCAGGGATTTCATACGATACATCTTCAATAGCCTTGCGGTATTGCTTAACAATAACAAGTTTACCTTCTGGAGTAACCGCTAAAACGGCCACAGCTCCCCTATGGAAAATGAGCTCACGACGAGACGTCTTACCATCTGGTAAAAGGACCTCGTCTACAGCTACCTCAAAAATGTTTCCTTTAAATTTTGAGTCGCGTGTTAATGTTTTTTCTTCGTATTTCATGGCTTTCCTCCTTTTTTCTTACCACTTAGTTGATGTGATGCCTAAAAAGTCGCCATCAGGTGACCTTCCTAAAGCCTTATCGTTGACTTGGGTGATGAGGTTTCTTCACCGCATAACCTTCTTTATTGACTTGACGACCACGACCAATGGCTACACAGTCAGCTGGCACATTTTCAGTGATGGTTGAACCGGCTGCTGTAAGGGCACTATCTCCGATTTCAAGCGGAGCAATCAAGGTTGAATTACTTCCGATAAAGGCGTTATCGGCAATTTGTGTCTTGAACTTATGTTGACCGTCGTAATTGACTGTTATAGTACCTGCACCAAAGTTAACATTAGAGCCGACTTCCGCATTACCAATATAAGTCAAGTGACCAGCCTTGGTATTTTCACCGATAGTTGAGCCCTTAACCTCAACAAAGTTCCCAATGTGAACGTCTTTCTTAAGCGTAGAGTCTGGGCGAACATGAGCAAATGGTCCAATAGTAACACCAGCTTCAACCACTGAATGCTCAATCATAGAGTTAGTGATGACTGTATGTGCACCGATTGTAGAGTCAACGATGTAGGTACCATTGGTAAGTACTGACTCTGCACCAATCTTTGTTTGACCTTTAAGTGTCACATTTGCTTCAACCACAACGTCCGGTGCAATTTCCACATCCACATCAATGTATGTGGCATTTGGATTTTGGAAGGTTACACCATTGACCATATGAGCCTTGTTGATACGACGACGCATAACATCTTCCGCTGTTGCCAAGGCAACACGGTCGTTAACCCCAAGACTTTCTTCAAAGTCACGAAGAGTGAAGGCACCCACTTTTTCACCATTTTCACGGAAAATAGAAATGACATCTGTCAAATAATATTCTCCTTGCGCATTGTTAGTGTTGATATTTTTTAACGCTTCAAAAAGACGTTTATTGTCAAATACATAAGTCCCTGTGTTGATTTCTTTGACTTGTTGTTCGAACTTGTTGGCATCTTTTTGCTCTACAATCTTAGTCACTTCGCCATTTTCATTACGGATGATACGACCATAGCCAAATGGATTGTCCGCTGTCGCTGTCAGGATAGTGGCAACGTTTTTGTGATTAACGTGGAAGTCAATAAGATTTTTGAGGCTTTCACCAGTAATCAAAGGTGTATCTCCAGCAATGACAAGGGTTTGACCTTCAAGACCAGCCAACTCTGACTCAGCCATCATAACGGCGTGACCAGTCCCCAACTGCTCAGTTTGCATAGTGAAGGCAGATTGACCATCCAAAACCTCACGAACAAGCTCAGCCTTATGACCAATAACAGTAACGTTTTTAGCTGGATCAATGGCTGAAACTGCACGGAAAACATGCTCAAGCATGGTGATACCTGAAACCTTGTGCAAAACTTTTGGAAGATCTGATTTCATGCGAGTCCCTTTACCCGCAGCAAGGATAATTGCGTAATTACTCATGTGTTTATTCCCTCTTAATTGTGAATTTTAGTACTTTACTCCTACTACCCCATGTAATAAAGAAAGCACTCTTTACAGTTTCTCCTAAACAAGAGAAACTCCCCCATTTTCTATTGATTCTGTTCAATGAGACCCTTTTTCAACGATCTAAATTAGAGTTTCTCACCATCCATAATCGCCTTATTATACCATAAATAAGGACATTTTTGCAGAATGGAAGGGAAATGAAAAAAGAGCTTTCGCTCTTTTTTAGATAAAATTGTCTTTTAAGACTTTCCTTAAGCGAGTGCGGACGTCAGCGAACTTCTTCGAAGTGGCACGCTCTTTCCTACTTTCCTTGCTTGATATAAGTCCCTTGTAACTTGCCGTGTAGGATGTAGTCCACAGATTTGAGCTCATCAACAGTTCGACAATCAAGGGCACACATAATGAGACGAAGGTCGTCCTTCCAACCATTAACGATAGCCACAACCTTATCCACAGGGTAACGTTCCACCAATTCAAGGACTGTTCGTGAGAGGCCAACTCCTTTAGCACCTAAGACCAGACATTTGATCATATCAAGTGGGTTACGCACGCCACCTGAGGCTAGGATTTCCACATGATCACGAAGGTCTTGGGCTTGCAAGAGGGTCTGGACCGTGCTTTGTCCCCAGTCATTGAGGTAATCACGGTTGCCACCTCGACTATTTTCAATATAGGCGAAGCTAGTCCCACCACGACCTGAGATATCCACAGTCTTGATGCCTTGAGACATGGCGTAACGAATGGTTTTCACATCCATACCAAAGCCGACCTCCTTGAGTACAAGAGGAACCTCTATGTTCTGTGCATAAGCCGCCACATTTTCCTTCCAGGTGTGGAAAACACGCTCTCCTTCAGGCATGAGGAGCTCCTGCATCAGATTGACATGGAGCTGTAAAAAGACTGGATTCATGGCTTCCACAGTCTTAATTCCCAGGTCCACAGACTTATCCACACCGATATTGGTCGCAAGGTCTAAGTCTGGAAACTCTTGGCGATAGTCAAAAGATTCTGGTGCTTCTCCTTTTAGAGCAGCACTGTAGGAACCCGTCACCATGAGAATACCTGTTCGGCTGGCCACCTCAGCCAATTTACGATTGACTGCACCACCCTTTGCAGAGCCACCTGTCATGGCATTGATATAAAAAGGAAAGTCCCAATCCCGTCCTGCAAAATGTGTGGACAAGTCAATATGATCTAAATCATAAGTCGGCAGAGACTTGTGGATAAGTTCCATATCATCAAAACTATTGTAGGGCGACTGGTACTTGAGGGCATAACGGATGTGATCGTCTTTACGATTTGTCATAGGTTATTTCTTTACTTTCTTGCGTGATTATATCTACTAAGCTGACCCTTAAACCTCATACAAGAGCTCTATGCCTTCTTGCTGCCAACGTCCAACTAGGATATCTCGGCTAGCTTGGTCAAAGGCAAAGGCGATACCACAATCGCCACCTCCAGCGCCAGAAGATTTTGCAATAGCATCGAGGCCTTGTTCAGCTTCCTTGAGTTTTTTCAGCTTATCCACATAAATATCTGGACTAAGGGATTCCAACTGGTCACTGACAGTTTGAAGGCTGCTCTTAAGCAAATTCTTATTTCCTGTTTCCAGTGCCTTGATGGCATCTTGAACAGCAACTTCGGTTTCACTTAGATACTTGCTTGAGATGCGAGATTTGGCCATCTTAACCATGTCTTTTGAGATAGCAGCTTGCTTGGTCCACCCCACCAAAAAATGAGCTTTGAGAGCTGGCACTACAGGTCTGATACGGTAACCCCAGTTCCTTTCCAAAAGCTCTGATAGAGTCATTTGGTCTATAAGCTCTGCTATTTTTGCACGGTCAAAGGAGCGATAGGAAACCAGTTCTTCGTATACAATACAGGCCAAATCCCCCATAGAACCGTTGTCTCCTTGTTTGAGGAGGGTGTAACTGGCTAGCTTAAAGAGCATGTCTTTGGATAAGTCTTTCTGAAGGGCTGTTGCCAAAGCCTTGAGGGTCAAAACCACAACTGAACCAGATGAGCCAATACCAAATTTAACCCCATCTCGTTCCAACTTTCCAGTGATAGAAAGGTCTAGATTGGGTAAGTCCTCACCACAGTACGCCTCAAAAGTATTCAAGGCCTCTTGAATGAGGGCATAATTTGCATTTGGCTCTCGACCAACACTGTAGTCAAACATGTCTGAAGACAACTGAGTAGTTTGTGCCTCCTTGACCTCTGCTGACATAAAGATAGGGATAAACTGTATTAGGGCTGTCTGCCCAGGTGTTAAGACTGAGTATTCTCCAGCAATGTAGAGTTTTCCACCGGTTTTTACGCTGGCCTGAATGACTGAGAGCTTAGGCATCTGGCAACTCCTTGGTGCGTGAAATGATGACCTGATAGTCCTTACGGAAGTGGTCTGCTAGGCGGTCCAGGTCTTTTTCCAGGCAAAGCACCTTAACATTTGGTCCAGCATCCATAGTGAAATAACACTGCTCACCAGTGGCACGGAGGGCCTTAACCTTGTCCATAGCCTGATAGGAAGCATCCGTCAGATATGAAAATGGAGGGTTAGCCGTACTTGTGGTTTGGTGCATGCGAAGGGCATTAGCTTCAGTGAGCTCGCCGACCGCTTGGAAATCATTAGCCTTGAGGTAACCTAACATATCCTTGTAATCTTGCTCAGACTGTTTAATCCATTCTGGGAAGGAGGTCGATGTTTCGGTACACAACTTCATACCATCACGGCTGGATACGGGTTTCTTTTGATCTGTTAACACCAGCATAATCATGGCCAATTTAAGGTCTGTTTCAACCGGATAAACCTCACCGCTATCCTTGTCCCAAGCTGCCAATGGACCAAAGAAAGACCGTGATGATGACCCTGAAGCGAACTTGGCAATTTGAGCTAATTCAGACTGCGTTTTCCCGACTTGGAAGAGCTCGTTAGCTGCTTTAACTAGGGCTGAAAGACCTGAAGAACTTGAAGAAAGACCTGCAGCTGTTGGCATATTGTTCCAAGTTTCAATCTTGACATGCTGGTTGGGATTGGTACGGAAGAGATCTAAAACCTTGCTGGCCTTGGTCGTTTCTTTTTCCCCTTGGAGCTTGTCATCGATATACATGACATCACTGGTCTCATTCTCAGGCAGAAAGGTCAACTTGGTTTCCGTATACATATTTTCCAAAGTCAGTGAAATACTACTGGTTGAAGGAATCATACGCTCGGCATCCGCCTTACCCCAGTATTTGACAATAGCAATATTTGCGTACGATTTGACGCTTACAGGCTTTCTATCCACGTGTTTACCGCTCCTTTTTCTTGAAGTTTTTTAGCAATCGCTTGGGCTTGATTCTTAGTACTTGTTAGGGCAATAATACAGCCACCCAGTCCTCCACCTGACATCTTGGCTCCCAGCGCACCCTGTTCCAGAGCAGTCGCTATGAGCAGGTCAGACAAATCACAGGACACACCTAAAGATTTAAGGTGATTATGGGCTTGCGACATAAGCTGCCCAAGAAGCTCTTGATCCTTGGCCTTGAGGGCTCCTTCCGCCTTCTGACTTAATTCGCCTAGCTGATTTAGGTCTGA
This sequence comes from uncultured Streptococcus sp., assembly GCA_934229725.1. Classification (GTDB taxonomy): domain Bacteria; phylum Bacillota; class Bacilli; order Lactobacillales; family Streptococcaceae; genus Streptococcus. The sequence continues at coordinate 121,373 of CAKQDX010000001.1, forward strand.
TAAGGCATCTAGTCCGATAGCCTCAACCTTTTCCACGGCCTCACGGGTGTTTCCATGAATGCCCGTGTCTGCGATAACTAGATAGGCACCTAAATCAACCTCGATTTCCTTGAAGCCAATATTACGGGTAAAGCTGATGGCTCGGTCACTCAAGCAAGTCTTGGCATCTAGGCCACTAGGTTTACTATGGGCAATAGTCTCCGCCTGATGGACCAGCATTTCCAAGGTCTCCTGGCTTAGCTTCTGATCGAAATAATCAAAAACCGCACGAATCGCTGCAATAGCAACCGCTGCAGACGACCCCATGCCACGCTTTTCAGGGACACTAGACTTAATAGCATAGCTGATAGGCTGATTCTTGATTTCCAGATAATTAAGGGCTGAAAAAATCGCTGTCGTCAAGGGATCCTGAGCCTTGAGTGTCAAAGGAGTCTCAGCCGCCTGAATCTGACAGACAACCTCAATATCCTTAAGAGGGAGAGCAAGGGCAGGATGCCCATAAACAACCGAGTGCTCTCCCATCAAAATAATCTTACTGTGGGCCTTACCCACTCCTACTTTCTTAGTCATAAGTTACACACACTCACAGACCAACTGGCAAGCGAGTGTCTTTCTACGTTTTTCATACAGATTCTAGTGGTGACTCAAGGTCTATCAAGCAATCAATGCAGACAAAGAGCGCCAATCTAAAGAATTTTCTTATAGCACTTCTATCTTATCATCAAAGCGCAAAAAAAGCGACATCTAACCTAGAATGTCGCTTGGCATTAGAGATCTGTTTTCAAAAAAGAGCCTCTCGGCTCTTTTCATTTTAAATCGCAAACAAATCGTTTAGGTTCTCAGCCATAGTTGGGTGAGTAAAGATTTGTTTAGCCAAATCTGTATATGGAATATGATGGTTCATCGCTAGGGTAATCAAATTGATAATTTCATGAGATTCTTGACCAAAGAGGGTCACTCCCAAAATTTCCTTAGTTTCAGGGTTTACCACAGCTTTGAAGGCACCACGCAAATCACCGTTAACATGACCACGAGGCATGCCAGCAACTGGAAGTTCCTTGACAGCAACCGGTCCACCTGCAGCTCTGGCTTGGTCTTCAGTAAGACCAACTTGTGCCAAAGGTGGGTTGAGGAACATGGCAGTTGGAACAGCTCCACGTGTTTCAAGGTTATAGCTACCATCACCAGTCAAGTAATTAAAGACAATACGGAAATCGTCTAGTGAGATGTAAGTAAATTGAAGACCACCATTAACATCACCCACTGCAAAAACACCAGGAACACTTGTTTCCAAATGCTTATTGACCTGAATACCACCACGCTCAGTCAAGGCAATATCGGTGTTTTCCAAGTGAAGAGGTTCGATATTAGGCTTACGTCCTGTCGCATAGAGGAGCGCATCAAAACGGAACTCGCCTTTATCAGTAACAACGACAACTTCATCACCGTCATTCTTAACTTCAGATGTTTTAACACCTTGCTCAAAGACAATGCCGTCCTCTTCCATGTATTCCTTGGCCAACTTAGCAATAGATGGCTCTACACGTGGCAAGAAGCTAGTCGCAGCATCCAAGACAGTCACTTGACTACCCAAACGGTTATAAAGACCAGCAAATTCAAGGCCGATATTACCACCACCTAAGACACCTAAACGTTTTGGCAAGGTTTCAAGAGTTTGAATACCAGTTGAATCATAGACATGCTCAGTTGTTGTCAAGCCAGGAATAGGCAAGACATTAGACACGGCACCTGTATTGATAACAATAGTCTCAGCTGTTAGCTCTTGGCGATCATCACCAGCCACTACTTCGATAACCTTATTTGACACGAAATGTGCCTCTGCATCAATGACATCAACGCCATTGTCTGCCAACATTTTATAATTCTTAGCGTTAAGACGACCAGTCACCGCACCACGTTCTTTCATGGTATCGTCAAATGACCAGCCCTTTTCGGCCGCTACAATCATAGTCTTGGTTGGAATACAAGCAATATTAATGCAAGTACCGCCATACATCGCTTTGCTGCGCTCGATGACAGCAACTTTTTTACCAGCCGCATTCATCTTAGCGGCCAAAGTCTTACCGGCTTTACCAAAACCGATAACAATCAAATCATAGTTTAACATCTCTGTATCCTCCTATCTATTGCCATTCTATCATTTAATTTTTCAGACTGCACATATCTGAACTGGAAAATAAAAAGGCTACAGCTTTTGCCATAACCGCTTTCATATCTTATATCACTGGAGATATAAACACTCTTTAAAAATGAGTTTTCTGAGTGATTTATTGTAGAAATTCTAATAAAACTTTGTTGAACCGTCTGCTTTCAATATAAGCCGCATGCCCCAATTTGTCAAATTCATAATAAGAAGCGTTTGGAATCCCATTTGCCAGCTCCCTGGCGCCATCCACACCCAGAACCATATCTTTTTTAGCTCCCAGTACAAGAGTCGGACAAGTGATTTTACCAAGCGAACTATAGCAATCAAAGGCTAGAATTGACTTGGCTAAACAAACAAATCGATGGCGTTTTTCTGTACTTACAGACTTCAAAAATAATCTGTTAATCACATATAATTTCTTTAACACAGGAGACGAAAATGATTTACTCATCGAATCCTTATTGAGCTGGTCCATATCGTTATTTTCAGTCATCGCTATCCACCCTCCGACGGTTTCTCTACTGATGGTATTATTACGAGAGAGTGTCAGCGCTAATACTAGCTTTTTCACCTTTTGAGGATACTTGATAGCAAATAGCTGAGCAATCATACCCCCCTGTGATATGCCTATGATAGAGGCATTAGTAATATGCAATTTTTCCAAAGAATGATAAAGGTCATCCGCCATATCCTCAATAGAAACGCCTTCTTCGATATGGTCCTTTCGATCAAAAATAAAGACCTTGTACTCCTTAGCATATTGATAAAACAAGGCGTAAATAGCAAGATTGGACAGATCATTTAAACGTTGCAAACTTAATCCCGTAATGATAATGAGATTTTTGTCTCTCTTGCCAAAAGTGACATAATCTACACCTTGGTCTGACAAATGATTTCTTTGAATGGTAAACATTATCCACATTCTCCCAATGAAATGTTTAGGTTTTAGCTGTCATCGAGATAATGGCATATCATTTGAAGCCATGATGACATCACTCACCAAGACGACAAAGAAAAGCTGCCGGGTTATGAAGGCCATGAAGTCTTCACTTTTGAAGAAAATCGGTGCAATCCCTAATAGAATTAAAAAGGCAGCATTTTTTCGAAAGACCTTTTTAAACGTTTGCCAAAACACTCTGAAAGAAATGTTTGCTCCAATCTTACGAGCTATCACCACATGATAAACAATCTCGAGAAAAGCAACCACACCGACCGTGGTTAGAACCTTAGTAAATGGTAGAGCCATCTGAAGTCCTAGATAAAGGACAATCAGCTGTGCCAAAACAATCGACACCATAACACGAATATGATTAGCCATGATAAAAACCTCCTAATAAATTGCATGCCAAAGCAAGAACAAATAAACATATTTAATAGTCATTACTATAGTATTTACCTACTCATTATACCATAAAACAAGACTATCATTAGGAGTCATTCTAGCATTATCAAGCTTAGTAGCTATCGCCATATCAAACGGTAAAACACTAAATATCAAAAAGGAGTCACACCAATCATGGCGTGGCTCCTCTGTTATTGTCTGTCAAATAGCACCCAGCCAATCGGCTAGATGCTTCAATGGCATATCCTCCAAGGATTAGTGGTTATCCTTAAAATAATCAAGTAGGAAGAGGGCGTTTTCCACATAGTAATTAACAGCTGCAGGTAAGGCTTCGTCTTTCACAAGGAAATCATCATGGTGCCAGTCGGCAGCATCATCATCACCATTAGAACCAATGAAGGCAAAAACACCTGGGATTGTCTTCTGATAAGTCGCAAAGTCTTCGCCACCTGTTGATGGCAAGGTTTCAATCACTTCTGCGAAAGCCTTAGAATTTTCAAAGATGAGAGGTGTAAGCGTCAAATCATTGTAAGTCACAAAAGGAGAATTACCCCAAACAATCTCAGCCTGAGCACCAAATTGGTCTGCTGTTGCCTGAACGACCTTTTCAAAACGAGCAATGACATCCTCACGAATCTTAGGATCAAAAGTACGAATTGTTCCCTCAAAAAAGCCTGATGCTGGCAGAACATTCCAAGTATTGCCAACTTCGATATGAGTGACTGACAAAACAGCTGAGTCAAAAGGTGAAATCGTTCGAGCTACGATTTGCTGTAAGTTGTTAATAATGGTCGTAGTAACCAAAACCGTATCCACACCCAAATCAGGACGGGCTGCATGCGAAGAAACACCTTTGACATCAACCCTAAACTGCTCCACACCTGCCATAATCGCACCTGAACGAAGACCAATCTGTCCCGGTTTCAAGTGAGGATTGTTGTGATAACCGATGATAGCTGACACACCGTCAATACCACCCGCTTCAATAATCTGGTAGGCCCCTTGGAAATTTTCCTCAGCTGGTTGGAAAATCAAGCGAACTGTACCTTTCAGCTCCGCTTCTCTTTCTTTTAAAATCTGTGCTGCTCCAAGGAGAGAGGTTTGGTGAAAATCATGACCACATGCGTGCATGGCTCCATTTTCACTGGCATAAGAAAGTCCAGTATTTTCCTGAATTGGAAGCGCATCAATATCAGCACGTAAAGCAATAATCGGGTGGCCTGACCCAATTTCAGCAATCAGTCCTGTCTTTAAAGGATAATTTAAAGGTTCAATACCTAATTTTCTCAAATACCCTTTCAAAAAAATGGTTGTCTCGTGTTCATCTTCAGAAACTTCTGGATGTTGATGAATTTGCTGACGTGTCTTTGCTAAATCCTCGTAAAATACATCTGTCATAATAGACCTCCCTCTTTCACTGTCCTAAAACAGTACATGAAGTTGCGCTAACTAAGCTTGCCGATTAAATTACTTCTATCATACCACTGTATTGACCAAATGAATAGTTAAAATTACTTATGGGATACCATAACTATTACTTATAGCTAGCACTTCCACCGTAACATAACCCAAATAACCCAAAACTAAAATGGCTCAGTTTAAATACCTTTTTAAGATACTCTTTTCCTCCTCGGTCAATGGACGATAGCTTCCCCTTGGTAACTTTTCGTCCAAGACAAAATCTCCAAAAGAAATACGTTTGAGGTAGGTCACCTTGACCCCATAAGCCAAGAACATCTTTTTCACTTGATGAAACTTGCCTTCTGAAATCGTGATTTGAGCACAACTCTTGTCACTAGCTGAACTGAGAATTTCCAGCTGAGCCGGTTTACAAATAGTCCCATCCTCAAAGACAACACCTGACTCAAAAAATGCAGGTGCATCAGGCCCAAGAACATCATTGACCTCAACATAATACCTCTTAGCCACATGATAACGTGGGTGAAGCATGGCAAAGCCCAGGGGACCATTGTTGGTAATCAGCACCAGACCTTCTGTATCCCTATCCAAACGCCCCACAGGATAAAGGCCCTCACGCTGATCCTCAGGCCTAATCAAATCAATAACTGTTTGGTGTTCCTTGTCTCTTCGGGCTGATACCACTCCTGATGGCTTATTCATGAGATAGTAAACTTCTGGGGCATGTTCCAGTTCCTTTCCAGAAACTGTGATGGTCTGGAGACTAGCATCCACATTGAGATTGTCTTGTTCTGCCAAGACACCATCCACATAGACTTGCCGACTACGAATGAGCTTCTTGACCTGATTGCGAGAACCATAGCCAGCCTGCCCTAATAATTTATCTAAACGCATAGTCCTATTGTACCATGGATAAGTCTGGTCTAGTAGACTAAAAAAGCCTACCTACAAAAGGTAGACCTATCATCTTGTTAACCGTTACACATTCACGTGGAAGATATGACCTACTGCAAAGGTCACGAGCATTGTCAAGAGACCTACTGTCAAGTTACGCAACATAGCTTGTTTTACAGGTGCTTTTCCAAGTTTGGCACTGATATAACCAGTCAAGAGTAAGGTCAGTGCAACCACAACCACCGTTACAGGAATACGGTAAGGCTCTGGGAAAAGCAGGATAGCTAATGTTGGTGGCAAAGAACCCACTGAAAAAGCCAAGAAACTAGAGAAGGCAGCATGCCATGGATTTGTGATTTCTTCTAAATCAACGCCATATTTTTCCTCAACCAAGACCTTGATTGGATTTTTACTAAAGGCTTGATTGACCTTAACTTCCGCTGCCGTTTCGCAATCTCCTTGGCTGAGGAAGGTTTGATATAAACTTTCTCTAGCTGCCTCAGGTGAGCGATCCAAAAGGGCTTGTTCCTTAGCGATAGCTGCTTCTTCGGTATCTTTTTGCGTTGACACACTAACATATTCACCACCTGCCATTGAAAAGGCACCGGCAAAAATGGCTGACAGGGCTGAAATCAAGATAAACCAAATGTTCGATGTCGCACTAGCCACACCGATAACTACTCCCGCAATGGAAATGATACCATCATTGGCCCCCAAGACACCAGCTCTCAAAATATTTAAACGTTCTGCAAAATTCTTATCTTCCAATTGTGTCCTCCTTATTTAGAATCATTCTAAAAAGCATTATAACAGTTATTTAGAATGATTACAAATAAGAAGCTTGAAAAAGAGAGTCTTATGTCATCCCAATAAAAAATCAGACCCAAAAGTCTGGTCTGATTCTAACACTATTTAGTCTTCATTCTCCAAATCATCTAGCTGTTTTTCAAGACGTCTTCTCCCATAAGAGTGCAAATTGGATGGCTAACTCTGCGATTCGATCCTTGCCATCTAAATCCTCATGACTTGATAAGGTTCGAATATCCCATTTTTCTTCCGATAGGTGGTCTGCCGCATAGAAGAAATGGCAGAGCTCAAAGCCCCTAAAGGCTGCTAAGGCAGCCACTGCCGAACATTCCATATCCACACAAATGGCTCCTACTTCCTTTCGACGCTTCATCTTGTCGATGGTTTCCCGGTAAGGAGCATCTGTGGTCCACACTTTTCCTAACTGATAGGAAACCTTGTGACTATCCAGAAAGGCTTGGAAGAGAGGAAGGGTTTCCTTGTTTACTTCCACTTCATCACTAGCCGGAAGATAGTGGTAACTGGTCCCCTCGTCACGAAGAGCAGCTGTTGGAATGATGATGGAGGTCGCTTCGATATCCCTGTCCAAAACTCCACAAGTTCCAAAAAGAACGAGTTTTTCCATCCCAAATTGAATTAAGTCCTCTACAATCCCCACACAGGAGGCAGCCCCGACTGGCGCATTAAAGACAGCAATCTGTTGGTCTCCAATCGTAATCCCATAGACAATGACTTCAAAATTGGCCATGGAGGTTCTTACGATGATTTCATGATCATAATTCTCAAGCAAGCGCGCAAAGGTCACTCTTGAAAAACAAGAGATGACTACTTTTGGAAATCCCTCAATTGGTTTGTGTAGGTCTTGTGGATTGATAATCGCTTGTCTATTCGCATCAAATTCAGTTAGTAGCATACGTAACCTCCTTAGTTTTAGGACCCATTATAACATAATAAAATCAGACCCAAAAGTCTGGTCTGATTCTAACCCTATTTATTCTTCATTTTCCAAATCGTCTAGCTGTTTTTCAAGACGTCTTCTCTCATATCTTCCCAGTTCTGTGAGAGCCCAATTCATAAAGAAAACAACGGGAGCATACAACATATAAGTAACTGCCCAAACCATGAGATATCTAGGATCCAAGGGATTATTATGATAGACATTGTGGTTTGACTGATAGTTAACCATCATCATTTCAAGGGTGATAAGCCCAGTCACCAGTAAACAACCTAGGACTGTCATACTCGAACTACCAAAAGCATTTACAGCAAGACGTTCAGATCTATAAATAGACCAAATACATACTATCAACAATGGATAAAGTAAGTAATTAGCAGAGATAACACCCTTGTTAAAGAGGGAGCCATAGACCATGCATACAAGCGTCCCTGCAATCATTATGTAATAACATTCGGCTGCAACCTTATTATTTAGAGCTTCTTCGCGTTCATCTGTAACTTTATTATTAAAAAGCTTAAATTTCATCATCTTTACTTCCTTCCTAAATCTCCCAAAACAGTTGATCCAAGGTCCTGTCCAGTGTTTTACAAATGGCAATGCATAAACCTAGGCTGGGATTGTACTTTCCAGCTTCAATCAAGCCTATGGTTTGTCTTGTTGCACCTACCGCTTCTGCCAAGTCACCCTGGGTCATATCATGCTCTGCTCGAGCTACTTTTAAGCGTAAATTCTTTGCCACATGCCCCCTCCTTTTCATCTTATCTGATATTATCGTCGACATTGATTAGGTTCACCATCTGTTTTCATCTTAATTATACACTATATATTTCTAATTGCAATATATATCTGTCATTATTTTAGAAATAAATTGCAAAAAAAAGCCGAGATTCCTCTCAGCTTCTTCACTATTTAAACTTAGGCAGGGGTTACATCCAAGCTTTCACCAATTGCCGCAAGACGTTCGACAACTTCTTCTTGGCTCAAACCATTTTCAGAGACATAGCGATTGCGTGGGTGAACACGGCATTCGTGTGAGCAGCCACGGAGGTATTTGTCTTCATTTTCCTCTGAAGCAAGGATACGACGGTTACAGAATGGGTTACCGCAGTTGACATATCGTTCACAAGGCGTGCCATCGAACCAGTCCTTACCGACAACGATAGGGTCTACATGGTTGATATCAACGGCAATACGCTCGTCAAAGACATACATCTTACCATCCCAAAGCTCCCCTTGAACCTCTGGATCTTTTCCGTAAGTTGCGATACCACCGTGCAATTGGCCAACATCTTTGTAGCCTTCACGTACCATCCAACCTGAGAATTTCTCACAGCGGACACCACCAGTACAGTACACAACCACGCGCTTGTCCATGAACTCTTCTTTATGGTCGCGGACCCATTGTGGCAATTCACGGAAGTTGCGAATGTCTGGCCGGATAGCCCCACGGAAGTGTCCAAGGTCATACTCATAATCATTACGCGTATCAAGGACAACGGTATCTTCATCTAGGAGGGCTTCTTTAAATTCTTTTGGTGACAAGTAAGCACCTGTAGTTTCAAGTGGATTAATGTCGCTGTCAAAGTTGTCATCCTCTAAACCAAGGTGAACGATTTCCTTCTTGTAACGAACAAACATCTTTTTAAAGGCTTGCTCTTCTTCCTCATCAATCTTGAACCAAAGGTCCTCCATTCCTGGAAGGCTATGAACGTAGTCCATGTATTTTTGAGTGGTTTCATAGTCACCAGAAACCGTTCCATTGATCCCCTCGTCAGCGACCAAGATGCGTCCTTTGAGGCCGATTGATTTACAGAAAGCTAAATGGTCTGCCGCAAATTGCTCAGCGTTTTCGATGGGAAGGTATTTATAATAAAGCAATACTCGAATAGGTTTTGCCATTGTATGTCCTCTTTCTTTATGAAATATCTATAGTTGTTGTTTGATAGTCAAAGTCAACTTAATTATTATAGCGCTATCAAAGAGAACTAGGCAATTGATTTGTTTGGAGGAGAATTGTCACAAAAGAAAAAGGCTGAGTACCAGATGCCTCAACCTGAGTTTCGTAAGATTGTTTTTCCACAAGATAGTATTACAACTCTTTCTGTAGTGTCCCTAAGATAAGCAGTTGTGTCAGAAAAATCCAGAAAATTAGAACTCCTATATCTACAAGCGAAACAGTTCCATGTCTATAAAAGCTAGCTCTAAGAAGATTCGCAGAAGGGACAAATGGAAGTAGAAAATAAAGTTGATCTAACCAATCTGGAAGACGACCTGCCGGGTACATGATTGGTGAAAACATAAGACCAATCATTAAAATAAGCTGAGACATTAGCGTGACAATATTTTGGGAAAAAATAAAAGCAATTGAAAATCCTAGACTAATCATTGTTAGGCAAATAAGCAACATCACAAAAACAGACAAAATTGACAAATTTAATTGGACAGAAAAGCGAAGACAGCCTAATAAAAAAGAGAAGAATACACCTGGTAAAATAGCAATTAACCATATACATAGGTCAGCTAAAGAAATTAGAATTCTAGGAATAGGTAAAGCTCGAATATAGTCCACATGACCTTCTGACTTGGCATTGGCTATAACAGGAGATGAAATTGTACAGCCAATAGAAATAATTCCCATTAAAACTGATCCAGAGGCAAGATAGTAAGCAGTTGTTGTGTTCATCTTACCAATTACCAATGGATACCCAAAAAGAAGTGAAATGGACAAAAGTACTTGAGCTAGTGTGAATAGAATGAATAGATTTTTTTGTCGAAGATAGTTCCAACGAAGTAAGTAAAAAAATTGAGTCATATCAGTTAACAAGCTCCTCTTTATAGAGATTGGAAATAGATAATGTTTTCATCTTAACTGAAAGGTTTGAAATAAGCTCTTTTTCTAGACCTTCCTTGACTTGAATGAGTATTCGGGTTAATTCACTTTCCTCAATTTCCATCTGACAAACACAACCATTGACTATCGTAAAATGTTCGAATAGACTTAAAAATTCTTTACTAACAAAATTGAAAGAAATTTGATAATGATTTTTATAAGACATTTGGTGTACTGGACCAGATTTTAATAATTTACCATGGTTAAAAAGAGCAAAATTATCCGCATATTTTTCGACCTCTAGTAGATTGTGAGTAACAATGATAATAGTGTGTCCTTTATAAGCCAGCTTTTGTAATAATTGCCACTGTTTCTCACGACGTACAGGATCAACATCGTTGGTTGGTTCGTCAAGAAGCATGATATCAGCAGAGCCAATTAATGCCATCGCAAAAGATGTAAGCCGTTTTAGACCTCCTGAAAGATTCTTCCCTTGTTTATCACGGTATTCTACTATTTCTAGATCTGCTAGAAGGTTCTCAATTTCTTTTTGTAGTTCTGAGGTGCTTAACTCTCTCATTCTTCCAATCATCTCTAAATTTTGCTCAACAGTTAACTTGTCAAGTGGTGCATACTGTTGTGACATATAACTCATCATTGTTCGAGCTTGTTTACGGTTATGTATAAAAGAAATATCTCCGTAGTGAACATCTCCCTGATCAGGCTTAATAAAGCCAATCATTTGCTTTAAAAGGGTTGATTTCCCAGCACCATTATGTCCTAAAAAAGCTGTGATTTTTGCAGCTTCTATCTCTAAGAAGATATGGTTATTAGCAAAATGTTGTTTATCAAATGATTTTGTTAGATTTTCAATGGTGAGCGTCTCAAAGGTCATAATTTTATTTCTCCGTATTGAGAAAAGATTTCCCAGTATACTTCATTTTTGATAGGGTTATTGTATAATAACCTTAAGAGAGTCTTATGATTATGTCATAATTGACCATTTTCACGTTATAATTAACATACAGAAATGAGTGAGGAGGTTTTCAATGTTAAAAGTTGCTATTTGTGATGACTCTGATAGAGATGCTAGCCAATTAGAACATTATTTACTTTCTTATGATAAATTTCCTCTAGAAACAAAACTTTATACAAATCCACAAAAACTGTTAAATCAGCTGACGCCAGACATCCACTGTGTCTTTTTGGATATTAATATGCCAGGAATCAATGGAATTGACGTAGCACAGAAGATTAGAAAATTTAATCCTTTCATTCCTATTATTTTTGTGACAAGTTATCGTGATTATATGGAGCAAGTCTTCGAAGTTCAGACTTTTGACTATATCGTAAAACCGATAGAACCTCAAAAGTTAACGAAAGTATTGGATCGTATTTTGCGTTTTTTGGATATAGGCCAAGCACTTTTTACCTTCTCATTTGGTAAACACAATTATTCTGTCCCTTCGAGCGATATTGTATTTTTTGAAAAAGATAAACGTTCAGTATTTATATACACAAAGACAGGTACCTACAAGTCTCTACTAAAAACAAAAGAGATTTTGGAAAAACTCCCTAATTATTTTATTCAAATTCATGCTTCCTATATTTTAAACCCCAAATACATCAAAGACTTTGATTCAAAAACAGTTACTATTTTACTAAATGGGACTGAAGAACACCTACTCCCAATTAGTAGAAAGTTTCAGTTTTCTTTTAAAGAAAAGTATTACAGATATCTCAGTGAAAGGCATTTTTAATGTTAGTAGGATTACGCATAATCAGTATCTTGTACGATTTATTTCTAGCAAGTATTTTATTTTATAGACCATTCTCTAAAATCAATATGAAAAAGAAGCCTTTAATAGCCCTTTTTTTCATATTGATTTTTCATGGGGGACTCGTGTTCCTATTCTCTGAAAGTCGTATTTTTTTGGTCAGTAATCTCCTTCTAAACATTTTAGAATACTGTCTAGTCGGCCTCAATTTTGATTATCCTATTCGCCAGTCTTCCTTTTGGATTCTTTTACAAACTAGTCTAAGTTTGTTAGCAGGGGCCGTCCTAAACCAAGGAATCCAACTCATTTTACCTTTAGCGGAACTATCAAAAAATTTAGAAGCCATTAGTTTGTATCTCGGAATAAGTTTCTTCTTGTCTACAGGAATAACTCTTATTTTACGAAAGCTTCTCCTGTCCCATCAAAGGCTTCGTATTGCTACTTCTAAGGGGAACTGGCTTTATCAGTTTATCGTGCCTCTTTTATCGATTTTCTTTGCTTTTACAATATCTGCCATTCAAGGAGGGGTATTTGGTACAGATTACCTTTCAATCATTTCTCTCTCATCTCTCATTGTATTGACTCTTTCCTCTCTTTATTTTAATCTGTACCTTGCTCGTCAACAGCAGCAATATTACCAAAATCAATTGGAAAAAGAACAGCTACAGTTTCAAGTTCGAGAAATACAACAATCTCAAGAAGAGTATCAACGTCTCCAAAGCCTTCGGCATGACTTAAAAAATAAACATTTGACTCTTTTATCGCTTTTAGAGAAAAATCCTGAAGAGGCAAAAGATTATCTTTATTCATTAACAGATAGTATAGTAGGTGAACAAACTTTCTACTCTAAAAATCAAACTATAAATTTTTTACTTAATCAAAAACTACATCATTTAAAAGATGAGATAGATATGGAAATTGATTACTTCGTACCACAAGAATTATCTATTCAACCAGATATTTTAGCTGTTATATTAGGAAACTGCCTAGACAATAGTATTGCAGCTTGTCTCAGACTACCAAATAAAGAAAGAATCTTATCACTTAATATCCGATACTTTCAACAAAATCTTTTTATCAATATTAGAAATAATTTTGATGAGAAAGAAAAGTCTACTCGTAAGTCTCGTCAAAAAGATGGCTGGGGGTTGCGAAATATCGATGCTCTTGTTAAAGAATATCAAGGTAATATCAAACGCTTTATAAAAGATGGACAATATCAAATAGAGATTTTATTACCAATAAAAATAGGGACTATTCCGACTAAAGAACTTTAGGTAATTGATGAAAAATGAGTAATAATTAGGTAACGTAAATATTTGAAGCCTAAATCTATATTATGTTTATTCATTTATAAACAGGTTGAGTAGCATTAGCTCAACCTGTTTTTTTCTATACTCGCATCTTTTTGACTTATGAATTATCTTTCAATTTCGCAGCGGCTGCCTTATCCAAGATAAGAGTCACGTCTGGATGACCTTGCAAGACACTAGCTGGTACTTCCTCTGTTACTGGCCCCTTGACCATCTTGAAAATGGCATCTGCCTTCTTGTCACCATAGGCAAACAAGATAATCTTCTTGGCAGCCATAATGGAGGCAATCCCCATCGAAATAGCCTTTGTAGGAACTTGGTCACGACTGGCAAAGAAACGGCTATTGGCTTCAATGGTGCTGTCAGTCAAGTCAACCACATGGGTGTGACTATCAAAAGGCGTACCTGGCTCGTTAAAACCAATATGCCCATTACTTCCGATACCTAAGATTTGTAGGTCAATAGCATGGTGTGCCAAGACGTCATCGTAATCCTTAGCCGCCTGCTCCAAGTCCTCAGCCATACCTTCAGGCAAGAAGCTCTCTTTAAATGGTTTAGCATTAAAAAGATGCTCTTGCATGAAAGCATAGTAGCTTTGCTCATGGTCCGGCGCTAGTCCAACATACTCATCCAAATTGACACTGTAAAGTTCTGAAAAATCCAAGTCGCTTTCAACCATTTCTTGGTAGAGGGCGATAGGTGAACTACCTGTAGCCAAGCCCAAAGTCTGAGCGCCCGCTACAAGGCTTTCTTTTAAAAGGTCAAAGGCAACCTTTCCTCCTTCAAGTTGATTTTTCACAATAATCGTTTTCATTTTTCACACCTCGCTAATTGGTATATACCATTTTCTTTATTATCTCTTTTTTTAACCTTTTTGTCAAGCGCTTTCACTCGACAAGTTTAGTGACGGTCGTCCTATATCGTGCTATAATAAAAAAGCTGAACATTTTTAAACGAGGAAACAAATGAATACAAACGATTTTGATTTTGAACTACCAGAGGAACTGATTGCTCAAACACCCTTGAAGCAACGTGATGCCTCTAAACTCTTAGTCATTGACCCTGTAACCAAGGAAATGACTGATACCCACTTCGACCACATCATTGACCAGCTTAACCCTGGCGACGCATTGGTCATGAACAATACACGTGTGCTTCCAGCCCGCCTCTATGGTGAAAAGCCTGATACCCATGGGCACGTGGAATTTCTCCTTTTGAAAAATACCCAAGGAGATCAATGGGAAGTTTTGGCCAAGCCAGCCAAACGCCTTAAAGTAGGCGCTACCGTAAGTTTTGGTGATGGCCGCTTGACTGCCACAGTCACTGAGGAACTAGATCACGGTGGCCGAATCGTAGAATTTAGCTACGACGGTATCTTTCTTGAGGTTTTGGAAAGCTTGGGTGAGATGCCATTGCCACCTTATATCCATGAAAAATTGGAAGACCGCGACCGTTACCAAACAGTCTATGCCAAGGAAAATGGCTCTGCCGCTGCTCCAACAGCTGGTCTCCATTTCACACCTGAATTACTTCAAAAGATTGAAGCCAAAGGCGTAAAATTGGTCTACCTCACCCTTCACGTTGGACTAGGAACTTTCCGACCTGTTTCTGTTGAGAATGTTGACGAACATGAAATGCACTCAGAGTTTTACACCCTCAGCCAAGACGCTGCCGATACACTCAATAGTGTCAAAGCTGCTGGAGGTCGCATTGTTGCTGTTGGAACAACCTCTATCCGAACACTAGAAACAATCGGCAATAAATACGATGGCAAACTCCAAGCCGACTCAGGTTGGACCAATATCTTTATCAAACCAGGCTACCAATTCACAGTCGTAGATGCCTTCTCAACCAACTTCCACCTTCCAAAATCAACCTTAGTCATGTTGGTTTCAGCCTTTGCTGGCCGTGAATTCGTCCTAGATGCCTATAAACACGCCGTCCAAGAACACTACCGCTTCTTCAGTTTCGGAGATGCCATGTTCGTCACACGACGTGCGGAGAAATAATATTGATTTTGAGACTTCTCTCACAGGGGAAGTCTCTTTTATTGCTCGTCAAAATCAGAAAAAATCCACCAGTTATGAACTGATGGATTATTTTGTTTATTTCTCTGCAAACTGGCTATTATACAAATCGTAATAGAAGCCTTTATCTGCAAGGAGGGATTCATGGTTTCCTTGTTCGATGATTTGTCCATCTTTAAGGACCAAAATTTTGTCTGCTTCTTGAATAGTCGACAGACGGTGGGCAATGACAAAGCTTGTTCGACCTTGCATAAGGGTCTTCATAGCTTTTTGAATCAAGAGTTCCAGACGGGTATCAACTGATGAGGTTGCCTCGTCCAAAATCAAGATTTTAGGATCAGCTAAAAGCGCACGGGCAATGGTCAAAAGTTGCTTTTGTCCTAGTGAGATGTTACTTGATTCCTGGTTCATTTCCATATTGTAACCACCAGGCAAGGTACGGATAAAGTGGTCCACATTGGCAGCCTTAGCGGCTTCAACAATTTCTTCGTCAGTCGCCTCAAGATTACCAAAGCGAAGATTTTCCTTGATAGTTCCTTCAAAGAGCCAAGCATCCTGAAGCACCATACCAAATTGTTTACGATAGTCTTGACGTGACAGGTGACGAATATCATGACCATCCACCGAGATAGAACCAGCCGTCACATCATAAAAACGCATGAGTAGGTTGATAATAGTTGATTTTCCGGCACCAGTTGGACCGACAATGGCCACCATTTCACCAGGATTAACCTCAAGATTAAAGTCACGAATCAAAGGTTTATCAGCCACATACTGGAAGTCTACATGCTTAAAGCTAACTTGACCAGTCAAATCTCCCTCTAGCACTTCAGTAGCATCATTCGCCTCATCTGGTTCATCCATCAGTTGGAAAACACGGTCCAAAGAAGACTTGGCACTCTGCAATTGTCCGGCCAACTGAGTCAAGTTCTGAATGGGTTGGTTAATCTGCCAAACGTACTGAACAAAGGCCTGCATATTACCAATCGTCAGACGACCAGCCAAAACCTGCAAACCACCAAGAACAGCAACAATGAGATAGGTCAAGTCAGACAAACCATTAAGGACAGGCATCATGAGTCCTGAAATGAAATTGGCCTTAAACCCTACCTTCTGAAGATCTTCCGTAATCTCTTTAAAGTCGTCCAAAGACCTATCCTCACGCCCAAATAGCTTAAGTACGTTGAAACCAGTCAAATTTTCCTGAACAAAACCGTTAAGGGCACCTAGGGCATCAGCCTGCTGCTTAAAGTAGGGCTGAGACTTACTCATGATAAAGCAAGCACCAAAGAAAGTAATGGGAATAGTGATGACAACTATAGCTCCCAATTGAAGATTAAGGTAAAGCACTGTCCCGATAACCAAGGCCAAAGTAAAGACGGCATTAACAACCTGTAAGAAGGACTGCTGCAAGGCATTCGAAACTGTCTCGACGTCACTGGTAAAGCGTCCCAAGAGATCCCCAAACTGATGCTTATCAAAGTATGACACTGAGGTACGATTGATTTTCTCAGTCATCTCATTTCGCATATCCTGAACCGTTGCCTGCACGGCATTGGTCATAAAATAGTTGGAATAGTAAGAAGCCAACTCATAAATGAGACCACGCAAGAGATAAAAGATCAGAACCACACCAACATAGGAAACGTTGATATGGGCACCTTCCACACCCTTGAACATGTCCAGTGTATTTTTAGTCAGTTCTGTAATGGCTAAACCAATGACTACAGGTTCAAGGACACTCATGATGACACTAACAATTTTCAGGAAAATAGCTAAGTAAAGTGGTAAACGATAGGCCTGCAAGTAGAACCAAAGACGGCCAAAACTTGAGGAATGATTCGTTTTCATTTTATTTTTCTTCATTTTGACCTCCTTCTAGTCTTCTGTAAGACTTTTTGATTCAACTGAGAATTGGCAATTTCACGGTAAATCTCATTGGTTTCCATGAGCTCTTCGTGACGGCCACGACCAACGATTTCCCCCTTATCCAGAACGATAATCTGGTCTGCATCCATGATAGTTCCCACACGTTGAGCCACAATCAAAACTGTCGCATCCTGGGTCACTTCTTTCAGACGACGGCGCAAGGTCGCATCTGTCTTGTAGTCCAAGGCAGAGAAGGAATCATCAAAGATGTAGAGGTCAGGACGTTTAACCACTGCACGTGCAATTGACAGACGCTGCTTCTGTCCCCCAGAAAGGTTGCTACCACCCTCAGCCAAGTGAGAATCATAACGTTCTTCCTTGCTTTCAATAAATTCCTTGGCCTGAGCCACATCCGTAGCTTGATTCAATTCCTCATGACTGGCATTTTCCTTACCGTAACGGATATTTTCACCGATAGTTCCAGTAAAGAGCAAGGCCTTCTGTGGAATAAAGCCAATTTTACGACGAAGCGCCTTAAGATTGTAGTCACGGACATCCACACCATCTACGAGAATACGTCCCAAGGTCACATCATAAAAACGTGGAATCAACTGCACAAGTGATGATTTCCCTGAACCCGTAGAACCGATAAAGGCAATAGTTTCACCAGGTTTAGCCTTGAAGGAAATATTGTGTAGGACAGGACTCTCTGTTTCACCAGGATAGGCAAAGGTTACATTGTCAAACTCCAAATAGCCCTTAGTCTCAGTCTCTGTCACCCCATCTTCATTTGGATTAATGGAAATAGGCATGTCCATAATTTCCTGCAGACGTTCACTAGATACCGCCGTACGAGGATACATGGTAAAAAGATTGGCTAAGAAGAGGAAGGACAAGAGTGCATGGAAGCTATACTCAATAAAGGCAACCAAGTCCCCGATAGCCAAACTTCCAGAACCTAGCGGTTTAAGGGCAAACCAGACAATGGCTACAATCATGGCGATGATGATTTGTACAAAAAGTGGCTCTGTCAAACCAGTCAATTTAAAGAGCTTGTTGGAATTATCCGCATAGACAGCATTTTCAGAGGCAAACTTCTTCTCTTGGAAATCTTCTCTAGCGAAAGCTCGAATGACACGAAGTCCAGTCAGATTTTCACGAGCGTACTGGTTAATCTTGTCGAGAGTTGCCTGTTGCTTTTCTGATAATGGACGAGTCTTTACAGCCACATACCAGACAACTACGGCTAAGAAGGGTAAGGAAATGGCCACAATCCAAGCCAAAGATGGACTTGTCGTCAAAATCAAGAAGACACTGGAAACCATCATCAAAGGCGTGATAACCCCTAGCTTAAGAACTTGATCCGCAAACTGCATGAGAACAAAGGCATCTGACGTGATACGAGTCACCAAAGAGGATACCCCAATCTGCTCGTACTCATGGTGGGAATACTCCTGAAGCTTGGCATAAATATCATTACGCATGACCTGCACCATCGTGGTCGTTAACTTACCAACCGCATAGGCCAAAAGCACACGACCAACAATACCCGTTAAAACAACAGCAAACATGACCCAAGCATAGGTATAAAGCTTGTCAGCATCCCCACGGTTAATCCCCTCATCAATCATTCTGGCAAGAACCGTCGGTAGCCCCAAATTGGCAATAACAAACAAAATAGCCGCCGTAAAATTCATCACCAGCCACTTAGGATAACGCCTAAGATAAGACCAAATATAAGCCATAAATGTCTCCTTTTCTTTTTAGCATTTACCGTGCCTTTATGATTTTTCTAATTATTTACAACTACTAGAGCCGAAAAAAGCACAGAAAAAGGGCGTGACAAGCACGCACATCACCTACATTCTAACAAATGAAAATATTAAAAGCAATAGAAAAAACCAGAGCTACTGCCCTGGTTTCTTTATTAAGCAACTTGAGTCGTTACCTTATTATTTACACATAATAACATTCAGCAACATTTTGTCCAATTCCTTTAGTATTCATATAGAATATTCAACCTTCAATAACATCATCTTTTTGAATTCTGTTTGCTAATATTTTTGATATTATAGTTAGGATCACCAATGTAATCAATATAATTAAAATAATTATAAAATTATTTAATTGATATAATAGTGCTACAAAATTCCCTACTACAGATACTAAAATCACCGATGCAACTACTGATGTATTACTTGACTGTAAAATTTGACCGAATAATTGAGATAATAAAATTATAGCAAGTGAGAATAACGTTGAGAATATAACAATAAGCATAACTTTAAAAACATAACTCAGGAAGCTGATCATTGCAAATCCCGATGCATTTACAATAAAATAAAATATGAAATTCTCAAATAATACAACAGGGAAAAAATTAAATACAAAATAAGTACACAAAGCACAAACTTTACCCCAAAATATACTTAAACGACCACCAGGAAAAAGATATGTTTTTTCTCTTGCTTGCTTAATATAATGGTTTAGTAACAACCGATTAAACAGTACAACTCCATAAACAACCGCAACTGAGAATGTGACTGTTGTTGCCAACGCCATTACTCCAGTAGAAGAGTTTAAAATAGTCTGTGATTCAGAGGAATCAAATCGTCCAACCAAACTAAAAAATATTAAAAAACTGAAATGTACAATAATATTTGTCCAGAGCAAACCACTAAAATGCTTTTTATTTCTTTTCAATTCATAATTACTTTGATTCAACATAAATTAGCCTCTACTTGATATTTTTGATATAAATCTTCTAATGTTTTTAAATCTCCAGATTTCATTTCTCTAAAATCAGATGTTTTTACTATTTTTCCGTTTTGAATCATGATAACTTTATCAATAACACTCTCTAGTTCTGCAAAGGAATGACTAGAAACAATAATCAATTTATCCTTCTGTTCTAACTCCACTAAAACTTTTTTTAATAACGAAATCCCCTCCCTATCTAAACCATTAAAAGGCTCGTCAAGTACTACTATATCAGGATTATGTAAAAGAACCAGAGCAATATTCAACCGTTGTTTCATACCTAAGGAAAGCATTGAAATTTTATCAGTCAAAGAAACAGTTAAACCAAATTCCTTTAAATACTTTTCTGCTTCAATGCATGCCACTCCATAGTATCGAATATGTTGTTCGAATACCTCTTCAATTGTCAAAGAATCATAGCTATCTGGAAAAGGAGAAATAAAACCAATTTTTTTCAAAAATTCATTTATGTTATTTTTAGTTACTAACTCGTTATCGATATGAATTTTTCCAACAAATGAACTTAAACCTAATAAACATCTAAATAATGTTGTTTTTCCAGCTCCATTTTCTCCAATAAGCCCATAAATATGTGAAGAAGTCAGTAAAAGATTGATATTATTTAATAAAGTTTTCTGATCTACTACTTTTGTTAAATCAGTAATTTCTAGTACTGTCATTTTTATTTCCTCCTAGATAATATCGTTAATGATAGAGAGAAGCCTACAATTGCCCAAGCAAGTAGAACAATGAACTGCTGAGAATTGATTTGCTCTAAGTCAAAAACACTTGCTCTAATCACCTGGCTTGAAGGTACAAAAGGTAAATAGTTATAAATTTTTTCTGTCCATTCAGGCAGTCTATTTGGAGAATAAGTAATCGGTGAAAATAACAATCCCCCAATCATGATAAGTTGACTTATTAGTGATACAAGATTAGAGGGTAGCAAATAAGCAATCGCAAATCCTACCGAAAGCAAAGCAAATATGATCAATAAAATTGAAAGCATTGCAAAGACATCAAAGGAAATATCTAACCCAAATCCGAATCTACTAATTAGTAAACTAGATAAAATACCTGGTAGACATAGTAACCCCCAAATAAATAAATCTGAAAGTAAAATCCCTATTCTAGAGACCGGTAATGTTTTCTGATAGTCATAAACTCCATTTTGCTTAGCTTCACTAACAATTTGGGGAGCTAATACACAAGTTACTGCTATCACATTAATTGCTATTGCTCCTGTACAAAGATAAGACATCGTAATCGTATCATTGGCATTTGTAATGAATAAAAATCCGTAAATTATTGCAATGGATAATATAATTTGTACCATCACAAACACTGGAATATAATATTTATGTCGAATTAGACTCCACCTTACCAAGCCCCAAAACTTAGACTTATTTTTTTGATTGTTATTCATCAATATACTCCTCATAATCATCTGATAAACTTTTCAATTTTATATCATAAGAAATAATTTTATCTTCCCTTAACCACTCTAAAATCAATGATAGAGTTCTTTGTAATTGATTATCTTCTACAGAAAAACTCATACGTTTTTCAAACTTATCATATCGGACAGAAGTTTGATGTGAATAGTTGTCTAAAAGGCTTTCATCAGCTACTAAAATAGATACTTGATGTAAAATATGCCGCTCTTTCTTAATATCTGATACATTCACATCTTTTTGAATCTTTCCTCTATCAATCATTAAATAACGATCAGAATATCTTTCTACCTCAAATAGATTGTGAGTTACAATAATAACTGTCGCTCCATTATTTGCTAGAATGCGTAGATATCTCCACATTAGTGTACGCCTAAATGGATCTACATCATTTGTTGGTTCATCTAACACTATAATAGAAGGAGTATCAACAACCGTCATAGCAAAGGATGTTAAACGTTGTAAACCACCTGATAATTTTTCACCTGTGGTAGATTGCCATTTTTCAATCGCAAGATAATCCATTAACTGTTTTGAACTTTTATTTAACTCTGATTTTTTCATTCCTTTCAAAAGACCGATACATTCAATTGCTTCTTTGATTGTCACTCCTTTAATTGGAACTTGAAACTGCGGCATAGAAGAAACTAATTCTCGTGCACGATTTGGATGATTTGTAATATCAACTCCGTGAATATAAACTGTACCACTGTCAGATGAGACTGTACCATTTAATTGATTTAAAAAGGTTGTCTTTCCTGCCCCATTATGTCCAACTAAAGAAACAATTTCTCCACTATAAAAAGTAACACTAATATCATCTGTAACAGTTTTTGTACCATATGCTTTTTTTAAATTTTTAACAATAATAGTTTCTTTTTTCATATATACCTCATGATTTTTAGTAGGAAAAATATAATTATCATGTATATTACAATAGTAATAATTGTGCTAATTACCTGACATATTCTCCATAGAAATTTCTCACTATCACTCAATGAATTCCTCTCAATTTCATATTCTATTTTCAATAATGGATTATCTATTAACATAAATAATAATAAACGTCCATCAGTGGAGTTATATAGACGAAATTGCCACAAAATACGAAGAAGCATTATATAGATAAACAGAGTTAGAAGTGGGCTAGCTATTCTATCACTTGCTAAGAATAAAGAAGCTAAAATTATACTGTCAGTTATTACCCCACCAAGTATCGCTATAGCCCTAGAAAATAGAGGCCAAAACCATACATGAGTTAAATTAACTGTTGCGACTGATTTTTTTAGAGAAAATCTTAGTGACTTTGCAATTTCCTTAAAATTATTCGAAAAAAGAATATGCATAATTTCATGAAAAATAGTTGTTAAAATTGAAAATACCACAGCAAATAATACAACGAATGTTAAGTTTTCATTCTTAAAATCATATGTAAGAAAACTCAAACTTCTTATTTTCGTGAAAATAACAGTAAATGATACTATTCCTAGTATAACAATGAATGTTCTCAAAATTTGTAAGTATTTTGTGTTATGACATGGGATTTCACCATCTCTTTCAAAGAATAAACTCTCTTCTAATAATTTATAAAGTTCACTATTCTTTTCAAGATCAGGCAATGAATTTATAATCGTTCCCTCCCATGTATCTTTATCAAATACCAACAAGTCTGATCCATTAGAGTATAATAAATATTGATCCTTCTTTGTTTTTCTAAAATAAAGTGGTTTTGATAGAGGATGACTTACTAAATATTCTCCAAACATACCTCAAGTATGTACATGTAGTTTAACATACCTGAGGTATGTGGTCAACCACTTTTCTATTTTTTTTATTTTTAAAATATTCCATTTACTACTCACTGGTACATAATACTTTAAAAAATGCTATAATATGAATGACTAATTGTTCTTCTAAGTAATTAAACTCAACTTTCTTCTTTCAATTATTTAGTAGAGTACATCATTTCAAGAAAGGTGTTGATTTTGTAAATAATGGAAAATACAAGAGAACTAATACTTGCTGTTGCGACTGAACAATTTTTAAAAAATGGATATGAAAAAACAAAATTATCTGATATTATCAATGGTCTTGATGGTTTAACAAAAGGTGCTATCTATCATTATTTTGATTCAAAAGAGGATATCTTTAATGAAGTCGCAAATAATATTGGTAAACAAAATAAATCAATATTTGATGCTATTAAGTATTCAAATGATATAAATGGATCTGAAAAAATTACAAAATTAGTCTCTCTAAGTATCAACAATGAAATAATGGAAACAATTACTTCAATTACACCTAAGTTAATTCATAGCCCTAAACTTCTGGCTTCATTTCTTGAACAAATGCAAAAAGTAACTATTCCTGAATACTTCATTCCAATTATTAAAGAAGGTATCGAAGATGGCTCAATTATTGCAGATAATCCAAACGAGTTGGCAGAATTACTTGCTGTACTTTTAAATATATGGTTAAATCCTTTAATATTTAATACGTCTAAAGAAACACTCATTTCAAAAATTAATCTAATAAATATTTGTCTAAATAATTTCAATATCAAAATTTCTATATAAATAGAAAGAGCCTCAGATAATGTGGCTCTTTCTATTTTTTC
Source organism: uncultured Streptococcus sp. (assembly GCA_934229725.1). GTDB lineage: Bacteria > Bacillota > Bacilli > Lactobacillales > Streptococcaceae > Streptococcus. Next base: position 145,608 of record CAKQDX010000001.1, read on the forward strand.
TACAATACCAACCTGATATAAAATAATAGAAGATATAAGCATTCAATTTTAAAGATAGTGTAAAAAACACCACCCTCAAAATGAACTGACCCCGAAGAATTAGACAATTAATTTACACAAAGGATTTAGTTCTGTATTGCACAGGACTAAGTCCTTTTCTACCATTTGTCAAGCATATCAAGTCATTTGATAAAAAATAGATTGAACTCCATAGTCAAACTAAGGAAATTGTCTTATTTTGAACTTAAGTTCAGTGTAAAAGTGTACGCAAAAACAACACCTTACCTAGTGATTTTATGATAAGGTGTTACAATCATATGGCATAAACAATTTTTAGTTTTACCTTAATAGAACGCTATGAGTTTCTTTGTTGCACTATATTTTACAATTTATGTATTAGTAAAAATCAATATGTAATAATTACAGCACATATTGAAAATAAACAAAATAGTTTTGGAGGTGTTGATCAATTTATCATAATTGATTCAATTTCTGAATCGCAAAGTGAACTATCTGAGCACTTTTTTGATAATCAAAAGAAACTAGGATTCTCACATCCCAAATCATACGCAAAATGTTATGTATACGGAAAAGTCATTCATAAATTCGAAAAAAATAATTCTAATTGGATTGAACTTATTGTTAAGGACAATTTTGACTTCACAGTCAAACTCCAATATAGTAAAAAAATGCGAGTATCAGATATAAATTATGATGTAGGAGACAATCTATTCATATATGCTTTAATTATTTCAAGCGAAAAGACAATAAATCAAAAAAAGCGTTCATATTTCAATCTCATAGTAGAGGATATGATAAACAAAACCAGACTAAAATAGAAAAACAAAAAACTGCCAAAAATAAATTTGGCAGTTTTTTGGTAGGGAACTTATTAATTCAAACGGTTTTTCATAATCGTTTATCGCAATAAAAAACCAGAGCTACTGCCCTGGTTTTCTTTATGAAGCGACTTGAGTCGTTACCTTATTATTTAAGAGTAACTGAAGCTCCAGCTTCTTCAAGTTTAGCTTTAAGTTCTTCAGCTTCAGCTGCAGCAACACCTTCTTTAAGAACTGATGGTGCACCGTCAACGATAGCTTTAGCTTCTTTAAGACCTTCGCCTGTGATTTCACGAACAACTTTGATAACAGCAACTTTCTTGTCGCCTGCAGATGTCAATTCAACGTCGAATGAATCTTTAGCAGCACCAGCGTCAGCACCACCAGCAGCAGCAGCAGCTACAGGAGCAGCAGCTGTTACACCAAATTCTTCTTCGATAGCTTTTACAAGGTCGTTCAATTCAAGGATTGAAGCTTCTTTAATTTCAGCAATAATGTTTTCAATGTTCAATGCCATTGTGATTTCCTCCAAATGTGTTTTTAAAATATAATGTTTTAAACGTAGCTTAGGCTACGAGTTGTGAAGATGGGCTTATGCAGCACCGTCTTCTTTGCTTTCTGCAACCGCTTTGACAGCGTATGCAACGTTGCGCACTGGCGCTTGAAGTACAGAAAGGAGCATAGAAAGCATACCTTCTTTGTTTGGAAGTGATGCAAGAGCGTTGATTTCTTCGACTGAAGTGAACGCACCGTCAACAACACCACCTTTGATTTCAAGAGCTTCTGCGTCTTTAGCAAATTCGCTAATAACTTTTGCTGGTGCGATAACATCTTCGTTTGAGAATGCTACTGCAGATGGTCCAACGAAAAGTTCTTTAAGGTCTTCAAGACCTGCTTCTTCAGCTGCACGAGTCAAGATTGAGTTTTTGATAACTTTAAATTCAACGCCTGATTCACGAAGATTACGACGAAGAACGGTATCTTGGTCAACTGTAAGTCCACGAGAGTCAACAACAACGATAGATGATGCTGCTTTCATTTTCTCAGCGACGATGGCAACTTGTTCAGCTTTTTTAGCAATAATAGCTTCACTCATTAGTAGTTTTACCTCCGTTTTTATTTTTGGGCTAGGTACAAAAAAATCGCACCTAAACCTAGACACGAAAGTACAATACGTTACAAAAAAATAGTTACGTTTTGTGCCTCGGTTGGATGTTTATGAGTTTAACTCCCCAACTGTCTTAGGTCAGTTTTTTCAAACCTCATATATAATATCATGACCTAAATCAGACGTCAAGAAAAAAATGTCATTTTTTTATATTTTATGTTTAAAGAACATAAAACCTCTTAAAATCCGAAGATTCCAAGAGGTTATTTCTAATCATATCTAAGCGCTTCGATAGGATCGAGTTTTGAAGCTTTATTGGCTGGGAGAAGACCAAAGATAATCCCCACAGCTGCTGAAAAGGCAATGCTTCCTATAGCCACACCGATAGAGACCCTTGCTTTCAGATCCATAGCGCTTCCAATTGGTCCAACGACTAGGGCTGCAAAACCAAGTCCAATCAGACCTCCTAAGATTGTCAAGACCATGGACTCAATCAAAAACTGAGTCAGAATCTTACGGCGTGTAGCTCCAAGCGCCTTGCGCAGACCAATCTCTCTAGTCCGCTCAGTTACCGAAACCAACATGATATTCATAACGCCGATGCCACCGACTAAGAGTGAAATGCCAGCAATTGCTCCGACAACGGTAGTAATGGTTCCAAAGATTGTGTTCACCTGATTTAAGGTCGCACTCATATCCGCCGCCTTGTACTGCCCATTATCATCCTGAGATAACTGCGTCAATTGCTTGGCAGCTTCTTTGGCAACGCTACTACTATTTTGCACATCCGTCACATGGAAAAAAATCTGACCAATAGCATCCGTATTATTCTCAGCAGCCAACTGGGTATTAGCCACAAGGGCTGTTCCAATTTCACCATAGGATCCAATTGCGGTGTCTTTATTTTTGTAGACACCAATCACTCGGTAATCATTATTTCCTATAGTAACGACTTGGTTAAGGGCATCGTCAGCCGTATCAAAGAGTTTTTTAGCTACCAGCTGATCAATGACAACAACGCGTGAAAAGGTTTTGTAGTCATTGTCTTGCAGAGATCGTCCTGCCAGCATCTCAAACTTTTTAGCTTTAAAGTAGCCCTGACTGGCACCTGTGATATTGACATTCTTCACCGTCTTTTTCTGGAGAGAAATAGAGGTTGTCAAGTTGTTGGTCACAAAGTAACTATCCACACCTGGCGTCTGTCTTACCACCTGCTCCAACCAAACTTCTTTAACTGGTTTGGTAGGCTTTGCCAGATCAGCATAGGCAGGGTCTAGCTCCTCACCTTTAGCCTCATAGTAGACTTGAACAGTATCCTTGTCCCCTGTCACGCTATCAGTTACACTCTGACGCATCCCATTTCCTAGACCCATGATGAGCACGACAGCAGCAACACCAATGATAATACCCAGCATGGTCAAAAAGGACCTCATCTTGTGTGACCGAATTGAACTAAGAGCAAATTTCCAATTTTCCATACTGACCTCCTAGTCAATTCGAACGCTATCCGTCGTGTCCTGAGTAATTTCCCCATCACGGATGACAATCTTACGTCGGGCATAGTCTGCAATCTCTGGCTCGTGGGTAACCATGATAATGGTTTTCCCCTCACGATTCAGCTGAGTTAAAAGCTCCATAATCTGCATTCCCGTCTTGGTATCTAGAGCACCCGTTGGTTCATCCGCTAAAATGATTGCTGGATTATTAGACAGTGCACGCGCAATTGCCACCCTCTGCTTCTGTCCACCAGATAACTCCGATGGTAGGTGATGGCTACGGTCAGACAAACCGACTTTTTCCAAAAATTGTTGCGCTTTTTGCTTACGTTCACTCGGAGATTTTCCAGCATAAATTAAGGGAAGCTCTACATTCTTTTGAGCGCTTAGCTTCGGTAGGAGAAAAAACTGTTGAAAGATAAAGCCAATCTGATTGTTTCGCACCTTAGCCAAGCGGTTTTCGGAGAGTTCAGCAATATCCTCATCCTCGAGTTGATAGGAACCAGATGTCGGTCGATCAAGGAGTCCAATAATATTCATAAGCGTCGACTTTCCTGAACCAGAAGGGCCCATGATAGCCACAAAGTCCCCTTCCTCTACTGATAAGTCAATACCCTTGAGGACTTGCAGAGTTTCAGGTCCATTTTTGAAGGACTTGGTAATGCCTTTTAAAACCATAAGCTCTGGCTTAGTCACTAGACCTCACCTCTCCTCCACTGGCGTCTTTGGACTTCTTACCCTTAGCATCCGTCACATCCTTTAGGGTCTCACCATCCTTAAAGGATTTATCGGCCTTAGTGATAACCTTTTGGCCTTCTTTAAGCCCTGATGCAATCTCTTGTTGCTTAGCATCTGCATTGCCAAGCTTGACCTTGACTTGCTTAATCTTCTGACTGTCTTCGTCGTAAACCCAGACATAGTTGTCAGAACCTTTCTTAGTCACGGCCGTTACAGGAACCAATAAAGCATCTTCGTCCTTAGTAACTTCAAGAGACACATTGAAGCCTTGTTTGAGCTTACCGATAGGACTGGTCAATTGAACCTTGTATTCATATTGAGAACCCGTCTGACCTGAATTTCCCGAAGCGTTAGCTGACTGGCTAGCATTTTGCTTGGGATAATTGGAGATATAATTGACTTTACCTGTCCAGGTTTGGTCTGGGTATACCTTTGACGTAATCTTAACCTTTTGCCCCACTGAAATGTTTGGCATATCATATTCTGTTAAGGTTCCCTGAATTTCGAATTGACCTTCACTAGTCACATGAACGAGGGTCTGACTCTCTTTGGAAGCAGGGTCCACAGAGTCTGCCACTTCTACGACTGTTCCATTCACATCGGAAACAATAACCATTTGATTAAGAACATCCTGGGCCTTTTCAAGCTCTGAGGCCGCATTAGCAACGGCATCATTATAATCTTGCAAGGTTTGGTAATTACTGGCTTCGGTTTGCTGACGCTGTTGAGCTGTCACTGCAGCTGTCGAATCATCCTCGTCTGTATCCTCGCTAGTTTGTGCTGAAGCTGCAGGAGCCGTTCCATACTGTTGGAAATAATTACGATCACGAACTGCCTTGTTATAGGCACGACTTGCAATATCGTAGGCTGCTTGAGCGGATGTGCTATCATATTGAACCAACTGCTGACCAGCGCTCACTTCTTCACCCGCAGAAACAGTCACAGTGGCGTTACGACCGATAGTATTGTCAAAATAAACGTACTGCTCCGACTGAGCCTTGACCATGCCCGTTAGGAGGGTTGAGGAAGCCAGTTGTCCCTTGACGACTTTACTTGCTGTAGGACCTTCAGCAACCTTGTTCCCTTGGCCACCTCCTCCAAACAGGTTAAAAATCAGGACCAATAGGACAAGAATCCCTATGCCTCCAATGATCCAAACTCTCTTCTTATTTTTAAATAGCTTTGGACTGATTCTCTTTCGCATACGTCTCTCTTTCTAATTGTATTGTATAGATATAACAATTGTAATATGTTTAAGGTTTCCTGTCAATGAGTTCCAGTACACCATAGTGTAGCTTTTGATTGGGACGAACCTGACGTTCAAAACCAAGTTCTTCAAAAACGGTATCACGAAAATGCGCTTTGATGATAATTTTTTCCCTTGCAACACGCTTGGCCTCATTTAGCCATTCTTCTGTCAGACGACTGCCATTGGCCAGAGGCTTGATAGCCTCTAGATTTTCTGATTCCTTAATAGTCTCTGAAAACATAGGATCGGCATAGATGATATCAAAGGAATTGTCAGCTTGAGACTTCAAAAAGGACAAGCTATCGCTCTTAATAGCTTTAATAGAACGCATGGCCTTTTCAAGCTGCTTATCATCCGTCTGATAAGTGGCAAGACCACGAGAAACCACCTGAAAAATCACGTCTTGACTCTCCAGGGCAGTCACCTGATTTCCAGCTACTGCTATCACTAGGCTATCTGAAGCCAGACCCATGGTCGTGTCAAGAATAGTCTTGGGAGACTTGCCTAAAAGACTGACTAAAGCGTCATGGGGGGCCTTAATCCTGAGAGCAGCCGTATCTGGATGAAAGGTCAGCTCACTGGCATCCGCATTGATAAAAGACAGTCTGTCTTTATATAGAAGATAGAAAGGTCCAAACCGCTCTAAACATTTTGCCAAAGATAACTTGCGCCGAGGCTGGTAGTCAGCTCCGAGGTCGAGAGCTAAGGCTTGGGCACGCGCAATTAATTCCTCATTTTCACGTAAAGATGTCGTAATAATCATGTTTCTAGTATAGCAGAATTTAAGTAGCCTAAACCATGGTCTTAGCTTTCATTTTTAACTTTCAAGCTTACATTTGTGTAAGAAAAAGCCCCAGCAAGGCTGAGACTCATTACAGCAATCAACTAGGTTTAAATATGACAAAAAGAGAAATCTCTGTAGGGCATATAAAAGAGGTTTTGCGAACCTCGTCAGCTTAAACCGAGACTTTTGGCAGTGATGAAAACGCCTGAAGCGATTAGTGTCAGGCGTTCGGAAGTTTTGAGACTTTCGGCTCAAAACTTAGTCATGGAACTTCGAAGAAAGTCGCTGACGTCCGCCATCACCCAAGAAAAATCTCAAAAGAATGCTTTGTCTTCAAAAAAAGCCCCAGCAAAGCTGAGACTCTCTTTCATCATTAGATAGCTTCTGTTGTAAAGCTGCGGCTTTCAAGCACACGAACCATAGCATCTGCTGTATCAAGCGCTGTGAAGAGTGGGATACCTGCTTCAATAGCTGAGCTACGGATAGCTGCACCATCTTCGTCATAAGTACGTTTGTTACCAACCGTATTGACAATAGCTTGCGCCTTACCTGAACGAACAAGAGCTGGGATGTCGTTGTCATCATTTTCACCCAACTTGTGCACAAGCGTTGCCTGAACACCATGTTCATTCAAGAACTTAGCTGTTCCTGCAGTAGCATAGATGCCGTAACCGATAGCATCAAAACGACGGGCCAAACCAAGGGCTTCTTCTTTGGTATCGTCATGAATCGTAAAGATGACATTACCAAAGGTTGGCAAGTGCAGGTAAGAAGCTTCAAAGGCCTTGTAGAGGGCTTTTTCAAGCGTTGCATCTGTACCCATTACTTCACCAGTTGATTTCATTTCAGGTCCAAGGAGGCTATCTACCTTAGCCAATTTTGTAAATGAGAAGACTGGTGCCTTAACATGAACGTGTTTGCTTTCAGGATAAAGGCCATCTTTGTAACCTTGCTCTGCCAAAGATTTACCAAGAATCAAGTTTGTAGCCACCTGAGCCATTGGGATATCCGTTACCTTAGACAAGAATGGCACGGTACGGCTGGCACGTGGATTAACCTCAATTACATAAACCGTTTCACCCTTGATAACGAACTGAATATTCATCATACCAATACAGTTAAGACCGATGGCTAAACGTTTAGTGTAATCAGCGATTGTTTCTTGGATTTTCTTAGAAAGGGTTTGTGGTGGGTAAACCGCCATTGAGTCCCCTGAGTGAACCCCTGCACGTTCGATGTGTTCCATGATACCAGGAATCAGGACATCCTTACCATCAGAAATGGCATCTACTTCACACTCACGTCCAATGATATAACTATCGACAAGGACTGGGTGGTCAGGACTTGCCTTAACGGCTGTACGCATGTAAGAGCGAAGGTCGTCTTCATTTTCAACGATTTCCATGGCACGTCCACCCAAAACGTATGACGGACGAACAAGAACTGGGAAGCCAATCTTACGAGCTGCTTCAACCGCTTCTTCTTCATTTGTCGCTGTTTGACCTGGTGGTTGTGGGATATTGAGGTCAATAAGAGCTTGTTCAAAGAGGTCACGGTCTTCAGCACGGTCCAAATCAGCAACCTGAGTACCCAAGATTTTCACACCTGCTTTAGACAATGGCTCAGCCAAGTTGATAGCTGTTTGACCACCAAACTGAACCACGACACCCTTAGGTTGTTCCAATTCGATGACGTTCATCACGTCTTCAAAGGTCAATGGTTCAAAGTACAACTTATCTGAAACGGAGAAGTCTGTTGAAACCGTCTCAGGGTTAGAGTTCATGATAATGGCTTCATAACCTGCAGCTTGGATAGCTTTAACAGAGTGAACGGTCGCATAGTCAAACTCAACCCCTTGTCCGATACGGATAGGCCCTGAACCAAGAACGATAACAGATTCTTTATCAGACTTGATAGATTCATTTTCCCACTCGTAAGTTGAGTAGAAATAGGGTGTTGAAGATTCGAACTCAGCCGCACATGTATCAACCATCTTGTAGACAGGAACGATATGATTTTCCAAACGAGTGGCACGGACTTGGTCAGCTGTTTGGTTCCAAAGTTCCGCAATCTTACGGTCAGAGAAACCATTGCGTTTGGCTTCTTTCAAAACTGCGACGTCGCCTACGTGAGTAGCCAATTCTTGTTCCAATTCGAAGATATGGAGCAATTTGTCAAGGAAGAAAATATCAATCTTAGTCAACTCTGACAATTCTTCAATAGTGTAACCACGACGGATAGCTTCAGAAAGGTAGAAGAGACGGTCATCTTGCGCTTTAACAACCTTTTCCACCAAGGCATCGTCGCTTACTTCGGCAAGCTCAGGCATTTCATTGTGGTGAACACCGATTTCAAGCGAACGACAAGCTTTAAGAAGAGACTCTTCAATGTTACGACCAATGGCCATAACTTCACCAGTCGCTTTCATCTGAGTACCAAGACGACGTTCCCCATGTTCAAATTTATCAAATGGGAAACGTGGGATTTTGGCAACAACGTAGTCAAGGGCTGGTTCAAACATTGAGTAGGTTGTACCAGTGACTGGGTTAATCATCTCATCAAGAGTCAAACCGACAGCGATTTTAGCCGCCAATTTAGCGATTGGGTAACCTGTTGCTTTTGAAGCGAGGGCTGATGAACGTGATACACGTGGGTTTACTTCGATAACATAGTACTTGAAGCTATTAGGATCAAGCGCCAACTGTACGTTACAGCCACCCTCAATCTTAAGGGCACGGATAATCTTCAAGCTGGCATCACGAAGCATTTGGTTTTCAATATCTGACAAGGTTTGTGTTGGGGCAAATACGATAGAGTCCCCTGTGTGGATACCAACTGGGTCGAAGTTTTCCATATTACATACCACAAGAGCGTTGTCGGCAGCATCACGCATTACTTCGTATTCGATTTCCTTGAAACCAGCGATAGAACGTTCAATCAAACATTGGGTTACTGGTGACAACTTCAAACCATTTTCAGCGATTTCACGAAGTTCTTCTTCATTGGCACACATACCCCCACCAGTACCACCAAGAGTAAAGGCAGGACGGACAATAACTGGATAACCAATCTTTGAAGCAAAAGCCACTGCTTCTTCCACCGTATTAACGATTTCAGATTCAGGAATTGGCTGATGCAAATCTTCCATCAATTGCTTAAAGAGGTCACGGTCTTCGGCTTGGTCAATGGCAGACAATTTTGTCCCCAATAGTTCAACGCCAAGCTCATCCAGAATACCAGCTTTAGACAATTCCATGGCCATATTCAAACCAGTTTGTCCACCAAGTGTTGGCAAGAGGGCATCAGGACGTTCCTTACGAAGAATACGTGTCACAAACTCAAGTGTGATAGGTTCAATGTAAACCTTGTCTGCGATTTCTTTATCAGTCATGATAGTCGCAGGGTTAGAGTTGACAAGAACAACACTGTAGCCTTCCTCTTTCAAGGCCAAACAGGCTTGCGTACCAGCATAGTCAAACTCAGCAGCCTGACCAATGATAATAGGACCAGACCCGATAACCATAATTTTTTTAATATCAGAACGTTTAGGCATATTTAAGATACAAAGGACGACCAGAAAGCGTTAGAATTTTAGGCAATCGTTGCAGGATGCAAGCATCCAAAACGATTGTTCTAAATTCCGAGCTTTCCGTCCGTGTTCAGTTTAAGAAAACATTTTCAACATGACGTTTTTAACTTGATAAGGAATCTGGAACTCCTTGTGATAAAAGCGGTCATCACTAAATAGAAATCAATATCATTCAATTAGTCTCTTTAACTGAATACAAGTCCTTAATTCTCCTTTCTATTTGACAACTCTCTGGTTGTCATTAAATAAGGTAGTAGACTGGGGCAAACAAGCGTCACACCCCATTATAGTCACTAGACAGTTGCAATTAACGACGTGCTTTTTCAGCTTGGAAAGCATCAATCAATTCCAAGAACTCATCAAAGAGATAGCTAGCATCGTGTGGACCAGGAGCTGCATCTGGGTGGAATTGCACTGAAAAGGCAGGAAAGTCACGGTGACGAACACCTTCAACTGACTTATCGTTAATTTCTTCGTGTGTTACCATGAGACAATCTGGAAGTGACTCACGGTCAATGGCATAACCATGGTTTTGGCTGGTAAAATCAACACGACCAGTCGCAATTTCACGAACCGCATGGTTAAAGCCACGGTGACCAAACTTCATCTTGTAAGCCTTGGCACCATTCGCCAAACTAAACAACTGGTGACCCATACAGATCCCGAAAATTGGAATTTTACCTTGGATGCCACGAATCATATCAAGTGCATATGGCACATCTTCAGGGTTACCAGGACCATTTGACAACATCACACCATCTGGATTAAGATGGAGAATTTCTTCAGCCGTAATATTGTGAGGGACAACCGTCACATTACAGTCACGTTTTGAAAATTCACGCAAGATAGAGTGTTTAAGTCCAAAGTCAACCAAAACAATGTTTTTACCAACACCAGGTGCTGGGTAAGCTGTCTTAGTAGAGACTTGTTCAATATTATTTGTAGGCAAAACAGTGGCACGCAATTGATCTTGCAAGTGCTCAATACTGTCACCAGGATCAGCCATAGTTGCCTTCATGGTACCGTGTTGACGGATAATCTTAGTCAAGGCACGTGTATCAATACCAGAAATACCAGGGATGTTTTTAGCCTTCAAAAACTCATCCAAAGTCATTTGGTTACGCCAGTTGCTGGCACGACGGCTAGCCTCTGATACCACCACACCCTTAGTTGTAGGTGTGATTGATTCATAGTCATCACGGTTAACCCCATAGTTACCAACAAGTGGATAGGTAAAGGTCAAGATTTGACCATTGTAAGACTGGTCGGTGATAGATTCTTGATAACCTGTCATACCAGTATTAAAGACGATTTCACCCGTCACATCCACATCAGCACCGAAGGCCTGACCTTCAAAAATTGTGCCGTCTTCCAAAATAAGTAAACGTTTTGCCATTATAGTAAATTGTTCCTTTCACTAAGATACAAAGGGCGATAAAAATCTGAATGAAAACTAGTAAATTCGATGCAGAAGCTCAAGCTTCTAGAAAGGTTTAGCTATTTTTCGAAGATTTAGCCCGTGTTCATTTTCGTCTGATTCTCTCTGGAATCTGTTAACGTTGTTTACGCTTTGCCATTTAAAATAGCTTCAATAATTGCCATACGGACAAAGACCCCATTTTGCATCTGAGCAACGATACGAGCCTTAGGCGCTTCCACCAAGCTATCAGCAATCTCCACATCACGATTAACCGGAGCAGGGTGCATGATGATAGCATGGTCTGCTAACTTGGCATAACGTTCTTCAGTCAAACCATAGAGAGCATGATATTCTTCTTTTGAAAATCCCTTGTCATCCCCATGACGCTCGTGCTGAACACGAAGTAACATGAGCACATCCAAGTCCTCAATCACATCGTCAATGGCGACATGCTGACCATAGACATCAAATTCATTAGAGTACCAAACTTCAGGACCAGCAAAATACAGCTGAGCACCCAAACGCTTGAGAATCTGCATATTTGACTTAGCCACACGAGAATAAGTGATGTCACCGGCAATACAAACCTTAAGATTTTCAAAAGTTCCAAACTCTTCGTAAATGGTCATCAAATCAAGCAAACACTGACTTGGGTGTTGCCCAGAACCATCACCCCCATTGACAATAGAGGTCTGAATGGTTCTACTATCAATCAACTGCTTATAGTAATCAACTTCCGAGTGACGAACCACACAGATGTCCACACCCAAAGCAGACATGGTCAAAATCGTATCGTAGAGGGTTTCACCCTTATTCACTGAGCTTGTGCCAGCATCGAACTCAATCACATCCAAACCAAGCTTTTTCTCAGCCACTTCGAAGGATTTGTGCGTTCGAGTTGAATTTTCAAAAAAGAGATTGGCAGCGAAATACTGTCGATCCAGCTGGAAATCAGCTCTGCCATTTTTAAAATCTCCACCTCGACGAATCAGGCCCAAGACCTCTTCATTCGTGAGGGTTTCCATGGTCACCAAATGCTTGAGTGACACTTTTCCATCTGCAATCGCCATAGTTTTTCCTTTTAAAATGATTAACTAGTCCTTGCTACCTTTATTAGGGTCTGGCAAGATTTGGTAAAGCAAGATACCGAGAATAGTCGAACTTGCCACACCAGTAATTTGAAGACCACCAAGGTCAATCATCAAACCACCAATACCTGATACCAAGATAACACTAGCAATCAAGAGATTCTTTTTATTATCAAAATCAATCTTATGTTCAACTAAAATTTTCATACCGCTAGCAGCGATAACCCCAAAGAGGGCAATAGACAATCCTCCCAATACAGGAGTTGGAATAGAGTGCAAGAGTGCTGATAGCTTACCAATAAAGCTCATCAAGACCGCAATCACTGCTGCGCCCGCAATAACGTAAACTGAGTAGACCTTACTGAGAGCCATAACCCCAATATTTTCACCATAAGAAGTTACCGGAGGAGCTCCAAAGAATCCAGCGATAATCTGCGCCAAACCATCACCAGTAAGGGTATGGTCAAGACCCGGATCTTTGAAGTAATCACGCTCAGTCAAACTATTTAAAACCATGAGGTGGCCAAAATGTTCCGTCATTGTCACAAAGGCAATCGGAGCCATGGTCAAAATCGCACTTGGATAGAACTTGAAGCTATAATTCACAAATGGAATATCAAAGTTTGGAACTTGAATCCAATGCGCCGCAGCTACCTCTGAGAAATTGATAAAACTATGACCTGTCAGCAAGCCAAGAACCGCTGAGAAAATATAGCCCACAATCAACCCAAGCAAAATTGGGATGACACCGATAATCTTCTTGCCATACATGTTAAAGAGGATAACCGCAAAGAGAGTCACCATCGAAATCAAGAGAGCATAGATACTATAGCTTTTATTTAAAGTTGTCGCATCATTGACTGCATTAGCCGCAAGGTTCAAACCAATCACCATGATAATAGGACCAACCACGACTGGCGGAAGAACCTTATCAATCCAGTCTTTACCCGCATGCTTAACAATCAGAGCCACAAGCAAGTAAACCAAACCACCAGCCATGGCACCTTGAGCAACTGCCGCGATCCCATCTGACTTCATCAGCATTTGCATCGCTGCAATATAAGCAAAACTAGACCCCATATAAGCTGGAATCTTATACTTAGTCACCGTCAAGTGAGCCAAAGTTCCCAAACCAGATGAGAAAAGAGCAATGGCAGGATCAATACCAACCAAAATCGGCACAAGCACCGTCGCACCAAACATGGCAAACAAGTGCTGGAATGACAAACCAACCAACAAACCAGGTTTCGGCATATCATTCACATCATATTTTACGTTATTCACGATATCAAAGAACTCCTTAAAACAAGATACAAAGCCCGTTTAAAGCCTAAAGCAAAAATAGGAAATACGATGACGGAGCGCCAGCTCCTAAGAGTATTTATCTTTTTTGCACAAGGCTTAGGGCGTGTTCAATTTAACAAGATACAAAGGGACATTTTGGCTTAGCCAAACATTTCTGTAGAAAAATAGGAAGTCGACAACGCACTCCAAAGAGTGCTAGGAGACTTATCTTTTTTCCTAAGAAATGAGTCCCGTGTTCAATTAACAAGATACAAAGCCCGTTTAAAGCCTAAAGCAAAAATAGGAAATACGATGACGGAGCGCCAGCTCCTAAGAGTATTTATCTTTTTTGCACAAGGCTTAGGGCGTGTTCAATTAAAACAAGATACAAAGCCCGTATAAAGCCTAAAGCAAAAATAGGAAATATGATGACGGAGCGCCAGCTCCTATGAATATTTATCTTTTTTGCACAAGGCTTAGGGCGTTTTAGCCTATCTAAATCTTAGCTTGGGTCAATAATGTTGACGCTATCTTTGCCATCAACTTCAGAAACCAAAACTTCGATTTCTTCTGACTCACTTGTTGGGATATTCTTACCAACATAGTCTGCACGGATTGGCAACTCACGGTGACCACGGTCAACCAAGACAGCCAAACCGACACGCGCCGGACGTCCATGACTAACGATATTATCAATCGCAGCACGGATAGTACGACCTGTGTAGAGCACATCATCTACAAGGATAACATCCGTACCATCAATTTCGATAGGAATAAGGGATGTGTCCTGTTCAGATTTAACATCATCACGGTAAGCCTTAGTATCAAGCTCAATCAATGGCACATCAAGGTTTTCCAACTGTTTCAAGCGCTCTTGAATACGCTGAGCAATATAAACACCACGTGTCTTAATACCAGCCAAGACAATCTTGTCGAGATTCTTGTTTCGCTCAATAATCTCATAAGTGATACGTGTAATGGCACGCTTCATGGTTACGTCATCGACGATCTCTTTTTTCTTCATAAAAGAACCTTTCTAAATACAAAAAAATCCCCTTGAAACAAGGAGATACACAAAAATATGGCACAGTTCACCTGTACACTTCTTATGGCTCCTTGCCTGCCTCTCTGGACAGTGATTAAAGGACTTATTCAATTAGGTAAATTATAGCAAAATTTAGACCCTTTTACAAGGAAAAAACGGACAGCCTCTCCCAAGAAAGACCATCCGTTTGATGATTAATTACCTTTTCTCAACTTCTCCAAAGTTTCCTTGAAAATAGCAGGTTCTTCTGCTGTAAATTCGACCAATTCTCCAGTCGTAGGGTGCGTGAAACCAAGGGTCTTGGCATGTAGAAATTGTCCGTGCCCCTTGAGGGTCTTACGAGGCCCATAAAGAGGGTCTCCAGCCACTGGGTGACCGATATAAGCCATGTGCACACGGATTTGGTGGGTACGACCTGTTTCCAGTTGCAACTCCACCAAAGTATAATTGCCAAAGCGTTCCAAAACAGTAAAGCGCGTTACCGCAGGCTTCCCTTTGGCCTTTACCGCTTGCTTCTTGCGGTCCTTGTCCGAGCGCCCAATCGGAGCTTCAATCACGCCTCGGTCGTTAGGCAGATTGCCATGCACGATAGCCACATACTTGCGCAGAGACTTCTTGTCCTTAAGCTCAGCCGCCAAAGCATTGTGGGCCTTGTCGTTCTTAGCAACCATGAGTAGACCAGACGTGTCCTTGTCGATACGGTGGACAATACCCGGACGAACCACACCGTTGATAGACGAGAGGTCCTTGACGTGATACATGAGGGCATTAACCAAAGTACCAGACGTGTGACCAGCTGATGGATGAACCACCATGCCCTGAGGCTTGTTGACGACTGCCACATCCGCATCTTCGTAAATAATATCCAAGGGAATATCTTCAGCCTTATACTCCAAGACCTCTTCTTCTGGTAATTCATAGGTGATGACATCACCCTCTTTAACCGCATACTTAGCCTTTGATGACTTACCATTAACCAAGACCGTTCCAGCCTTGATGGCTTCATTGGCCTGACTGCGTGACAATTCTGTCAAATCTGCCAAGGCCTTGTCCAGACGATTACCCGCCTCTTTTATGATGACTTCCATTTTCCTCTTTCCATAAGATTAAAATCAAGAGCAAGACACCCACCGTCAGATAGGAGTCTGCCACGTTAAATATTGCAAAATCAATAAAATCAAGCTGAACCATATCAACCACATACCCTAGATGCACACGGTCGATAAAGTTTCCAATACCACCTGAGATAATCAAAACCAAAGATAGGACCAGCCAGACACTCTTCTGGTAATTCTTAACCAGATAGACCAAAGCCGCACCAATCACCAGAACCGTCAAAATCACAAAGAAGAATTTCTGGTCCTGTAAAATCGAAAAGGCAGCGCCACGGTTCTGTAGATAGGTCAAACTAAAAAGTCCCGGTATAGCCTTGATGACTTGGTTTAGGGCAATATTTGCCACAACCCAATGCTTGACCCACTGATCCAAACCAATCAGGGCCAGAATAGCCAAAGGAATCACAACCTTACGCATAAGTCCTCCTATGGTTTATAAGTGTCAAAGTAGTCAAACATAACATTGACAAACTTAAGGGCACAAGACGACAAGCTAATGCCCTTACGACGGACATATACCATCTTGTTGTCCAAATTGTCCTCTAGTGGAATCACCGTAATTCCATTCACACTTTGCGCATCTAGGAAACCAGAACCCGTCGCATAAGCATCCGTACGCTCCAAGATACCGTTCAAGGTCGCACGGTCTGTCACGTTAAAGATGAGAGACGAATCCGTCGTATCCACAAAGTTCTCAGAATAGTAAAGGTACTCGTCCTTCTCCTGAGTGAAACGCACCGTAGGCAAGGTTACCAAATCATCCATAACCAGACTGTCTTTTTTAGCCAACGGATGCCCCTTACGCAGGTAAATATGAGTCTTAAACGGAATCAAGTCAATAGCTTCAAGACCAAGCTTGTCTATGTTTTGCTGGATTCCCTTACTATTTTGACGATTCAAATAGATAATCCCAATCTCACTATGTCCCTTGGCTACCTCATCCAAAATTTGAATGGTCGTAGACTCAAAAATACGAAAATCCTTGTAATCAGGATAACGCTCTGAAAAAGTCGTAATCAAAGGTGGCAAAAAGTCATAGTGCTGGCTGGCAATTGAAAACTGGTTACCCTTCTCAGAAGCATTGAGATAACGGTTTTCAAAGCTATCAAAACTGCGCACCACCTCAAGCGCACGCTCGTAAAAAGTCATGCCCTGACTGGTCAAGACAGCCCCCGTCGTTGTACGGGTGAAAATTTGAAAATTCAGCTCTTGCTCCAAATCCTTAATCGCTACCGAAAGGCTAGGTTGACTCACAAAGAGCTTGCTGGCAGCCTCACGGAAGGTACCGCTGTTGGCAATAGCTACCACATAACGTAGTTGTTGTATGTTCATGTGTGACACTTCTTTCTTGAAAAATCAATCATTTCTATTATACCAAATTTTATCTTCTTTTGTTGAGACTAAAAAAGCCCAGGTGACCCTGAGCTTGAGTGACTAAGAAAGTAGCCTTATTCATCTGATTTATCTGTTAAGAAGTACTCGTTTTCACGTTTATCGTAGTCAAACGTTAAGTGAACCGTCTTAAGTTTACCACTGTCTGGACTATAATCGTAGAAGCTAAGCGATACTTTTTGAGTGAGGTCTCCCTCATCAGTCTGAGTCAGCTCATGCGTACTAAAGCTAGCCTCAGAGTGGTTTGAGACAACATCTGAAAGACGTGTCCCCTTAAGTAAATCTGCTTGCGTACCCACAGTTAGCTTATCAAAATCCTCTTTTGTCCAGTTACTTTGATAGTCACTAACTTCCTTAACCTTATCATAGCCAAAATCTGCGGAAGCATGCTCTAGAATGTAAGTACCATCTTTAGACTTAAAGGTCAAACGGACAAAGTTATCACTACCCGTTCCCTCTTTTGAATAAGTAAGATCTAAGGTCTGTGTCTCACCATCATTGCCCCACTCGGCATCCGTAGCCTTACCATGAGCATCTAGGACCTCATCCAAAGTCAAAGAGTCAACCTTCAACTCCTTAAACTGGTCCTCTGTCCAGTCAAATTGATAATCTTTATCAATGTATTCATTTGCTCTGTAGCGACTATCAGCCTCAAACTCATCGGCATGCTTAATGATATACTTGACCACTTGATAGCCTGTTCCACCAAGTGACGTCATGAAGAAGATGATTGACATAACCAAAGCGATGATAGATAAGGCCTTGCGTGTTGACTTCACACTCAACGCCAAAGTCACAATCGCTAAAATGATAAGGAGGAAAGCAAAGAAGGTAAAGATAAAACCAACAGGAAGCACCCAAGCCAAAACAGCAAAGATAGCACCCAAAACTAGGATAACAATGGGAAGAGCAATATTAACAAAAGCATTATTTTTGACTTCTTTAGATTTCAAATAAGGATTTTCCAAAGGTATCTGACTTGTCTTTGGAGTTTCTTTTTCTTGCTCTTTCTCCATATTCAACTCAGGCATTGGCTTAGGAGCTTCCTCCTCTAATGCCACCTGAGCCTCATCTGGTTGCGTATCTGCTACTGAGTCAGCTATCACCTCTTCAGTAGCTTCAGAACTATCCACCTGCTGATCCTCAACTTGCTCAGACACTTGGGTAGTTTCCTCCTCAGTAGCGATGACAAAATCCTCTTTCTTAGCCTCCATAAACTCCTCAGGACTTGGTTTACGACCATTGACGTCCTCAAAGTGACGCACCCATTCTTCTCTAGTTGCCATAGCTGACTCCTTTATCTCTTTTTCTTTATTTTATCATACTTTAATCTGGTCTTATGAAAATAAGGTCGGATATAAGAGAGAATTTTTTGAGACTACCTTAGGTGTTTAAGTGACAATATATATTATGAAAATGGATGGAAGAAGAAAAGAAACTGCACCCAAAAGTTAGATTTTCTCTATCACACTTTTTGGGGGCAGTTCACATTATGGTTTATTTATTACTCATCAGAAAACATCAATTCATCTATCTTTTCTCTATCTTCAGCAATACCCTTATATGACTCGATTGTATTACTAAGAAATTCCATACTTACCTCGCGATTTCCTTCGTATAAAAATATTTGAGCACCTAATGTCTCAAGACTTTCTAGGAGGGTCCTCATTTTTATTAATTCCTCTAAATCTAGATAATTACATTCTAATAAAACTTCTCCCTTTTGAATCCTATTTTTTATCTCACCAATTGGTATACTAATAAAGTTTCTTACCAATTTACAAGCTTCAAAAATATTATTTGACATTTTTACTTTTGAGTAGATTACTGACATAACTTCATCCTTTAGAAATCTTGCACATCTATACACTTTAATATTAGTAAGAATAGTTTTTTTATATTTGTATGTATCTAATCCTTTTTGATCTCCAAACTAAGCTTATAAAAACTATAAAGGCTATAAGCAATTGCAATAATTCCCAAGAAAACAAAGTATACATTATCCTTTAAACTCTTCATATAAATGCCAATGATTACAAAGAGAAAGGTATTAATCAAAATGACTAATCTTTTATTTTCTATCTTGCCTATTTTAAGTAGCAATAATCTAATAATAAGAATCGATGGAGAGAATAAAACGGCAATGATTATAAGTAAAATATTTTTTCTGCTAATTAAATTAGCTTTAATGTCTTTTTGAGATTCTTTTTCAATATTCATCTCTTTAAATAATAGTTCCAGTGAAACAGTATCAGGTTCACTTTTTCCTAATTCCCATTTAGAAATCGTCTGACGAGTAACAAATACTTTATCTGCAAGTTCTTGCTGAGTCATACCTGTTTTAGCTCTATATTCTTTGATCAACGTGGCAATGCCCATTTTAATACCTCTGGCTTAATTTTATTCTTTTATAAAAGGCTCTGCTAGCAAAATTGCTATTAATATTATATAGAATTGTAACATTAAGAATACCTCCTCAGATTTGTTACTTTAAATTTATCAAGACCCATGACTAAAAGCACGCAACGAATAGTAAAATATGCGCAACGTCCCTAGAAACTAGGATGCAACGCTCTAAGCCATTACGCAACGAGGAAAATAGTACCTCTTAAAAGTACGAAATGATAGTACATTAGAATCTAAAGATAATGAAATTTCATAATAATTAAGCTGTACTATTTTAAAGTCTATATTTTCATAAACTTCTGTTTGTCTTCGAGACCAAAACGTTGGACTACGACCTTCATATTTTTGAAGCTTCTACTTTTGTAGTTACACTTTCATTAACTTTAAGCATCTTTATTACGTTTCCATCAATCTTATAATTCACTTCAAAACCTATTGGTCTTCTCGAAGCAGCCTAACCCTGCATCCTCCTATACTCCTTCGACTTCTCTCCATACCAGTCCTTAGCTGAGTAGCCGAACTGCTCTCTATATTGCTCAGAGTATTTGAAGAGGTAATAGCCTCGTAGTAGATCAATAGAAAAGACATAAGTCGCAAAGACAAATATGGCGGGCATGATAGGCATCAACACCGCATCAATGCTCCCTCTAGTGTCACTTCCAGTGGAGCGGTCAAAGAGCACAAGTCCAGCTGTAATCCCCGTTCCACCTAAAAAGACCAAGCCATCTGAAATCTTTTCAGTCACAAGTGCTGCCATAGGGCTAAACTCTGTCTGATTTTGAACGGCTTCTGTCAATTTACGGGGAACCGTTCGAATCAAGTAATAAATGGAAAGAAGAAACATAGCCCCCGATAGTATACTGACAATATTTCGTCGTGTCATCATCATTATACCAGCACATACTGTAAAGATAGCAAGTAAGACTACCATGTAAAAGTAGGTGCAAAATTTCAGTTTCATCGGACTTCTTCTGTGCTTTATTGAAAAGAACAGATAGACCAGATACATGACTGCATACAAGACAATCATGGGCCACTGAATCCAAGAAAATGTAGGATCTTGTTCAACGGTCAAGCCCTTTATAAACATCGGTGTGGCAATGGAAGAAAAGTAAACAAGGATTGAAGTGATAAATAAGCCAATAAATCGTTTCCAGCTACCTTTTTGATTGAGCTTATCCACTGTCTCCTTAGTAACAATAGACTGACTTTGCTCATATGTGTAATTCAAGAATTTCAAAAGTTTTCTCCTTTTATCACGAAAAAACAGAAAGGTCTCCCCTCCTGTTTCCTTAATCAGCTTAATTAATCACCATCTGGACCTGATTTATAAGTAAGATAGAATGTATCACCATCTTCTGTAGTGTCAAATGACAAGTAAACACTCTTAAGTTTACCATCTTCAGCTTTAAAGTCGTTATAAGAAACGCTCAATTCTTTCTTGAACTCACCTTCACGAACTGTTGAGATGGTGTACTCAGCGTTTGAAGCTTTAGGGTGATCCTTAAGGATATCTTCGAGTTTTGTTCCGTTTGATGGATTACTGTAATCTCCCTTATTAAGAGCATCAAACTGTTCTTTCGTCCAGTCAGATTTGTATGAGTCATCAGTTTGTACAGCATCTGTAGGGAAGTTTCCTGAAGCATGTGACAAGATAAAGGTACCATCATACTGTTTCTTAAAGGTTAGGTAAACATGTTCGCTATAGTCTTTACCAGAATAAGTCATGCTCAAGTCATCACCTGACATTTGAGCATCTGACGCTTTACCATAAGTCTTCATAATTGACTTAGCAGAGTCTTTTCCAGCTTTCAATTTCTTGAACTTAGATTCATTCCAGTCAAATTTAGCATTTTTGTCAATGTAATCGTTGACGTCAGTGCTATCACCTTTTGAGTCAGATTTTGAATCAGATTTTGAATCACCTTTTGAATTAGATTTTGAACTGGATTTTGAATCGCTATCATCATCTTCATCATCTTTGTCAGCAACTTTTGATGTTTTGCTTGAGCCTGCATTGTCATTTGAGTTTTGAGAAATTTGGAAAATCAAACCACCAATAGAGACAAAGAGCATGACTCCAGCTACTGCCGTTGCAATGATAGAGAGCAATTTCTTGCTTGATTTAAGGCTAAAGATAAGTGAAACCACCGCCAAAGCCAGTGCAAGGACTGTCAAGATGATGAAGAGCCAAGCAGGACTAACAAACCATGACAAGATAGCAAAGATTACTGAAAGGGCAATCGCAACGATCGGCAAGATAAGGTTGAAGACAGGTTTATTTGCTGATCCAGCTGCTGCTGGATTAGGAACTGCTCCAAACCCTTGAGTTGTAGGGATAGATGCCTTTTCAAACATGCTTGAATCAAATTGTGGTGTTGGTTGTTGAGCAGGCGCTTCTGAGAAGGATACTGTTCCAAATGGTGATTCATTGCTTGTTTGTTCAGCGACAGCATCTTCAGCTGTTTCAGCAACATCAGCGATGTCGTCTTCTTGAGCGACTTCCTCAGTATTTGAAACGACTTGTTCTGCAGGTGCTTCTTCAGTAGCAACCTCCTCAGCTGGGGCATCTGTAGATGCCGCTTGAGCAATCAAAGCGCTAGTATCAAAGTCAGCTGCTTTAGCGTCCAAAAATTCTTGGGGGCTAGGTTTGCGCCCATGCACTGACTCAAAGAGTTCAGCCCATTCTGCTTTAGTTGACATAAAAATCTCCTTTTATTCAAGAAATGCAAACAAATGGACCCCTCAGCTTAGTGACGTTTTCCATAGTACAACATAGACACACAGCTTGCTTATCCGTGAGCATCCTATGTCTTTCAAAAAGTTATGCCTCGCTCGCTGTTTGAGTGAAACAACCTTTCCCTATTTCTAGTCCCTGTTCATTTTCTTGTTGATGTTTCTATTTTACCATAATTACAAACCTCTGTTAACCGTTTCCCAAAAGGTTTTTTTCTGCTACAATAATAGGTATAATGCATCAAAGGAGTTATATATGAAAAACATTAAAAAGTACATTCTCTTAGTCTTTGTACTTGCTATTGCTTGCTTAGGATTTGTCTACCGTGAAAATATTGCACGTGCCATTCGTGGGGATGCCTACGTTGACAACAAGATATACACGAAACAATTAGAAAAAGCTCAAAAATCTGGTAAAGACGCCTTTCCTCAATTGTCAGACAAGGTTGGAAAGGACGAGGCTGAAGTTATCCTCCAGACATCAAAGGGTGATATTACTGTTAAGCTTTTCCCTACTCTGGCTCCTAAGGCTTCTGAAAACTTCTTGAAGCATGCCAAAGATAAATACTACGATGGTCTTACCTTCCACCGTGTCATCCAAGACTTTATGATTCAAAGTGGTGACCCTAAGGGTGACGGTACTGGTGGCGAATCTATCTGGAAGAAAGGCTTCGCTCTTGAGCCAACACCATTCCTCTACAACATTCGAGGAGCGCTTGCCATGGCTAACACTGGTGCTAAGGATTCAAATGGTAGCCAATTCTTCATCGTTCAAAACAAGGATGACCAAAGCAAACAACTTTCAAGTGCTGGTTATCCAAAACCTATTATTGACGCTTACAAAAAAGGTGGATACCCAGCCGGTGATAACAAATATACCGTCTTTGGTCAAGTCATCAAAGGGATGGATGTCGTTGACACCATTGCCAATCTTGAAGTCGATCAAAACAACAAACCAAAAGAAACGGTAACGGTTAACGCCATCAAAATTGTCAAAGACTACAAATTCTAGTAAAAAAACTTCGGGAAGTTGATTCTCGAAGTTTTTTTGATGACTTGAAATTTTTTTATTTTTGGAGGTTAATTCTTGACCTAGTTAAGGACTCGTGATAAACTATTGTTAGTTTATAAACTAACAGAAAGAGAGTTACACGATGAAAACAAGAGCAATTATTGAATTTAAAGACACTTACGCTAGTATGGAATGCCACAATCTTGGTTATCAAACCAAGGAAACAGCCCTGGCTATCATGTCACCTACTGGACATATTCTATCAAGTACCCCGCTTTTCAGAAAGGCTTATGGTTCAAAAATGACTCACATCGACCAGCTGCCTTTCCGTATAGATAACCTCACCATTAAAGCAAGTGGGCTTAGCCAAAAGGCTAAAGCTAATTTGGAAGATTGGATTGCCCATACGATTATCCTTCCAATGGACTACGATAGGTATTTTACTAAACACCAAGAACTACTACATCTCTTGGCTGAATCCCCTGTCGTTGAATCAGTTCAGGCCTTGACCTACAAAACCGTTAAGATTCAATTTTCAGAGTCGCTCAACGATGAACACATTCGTCAGCTTCAGGGATTTATTCTCAGAAAGGCTGGAATTTACAGCTACATTGGCACATCGACAGTCTCTGATCGTAACGCCCACCAGGCGCTTGAATGGGCCAAACTTGATGTTAATGGACGTTCGCATAACGACCACAGACCTGCTATTTTTCATCGCAACAAAGGGCTATTGGGTGGCTTCTTTCATCAAGAAAGCCTCGCATAAATAAGCTTTTGGACACAGGCCAGCATCCTGTGTCTTTTTTTTGGCACAAGAAAACTCACCACAAGGGTGAGTTAAATAGGTTTTAGTTATTGTGTTTCCAGTTACTGTAAATACCGAAGATAATAATCCAGATTGTCGCTCCAATCGCACCGATATAAGTAGATTTTTGTAAGAAGAGACAAACAAATACAAACAAGAAGAAAGCAATTGTCACTGGGTTTAAAATCTTATAGGCTGGCATAAGGAAGCCATCTGGTAAGAACTCTTTAGATTGACGGTATCTCCAGTGAGCAAGCATAATCAAAACATAGATAGCAATGTAAACCCCTGATGATGATGCTGTAATCAAAGAGAAGGCATCTGATACACCAGGTAAAATGTTGATGAAGGCTGAGATACATACCACAACTGCTGAAGCAATGATGGCACGAGCAGGAATCCCTGTACGTGACAAGGTATCCAATTTCAACGTCTTCATCACTTTACTATTTGGTGTTTCCTTAGCAATTTGGAAAAGGTGACGACCTGTTGAGTAAAGCGTTGAGTTCAAAGATGAAGCTGCTGCTGTCAAGACAACGAAGTTAATGAAGGCTGCTGCCCACTTGATACCAACCATTTGGAAGACTGTTACAAATGGTGATTCATTTACTGGAAGTTGTTGCCATGGGAAGATAGCCATGATAGCAATAAGGGCACCCACGTAGAAGATAACGATACGCACTGGGATTTCCTTAATGGCTTTAGGCAAGACCTTACGTGGATTTGCGGTTTCAGATGTTGTGACCCCGACAAACTCAATGGCTTGATAAGCAAAGAAGACCATTTGGAAAGTCATTACAAAGCTTACCCATCCTTTAGGGAACATTTGGAAGCCTTGTGTAATGTTGGCCAGACTAGCATGTCCAGCCGGTGTTTTAAAGTCAGTCGCTACCATAAAGATACCAGTAGCAATCAGAGCCAGGATAGTGATGATTTTAATCATCCCAAACCAGAACTCTACTTCTCCGAAGATTTTAACCGCAATCAAGTTAACGGAACTTAAGATCAGTAGGAAGACTAGCTGAATCTCCCAAGCTGGCCAGTTCGGGAACCAGTACTGGACATAGGTCGCAACGGCAGTGATTTCTGCCATCCCAAGGAATACCAAGGATACCCAGTAGGACCAACCTGAGAAGAATCCCCAACCCTTACCAAGATATTTGGTAATAAAGTTGATAAAGGTATGTTGGTTAGGGTCCATATAAAGCATCTCACCGATAGCACGCATCATGAAATACATGAAGACGCCTGTCAGCAAATAAACAAAGACAATGGAAGGACCCGTTAGGGAAATGGAACGCCCTGCTCCCAGAAAGAGACCTGTACCAATCGTACCAGCAATGGCAATTAGCTGGACGTGACGGTTTTGAAGACCACGTACCATTCCATTTTCAGTCTGGTTGTCGTCGTCTTTTTGATGTTGCTTTTGCGACATGTTTTTTTTCACTCCAATTCTATTTGACACGATTCATTAACTCGTGTTATTTTTCACATAACTTACATTTTACCATTTTTTTAGCAAATTGTCAATTTTTTATTCGGAATATTCAGAATCTTTCAAAGTAGAACAAGAGCTCAGACATCTCCAAGCTCCTATTCTTTTGGTTTTTATGAATTAGGATCATCAAGGCTACGTCCGTGCAGTCCTTTCTCACGTTGTACCTGACGAAGTTTTTCAGGTGTAATATCGTTTCCTTCTTCGTCAACAATTTTGATACCTTCAATGTGGTGACGAACGGAACGACGATAACCTTCGATATATTCTTCACGAAGTTTGGCTTGTTCCACTTCTTCTTCTGGAGTCAAACCTTCTGCTTTTTTCTTTTTTGCAAGCTCATTGATACGAGCAATTTTTTCTGGTGTCATGTTAAGTCCTTTCTAGTCATCCCAAGAAAACTTAGGACAAACTCACCTTATTTTGTATTTAATTGGTTAAAGGCTGCAACTTTATTGGCTTTTGCTACTAGACTGGCAAGAATAGCCAAACGGTTATTCTTCAAGGCTTCGTCTTCTGCCATGACCATGGTATTGTCAAAGAAGGCATCGATGACTGGGCTAAGGGCAAAGAGTTGAGCCAATTTATCACTAGCTGAACCTATCAATTCAAGATTTTCTGCTGCTTGAGCGAGAGCTTTTTCTTGGTCATTTTCAAAGAGACTGGCATCGACTGCTACTGAAGCATCTGCTTTTTCTGCCAAGTTGAAGGCACGAGAGAGTGACTCAACAGCTGCCTTGTAACCGTCAGTCTTAGCAGCTTCTGAGAGGGCATCTGCTGCTTCAAGCATATCCGCAACCACGAAGTTTGAACCAGCAAGCACAGCTTCTTTGATATCTTTAGAGGTGCGTCCCATCATCTTGTTCACACGGGCCTTAATGAAGTTAAGCACTTCAGCTTGATTGTCATAAGAAAGACTGTCAAATGAAAGTCCGTAAAGGCTGTCGATCAACTCATCCATAGGGATGTGCCAACCAAAGGCATCCAAGATACGAACAATCCCTTGTGTTGCACGACGAAGGGCATAAGGGTCGTTTGAACCTGATGGAATCAAACCAACTGAGAAGAATGAAAGGAGGGTATCCAATTTATCTGCAAGGGCAAGGATAGCACCAACCTTAGTCTCTGGAAGGGCACCATCTGCTGAATCAGGAAGGTAGTGCTCACGAATAGCTGTCGCAACGGCTGCATCCTCACCAGCGAGAAGGGCATATTTTTCTCCCATGATTCCTTGAAGTTCATCGAACTCTCCGACCATACCAGTCAAGAGGTCAAATTTGTAGATTTCCGCTGCACGCGCTACTGCTGCCCTTTCTTCAGCAGTCAAACCAGCTTGTTCAGCCAATGATGCCGCAATAACACCAGCACGGGCCATGTGTTCTGAGAGGGAACCAATTTTTTCATGGAAGGTTACGTTTGCCAATTTAGCCACGAGGTCTTCAATCTTGAGTTTTTGGTCTTCACGCCAGAAGAATTCACCGTCTTCAAGACGGGCCACCAAGACTTTTTCATTTCCTCGAACGACATTTTCCAAATGCTCAGCGTTACCATTACGGACTGAGATGAAGTTTGGTTTAAGCTTACCATCAAGGTCACGTACAACAAAGTAACGTTGGTGGGTTTCCATTGAGGTCACCAAGACTTCTTCTGGAACGTCCAAATATTTAGTGTCAAAACTTCCCATAAAGGCAGTTGGGTATTCAACCAAGTTCAAGACTTCATTCAAAAGCCCTTCTTCGATTTGAACTTGAACACCTTGTTCTGCTTCGATGGCTTTGATTTGCTCACGAATCATATTTTCACGTTCTTTGCTGTCGGCAATGACGTAAACGGTACGAAGGTCTTCTTCATAAGAATCCGCATTGGTGATTTCCACTTCGTGACCGAGGAAACGGTGTCCACGGCTCACACGACCTGAATGGATATCCAAGAAGTCAAGGTCAAGCGCTTCGTCGCCCAAAAGGACAACCAAAGTGTGAACAGGGCGAATGTATTCAAAGGTGTTGTTAGCCCAGTGCATGCTGACAGGGAAGGTCAATGAAGCAAGCACTTCTGGAACGCCAGCCAAGACTTCTTTGGCAGGTTTTCCAGCTTCGTGTTTCGTCACGTAGACGTATTCTTCACCCTTAACTTCACGGAATTCGATGTCATCAACAGTCAAACCTTTCCCACGGACGAATCCTTGAGCCGCTTTTGAGAAGTTTCCATCAGCATCCAAGGCGATTTTCTTAGAAGGTCCTTTAAAATCTTCTGTCAGATCAGATTGTTGATCAGCCAAGCCAATGACACGAACTGCCAAACGGCGTGGTGTTGAGAAGGTTTGAATGCTTTCGTATGAAAGACGGTTATCATCCAAGAAGGCTGCCATTTTTTCACCGAGTTGTTTTTCACTTGGTGTGACAACGTAGGCTGGCAACTCTTCAAGTCCTAATTCTACTAATAAGTTTTTTGTCATGTTTTTTCCTTTACAAAATTCTTTTTTGATAGGCGCCTTTGGTACTGGGGACGTCGCTAACTAACTTTGTGAAACTGTAAGGAAATCTTCTGTCTTCTCGACATCGATTTTCAACAGTCTCATCAAAGTGGATTTAGCTAACTGATTTTTGAACCTAAGGTTTCAAAAATCCCCATATACCAGTACGGCGGTGCCTATCCCTTTAGCAAGTCTTCGACTTGCCTCTGGGTAGCCATGTGGGCTCACTAGGTTCGCCCATTTTCCATTCTTGTAACTCTGTTTATTCTTCCTCTTCTGCTAGGAGTTTGGCGCGTGTGGCTTCATCGAGAAGTGGGTAGCCGAGTTTCTTACGTTCTTCAACGAAGGTCTTGGCTACGACACGGGCCAAGTTACGGATGCGGGCAATGTAACCGGCACGTTCTGTAACGGATACTGCTCCACGAGCATCTAGCAAGTTGAAGGTGTGCGAACATTTCAAAACGTAGTCATAGGCAGGGTGAACAAGACCCAATTCCAAAGCACGTCCTGCTTCTTTTTCAAATTTTTCGAAGTTTTCAAGAAGCATATCTTGGTCAGAAACTTCAAAGCTGTATTTTGAGTGTTCGTATTCTGGTTGAAGGAAGATTTCTCCGTATTTAACGCCTGGAGCCCACTCAATATCGTAAACTGAGTCTACTTCTTGGATGTAAGAAGCCAAGCGTTCCAATCCATAAGTTACTTCAGAAGTTACCGGACCAGTTGCCAAACCACCAACTTGTTGGAAGTAGGTGAACTGAGTGATTTCCATACCGTCCAACCAAACTTCCCAACCAAGACCAGCTGAACCAGTTGATGGGTTTTCCCAGTTATCTTCAACGAAACGGATATCGTGTTCCAAAGGATTGATGCCCAATTTTTCCAATGACTCAAGGTAGAGCTCTTGGATGTTAGATGGTGATGGTTTCATGACCACTTGGAATTGGTGGTGTTGGTAAAGACGGTTTGGGTTTTCCCCGTAACGACCATCAGCTGGACGACGAGATGGCTCCACATAAGCCGCATTCCATGGCTCAGGACCAATGGCACGAAGGAAAGTGTAGGGACTCATTGTCCCCGCACCTTTTTCATTATCATAAGCCTGCATGAGCATACAACCCTGGTCATTCCAGTATTGTTGCAAAGTCAAAATGATTTCTTGAAATGTTAATTTCTTAGACATTGAATACTCCTTGATTAAAAATAATTTCTTGCGACACGAGTCTGCCTCGTCGATTATACGAGGCAAGACGAGTTAGTACTGCGTCTAGCTCAGGCACCCTAGCGCTGAGAGTGGGGCAGTCCGACTGTAAGGAGGTATCTGCCACTGACGCAGTGAAATGTTAATTTCTTAGACATTGAATACTCCTTAATTTAATATTATCTTTGTGACTTGGAATACAAAAAGAACCGTGTTTTTGCTCCCAAGTCATACGACCTAGGGGCGTCAGAAACGCGGTTCCACCCTAATTTATTACTTCATTTTATTTTACTTTACTCAGCTCTTCGCTAAGAGAAAGCGCCACTTGCTTACTTTGCCCTACTTGGCTTTCACTATCCCAAGCTCGCTAGAAAAACGCCATAAGCCTTTCTTTCTTGTCAGTATTATAGCAGAAATAGATAAACTTGTAAAATAGAATTCTAATTCTACTTCTCATCAATCCCCAATTCCTGACGAACATGAGCATGGGAATCCTCACGGAGTGTTTGATTGTCAATGATTGAGGCATCTCGAAGTTGTTCTGCCTTTTCCTTGTCCTGAGGCGTTAAATCTTGATCAGGATCATAAGCTTTCTCGACAATAGCTAAAAGATGATTTCGGATTTCTTTTTCCTTGCGAATCTTTGCTTTTTTACGATAACTTGCGACAACCAAGACAACCAACATCAGTAATCCCATATAACCGATAATGGGATACATGACTGCGACCAATTGACGAAAACCCATAAAGGATACAAGGAAACCACTGAGAGAAAAAGCAGTCACAAAAAACTTGAACCGTTTTTCACTACCAGCTGCAAAGCGTTTGCCTAGAGCATAATAGAGACTAAAAACAGTATTGAAAATCAAACCAAAAATCACGAAAGCATAGAGGGTTGCAAAGATAGGATTAACTTCCTTAGCGATAGCCAACATAGGCACATCTGACTTGACGACCTTGTCACTATTAGCAAAAAGAATCAGGGTCGTAATAAAGAAAATCACACCAACCATGAAGCCACCCCAGGCACCACTCTTTTCAGCTTCATTAATTTTGAAAATGGAGCCCCCCATAACGAAGGCCATAGCGATGGCAGACATGACACAAACAGCAAAATAATTGACGACAGACATCCAAACGCTTGGGAAGGGGGATTGAATAGTTTGTGAAATCCTATTCATCTCTGCAAAATCCCAGTGGCGCCCTAAAACATTGGTCATAAAGATAAGAGCAATCATTACCAAAATCATAGGGGTAAAGACTCCGATAACTCCGATGATTTTTTTGAAATCTAAAAAGCTGACCACAATAGTCAAGGCCGTACAGAGAAAAGCCCCTACCCAAAATGGCATGCCAAATTGTTGATTCAAATTGGCTCCTGCACCAGCCGTCATCACAAAACCAAAGATAAAGCAGGTGATAATGAGCGCAATATCCAAAATGCGATATATAACAGGATGACTAATTTCAGCAAGAACGACCGAATGATCGTCCGATTGATAATAGCTTCCTAGAGCAATCATCAAACGGCCAAAACCAACATGTAGAACTCCTAGGACAATAACACCTATTAGACCCCAGGCTCCAAAGCTGACAAAATACTGCAAGAGGTCCTGTCCTGAAGATACTCCTGCGCCAATCATTACACCGACATAGGCCAGAGCAATGCTCCAAATACGTTTTGACATATTACCTCCTGTAAAAATTAAAAAGTATTTCCATTTTACACCTTTACTGTTACAATTCTGTAAAAAATAAGAAAAAACAGCACCTTTATATAAAAGCACTGCTTAGACCATTACTTTTCCCAAGCTTTACGACCATCGATAAAAGTTGCTTGTAACTCTAAAGAGTCATCTAAAACGATGAAATCGGCTGCCAGACCAGCTTTAAGACTACCACAAACATTTTCAAGACCAACAGATTTAGCTGGAACATGACTCGCCATTTGTAAAGCTTGAGCAACCGTCACCAGACCCCAATCAACGACGTGCTTGACACCATCTTTAAGTTGTAGGATAGAACCAGCCAGGTTACCACCTTCCTTAAGGCGTGCCGTGCCATTTTCCACAATAACAGGAAGCTCACCCAGCATATAGTCGCCATCGGGACGTCCTCCTGCAGACATACAGTCTGTAATCAGGGCAACATTTTGAGGCGTCTTCTGCTTGATAAGGACGCTACAGGCAGCTGGTAAAACATGGTGCCCATCCGCAATCAATTCACCAATGGTATCTGGACTATCAAAGGCTGCACCAACCATACCAGGCTCACGGTGACTAAAGCCACGCATCCCATTGTAAACGTGAACCCAGACTGAAGCACCAGCTTCCACTGCTGCCACGGCTTCTTCATAAGTAGCATTGGAATGTCCCAAGGCAATTGTCACACCTTGTTTAGTCGCTTCTTTAATAAAATCAGCCACTCCTTCACGCTCAGGAGCCAAGGCCAATTTGATTAACTTTCCTTGAGCCGCTTCTTGCCAGGCTTGCAACTGTTCAAGGCTTGGATTGCCCATGTATTTTGGATTTTGAGCACCCTTGTAGGTTTCAGTGAAATAAGGCCCTTCAAAGAAGAGTCCTTGAATTTTTGCGCCTCTTTCCTTACCAGCCGTCTCAGCTATCGTTTGACAAATAGCCTTCAACTCCTCAAATGGTGCGGTCAAGGCTGTCGGCAAGAAAGAGGTCACACCTGCTGAAAGCAAGGCCTGACTCATACCTAAGAGACTTTCCGCCGAATTGTCCATAACATCATAACCCGCAAATCCGTGAATGTGGGTGTCTACAAGACCAGGAGCAATTTGATAGTCACTGTAATCTAGCACCTCTGCACCTTCTGGCGCCTTTTTTGTCCACTCACCAAAACGACCATCTGTGACTGCCAAGTAGCCACCTTCTTTGACCTTATGATCAAAATAAAATCGTTTGGCTGCAATATAATAAGTCATAGGACTACCTCTCATCAATTTTCTATGTTCTCAATACGCCTTCATTATATCAAAAAAAGCCGAGAAATGTTCTCGACTTTCCATATTAAATCACACCTTCTGTAACCTTTTCAACAAGGTTAATGGCATGGTCTGCAATACGTGTGTAATGCGATAAGTAATCAACATAGTTGATACCTGCCTGCGCAGTACATTCACCATTATTAAGGCGTTTGGTATGAATCTTACGCAATTGTTTTGCAAGTTTTTCCAACTCTTCATGACGGAGGATAACTTGACCAGCAAGCACCTTATCATCGTCCACAACGACACGAATACTGTCAAGTATAATACGATGAGTACGGTTATAGACATCCGCAAGTTCCGCCTTGGCTGTTTCAGAGAATTCAATTCCCTTGCTATGAATGTGTTGTGAAAGACTAGCACTAGCGACTGCAAGGTCACCAATACGTTCCAAGTCACGAACAGAATCCAGGACACTTGCCAAGATTTCATTTTCAGAAACACTAAGTGACTCGTTAGAAATATCAATCAAGTAAGTTGTCAACTCTTCGTCAATACTATTAACAGCTGTTTCATATTTTTCAACCTTGTCAAAGTATTTTTCATCTCCCTTATCAAAGAAAGCATATGAAGCTTCCAAAGACTGGATAGCATATGACGCCAAATGCACCAATTCTTTCTTGGCATTACCAAGGGCAATGGCTGGTGCTTGCGTGATAAGCAAACGGTCCAAATAAAGTGCTTTGTACTTATTAACTTCGTCCTCACCAGGGATGATCTTAGTTACCAAGTAAGCTAAAACTCCGATGAATGGGAACTGAACAATTGTATTAGCAATGTTGAAAGTACCGTGGGCAAAGGCAATTGTCATCTCTGGTGTCAAACCAAGAACAGACTTGAACCATTGAATTAAAGCTGTGAATGGTACCAAAAGAATCAAACACAAGACCGTTCCAATGACATTAAAGAGTACGTGAGCTCCTGCTACACGTTTAGCCGCAATGTTAGAACCAAGAGCCGCAAGAACCGCTGTTATAGTTGTTCCGATATTGTCCCCGAAGAGGATTGGAAGGGCACCTTGCAAATCAAGCAAGCCACCTGAATAAAGGCTCTGAAGAATACCAATGGTAGCT
Organism: uncultured Streptococcus sp.; assembly: GCA_934229725.1. Taxonomy (GTDB): domain Bacteria; phylum Bacillota; class Bacilli; order Lactobacillales; family Streptococcaceae; genus Streptococcus. Next base: position 178,966 of record CAKQDX010000001.1, read on the forward strand.
GCCGAAGACTGAATCAACATGGTCAAACCAGCACCAATGATGACTCCCATGATTGGGCGGTCACCTAAAGTTGCCAAGTAGTCTTTAAAGGCTGTGACGGACTTCAAAGGCTCTACCGCATCTCCCATCAGGTTAAGGGCAAAGAAGATTCCACCCACACCAAACAAGATACGACCTAGGTTATTGAGCTTCTTATTACTTGTAAAGAAGAGAAGCGCCGCCCCAATGAAAAGCACCGGAAGGGCATAATCACCTAGCTTGAAACCAATCATGAAGGAAGTTACGGTTGTCCCGATATTTGCCCCCATGACAATTCCAATAGCTTGACGAAGACTCAAAAGTCCTGCCGAAACCAGACCTACGACGATAACGGTTACCCCTGAACTTGACTGAATCAAGGCCGTCATGACAATACCAATCAAGACCCCTAAAAAAGGATTACTGGTATACTTATCGATGTAATAGCGTAACTTATCACCGGCTGCCTGTTGAAGACCATCCCCCATGTACTTAATACTGAAAAGGAAGAGTCCCAAACCACCGAGGAAAGAAAACACAATATCTTGCCAATTTACTGACACATTTTTGTCCTCATTATTCAAAAATTTTCGGTAAAACCGACCTTTCTATTGTATCTATTTATTAGGGAATAAACAAGGCTTTTCCTCAAAATAATAGAAAGAAACCAGGAAAATCTGACCTTTTTAGATATCTCATTTAACTCTCATGTTCATGATGTTTAACACCACTATTACTCATATCAGAAATCCATCAACGCCCGTCTCGAATATACTGTTTTTTCTTTGATACTTGTCATCAGGTTTCAAGCAAAGGCAATCGAAAAACATTACTAGCAGTGTTTTGAGAATTCCATAAACGAAAACTACCATAGCAGTACCATCATCCGTTGGCGATGTTTTTTCAGTTACCACTACATCTTTCGGAACTTATAAATAACCGATAAATATTCTTGAAATAAATCCTTCTTTCTTGTGATATAATAAAGGCAAAAATTGGAAGTGACATCATGACAATCTACCTTCTAGCACAAGTATTCTCAGCCATCGGAGCTCTCTGTGTCGCCATATCCTCTTTTGCAAAATCAAAAAATAAGATGCTCGTCTGGCAAATTACCGACTATATTTTCACTGCCACTGCCAACCTCTTATTGGGTGGCTATACTGGAGCTTTAACCATCAGTATTTCCATCATTCGAAATAGCCTGATGGTCAAAAAGAAGATGACCAAGACTATCTTGACCATCCTCATCATTATTCAAATCATCGTAGGATCCTATCTCAATCAACTTGGACTTATTGGCTATTTACCAATCATCTCTTCAGTCTCTTATAGTCTAGCCATAGCTGTCACACGAAACCTTCAGTGGCTTCGCTGGGTCATTATTGAGAATATGTTACTCTGGCTAATTTACGATTTGACCATTAAGGCCTATCCCGCTGCCATCACTGATATTACCATCACACTAACCACTCTTATTGCCATTATTCGAAATCGAAAAACCTTTAGCAGATAGAAGCTAAAGGTCTTTTTCTTATAAAGCCCAAGTACGAATAGCGTGGGCTACGCCTGCCTGGTCATTTGTCAAGGTTACATATTTACTCAAAGACTTGATGTCATCACTAGCATTTCCCATGGCTACGCTCTGACCAACATATTTAAGCATTTCAATATCATTGGCCGCATCTCCCAAAGCCATAATCTGTTCGGGATTGATCTCCAACTTTTCAGCTAAATGCTTCAGTCCACTGGCCTTGGTTGCTCCTTGTGGCATAATTTCAAAGATATAATCTTGACTACGAACCGTACTATAGCGCTGACTAAGACTTTCTTCCATGGCATTTTGGAAGTCATCAAGCGGTTTAGATTCCGCCATATACATGGCTTCAAAAATGACCTGACCTTCTGCAAAAATTTCTTCCAAAGATTTCGCCTCAGCCACCATATAGACCGTCCCAGCATCATAAGCAACTAAATCAGGCACTTCATTACCAACAACATAGTAGGTTTTTTCACCTGTCAGGGTTAGAGTTACGTCTGGAAAATCCTTACTCACTTGAAAAAGTTCTTCCAGCTCCGTATGAGATAAGCTTTCATGTTGAAGTAGGGTCCAATTTTTAGTTTCATAGGTCGAACAACCATTGTTCATGATAATGTACTCTTCTTCACTAAGACCCAATTTTTCAAAATGAGGAACAATGCCTGAACGTGGACGACCCGTACAAAGGACAATCTTAATACCTGCTGCAGCGGCTTCCTGAATAGCCTGAATGTTTTCTACAGGTATCTCTTTTTGACTATCTAAGAGTGTACCATCCATATCAATGGCAATGAGTTTCACTTGGTTCTGATTCATATTTTTCTTATTCTCCTTCGACTCTAATAAGTGTCATAAATAGTTAACTGATATTGTTCAATGATGCTGTTCAACTTATCACCATAAGTCGTGTCGGTGGCATAAACGCCTGTTAGGGCAGCTGTTGCATCTTTATAGCTTCTCGTTTTGGAGCGGTGTACTCCCACATAGTAGCTTCCCTCGAGAAAGTCCACATAGTCCTGCAGCGAATTCTCAACGGAGCCATAGGAACGAAAGGCAGCATCGATATGGTAAGGATTTCCCTTACCATCATCCTCCCAGGTCGGTAGCGTTACACTTTGGCCATTGTATTCTCCTTTAATTCCAAAGAAATTGTAGGAAGGCTTTTGACTTAATTGTGACTGTCCCGAGTCCGATTCTAGGATGGCCTGGGCAATCATGACTGAGGCATAAAGATCGTTTTTTGCCGCTAAATAGCGTGAAGTCTCTCCAATCTCAGCAATAAAAGCAACTGTCGTCTCATCTGTAGACGTCATGTTCTTTTCCATTGTCAACTTTGGAAGGTTCAAACTAGCTAGAAGCCCCAGCAAAGCAAGCAAGCCAATAATAATCAGGCTCCACTTCTGTAAAAATCTAGGAAAAAGCAGAACAGACTTCTTTTTCTTCTTAGTATTCTTAAATTTAGCTTTCGACCTGCTTTTCTTTTTTCCTTTTGCCAATCAGTCACCCCCTTCATCCTTAATAATCTCTTTTAGTATACCAAAAATCAGCAAAAAAGGCCCAAACCAACTGGTTTAAGCCCTAATCCAATATGAAATTAAATAGCGTCTCCACCCCGTTCGCCAGTACGAATACGAATGACATCATCAATAGGAACAATAAAAATCTTCCCATCACCGACTTCACCAGTCGCCACAGTACTACGGATAGCATCGACAACCTCATCAACTGCCAGGTCCTTGACTACTATTTCCACCTTAACCTTGGCCAATAAGGTCGGAACAATCCGTCGACCACGAACGAACTCAGCAAAGCCACGTTGAGTTCCATACCCCAAAACCTGACTCACAGTCATTCCCTTGGCTAAACCACTACCAGTCAAGGCGTTTTTCAAATCTTCCAATTTATCCGAACGAATAATCGCTTCTATTTTTTTCATCAGTATCCTCCTACGAATCCATACCCATAAAGGTTGGATAAGCTGTTTCCTTGTGTTCACAGTCATCAAGACCAATAGCTTCATCACGGTCACTGACACGTAAAGGCATATAACGGGCAATTACTTTTATAATACCATAGGTTACCAGCCCCGACCAAGTAGCTGTGAAAATAATGGCCAAAACTGTCACAAAAAATAAACGAGCATTCCCATAGATGAGTCCAACATTAGCCTTATCTAGGGCTAGATGTGGTGTTGTAAAAATAGCTGTAACCAAACCACCAAAGATACCTCCAACACCATGACAACCAAAAGCATCCAAGGCATCATCATAGGCAAAGCGCTTTTTCAAGACAGAGATGGCATAGAAACAAACTGGACTAACCATAGCTCCAATTAGAATGGCACTCCAAATGGAAACGAAACCAGCTCCAGGTGTGATGGCAACAAGTCCGGCTACTAAACCAGTCGAACCACCGACCAAGGATGGATGACCTGTCACATATTTTTCAAGAGCTAGCCATGAAAACATGGCAGCTGCTGCAGAAACATGTGTGGTCACAAGAGCATGAACTGCTAAGCCATTGGCTGCTAGGGCTGAGCCTGCATTGAAACCAAACCAGCCAAACCACAGGAGACCCGCTCCCAACAGAACAAAAGGAACATTATGAGGACGGTGCTCTAGAATGCCATAGTCACGACGTTTCCCAACAACAATTGCCAAAACCAAGGCTGAAACACCAGAAGTAATGTGGACCACATCACCACCCGCAAAGTCAATTGTCCCCCACTTGGCAAGAATTCCGTCTCCCCATACCATATGTGCAAAAGGATAATAGACCAAAAGTAGCCAAAAGACTACAAAAATAGCTAAAGGGGTAAAGCGCATACGCCCTACTACTGAACCTGTCAAAATCGCCACACAGATAATGGAAAACATCATCTGAAAGGCTGCAAATAAGAGATCAGGAATGGCTAGACCACGACTTGAAGCCGTTTCAGAGACACCGTGTAAAAAGAGATGACTAATATTCCCAAAGAAATAGCCATGACCACCAAAAGAAAGTGAATAACCAGCAACTACCCACAAGAGGGAAGCAATTGCTAAGGGAAGAACAGACATCATCATGGTATTAATGACATTTTTTCGACGCCCAAGGCCACCATAGAAGAAGGCCAAAGCTGGTGTCATCAGGCACACCATGGCTGAACATATCAATATAAAGGCACTACTACCTGTATCCATGAAACCACTCCAATCCAAAGGAATTATTTTTTATGTTAGATAATATAACACAAAAACATGGAGTACACAAGCTTATTTATGGAATTTTTTGATAATTCTTTCTTTTCTGACATCTTATGTCGCCACAAAAAAAGAGCTTCTTAAACCCCATGAAAGAGATTATAAAGCTCTTGTCTATTTAGTTTTCGCTCTTTGGCAACTGTTTTTATAGCTTGATTAGGCTTCATACCGGAAGCAATTAAAGCTTCAACAGCCTCGATTGGAGTAACATCTGATGTCAGGTTTCCTTCCCTTTCTTCATCCGATGCACCAGCTACAATCAGCAAACATTCCCCCTTGAGAGGGTTGGTTGCAATATAATCTAAAATTTCAGAGATACTACCTCGCTGGTACTCTTCGTAAAGCTTGGTCAACTCTCGAACTAGAGTCACCTGACGATTGCCATAGACCTCACGCATATTTTCAAGAGTATCAGCCACACGATAAGGCGACTCATAGAAAATCTGGGTCTCAGGATAAGACAGCTTTTCCTTGAAGAAATCAAGCTGCTGACCCTTTTTACGAGGAAGAAAGCCATAAAAAATATGAGGCTGAGGTGCCAAGCCACTGGCAATCAAGGCTGTAATCCCAGCTGATGCACCAGGTAAAGCTACCACAGGAATATCCTCAGCAATAGCAGCTTTGACCAAATCATGTCCAGGATCCGAAATGGAAGGCATACCCGCATCTGAGACCTGAGCCAAGGAAAGCCCTGACTTCAAGCGCTCCAATAAATCCGGAATTTTCTCATAAGCATTATGCTCGTGAAAAGAATACTGCTTGGTTTCAATCTCAAAATGTTTGAGTAATAGCCCCGTATTGCGCGTGTCCTCCGCACAAATAAGATCGACATCTTTGAGAGTTTGAACACTTCGAAAGGTCATATCCTGTAAATTTCCAATAGGAGTTGGGACAAGATAGAGGGTACCATAATGAGACTGCCCCTTAAAACTCTTTTGAACCTGCATCCTTAATCTCCGTACAACAATTCCGCACAGAAGCCACAGGCTTCATTATTATCACGACGTTGACCATAAAAATCTGGGCAAATATGGAAACCATCATCATAAATTGCCTCGAGATTCACCTTACCATGAGACATTTTCGTGCCCGTTTCTTCTTGAACCACCTGACTCAAGTGCTCACGCAACTTGTCGTTTTCCAATTTGAGAGCTGTATTTTCATCAATAATGCCTGAGAAGTTCGCCTTAATTGCCTCAACTTCTGCCAACATAGACATCAAATTTTGTGATAATTCTTCGAATTTATCATACAATTCACGCTTTTCCATTTAGCTGAACTTCCTCCACTCCATAGGTTAGGGGAGCACGCCCCTTATCAAATGCAACCTTAATAGTCCTTGCAATCACGTCAATAGCAACAACATGCCCCTTGCCATCCTTGGTTTCAATCTCCTCACCTAAATCAGGATAACTCGCCTTACTATCTCTATAGAAATCATCCTCATAACTTAGACAACACATGAGACGCCCACAAAGACCGTTCATCTTACCAGAATTCAAGGACAAACTCTGATTTTTAGCCATCTTAATAGATACTGGTGGAAATTCGCCCAAAAAACTAGAGCAACACAGGGCACGCCCGCAAGGTCCTAAGCCACCATAAATTTTCGATTCCTCACGACTCGAAATTTGGTGGAGCTCAATACGTGTTTTAAAATAAGCTGCTAAATCCTTCAGTAACTGACGGAAATCCACCCGCTTTTCAGCCACAAAATTAATCAGCACATAAGAACCATTTAAAGGAAAGACGATATCAACCACCTTCATATCCAGCTGATTTTGAAGAATTAAGTCAGCCACTACAGCCATACTCTTTTCAGCCTTCAGCAGGTTGTCATTATATCTAGCAAAGTCTCCCTCTTCAGCTAGTCTTTCAACCCGATTCAGATCATTAGGCAGACTGACCTCAGGAAAATCAGTATTCTCCACGACCACCTGAGCCAAACGCTTGTCCTTTTTTTCCAAAACGACCACAAAGTCATCTTTGGCGTAGTGTCTATCTGGAATGACGTATTCTACCATTCCATTTTCTTCAAATTTAATTCCAATGACTTCTGTCATGATAAAACCATATACTCCAATGCATTTTGAAAGCTGACATTGGCTAGCCACATGTTACGGGCCTCATAAACCAATTCAAGCCATCGTCTTGCTTTTGGATTTTGTATATCCTTCCCCAATTGATAAGTTAAGAAATCCCAAACCATTTCTTGCTCTGACTTTTCACCACACTGAACAGCCAATTTTGCAAGATCCAAATAAAGCAAATCTTGATTAGCCAGCAAGGACTGTGTCAAACGCTCCACTGCGTTAATCAAATCAAGCGCCTTATTATCCTTAGCTAAGTGCAAGGCTTGATCCTCATCCTTGGCAAAGTCTGCCAAGACCTTAGCTTGACTAAGTAACAGGCCTTCCCTCTGTAACAAGTCCTCCAAATAGGCCCGATTCTTAGGAAAATAAAAGAGTTGCGCTCGACTTTTAATCGTCGGTAACATACGACTATCATCAGCCGTCAAGAGAAAAATGTAAATCTGACTCTGGGGTTCCTCAATAAACTTCAAAAGACTATTGGCCGCATTGACATGCATCTTATCAGCATCACGAATGATAAAAACCTGAGCCTGTCCTTCAAAACTCGATTGACTAAACTCTCTGGTCAACTGCCGAATCGTATCTGTCTTAATAAGTTGTCCTTGAGGTTCCACCAATTTAACATCTGAAAACTCTCCTTGTGCAATCAAGCGACAGGGACGACAGTGACCGCAAGGTAAACCATCTTCAGGTGTCAGGCAAAAACGACTCTGTGCCAGCCAAATAGCCATATCGAAACTTCCGAAATCACCCGAGAATAGATAGGCATGACTCAAACGATTTTCTCTGATAATTTGTGAAAATTCTTCGAACAGCTTGCTCTGACTTTCAGCTAACTTCATCTTGCTCCTTACAAATAGCTCTTGATAATTTGCCAAGCATCCTCTACCACTTTTTCAAAGGGTTGCGAAGCATCAATCAACTTGATTCGTTCTGGTTCGGACATAGCCAGATCTAAATAACCTTTACGAACCCGTTGATGCATATCAAGCTTTTCCAAATCCAAACGATTAACTTCACGCTCACCATTTGCTGCAATACGTTTCAAGCCAGTTTCGGAATCGACATCAAACAACAAAGTGACATCAGGCTTATGACCATCCGTCGCATAAGCATTTAACCAAGCAATATCAGTCTGATCCAAGTCACGACCAGCGCCTTGATAGGCAACCGATGAATCAATAAAACGATCCATGATAACCATATTGCCTTTTTCTAGCTCTGGAAGAACCTTCTCAACCAGATGTTGACGACGGGCAGCTATATAGAGCAAGAGCTCTGTCTTAGCATCCATAGCCGTATTATCTACATCCAGAATAACCTCACGGATTTGCTCTGCTATGGCAACACCACCTGGCTCACGTGTCGTTATAACCTGACCAGGGTAAACTTCTTTTAAACGAGGTAAGAGTGCCTCTAAAACTGAGGTCTTCCCAGCACCATCTGGCCCTTCGATTGAGATTAATAACCCTTTTGACATGATACTTCCTTTATTTTTTATTACCTTCTATTTTATCAAATTTTAGCTTAAATGAACATTCCCAAAATTATTATAGAGCTTTGAAAATCACATTAAAAAAGAAGTCCAGAAAGACTCCTCTTACACATCACGAATGCTTCAAACCATGCCGATTGCAGGGATCGAACCTGTGACCTACGCGTTACGAGTGCGTTGCTCTACCAACTGAGCTAAATCGGCTAACACAGTCATTTTAGCACTCTCTCCTAAAATGTCAAGCTCCATGTAATATCCCATCACATAGACATGAAAAAGAACTCGGACTAGCCAAGTTCTTTCGTTTCTTACAATGATTTATAAAGTTGACTTGCATTTTCAACAGTGAAACCATATTCTTTAAAGATACGGTCACCAGGTGCTGAGGCACCCCAAGTATCAATAGTAAGTGTTTTACCTGCAAGACCAACGTATTTGCCCCATCCAAAGCTTGTTCCAGCTTCAATAGCCAAACGTTTTGTCACAGCCGCTGGAAGGACTTCTTCCTTATAGGCAGCATCTTGTTCATCAAAGAGATTTTGTGATGGCATAGATACGACACGAACATGCACACCTTCAGCTTCAAGAGCAGCTTGTGTATCAAGAGCCAATTTCACCTCAGAACCAGTGGCAATAATGATACCATCAAGATCACCCTTAGCTTCAGAAATAATATAAGCCCCTTTGTTGACGCCAGTTTCAACATTTTCAGCTGTACCTTCAAGTACTGGCAAGTTTTGACGTGTCAAGACAAGCATAGTTGGACGTTTAGTCTCAGTCAAGGCACGTTTCCAAGCCGCATTAGTTTCATTGCCATCTGCAGGACGGATAACATTGAGGTTAGGCATTGAACGCACACTTGCCAATTGTTCGATTGGTTCGTGAGTAGGACCATCTTCACCAACTGCTACTGAGTCGTGTGTCATAACATAAGTTACTGGCAAGTTTTGAAGAGCTGCCATACGTACTGCTGGAAGCAAGTAGTTTGAGAAGACGAAGAAAGTACCACCATAAACACGAGTACCACCATGAAGAGCAATACCATTCATCGCTGCAGCCATTGCAAATTCACGCACACCAAACCAGATATTACGTCCAGCATAATTATCTGCTTGGAAATCAGACTCAGCCTTAACCATGGTATTGTTAGAAGCTGAAAGGTCTGCAGAACCTCCCCAGAATGAAGGAACTTGTTCAGAAATTTGTTGGATAGCTTGTTGGCTTGACACACGACTAGCTACAGCTGTACCAAGTTCATGAGCGTTCAATTCAACAGTTGCTGACTCATTTGCAAAAGCAGCCTTGTATTCAGCAGCCAACTCTGGGTAGGCAACTTCATATTCAGCAAATTTAGTTTGCCAAGCATTTTCAGCAGCTTCACCACGGAACTTAATACCAGCTTCAAAACGACGAGTTACTTCGTCAGGAACAGTGAAGGCAGGTGCATCATAGCCGTACACGCTTTTGGCATGATCAATACCTTCTTGACCAATCGGTGCACCGTGAACAGCTGACGTTCCTTGTCCTTCAGCCCCATAACCGATAATAGTTTTTACTTCGATGATAGATGGTTTATCTGTTTCTGCTTTAGCTTCTTCAATAGCTTTGGCAATAGCTTCCAAATCATTTCCATCTTTAACAAGAATATGTTGCCAACCATAAGCTTCAAATTTAGCTTTAACATCTTCAGTGAAAGCCATTGAAGTTGGTCCATCAAGTGAGATATCGTTTGAATCGTAAAGAAGAACCAATTTACCAAGTTTAAGGTGACCAGCAAGACTAGCAGCTTCTTGAGAAACACCTTCCATCAAACAGCCATCGCCATGGAGAGCATAAGTATAATGGTCAACAATATCAAAACCAGGTTTGTTGAATTTAGCAGCCAAATGCGCTTCAGCCATGGCCATACCAACAGCATTAGCAATCCCTTGACCAAGAGGTCCTGAAGTCGCTTCAACACCATCAGTATGATTAACTTCAGGGTGCCCTGGAGTCTTAGAACCCCATTGACGGAAGTTTTTCAAATCGTCCATTGTTACCTTATAGCCAGAAAGGTGCAATAAACTATAAAGCAAGGCAGAACCATGACCTGCAGAAAGAACAAAACGGTCACGGTTTGTCCAGTTACGGCTAGTCTTTGGGTTAACATTCATTACATGGTTCCAAAGTACATAGGCCATTGGCGCTGCACCCATAGGAAGACCAGGGTGTCCTGAATTTGCGGCTTGAATAGCCTCAATTGAAAGCGAACGAATAGTGCTGACCGCCATTTGGTCAATAGCATCAAAAGTCATGATTTCTAATTCTCCTCTTCTTGGACAATGCGGAGCAAATAAACACTTAGGGTCTGTGCTCTAGTTATACTGCCTTTATTATAGCACATTATCAGACTATTTGGGCAATTCAATTCTATTTGAAAAGGCTTAAGTTCATTTCTGACTAGGCCTTATTTATCCGATTTACAAAGTGGCAGTTTTTGTATATGGATAGAGTGACGTTCTAGAAACACTATTAAACTGATTATAAAAAATCAAAAATCCTTTAAGTGATAAATCGGTAGATATAGTAGTTTTCAAGTAAAAAGCATAATGCTATCAATCATAACCCACCCCATACAAAACCACGTAGCAACAGCGCAGCTTTCCATGGCATAAAAAAAGCCGAGGAAACCTCGACTTTATAAAAGATTATTTAACGAAGTCAAGCAATGCCAAGAAGCTATCAGCTTGAAGTGATGCACCACCTACAAGAGCTCCGTCTACATCTGGACAAGCCATGTATTCTGCAACGTTTTCAGGTTTAACTGAACCACCGTATTGAACACGTACTTTGTCAGCAACTTCTTGACCGAAGTCAGCAGCAACAACATCACGAACAACTTTACACATTTTTTGTGCATCGTCTTGTGAAGCTGATTTACCAGTACCGATAGCCCAGATTGGTTCGTAAGCGATAACTGTTGAAGCTACTTGTTCAGCAGTCAAACCAGCCAAAGCAGCTGAAACTTGAGCACCTACGAATTCTGCAGCTTTACCAGCTTCATAAGTTTCAAGTGTTTCACCACAACAAATGATTGGAAGCATGCCATTAGCAAAGATTGCTTTTGCTTTTTTGTTGATGTCTTCATCAGTTTCGTGGAAGTAGTCACGACGTTCTGAGTGACCGATAACAACATAGTCAGTACCGATTTCTTTCAAAACTTGTGGGCTAGTTTCACCAGTGAAGGCACCAGCATTTTCAAAGTAAGTGTTTTGCGCAGCAACTTTAAGGTTTGACCCTTTAGCAGCAGCAAGAACAGCTGTCAAGTCAACTGCAGGAGCTGCAATACCAGCTTCAACAAGATCAGATGAAGGAAGTTTTGATGCTACAGCTTCAACAAATGCTTTTGCTTCTTCTGGATTTTTGTTCATTTTCCAGTTACCAGCGATAAATGGTTTACGTGACATTTCACATACCTCTTCTTCTATTTATTTACAAGTTTATTCTATCACAAATCCCCTACTATTACTAGGATTTTAGGAAAATTCCGAAAACTATAGCCACTTCATACCGACTAATGACCTACAAGGCTACTTCTCTTCTATCAGACTTTTATAAAAAACATCAAATAGGTAATGAAAAACCAAAAAGAGCCGAGTAAACTCGACTCTCTCAATTATTGTCTGACGAATAATTGTATTGGGAACTTAATATTAATTAAGCTTCGATTTCAGATACGATACCTGAACCAACAGTACGTCCACCTTCACGGATAGAGAATGTTGTACCTTGTTCAACGGCGATTGGGTGAATCAATTCAACATCGATAGTCACGTTATCACCAGGCATAACCATTTCAGTACCTGCAGGAAGTTCGATAGAACCTGTTACGTCAGTTGTACGGAAGTAGAACTGTGGACGGTAATTGTTGAAGAATGGAGTGTGACGTCCACCTTCTTCTTTAGAAAGGATGTAAACTTCACCTTTGAATTTAGTGTGTGGGTGGATTGAACCAGGTGCAGCCAATACTTGACCACGTTCAATTTCATCACGTTGGATACCACGAAGAAGGACACCGACGTTATCACCGGCAATACCTTCGTCAAGTTGTTTACGGAACATTTCAACACCAGTAACAACTGCTTTTTGGATTTTTTCCTTGATACCAACGATTTCAACTTCGTCATTAACACGAACAACACCACGGTCGATACGTCCTGAAGCAACAGTACCACGACCAGTGATTGAGAATACATCTTCGACTGGAAGCAACAATGGTTTATCAGTGTCACGTTCTGGTTCTGGAATGTAATCGTCAACAGTATCCATCAATTCCATGATGATATCTTCGTATTTAGTATCACCTTCAAGAGCTTTAAGTGCTGAACCTTGGATAACTGGGATTTCATCACCTGGGAAATCGTATTCTGAAAGAAGGTCACGGATTTCCATTTCAACCAATTCAAGCAATTCTTCATCGTCAACCAAGTCAACTTTGTTCATGAAGACGATCAAGTGTTTAACACCAACCTGACGTGAAAGAAGGATGTGTTCACGTGTTTGTGGCATTGGTCCATCAGTAGAAGCTACTACAAGAATCGCACCGTCCATTTGAGCGGCACCAGTGATCATGTTTTTAACGTAGTCCGCGTGTCCTGGCGCATCGATGTGAGCGTAGTGACGTTTAGCAGTTTCGTACTCAACGTGTGCAGTGTTGATTGTGATACCGCGTTCGCGTTCTTCTGGAGCAGCGTCGATTGAAGCGTAGTCTTTTGGTGTGTTGACTGAGCTTGGAAGACGACGTGCCAAAACAGTTGTGATAGCAGCTGTCAAAGTAGTTTTACCGTGGTCAACGTGTCCAATTGTACCAATGTTAACGTGTGGTTTACTACGATCGTATTTTTCTTTTGCCATTTAGGAAAAGCCTCCAATAAAATATATTTTATAGATAGACAGTAGGCAATACAGTCTAACTTTACTCTACTATTCTATCAAAATGTCATAGAATTGCAAGTATTTTATATGGTTTTCAGATTTTCTTTTTATTTAGAAGCCATTATGAATTTTTCATTAAGAGATGATACTCTCGCTCCATTACATTACTGACAACCTTATTTCATCTATCTTCTTTACTTACATGCAAAAAGAAGCCGAACTTTAACGGCTTCTTCTTAGAGGTACTATTTTTTCGTCTTGTTTTTCTAATTCCTGTGTCTGAGTCAACTCTTCTTCAATGGCTTGAACAATATTGTCGCGTTTTTCGTTAGCAGCAATATTCAAAACAAAAGCAATCCCGACTGATGTCACTAAAAGCGAGTTACCACCTTGTGAGAGGAAAGGGAAGGTAACCCCTGTGGATGGAATCAAACCTGAGATTCCTCCGATATTGACAAAAACTTGCATAAGCAAAAGGGATCCGACGCCAAGAGCCATCATAGAGTTAAATGGATTTCTAGCCTTAACCCCTACAATCATAATCCGAAGAATGAGGAAGAAAAGCAGAGCAAGGATTAAACCTGCACCAATAAGGCCTAACTCTTCGATAACAATTGAAAAGACAAAGTCAGTTGTAGCTTCTGGCAGATAACCTGTTTTCTCAATTGAATTTCCGAGGCCAAGACCGAACCAGCCCCCATTACTCATAGCATAATAAGAATGAGATAACTGGAGACCTGAACCTGTTAAATCCTTAAAAGGATTGAAATAGGCTGCAAAACGCTTGGCAACATAACCAAAGATTGGTACTTTGGACATGGTTTTTACCCCAACCAAAGCGATTAGTCCCAGAAATGCAGATGACAGACCAACAATACTAGCAAAAAGAGCTGTAAACCAACGATACCCAACCCCTGAAATTGAGAACATAATGACCGTTGTTAATACAATAATGGCCGCATTCCCCAAGTCAGGTTGGATGGCAACCAAGCCAATCATAACCAATAAATAATACCGCCAGTCATTAAGTTGACTACGTTTTCTAGGAATCCATCTATTCTTAGTTAAGGCCTGATAATCATAGCGTTCTATCGCAGACTGTTTCTTTGAAAATGTGTGTGCTAAAAACCAAACTACAATAATCTTAAGGTACTCTGCTGGCTGGAACGACAAAGGACCAAGTACAATCCATCCATTAGCACCGTTAATTTCTTTGGTAAAAAACTTAGCAACAACCAGGAGAAGAACTTCAAATAAAATAACGGTTCCTAAAACTTTATCTTTTCTGAGGAAATTCAATTTCAACCGATAGATGAAAAAGATAAAAAACAAGGACACTAGCCAAAAGACTCCTTGGTTGATGACGGATGCAAATGGGTTAGCACCAAAACTTACTAAACGAGCACTCGTCGTTGAATATACCACAATCAAACCGACTACGGACAAGATTAAATAAGGTATTAAGATGGTATAGTCCAAAAGATGCTTCTTTTCAATTTTCATATCTTAAAAAACTCATACTTTCTATTACGTCACTCTATAGTTTACAAAAAACACAAAGCTAACAGCTTATATTATAACACTTTGATACCTTAAACTAAAGCAAAAGCTTAATTAACCGTTTTCAAACATTAAATTTTTTCAAATCACCTTATAATAAAGCCTTTTTGATGCAACTCTTACTAATACTACCTCTATAGTCTTCAATCAACACCGCACTCTTTTAACTCATATAAAAAAACGAGAACAAAGTCTCGTTTTCTTTACTCTTATTTAGTACCGACACTGATACGGTTAAGTGCTCTACGAAGAGCAACTTGAGCACGTTGAACTTCGTCAACACGATCAGATTTAGTTGCTTCTTCCAAGTCACGTTCGGCACGTTGCTTGGCACGTTCGGCACGAGAAACGTCAATGTCGCGTTCACGTTCAGCTGAATCGGCAACGATGGTAATGAGGTCATCTTTGACTTCAATAATACCACCATTTACGGCAATCCAATCAACGTGGTTTTCATCATCCACACGACGAACCTTGAGTTCATCCACTTCAAGTGGTGCAATCAAGTTAATATGGCCTGGCAAAATACCAATTTGACCATCTTTAGTAACCGCATGGATAAAGTTGGCGTGGTGGTCGTATTTAAGACCATCTGGAGTTACCACTTGTACGGTCATTTGTGCCATATCTTCACCTCATTAGTAGCCCATTTCTTTAGCTTTGGCCACTACATCCTCAATTGGACCTACACTACGGAAGGCATCTTCAGGAAGATTGTCATATTTACCTTCAAGAATTTCTTTAAAGCTACGAACAGTTTCAGCAACTGGTACATAAGAACCTGGTTGACCTGTGAACTGTTCAGCAACGTTGAAGTTTTGTGACAAGAAGAATTGGATACGACGTGCACGTCCAACCAATGTCTTTTCTTCGTCTGACAATTCATCCATACCAAGGATAGCGATAATATCTTGCAATTCACGGTAACGTTGAAGCACACGTTGAACTTCTGTCGCAACAGCATAGTGTTCTTCACCAACAATTTCAGGTGAAAGGGCACGTGAACTTGATGCCAATGGGTCAACGGCTGGGTAGATACCCATTTGTGTCAACTTACGTTCAAGGTTAGTTGTTGAATCCAAGTGAGCAAATGCTGTAGCTGGCGCTGGGTCAGTATAGTCATCGGCTGGAACATAGATGGCTTGGATTGATGTAACAGAACCTTTTTTAGTTGATGTGATACGTTCTTGCAATTGACCCATTTCAGTAGCAAGTGTAGGTTGGTAACCAACGGCTGATGGCATACGACCAAGAAGGGCAGAAACCTCAGAACCTGCTTGAGTGAAACGGAAGATGTTATCGATGAAGAGAAGCACGTCTTGGCCTTCAACATCACGGAAGTATTCCGCAATTGTCAAACCAGTAAGGGCAACACGCATACGTGCTCCAGGTGGTTCATTCATTTGTCCAAAGACCATGGCTGTTTTCTCGATAACGCCAGATTCTTTCATTTCCCAGTAAAGGTCATTACCTTCACGTGTACGTTCACCAACACCTGTAAACACGGAAATACCACCGTGTTCTTGGGCGATGTTGTGAATCAACTCTTGAATAAGAACGGTTTTACCAACACCGGCACCACCGAAAAGTCCGACTTTACCACCTTTAAGGTAAGGGGCAAGTAAGTCAATAACTTTAATCCCTGTTTCAAGGATTTCAGTAGATGTTGACAATTCATCAAAGGTTGGTGCTTTCTTATGAATTGGTTCACGCTCTGCATCATCTGCAAAAGGTGCATCCAAGTCAATCGTATCACCAAGGACGTTAAAGACACGTCCAAGAGTATCCTTACCAACTGGAACACTGATTGGACGACCTGTGTCCAGAACTTCTAGTCCACGAGTCAATCCATCAGTAGATTCCATGGCAATGGTACGAACCACACCTTCTCCAAGTTCAAGAGCTACTTCGAGCACGATACGTTTAGACTTTTCTTCATCAGTGTAAACGACCAATGCATTGTTAATCTCAGGAAGCTTTTCACCAGCTGCAAACGCTACGTCTACAACAGGACCAACAACCTGAGCAATTTTGCCTGAGCTCATTGTTTTCTCCTTATGATAGTTTTCTGGATGACAATCATCCCTTTTTCTTGTATGTCAAATAAGACAAATCTTTAGCTATTCAAGTGCACTAGCACCACCAACAATTTCAGTAATTTCCTGAGTGATGGCAGCTTGACGCGCACGGTTGTATTGGATTGTCAAATCGTTAATCACATTCTTAGCATTATCAGTGGCAGTCTGCATTGCAGTCATACCAGCCGCATGCTCAGCTGTTTTGGCATCTACGATAGCACCGTAGATAAGACTCTCAGCATACTGTGGTAAGAGTTGATCCAAAATAGTATCACGATCTGGTTCCAATTCAAATTTGGTCAAAACATGACCTTCAGATTCATTAGGATCCAAATCAGCAATAGGAAGCATTTGTTCCACACGAACTTCACTAGTCAAACTGTTGACGTGGTGGTTGTAACACACATAAAGTTCATCAAACAGTTCGTTTTGGTACATTCCTACAGCTTTCGAAATGATTTTACCGACTTGATCAAAACTAGGT
The DNA here is from genome assembly GCA_934229725.1 of uncultured Streptococcus sp. GTDB lineage: Bacteria > Bacillota > Bacilli > Lactobacillales > Streptococcaceae > Streptococcus. Next base: position 196,390 of record CAKQDX010000001.1, read on the forward strand.
TGATCTTCAAGACCTCGAAGTTCAAAAGCAACATTCATGTTACGGGCTTTGAAGAAATCAGACCCTGTTCCACCAATAGAAATGATAGCATATTCATCTTCAGAATCATGGTCACGCTTAATCATATCCAAAACAGCTTTGAGAATTGTTGAATTGTAACCTCCAACCAATCCCTTATCTGAAGTAATGACAATGTAACCTGTCTTACGAACTGGGCGTGCGTCCAACATTGGATTTGACGAACCATTAATCAATTCTGAATGTAGAAGATCTGTTGTGATCTGTCTAATTTTTGAGGCATAGATTTGGAAATCTTTAGCAGCTTGCTCTGAACGTGTCAATTTTGATGCAGAAACCATCTGCATGGCCCCTGTGATTTGACTCGTTTTCTTTGTTGAAGCAATTTTTGCTTGGATTTCTCTTAGAGAGCCTGCCATATGCTGTCCTCCCTATTTCTATTTGTATTCTGACTGATCTTTGAAAGCTTGGATAGCTTCATCAAGTACAGATTCCTCAGGAAGATCCTTAGTTGTACGGATAGTTTCAAAGATGTCTTCATGATGGCTATCAAAGTAGTCATAAAGTGATTCTTCAAAATCCAAAATTTGATCAACCGGAACACTGTCCAAGAAACCGTGTGTCAAAGCGTAAAGAATAACAACTTGTTTCTCAACTGGCAGTGGTTTATGAAGTGGTTGTTTCAATACTTCGATTGTACGACGACCACGGTTCAATTTTGCTTGAGTCGCAGCATCCAAATCTGAACCAAATTGCGTAAAGGCTTCAAGTTCACGATATGAAGCCAAGTCAAGACGAAGTGTACCAGCAACCTTCTTCATCGCTTTAATTTGTGCTGATCCACCTACACGTGATACAGAAGAACCCGCATCAATGGCTGGACGAATACCTGAGTTAAACAAGTTTTCTTGCAAGAAGATTTGTCCATCTGTGATAGAGATAACGTTTGTTGCGATGTAAGCTGAGATATCACCGGCTTGCGTTTGGATGATTGGCAAGGCAGTGATTGAACCACCACCAAGATCATCTGAAACCTTAGCTGAACGTTCCAAAAGACGTGAGTGGAGATAGAAGACATCCCCTGGGTAGGCTTCACGACCTGGTGGACGACGGAGAAGCAATGAAAGTTCACGATAAGCCACGGCTTGTTTTGATAAATCATCATAAACAATCAAAACATGTTTGCCGTTATACATAAACTCTTCAGCCATTGCAACACCAGCGTAAGGCGCAATGTAAAGCAATGGTGATGGTTGTGATGCAGAGGCAGTCACAACGATTGTATAATCGAGAGCACCATGTTTACGAAGCGTTTCTACTTGTGTACGGACAGTTGATTCTTTTTGACCAATAGCCACGTAGATACAGATCATATCTTGACCTTTTTGGTTCAAGATAGCATCAATGGCTACTGACGTTTTACCAGTTTGGCGGTCCCCGATGACCAATTCACGTTGACCACGTCCAATTGGAACCAAGGCATCGATGGCCTTAAGACCAGTTTGCAATGGTTCAGAAACTGATTTACGTTGCATAACACCTGGAGCAGGTGTTTCAACCGGACGGAAACCTGTTGTTTCGATGTCACCAAGACCATCAACTGGTTGCCCAAGTGGGTTTACTACACGACCAATAAGGGCTTCACCAACTGGAACTTCCATGATTTTTCCAGTACGTTTAACAATATCGCCTTCACGAATTGCAACGAAATCCCCCAAGATAATGATACCAACATCATTAGTTTCAAGGTTTTGGGCCATACCATAGGCACCATTTTCAAATTCGAGCAACTCACCGCTCATGGCATTATCAAGACCACGAGCACGTGCGATACCGTCACCGATATAGGTAACGACACCAGTTTCAGTGACGTCAAAGTTTGGCTGGAAGTTTTCAATTTGCTTTTTAATTAAAGCGCTAATTTCTTGTGCGTTAATTGCCAAAAGTCACACCACTTTCTATTTCAAATTCGTTTTAAAGGCTTGCAATTGACTACGAATTGACGTGTCAACAACCTTATTTTTTGCTTTGATGACGAATCCTCCAATAAGGTTCTCATCAATATTTTCTACTAAACGACGTGTCTTAATCTCAAATTTTTGTGAAACAATCGCCAAAAGTCGTGCTTTTTGGTCTTCAGACAAGGGACTTGCTGAGGTCACAGTGACATCGTAAGTGTTGTCTTCTTGATCAAAGAGCTTAAGAACCAACTTCAACACATCATAGAGAATGTTAGCTCGGTCATTAAGTAAGATTACCTCAAGAAAGTTGTTCATATATACTGAACAAGACTCTTGAAACAAACTCAAACTTTCTTTCTTAGCCTCACTTGTCACATTTTCTTGTGACAAGAAGGTTTTTAGTTTTGTTTCAGCAAAAACGGTTAGGATTTGCCTTACTTCTTCTTGGATTGTTGACACGGCGTCTTGTTCAAAAGCGACTTCTACCAGACTTCTGGCATACTGCTCAACAAGAGCTTGTGTTTTCTTATCCATTAAGCATCTCCTAATTGATCAAGATAGCTATCAATCAAGTCAGATTGCGCTTTGGCATCAAGGTTTTGTTTCATAACTTTTTCTGCCAAGAGGACAGTCAAGTCTGCTACTTCACCTTTAACACCAGCAAGTGCTTCCACACGACTTTGAGCAATGTCTTGATTAGCTTTATCTTTTAAGCGTTTAGCTTCATCATGTGCTTCTGCAATGATTTTTGATTCTTGAGTTTTACCAGTTTCCTTGGCCCCATCAATAATTTGAGCTGCTTCTGTGCGAGCACCAGCTAACTCATCTTGACGTTTTTGTGCCAAGCTTTCTGCTTCTTGACGAGCATTTTCAGCACTATCAATATCTGTGGCAATTTTCTTTTCACGAGCAGCAAAGATTCCTGTAATTTGATCCCATGCGAATTTACGAATGAGGTAATACAAGAGAAAAACAGAGCCGAGCGTAATAATGATATTACCAAGTGTCGTACTATTAATCAGTAATGACATTTAATTTCTCCCTTTCTTAATTATTCTTCGTTGACTTTATCACCAATGTAGTTTGAACTTAGGATAATAAAGACATAGGCTTGAATGAAACCGATGAAAGTTGAAAAGGCAACCCAGACAAGGTTCAAAGCAAAGGATACAGGTGCTGCAAAAGCAGACCATGTCACCAATTGAAGAATCAAGCCAGTTAGTACCTCACCAGAATAAATGTTACCAAACAAACGCAAAGCCAATGAGGCAAGGTTGGTTAATTGTTCCAAAATGTTCATTGGGAGCATTGCTGGATATGGTGAAAGGTAGCCTTTGAGATAGCCTTTAAACCCTTTTTTACGAATCCCCTCAATATGACTAATGAGGGTAACAATCAAAGAAAGAGTGATAGTAACACCGAAATTCGATGTTGGAGAAGACCAAAAATTGTAATGCTCACTTTTAACAGATACAAGCAGACCTATGTTGTTTGCTGTAAACACAAAGGTGAAAATTACAAACAAGAGCAAACTATAATTCTTCGTGAACTTTCCAAGATTTTGAGAAATGGTACTGTTCACAAATTCATAGATAAACTCAAGTACATTTTGTTTTCCCTTTGGTTTAATAGACATCTTACGACTTGCCCAAAAAACCACTCCAAAAACGATAATTACTGTCAAGAGAGACATGGCAAGGACAGTCAAGTCAAAATCAATCCCAAATACTGAGACGGTTGGATTACTTGTAGTTTCCAATGCTCATCCCTCCTTCATCTTTTAATTTGTCTATTTGACAATGTAGCTAAGGGCAAACAGTACGAAGAAAGTACCTTCGATAAAGGCAACACCAGTAAACATCAATGTTTGAAGTTTGCTAAACATCTCAGGTTGGCGAGCTGCAGCTTTAGCGATATTGGCAACGAGGATACCCTCACCGATAGATACACCCATAACGGCCAAACCGAGGCCTAAGATAGTTAAACTCATAGTAGAATTCTCCTTTTAAATTTTTTTACCCTGTTATTTTAGTCCTATTTTCTGTGAAAGTCAACGAATTACTGGTTTTTTAGACGTTTTCACTGACTTTGCCTAACGTTTTCATTTTACCTATGTAAGTGTTTGCCTTTTTAATGAAACTTTATCTGTTATTTCAAAAAAAGCCTAACCACAGAGGGCTAGACTTATTGGGAGATTTATGAAGAAAAGAAAGATTCACTGTCTGACTAAAGTCAAGGACTGTGAGTGCTACCGAACCAAGTTCAGCAATACTTATTAGGATGACTATAGTATAGCTTGGGTTGCTTAAAGAAAGCTGAAGGGGGTCAGGACAGTTTAACTAATAAGTCTGACACACATACTTATCAAACTCATTGGCATACACCACCTGAAATCGTTGGTCTGTTCAAATTCCAATTCAGTCTCCCCAAAAGCTGAAAAAAGGCAACAAGCTAATACTTCTCAGGTTGGTTCGAACATACAGAATTTGTCATTTAGTAACCTTCTTACTGTTTCAAATCATCAGCTTCCATTACATGAAAGTAATAATATAATTAATAAAAGGGGTAAATAAATCATTATTTCTGATGGTGACCATAATGAACTATAAAATTTAACGGTATTTTTATACGGTGTAATATTCATTGATAAATCAGATTCTTCTGTTAGATTACCAATTATGTCATTATACAGTTTTCTAAAAAGACGTTCCTGCCATAAATAATATGAATCTAATATCCAAAAAAATATGATTGGAATTAGATAAATAAATATATCATTTTTAAACTTATCATTTTGTAAAAAAACAAATAATCCGACTAATATTGTGATAGTCCAACCTTTAATCATGAAACTATTTTGAGCCATTCTACTGATAGTCGATTGTATAATATCTATATGCTTTGATTTTGTTTCTTTCATTTTATTTTTCCTCTAACAAGTTACTGAATTCATCCTCAGTAACAATTTGGCCACCATATTCCTCAAATATTTTTTTATTGTTTTCATATGATTTAATATTCTTAGTAAACATTTTACACACCGATTCAATTAATTTATACAATACATGAAGATGATGTTCAGTTGAGTAAACTTTATCCTGTTCAGGAGAAATATAAACACTCGGATAAACATGTGCTACATTCAAAGGAGCCTCTGGTTTTTTTGTCCCAGCTTTTATAATCCCATGATCAGTTTTCACAACCCAACCAGCACCAATTTCTTGTAAAACCCCAGGACTTTTAGATGCTTTATCTGAATACACGTACAATACGTATATTTGCTTTTGAGAGTAACTTTGAATAAAGAATTCTCTAAGATACTCAAAAACATCTAATCCATATGGGACACTTGACTCACACTCTGGATCACTTGTGTAAATAATCTCATTAGCTCTAAATCCATTTGCCAGTAGCAAAGCATATAAAATATTATTTAGTTTTTGGTCACTACTGGTATGACTTAATAATATTTTTCTTGAATCTTGATCTGTTGCAAGTTTTTTAAGTCCCATTTTTGTTAAAACATTACTGACTTCATCTTTATTTAACTCCCCACTCTGTCTCACATTATCTATATAGGCAATAGTTGATTTCACAGTCTTTTCAAGCTGCTTTTCTGCGTTTATTTTTTTCTTTCTTTTACTTTCATCATTGTTTTTTCTCTTCGCTTTGATAGCCCTTTCTTTCAACCGAAGTACTTGAGTAAGTATTTTCCCGGACTCTTCTATGAATTTTTGATAGCGAATATCATCACTTTTATATCCCTGCCTATTACTCAAAGCCATATCTGGTAACGAAGTTTCCTCAAACTCATTAACATATAATTGACCAACAACATAGACTTCGTTCAATCTATTCTGTCCAATTTCATTTAAAACATTAAATTGACCTAACTTCTCGTGAGAATATATTGCTAAAAAATTGTCAGGGAAATCTGTTGATTCTTTAGCTTTTAATCCACGTGTTGTATGATACGTCCCAATCCATCCTTTTATTTTTAAAATCCTATCAACTTCTTTTCCATCTTTATTTTTTATTGAATATGCAATTTCTCTCTCTTTTTCTTCTCGGAGATTATCTTTAGCATATTTAGGAGCATTTGTTTTAAATTTATTAATAATATTGTATGTATCATTACCGATGATCATAAGGGAATCTAAACTAGTAGCCAGCGAATCAACAAAACTATCAGCAACTAATATTCTATTATCTTTTCCCTTAATGTGAATAATAAAAGGATTTTTCTTATCTGAACTCAGTTGTGGAAAAAATTTAGATAAGTTTTTTTTCACAGTTATAGAAGTTGCCGGAATTTGAAATTCCGATTTCAGCATTTCAATTCTAGTTCCTGATAGTGATATATTATCAAAATGTATATCACCATCCTTAATTGGTACTAACTTACCATCTTTGGGAACACTTCTTGTTAATGTAAAACCAGACAGTTCTCCGTTAGATTTTGTCATTACTCTAACTTCATTTGAAATTGCTAAGGCTGCCAACTTTCCAATTCCTTTTCTGCCCATTTTAGGTCTCTGGAATTTTCTACTTTTTGATTCGGCTTCTGTATTTCTTGTTGATTTTGCAACTTTAAGATATTTATCAACTGTCTCTTCATAAGTCATACCATGTCCATCATCTTCTATAATGATAGAGTCTCCAGATAGATCAATCCATACATTCTCCGCATCAGCATCATAACTATTTGCAATAAGTTCTGCTAATACATAATAAATGTTTGTATAAAGGCTAGGTCCTAAAAGCTCCAAGATTTCAGGACTAATACGTATAGGGTACTCTTTGTTAAAATCCATCAAGTTCCTCCAAATGATTTATAATACTTTTGCCAATAATCTCACCTAACTTTGGTGGTACTGCATTTCCAATTTGTAATGCTACTTGGGATATTGGGTATTTGCTACCCCGTTTAGGATCAACAAACTCATAACTTAATGGGAAAGTCTGCAAAAGGGCCCCTTCACGTAAACTTAAAGCTCTATCTTGTTCTGGATGACCAAATCTACCATTACCGATTCCAGGAAACTGAGTTGTAATAGTATTAGCAGGTTTGTCCCATTCTAGTCGACCATAAACTGACCCAAACGATTTTCCACTGTCTTTTTTATACGCTTCTAAAAGAAGGTCATCATCCCAATCTCTCCATGTTCCTCCTGGTTTAGATTGTCTTATTCTTTTTAAGTTTAAATCTGATAAATTTCTACTTCTATGTAGTGGATCATATTCATAAGTTTCCCCTGCTCTTATTTCAGGTAGTTTCCCTATAGTATCTCTAAGAGTAGGGTAAGTTTCTGGATTGAAATCTGGTTCAATTAACGAAATGTCTCTGAATTTTGAAGCAAGTAAAAGTAATCGTTTTCTCATTTGAGGTACTCCATAATCCGGAGCATATACCACCTTGTATGTGACTTTATAACCATTCTTTGCTAATAGACTCTGAAAACGATGAAAAACTTCCTTTTTTTGCATCTGAGGAACGTTTTCCATTGATACAATATCTGGTTTTACAAGTTCAACTTGTCTACCAAAACAATCCAAAAGGTCCATTTTCTTTATTGTATTTTCATTATTCTGATATTTATGACTGTAGGTTGAAAATGGTTGACAGGGAGCGCACCCAATCAGTACTTTTATATCAGTATCCGGTGGATACAGTCCCAATATTTCGTCATCTTCAATATCCTTAACATCTTTTAAAATAAATTTAGCATCATTGTTATATTCATAGGCAAATTTGCTTTTTTTATCAATATCATACCCAGCTACAACATTGATACCTGCCTGCTGAATTCCATACGTTAGACCGCCTACACCACAAAATAAATCAACTGCATTTATTTTCATATCGGCCTCCTATTGCTTTTGTTTTTGTCCCTTATTTTATCATAAATCAACTAAAAAAGCAGTTCTGATATTAGCTTAATTTATCAGAATCTGCTTAATACTTCTTTATTTCACCAATTTCTTCATCTCTTCAATACGCACTACTGTTGCATCGTATTTAGCTTGATAATCTTCTTGTTTGTCGCGTTCTTTTTGGACGACTTCTGGTTTGGCATTGGCTACGAAGCGTTCGTTGCTAAGTTTCTTACCGACCATATCCAGTTCTTTTTGCCATTTGGCCAATTCTTTTTCAAGACGAGCCAATTCTTCTTCAACATTGAGAAGGTCAGCAAGTGGCAAGTAGATTTCTGCGCCTGTGATGATGCTTGACATAACCAAGTCAGGTACTGCTACATCTGCTGCAATTTCCAAGTGTTCTGGGTTTGTGAAGCGTTTGATGTAGTTGACGTTATCATTGAAGAAGGCATCGAGCTTGCTGTCGCTTGTCTTAATCAAGATAGTGATTGGCTTGCTTGGCGCTACGTTCACTTCTGCACGTGAGTTACGTACTGAACGAATCACATCTTTAAGAGCTTCTACACCAGCTGCTGCTTCTTCGTTTTCAAACTCTGGACGAACCACTGGATATTCCGCAGTCACGATTGTTCCTTCTGAGATTTGGCCGTAGATTTCTTCAGTTACGAATGGCATGATTGGGTGAAGGAGACGCAAGATTTGGTCCAAAGTATATAGAAGGACAGAACGAGTGATGACTTTTTCGTCCTCGTTATCGCTATAAAGCACTTCTTTAGTCAACTCCACATACCAGTCCGCAAACTCATCCCAGATGAAATTGTAGAGGATGTGACCAGCCACACCAAACTCAAACTTATCGAAGTTTTCAGTGACCTTACCGATGGTTTCATTGAGGTTGTGGAGAATCCAACGGTCTGTGACATTACCTGCTTGACCAGCAGCGACTTTAGCCACATTTTCACGTGCCGCATCCAAGGTCAACCCTTCATTGTTCATGAGAATGTAGCGAGAGATGTTCCAAATCTTGTTAATGAAGTTCCAAGACGCATCCATTTTCTCGTAAGAGAAGCGCACGTCTTGACCTGGTGCAGAACCGTTTGAAAGGAACCAACGAAGGGCGTCGGCACCGTATTTCTCGATAACATCCATTGGGTCAATACCGTTACCGAGCGACTTAGACATCTTGCGTCCTTGCTCGTCACGGATAAGGCCGTGGATAAGAACATTCTTAAATGGTTGGCGCCCTGTGAATTCCAATGATTGGAAAATCATACGAGACACCCAGAAGAAGATGATGTCGTAACCTGTTACAAGTGTTGATGTTGGGAAGTAACGTTTGAAGTCTTCTGCTTCCACATCAGGCCAACCCATAGTTGAGAATGGCCAGAGGGCAGAACTGAACCATGTATCCAGGACATCTTCGTCTTGTTTCCAACCATCACCTTCTGGAGCTTCTTCACCAACATACATTTCACCCTCAGCATTGTACCAAGCAGGGATTTGGTGACCCCACCAGAGCTGACGAGAGATTACCCAGTCGTGGACATTTTCCATCCATTGAAGGAAGGTATCGTTGAAACGAGGTGGATAGAAATCAACCTTATCGTCTGTGTCTTGGTTAGCGATGGCATTTTTCGCCAATTGATCCATCTTAACGAACCATTGTGTAGACAAACGTGGTTCAACAGGCACACCTGTACGCTCTGAGTGACCAACTGAGTGAGTCATTTTCTCGATTTCGACAAGGGCACCGATTTCTTCCAATTTCTTAACAACGGCCTTGCGTGCTTCAAAGCGGTCCATTCCGTTGAATTCGCCAGCCAATTCATTCATGGTACCATCATCGTTCATGACATTGACTTGCGGAAGATTATGACGTTGACCAACCAAGAAGTCATTAGGGTCATGGGCAGGAGTGATTTTAACCACACCAGTACCGAATTCAGGGTCTGCGTGCTCATCGCCAACAATTGGGATTGGCTTGTTCAAGATTGGCAAGATAACATTTTTACCAATCAAATCTTTATAACGATCATCATTAGGGTTAACCGCTACTGCAGTATCCCCAAACATGGTTTCAGGACGAGTTGTTGCTACTTCAAGGGCACGTGAACCGTCTTCCAACATGTAGTTCATGTGGTAGAAGGCACCTTCGACATCCTTGTGAATAACCTCGATATCAGAAAGGGCTGTACGGGCTTTTGGATCCCAGTTGATGATAAATTCGCCACGGTAGATCCAACCTTTTTTGTAAAGCTCTACAAAGACCTTACGAACCGCTTTTGACAAACCTTCGTCAAGAGTGAATCGTTCACGAGAGTAATCCACTGAAATCCCCATCTTGCCCCATTGTTGCTTGATGGTTGAGGCATACTCGTCTTTCCATTCCCAGACTTTATTCAAGAAAGATTCACGACCGAGGTCATAACGAGAAATGCCACTTTCGGCCAAACGGGCTTCAACCTTGGCTTGAGTAGCAATCCCTGCGTGGTCCATACCTGGAAGCCAAAGTGTATCGAAACCTTGCATCCGTTTTTGACGGATGATAATATCTTGCAAGGTTGTATCCCAAGCGTGACCAAGGTGAAGTTTACCAGTTACGTTTGGTGGTGGAATGACGATAGAATAAGGCTTGGCCTTTTTATCGCCTGAAGGCTTGAAAACATCTTCGTCAAGCCATTTTTGGTAACGACCAGCCTCAACCTCGGCTGGATTGTATTTAGGTGAAAGTTCTTTAGACATGTGTGTGTCCTTTCTAGTTATCTATGTTAAACAATAAATCTTTAACAAATTCTTCTGCTACATTGCGTTTTAAATTAACATTAATCATGTAATCTTCATTTCCCACTGGTACTTTAGCTTTATTTCTCCAAGTAACTTCAGGAGACTTTGATAACCGACCCGGTACTCCTTTAATTTTCTTTTCAAGGTCATTTGGGTAAATTTTATTTAACATTGTAAAAATACGTTTGAAATACTCTCTAACAGACTCATCTTGTTGAATTTTTATATCAAAACCTTTGTTTTCTATTTCATTGTTAGAATTCACATTCATTTCGTACTGGGAAAAAAGTCTTTCAATTGCCTCTCGAGAGTTCCTACCAGTAAAATCTTTTCTATGGTATTTTGATAATAAAATTGGGATACAATTACCTAGCAATTCTAATTCTTCCCCACTTCCTCCATTATTGTCCATATTATAATTTAGTAGTATTTGAGCTTGTTCAATGACATTTAATAACGCGACTTCAGGATTCATGTCGTTTACTACCTTATTCTGAATGCTAATAAAATCATCAATAACGTCAATAGACCAATATTCAGGAATTGAGAAACTCATTACAATTTTGTTTTTCAACTTTTCAGATTCTAAGCGAATACTTAACAACTCGTCCTGTTTAAATTGTAAAGTATAATCATCCGTTAAGTCTTTATTCAATATACCAAGATACTCACTTATTTTCTCAGAATAATCTATTACTAAATTTTCTTTATCCTTTTGTTGGACCACAAGTTCATCTCTTTTTCTTATTCTATCTTTATAAAACTCAATTGGAAACTTAGTTGCTAAATTACCAACTATCGTAGCAATCGCCATAGCTATGGCGATCTTAGTATCCATACTCCAAACCATTCTTGTCATCCTTCCTCCTCGCTTTCTTAATAAAGCTTCCCATGGGGTCGACTCGGTCATCTAGATAGCGATAGACACGCTTGTGTCCATCTCCCATAAAGTAAGTCGGTGCAAAAGAATCGTTACGGAAATGTCCCTTGTCATCTAGCAAAGCAGGATCAGCAAGGCGATCTACAATCTTTGCGAAAATATGGCAGATACCATCTTCCTCAATAATCCGATCAACTTTACAATCCAGAACGACTGGACAGGCTGTCAAGATAGGTGCTTGTGTCAGTTTAGAAGGTTGGAAATCTAAGCCGAGTTTAGCAATCTTCTCACGATGACTAATAAAACCAGCCTGCTCCATCTCCAGCATGAAACTTTCATCAGGGATGTTCACAGTGAACTTCTGATAATGTTTAATCTGGTCTGCCGCATTTTCCTCGCTACCGACTCCAATAACAAGCCAATCACCTAGACTATAGGAAGAACTACAAGTCGTCACATTATAGCCATAGGTCTGGTCTTGGTAACCCAAGACAAAAATAGGAAAACCATAATACAATTTACTGGTCTCAAAAGATTGCTTCATGTCACCCTCCTTGGATAGGAACGTAGACCTCGCTTTCGCTCCGTCTGCATCAATATCTCTAAATTCACTTGCGACCTTCGGTCTTGGTTCTTTAAAAGCTATAGAAAATCCCTGCCATAACCATGACAGGGACGAATATGTATCCGCGGTACCACCCATTTTTGAGTGGCAACCACTCACAGCTTTCTTGATTCAATTTGACCATCAGCAACCAGCTTTGACATTTGTGCGGATTTCTCAGTACCACCGCTTCCTGTGACAAATGGGCTTCAAAGCACCTCTGAATGGTCTTATTTTATCACAATTTTAAGACCAAGACAAATGAAATTGTGGTGGAAATCTTATTGATTGTTGAATTTGAAAGTAGGTCCACTGCCTTACTTTTCCTCACAATTTTCAATATCTACTGCTAACTTTCATGACAAGTTCTAACTTTGCTTGGCTTTCCAAATATTTCTTACGGTAAGTTATTGCCATCGTTTTATACTCTTCGGAGGTCATTTTATAAAAATCTGCTTCATCTTTGTAAGATTCTACAAACTTTTTGTAATAATCGATATCTTTTATCGGATTCTTAATAATCTTATCTATCAACACATAAATCCCTAAAAATACACCACCAAGAATCACCCCGAGAAAATAGGGCGCCGCTAGAAATGATTTAATTAACTCCATGATGCTCACCATCACTTTCCTTCAAAATCTTTCTGAAAATGTTCTTTATGAACGTTTAATTCAAGCCCACAAACATCTTTGAGCTTTTTCCCAGCTGCAACTCGTCTTTGATGTGCTCTTATTAAAACATGTTCGGACTGTGTATGACTAATAAAATAAGACAATAGCAGATAAGTAACTATAACCCCTAACATCATAGTCATTATCCTAACCACCAAGAAAATCATCTCTCTACTCCTCTCTTAAGTAACTTGCTGAAACCATTGTAACAAAACATCGGCAAAAATAGAGACCTTTTTCACAAGGAATGGCTCATTTCTCATTAGTAAAGGCATTGATTTAATTTTAAGTACATAAATGATGGTATTATAGACATTTCAAGACAGTTAATCTACATTCTAGATAACTTTATTTTCCATTAGAAAAAATCCCTGTCTTTCGACAAGGATTTCATCTTATTTTTCTTCCTTAGCTCTTTCTTCTTCAAGCCATTTTTCATAGCTTTCGAGTAGATTGATAGCCATTTGAGTGGCTAAGGCTAGTGAGAAGGCTTCTGTGCCTTCAGTTGTTTCGTCCTGAATTTTCAGTTTACTTTCTTCGTAAATGGCTTTGAGAGCCTTGTTGCTAAGCGTGTCTTTAAATGCTTGAAATTCTTTCATGGTCAAAGCCTCCTTGATTCTAGGTAACTTTCGAAAATGCTGTTACCGTTTTCACCTTAAGTTTACACCATTTCAGAGAAAATGCAAGGACTTTTGCCAACAACTACGGCATGTTTTCAGACAACTAAAAAGCTATTGGGCTGGGGTTGCAGTACTTCCTGAGATGTACTCTGTTGTGTAGGCAACGATAGCTCCTGACTCGGCATTAACTGCGTATTTATAACGTAGGCCACTAGCTGCGTAATCAAAACTGATATTATAAACCTTACCGTCTCCTTCAGTCTTCAAATCTGTCGTCAAGTTCGTAACAGAACCTGCAGCTAAGCCGGCATGATTGAGAGCAGTCGTTTGAGCAGCGTCTTTAGATACCGGTGGGGTATCTTTATCTTCGCTAGGTTGTGTCTTGTCTTTATCGTCATTAGTCTTTTGAGCATCATCTTCATCATTAGAAGTTGGATGGTCGCTCTTCTGATTCAAAATAGACCCAGATTGACCATCAATGGTGTAATCAAAGTGGTTGTCTGGTGTTGTGAAACTAACCTTATAACTGCCATGCAAGCCTGTACGTGTTTTTGAGACTGTTGATTGGGAAATTTCAGAGGTTTTAACACCTGCATTTTTGTAGGCAACATCTGCTGCATCTTGTTCTGACAAGCGATAACCTGAACCGTTATAGATAAACAGGGCTGCAGCGATGACAACTGGGATAGCAAGTAGGAAGACATAGCCCACAAGCTTTTTTATTTTTCGCATAAAATTCTCCGCTATTTTAATCTAATACTACTATTATATCTTAAAGTTCTAAAATTGTCAGATAAACTTGGCCTTTTTTTATGACAAACTCATAAAAAGTCCCTGACAGACATCAGGAACTTCTACGAATAGTCACTAATTGACCGGTCACGAAGACCAAGATAGCTATCCAGATAAAGATGAACCCCTTCAATTCTCCCACAGTAACAGTCTCACCGAAAATGAGAATAGCCACAAGAAGTTGAATGGTAGGGTTTAGGTACTGGATAAAGCCGATAAGGTTAAGCGGTGCCCTTTTGACTGCTTCTGAGAAGCAAAGAAGAGGAACAGCAGTCACCACACCTGAGATGGCTAAGAGAAACATTTCCATGCTCGAGTATGATGAAAATGACTCTGGTGAAAAGAAAATGAGATAGATGGCTACAAAAGGTAGTAGCAATCCACTTTCTACTAGCATGGCTACGTCACTGGAGAGCTTAACCCCTTTTTTGATTAAACCGTAGAAACCAAAGCTCAGGGCCAATCCCAAAGAAACCATGGGCAGTTTTCCTGTATTGAGAATAAGAACCAGTACTCCTATAAAAGCTAAAACTACCGCTGCCCACATGGTTCTACTCAGAGATTCTCGAAGAAAAATAAGAGCAAATAGAATAGAAATAATGGGCATAATATAATAACCTAAACTAGCTTGTGTCGCTTGCCCATGACCCACAGCATAGATATAAATCAACCAGTTGGCTGCTATGAGAAAGCTGGCAAGTAGCATACGAAGCAAGGCCTTCTTATCCTGCCAAAGTCTTACAAGTTCGGCTTTAAAACGTGTATTTTGTTTAGCTATTAGCGCATAAGCCAGCATGGTTACTACAGTAAAGACAATCCGCCATGAGAAGGTGTTATAGGCTGAAACACCTGCTAAAAGCTTCCAAAAAAGGGATAAAAATCCCCATTGAATATAGGTTGCTAGTCCAAAGAGCAACCCTTGATTCTTTCTAGTCAACAACAACACCTGCTTTATCCACAGATAGGATGAAGGTTTCACCGTCTAATCCAAGACCGTCGATAGCTGCTTTGAAGGCTGCAGACTTGTCCTTGGGTGTCAGAGTCATCACTGTTGGACCAGCACCTGAGAGATAGGTTGCATAGGCACCGTATTGACCTGACAATTCCTTAATGGTCGCAAATTCTTTGACCAATTTTTGGCGATAGCGTTCGTGGAACATGTCTCCTTGAATGGCACGTCCTGCCTTGACCAAATCGCCCGCAAAGAGGGCTGCAATGGCAACATTAGCAATAGACGATGCAGCTACAGCTTCTTTGTAAGACAGGTCACTTGGAAGTACCCCACGTGAATCAGACGTTTTAAGTTCATAGTTCGGAATAAAGGCCACAAAGGCACACTCCGGAAAATCTGCCACGATGCGATTAACATGTTCGTCCACATAAGAGGCTACAACAAGATTCCCAAAGATAGCTGGGGCAACATTGTCCGGGTGGCCTTCAATCTTGGTCGCAATATCAAGTTTATCATCGTCCGAGAGCTTCAGATCTGCCAATTGATTGGCTAACTCAATCCCTGCGACAATAACAGAGCTTGAAGAACCAAGCCCACGCGCCAAGGGAATATCTGATGTCATCACCAATTTATGGGGTTGTAAATCAGACTTCACTTGCAAGGCTGTTGAAATGAGGAGATTATTTTCATCTGAAGGAATATCTCCCAAATCATGTTCAATATGCCATGCGTCTGCCGGTTCAAGCACCTCGATTGTCAAATATTTAGAAACGGCAACACCCACAGAGTCAAAGCCGGGACCAATATTGGCAGATGTTGCTGGAACAGTAATTTTCATAATAATACACCAAAAGGAGGAAAGCCATCAGCGACTTTTCTCCTTGATACCTTTCTTATACGCACCAATACGGGCTTATCAATTAGTTAGACAAAACTTTCAATGTGTTAACAACAGTGAAGTCTTCTGCTGCTTCAAGTTTCTCAGTAACCGCTTGGAGTTGTGTCTTAGACATAGCATGTGTAATCACAACGATACGAGCTGTTGTGCCATTTGCTTTTTGTTGCAAGACTTGTTCAAATGAAATATCTTCTGAGTTGAAGATTTGAGACAAGTGAAGGATTTTTCCTTTTTCGTCTGGCGTATCAAGGGCAAAGTAATAGTTGCTCTTAACGTCCGCTGGATTAGCCAACGGCAAGTCACGACGGAACTCGTTGAATGGTTTCCCAACATTGCCATCTGAAAGACGACGAGCAATACGGATAATGTCTGCCAAAACAGATGTTGCTGTTGGTTTTTGACCAGCACCTGGACCGTAGTACATTGATTCACCGATACCGATAGATTCAACAAAGACTGCATTCATAACATCGTTGACACTAGCAAGTGGGTGATTTTTTGGCAAGAATGTTGGTGATACTTCTGCTGAAATCCCTGATTCTACTTCACGCACATCACCAACCAATTTGATGACATAACCCAATTCTTGAGCGACAGCTACATCATCAGTAGAGATGTTCGTAATTCCCTTGTGAGACACATCGTCAAAATCAATTGTAGCACCAAAACCAAATTGGCTAAGGATAACTGCCTTATAAGCGGCATCAATACCTTCAACGTCGTTGGTTGGATCACTTTCAGCATAACCAAGTTCTTGAGCAGTCTTGAGGGCATCTTCGTATGACCAACCTTCGTCAACCATCTTAGTCATCATAAAGTTAGATGTTCCGTTGAGCACACCAAGGATACGGGTCACCTTGTCAGACGTCAAAGAGTTAGCCAAAGTACGCAAAATTGGAATACCTCCGGCAACGGCAGCTTCGTAGTAGAAAGCCACACCCTTATCTTGAGCAAGGGTAATCAACTCTTTTCCATGAGTCGCAATCAAGTCTTTATTGGCAGAAACAACGTTTTTACCAGCTTCGAGCGCTTTAGTGATGAAGGTGCGAGCTGGCTCGATACGTCCCATCAATTCGACCACGATTTGAATGTCATCGTCGTTAAGGATTTCGTCAACATTTGTGACAAAATTGTAGTCGTTACCAGCAGCAAGAAGTCGATTTTTTTCCTCGTCATCTTTGACCAAAACTTTTGCAATTTCAAGCTGGTCACGTGAAGCTGCAAGAACCTTTTCACCATTTTCCTGCAAGAGGAAAGGAATACCACTAGCTACTGTACCAAAGCCAAGTAATCCAATTTTAATAGACATTTACGATTTCTCCTTAAAAACATACATTTTTTTAATTGTACCATATTTCTATCGGAATTGACAGAATATTGTTGCCATTTAAGGTGGCAAGTGTCCTTTTTTACTGAAAATTCTGTGCAATTCCACCTTATTTTTGTTAAAATAATAGTTAGACCTATTTGAAAGGGGATACAATGACTTCTCAAGCGCAAAAATCAACCAAACCTAAACGAAAGAAGATGAATTTTCTTCTACTTGTCATAAATCTGGTACTTCTTGGTATCTTGGCCGTTTTTATGTTAAACCGTCCAAACCAGTCGAAAACCAATCAAAAACAAGCCCAGACGAGTCAGTCTAAGAGTACAGCCAATTGGAAGACCTATAACGATCCTGTTCAAATTCCTATCCTCATGTACCATGCTGTTCACGTTATGGATCCATCTGAGGCCTCTAACGCCAACCTCATTGTTGCTCCGGACAATTTTGAAGCACAAATAAAGGCCATGGTAGATGCGGGTTACTATTTCTTAACTCCCGAAGAAGCCTACAAGGCCTTGACTGAAAATGCTCTACCTGCTAAGAAGGTTGTCTGGCTGACCTTTGACGATGGTAATGAAGACTTCTATACGATTGCCTATCCTATTCTCAAAAAATACAAGGCTAAGGCAACCAACAATGTCATCACTGGCTTTGTCAAGAAAGGAAATGCCGGAAATCTGACCGTCAAACAGATGAAAGAAATGATGGCACACGGCATGAGCTTCCAGTCTCATACGGTTAACCACCCTGATTTGTCTGCTACTGACAAGGTGACGCAAAAGGCTGAATTAACGGATTCTATTGACTTTCTTGAGGATAAACTCAATACCAAGGTTAATACTATTGCCTATCCGTCAGGTCGCTACAACCAAACGACGTTGGACTTGGCTAAGAAAACTTACAAGTTAGGACTAACTACCAACGAAGGACTGGCTAGTGCTAAGGATGGTCTCCTCTCGCTTAATCGTGTCCGCATCCTACCAACAACAACCTCTAAAGGACTTCTCAGCGAGATTGCTACTGACAATAAGTAAAAGAAATCACTTGATTAACCGTCAAGTGATTTTTCTATTGTCTACTCAAATATTTCTGATAGGATGGTCACACCTTTTTCGATTTCAGCATCCGTCAAAGTGATAGGTGGCAAAAGACGAATCACGTTTGTCCCTGCAGTTAAGACAATCAAGCCCTTGTCTCTGGCCGCTTGAACCAATTCTCCTAGATTGCCAGTAGTCTCGATCCCAATCATATAACCCAAGCCACGGACAGTGGTAACTGTCTCTTTATCAGATAAAGCTACCTGCAATTTTGCTTGTAGCTTGTTTCCATTTTCAAGAGCAGTGTCAAGAAAACCGGGTGCTAACATAACTTCAAGCGTGGCTTTGGCAGCCGCCATAGCCAGTTTATTGCCTCCAAAGGTAGAGCCGTGACTTCCGTAAGAGAAGGCTTCTCCAAGAGCTGACTTAGCAAGCATGGCACCAACTGGCACCCCATTTGCCAAACCTTTAGCTAGGGTAAAGATATCTGGTTCAATATCGTAGTGTTCATAAGCATAAAGCTTACCAGTACGACCGATTCCTGTCTGAACCTCATCTACGATGAGATAAATACCCGTTTCCTTACAAAAGTCAGACAAGGCCTTAACAAAGTCCTTATCCGCAGGCTGCACACCTGATTCCCCTTGGACCAACTCCAGCATAATGGCCGCCGTTTTTTCATTGGCTAGGGCCTTAACACTGTCTATGTCATTGAAAATAGCATAGCTAAAGTGGGGCACACCTTCACCAAAACCCTTTTTAATTTTATCCTGACCAGTGGCAGACATGGAGCCGAAGGTCCGACCATGGAAGGAATTTTGGAAGGTAATGATTTCTTGTTTGCCCGAAGCCTTACGGGCGATTTTAATGGCTGCCTCATTGGCCTCTGCACCACTGTTACAGAAAAAGGCCAGATAGTCCTTGTCACCAGTTAAAAGACCGGCAACATCTTCTTGCAACTGATTGTGATAGAGATTAGGCTGGTGCAAAATCTTGCCCACCTGCTCTGTTAAAGCCTGATTGACATGAGGATGATAGCCAAGATTGGTTACCCCGATACCAGATGAAAAATCCAAATAGGTCTTGCCAGTCGTATCTGTCAGGTAATTACCATGTGCCGAAGCAAAATCAATCGCTGCCCGTTTATAATTTGAAAATAGTTTTGTCATCGTTTACTCCTTGATTATGGTACCATCTGTCAGGTTATCACCAATAATGACCTGCTCAACACCAGATTCAACTGTCTGAACAGCACTTTGAATTTTAGGAATCATGCCTCCAGTTATCACACCTGAATCTATTTTTTTCTGAACGTCCACAAGATTCAGATGCTCCAAAACCTGTCCATTCTCTAAAACACCCTTGACATCTGTCATAAGAATAAGCTTTTTAGCACCTAAACTAATAGCCACCGCCCTTGCAAGGTAATCCGCATTGATATTGAGCAAATCGCCCTGCTCACTGTAACCCAAGCTAGGAATCAAAGGAAGCTTGCCTTGAGCAAGAAGGGCTACTAGGGTCTGATTAGTGATATGGCTGACCTCACCCACAAAGCCATAAGTCTCTTGTTCTAAGAAATCAGCATGGACAAGGTCTGGAAGCTCATCTATGACCTGATAGGCTGGCAAACCTGCCTGTCTCAACTGACCTGCTAAATTTCCCCCGACTATGTCAACCAAGGCTTCTTTGATTAAGGCCATATCTGACTGACCCGTCACACGCAGACCATTGATCTTGTGAATTGGAATATGATTCTCCTCCATCAGCTGATTAATAGCAAAACCGCCCCCATGGACGATAACAACTTTCTGACCAGCCTGCTGCCATTCTGACAGTTTAGTCAGTATCTCAGGAGTTAGCTGTTTACTGGCTACTCCACCAATCTTAATTACAATATATTCAGTAGTCATCAGTTAACTCCTTTTCCTTAGACAGTCTATGTATGATAGAGGGCATTAATCTTAACGTAATCGTAGGAAAGATCACAACCCCATGCGGTTCCTTTTTCATGTCCAGCATGAAGATCTACCGTAATGGTGACTTCATCGACATGCATGATGTCTTTCATTTCCTCATCATCAAAGGCAACAGGACTAGAAGCCAGCATGACTGGCAGTCCGCCAATCATAATATCTACATTATCCACAGGCACATCCACACCAGCATAGCCAACAGCGGCTAAAATACGTCCCCAGTTAGGATCCTCACCAAAGATGGCTGTTTTGACCAGACTTGAACCGACAACAGATTTTGCCATCATACGGGCATCAAGAGCATTCGGAGCATTAACCACATCAACTTGGATAAGTTTATTGGCACCTTCGCCATCCTTGGCAATTTTCTTAGCCAGTTCTTGCATCACGAAATTCAGCATTTTCGAAAATTTATCGAACTCGGGTGTATCAGGCAGAATCTCTTCGTTGAGCGTGCAACCATTTGACATGACAAGCACCATATCATTAGTCGAAGTATCTCCGTCAACTGTAATCTGATTAAAGGTCTTTTCCACATTTTGGCTCAAGGCTAATTGGAGAGTCTCGCTGGAAATATTGGCATCACAGGTAATAAAACCAAGCATGGTCGCCATATTAGGGTGAATCATACCTGAGCCCTTAGCAACACCAGCCATAGTGACCACATCACGTCCAAAGGTCTCCGTCACAGCAATAGTCTTAGTTGCTGTATCAGTCGTCAAAATTGCCTTGGCGAAATCATCCGCATTCCCATTAACCACTATCTTGGAAAGACCATTTTTCAAAGTATCCATTGGTAGCAACTCACCGATAATCCCTGTAGAAGCCACACCAATCATATCAGATTCAACACCTAGCTTTTCAGCTGTCCACTCCTGCATGGTGTAAGCATCCTCCAATCCTTGAGTCCCTGTACAAGAATTAGCCACACCTGAGTTAACAACAATAGCCTTCATTTTCCCAGCCTTTTTAACTGAGGTCTTGGTCACAATCAAAGGAGCTGCAATAACCTTATTGGTTGTGTAAACACCTGCCACACTGGCTGGCTTTTCAGATACAATCCAACCAAAATCCATTTTTCTCTTTTTAAATCCTGCATGTAGCCCATCCGCTGAAAAACCAAGCGGACTAGCAATCGTTCCATCTATGACTTTCATATTTTTTCTCCTATTTCTGTTCTTATCGCTACAAGTATGACGGTGTCAGAAGCAAACCTTCTGTCTCATCCCACCCCTGCATGAGGTTGAGATTTTGAACCGCTTGGCCAGCAGCCCCCTTGATCAAATTATCAATCACTGAAATAACCGTCAGAACATTGGTTTTTTCATTATAGGCAAAGCCGATGTCTGTAAAATTCGATCCAATGACATTATGGAGCTCTGGTAAATTATCTTGCACACGTACAAAAGGTTTATCATCATAAGCTTTTGAAAAGGCTGAAGCCACATCAGAAACAGCTACGTCCTTCTTCAATTTGCAATAAACAGTAGCCATAATCCCACGATTAACCGGTAAAAGCGACGTTGAAAACTGAATCTCCGGCATATCAACATCAAAAGTCTGCAAAGTTTGGACAATCTCTGGAATATGCTGATGATGATTGAGCTTATAAGTCACATAATTATCGTGAACATTGACAAAGTGGCTAGACTCACTCAGCGCCTTACCAGCACCAGTCAAACCAGACTTAGCATCCACGATGACGCTATCTGTCTCAATCAGACCAGCAGCAACCAAAGGAATCAAGGCCAACTCTGTCGCCGTCGCATAACATCCAGGATTGGCAATAAATTTTTTATCCTTTACATCTGTATATTCTGGCAATGCATATGTAAATTTATTCAAAACTATTTCCTTGGCAGGTGATTTTTTATACCATTTTTCATAAATGGAAGCCGGCAAGCGGTGATCTCCAGATAAATCAATAATAGGAAAGCCAGTCTGAACAAATTCTTCTGCCAATGAACTAGCAACTCCAGAAGGTGTGGCAAAGAAGACTAAGTCTGCCTTTTCCATAATCTTTTGGGCATCGAAAGCTTCTATTTCTAAATCACAAACACCTGTCAAATAGGGATACACTTCAGACAATCGTCGGCCTACTTCCTTGGTTGCGTGAATAGAAACAAGTTCTGCTTTTTTATGATTATTCAAAATTTTAACTAACTCTAAACCACTATAACCAGTGATACCAACGATTGAAATTTTCATTTATGCACTCCTTTTGAATAAATATGTGATTAGTTTATTGTATTTTTATTCATTTGTCAAGAGAAAATTGCAAAAATATGAAAAAACAAGCAGTATTTTCCAACTACTTGTTTCATAAATGCCATTTAATGATCAAATAAATGCAAATCTGCAATACGATTGACGGCCTCGACAAGACGTTCAGGAGCCACTAGCAATCCGATACGAACATATCCATCACCCGCTGGTCCAAATCCTTTGCCTGGTGCCACAGCAACATGAACCTTCTCAAGCAAAAGATCTGCAAAACTTTCACTGGTATAGCCCTCAGGTACAGGCATCCAAGCATAGAAGGAACCTTTAGATGGAAAGGCTTGCCAGCCAATCTTAGCAGCTGCTTGGGTAAAAGCATCTCGACGGCTATCATAAACGGCATTTAGTTGGGCCACGGCCTCTTCAGATTTAGGATCTAAGAGAGCAGCAATCCCAGCATCCTGCAAAGCGGGAAAAATTCCCACAAAGAGATGGTCCTGAATGAGGTTTAGAGCTTCAATCATCTGGTCATTTCCAGCCGCAAAGGCCAAGCGCCAACCTGCCATATTAAAGGTTTTCGAGAAGGTATAAAACTCAATTCCCACATCCTTAGCACCGGGTACCGATAAAAAGCTAGGATTTTCATAACCCTGATAACCCAAAGCCCCGTAGGCCAAATCACTCACCACTCCTACCTCGTAGGTCTTAGCCCAAGCAACCAATTTTTCATAAAAGTCCATTGTCGCGACAGCCCCCGTAGGATTATTAGGGTAATTGATATAGATAAACTTAGCACGGCGAGCCGTCTCCTCAGGAATAGCTTCCAAATCTGGCAAAAAATCATTTTCAGCCGTCAAAGGAAAGGTCTCATAGGTTACACGGCCCAGACTCACTCCCGACAAGTAATCAGGGTAACCTGGATCAGGCAAGAGCAGAAGGTCACCAGGATTCATCAAGGCTAAAGGCAATTCTACAAGACCAATCTTAGCCCCACCTGTGACACAAATCTCACGCTCCGCATCCAAATCCACCCCATAATGTTTCTTGTAAAAACTTGTAGCTGCTTCCTTGAAGGGACGATTGCTACGAAACTGTGAATACTTGTGACTAGCTGGATTATGGGCTGAGGTACATAAGGCCTCAACAATATGGTCATAAGTCGGCTGGTCTGGATTTCCCTGGCCAAGGTTGATCACATCTACGCCTTCAGCTACCTTGGCATTCACCTTAGCCACCAAGCCTGCAAAAAACTGTTTTGGCAATTCTTTCAATAAATCAGATTCTTCAAATAACATAAACACTCCTTAATGATACAAGTCTGTGCGACGGTCCTCAAAAACGGGAATTTGACCTCGAACTTGGTCCACCTCTTCAAGATTAATATCAGCCGTAAAAACGCCCTCCTCATGTTCCTTGGCCTGCAAGACTACATTTCCCAGAGGATCTATAATCATGGAATGTCCCGAAAAGACATCGTCTGGTCCTGCCCCGACACGATTTACGGCTACCACAAAGGCTTGATTTTCAACTGCACGTGCCTTTAACAAAATCTCCCATTGCTGCACACGAGGCTCAGGCCACTGCGCTACTACAAAAAGCACCTTGGCCCCTTGCGCCATCTGTGTTCGCACCCATTCAGGAAAACGAATATCATAACAAATGACACTAGCAGCTGTCACACCATCAAGCTCAAAAACAGACTCCGCAGCCCCAGCAGACATATACTGGTCCTCCGCCATAAGTCCAAAGAGATGGACCTTACTGTAGCTATTGATTAAGTCCCCAGACTTATTGTAGACATAGGTTGTATTGTAGAATTTGCCATCTTGCTCAATGGCAACAGACCCTCCGAGAATAGCCACAGCATGTTCTCTGGCAAAATGAGACAAGAGAGCTTGAGAAGCCAAGCCTTCCTTATCCGCAATACCGTCAAGTTCATCTAAAGCATAGCCTGTATTCCACATTTCAGGAAGCACAATGACATCGGGATTAGCAACAAGCGCTTTTTCCAACATCTCTTTCACGTGTTTTACATTTTCAGCAGGCTGTCCGTGAGCAACATCCATCTGTACCAATGCGATTTTCATAGTAACCTCGATTCTATATTAACCATTATAGCACTCCAAAAGACATCACAAAAATTGAAAAATTCAATCTCCTGATAAAGAGAGGCTATCAAAAAAGGCTGGACACATTGTCCAACCTGATTCTTTGTCTCATTAAGCAATATCGACGTAACGACGAGCACCACTTGCTGTCATGTATGAGAGCCATGTGTGACCATCGGCTGTCAAAACCTTGTCATAGTTTACGCTCATACCTTTATCATAGTAAGCCAACTCTGGGCTTGAAACCTTAGCTTCTGCCTTGATTGACGCACGACCTGTGAAAGTATAGCGACCTGACTCTGGGAGACTTGGTTTCGCAGTTGGTTGACTTGCTTCAGCCTTGGCTGCTGCAATATCAACGTAGCGACGAGTACCACTTGCTGTTACATATGACAGCCATTGACGACCATCGGCTGTCAAAACCTTGTCGTAGTTTACAGTCATACCCTTGTCATAGTAGGCCAACTCTGGG
Organism: uncultured Streptococcus sp.; assembly: GCA_934229725.1. Taxonomy (GTDB): domain Bacteria; phylum Bacillota; class Bacilli; order Lactobacillales; family Streptococcaceae; genus Streptococcus. Next base: position 221,588 of record CAKQDX010000001.1, read on the forward strand.
CTTGAAACCTTAGCTTCTGCTTTGATTGACGCACGACTTGTGAAAGTATAAGTGCCTGATTCTGGCAAACTTGGTTTATCCACTGGCTTAGCAACCGGTTTAACTTCTAGTTTAGTTTCTGTTGCTTTAACTGCTGCAATATCAACGTAACGACGAGCACCACTTGCTGTTACATATGAAAGCCATTGATGACCATCGGCTGTCAAAACTTTATCATAGTTAACGCTCATACCCTTGTCATAGTAGGCCAACTCTGGGCTTGAAACCTTAGCTTCTGCCTTGATTGACGCACGACCTGTGAAGGTATAAGTGCCTGATTCTGGGAGACTTGGTTTATCCGCTGGTTTCGCAACTGGTTTTGTTTCTGGCTTAGCCTCTGCTTTAACTGTTGCAATATCAACGTAACGACGAGCACCACTTGCTGTTACGTATGAAAGCCATTGACGACCATCAGCTGTCAAAACCTTGTCATAGTTAACACTCATGCCTTTGTCATAGTAGGCCAATTCTGGACTTGAAACCTTAGCTTCTGCCTTGATTGACGCACGACCTGTGAAGGTATAAGTGCCTGATTCTGGCAGACTTGGTTTATCTGCTGGCTTAGCAACCGGTTTAACTTCTGGTTTTGTTTCTGTCGCTTTAACTGTTGCAATATCAACGTAACGACGAGCACCACTTGCTGTTACATATGAAAGCCATTGATGACCATCTGCTGTCAAAACTTTATCATAGTTAACGCTCATGCCTTTGTCATAGTAGGCCAACTCTGGACTTGAAACCTTAGCTTCTGCCTTGATTGACGCACGACCTGTGAATGTATAAGTTCCTGTCGCTGGAAGATTGATAGCACCTGTAGTGGCTGGTTTGCTTTCAGCAGGTTTGCTGCTAGTAGCATAATCGCCACCTTCAATTCCAAAGTACTCTTCCAAGCTCAATCCTGAATCGTGGATGTCTTTAGCTTCTTTACCCACATAGCGGATATGCCATGCTTCTGGCATGTAGCCAGTTGAAGCTTCTTTACCTGCTTGGAAACGTACGATAAAGCCATAGTTATGTGCATTGTCTTTAAGCCATTGACTAGCTCGTGAATCTTCAAGCAAGTTACCTGATTTATCAGTCAAGTCAAAGACCAAACCAGTTTGGTGTTCGCTGAACCCAGGACGAGCTGAGTAACGGTCCGCAGCTGCTTGACCATCACGGCTTACGTAGTTGTCGTAAAGAGTCTTTTGATAATCGTAAGAACGGAAACCACTGTATGAACGTCCAACATTCAACCCTTGATTAATCATATCGTCACGAAGACGAACAAAGGCTGCCTTAGCCGTTGGGTTTTCACCTGGGTTGTAGTCCTTAGAAAGACCGTGTTTTTTATTGACAATAATAATATCATCGTATTTACCACGAACACTATAATAAGAACCGTTATTAGTCAATTTTCCTGTCACTTGAGATTCAGGGACTGTGGCTGTAGTTTCGGTAATATAAGTTCTCTTACCATCTAGTATATAGTAAAGATGAACAGAATAGCTACCAGCATCACCCTTATGGCTGGCTGTATCTACATGAACCTTATAACTACCGTCTGATTGTTTGTCGGCATGATACCAAGTGAGATCATCTTGACCATTCTTATCTGACCAAATTGGAACACGAACTTCTTGAACTGTCTTGCCACCACCTGAAACATTAGTTACGACAACATCAAAGCCATTAGACGTTTGGTTGCTGATGGTCAATTTTCCTGTTACTTGAGATTCAGGGACTGTGGCTGTAGTTTCGGTAATATAAGTTCGTTTACCATCCAACACATAGTAAAGATGGACAGCATAGGTACCAGCATCGCCCTTGTGGCTGGCTTTATCTACGTGAACCCTGTAGCTACCGTCTGATTGTTTGTCTGCATGGTACCAAGTGAGGTCATCTTGACCATTCTTATCTGACCAGATTGGGACACGCACTTCTTGAACTGTCTTGCCACCACCTGAAACATTGGTAACAACAACATCAAAACCATTAGAGGTTTGGTTAGTAATCGTCAATTCCCCTGTTACTTGAGATTCAGGAACTGTGGCTGTGGTTTCTGTGATATAGGTTCTCTTACCATCCAACATATAGTAAAGATGCACAGCATAAGTACCAGCATCGCCCTTGTGGCTGGCTTTATCTACGTGAACCTTGTAGCTACCGTCTGATTGTTTGTCAGCATGGTACCAAGTAAGATCATCTTGACCATTCTTATCTGACCAAATTGGAACACGAACTTCTTGAACTGTCTTGCCACCACCTGAAACATTGGTAACCACAACATCAAAGCCATTAGACATTTGGTTGGTGATCGTCAATTTTCCTGTTACTTGAGTTTCAGGGACTGTGGCTGTAGTTTCGGTAATATAAGTTCGTTTACCATCCAACATGTAGTAAAGATGCACAGAATAGGTACCAGCATCGCCCTTGTGGCTGGCTTTATCTACATGAACCTTGTAGCTACCATCTGACTGTTTATCAGCATGATACCAAGTGAGGTCATCTTGACCATCTTTATTTGACCAGATTGGGACACGCACTTCTTGAACTGCCTTGCCACCACCTGAAACATTGGTTACGACTACATCGAAGCCATTAGACGTTTGGTTGGTGATAGTCAGGTTACCAGAAACACGGTTTTCTTGTGGTTTAGACTCAGTAGCTTTCAAAGTCGCAATATCCACATATCGACGTGTACCACTGTAACTAATGTAAGAAATCCATTGGTGGTTATCCGCAGTCAAGACCTTGTCATAGTTCACTTTGTAGCCTTTTTCCAAGGTATAAAGTGTTTCTGCAGAGGCCTTAGGTTCGTTTTTAACATTCAAGCTACGTGTCACATTATAAGTGCCACTTGCTGGAAGTTTTTCAGCACCAGTAGTTTCTGGTTTTGCTTGATTAGTCTCTGTTGGTTTAGCAGCTGGTGTTTCAGCTTTTGCAGGTGTCAAAGTCGCAATATCAGCATAATAGCGAACATAGTCATACCCAAGGTAAGAAATCCATTGATGATTATCCGCAGTCAAAACTTTATCATAGATGACATGGTCACCCTTACTGAAAACAAAAGTAGGTTTGAGATCTGCTTTTGGTTCTTTCTTAATATCTGTGTCACGTGTAAAGTAGAAAGTTCCTGTCGCTGGGATGTTCAAAGCCCCTGTTGTAGCTTGAGCGCCATTAGAAGGCTTACCATCCCCACTACCACTGTTACCACTGCCACTACCAGCCGCCACTGGTTTTACTGGCGCATAACGACGCACGCCAGAGTATGATTTGTAGCTAATCCATTGGTAGCCGTCAGCTGTCACGACTTGGTCGTAAAAGACGCTATCCCCTGGATTCACATAAAATTCAGCCTTGGCAGAAATCTTAGGTTGATTCTTGATTTCTGTACGTTCCTTGTAGACATAAGTTCCTTGGCTTGGAAGGTCACTGTCTGTAGTAGTTGTTGGTGTGCTCACCAAGCTAGTATTAACAGCCGCTCTCACCATACTAGATACATCAAGATTAGCATCTTTTTCAGCTAGATTTGAGCGATTTGTCACAGCTGAAGGGGCAACTGCAGTTTCAGATGCTTTATCAGCTGTTTGTGAAGCACTAATTTCACTTGTCGCTTCGCTAGTAGCAGTTTCACTAGCTGTTTGACTTGTTGTTGAAGTTTCGCTAGCTTTCTCACTTGACGCCACTCCATTAGTTGCTACGCCACTGAAAATATCAGCCGCTGTTAAGGCATCACTATCTGAAGTCGCACGCAAAGTGGCATCTGAGGTCGTTGCAGCTTCGTGGTGTTCGTCAGCCAAAGCTTGACCCGCAAAGACCAAACTAGCTCCTAAAAGAACTGACGCAGCCCCAAAAGAATATTTACGAATTGAAAAACGTTGTTGTTCGTGTAAAAATTTTTCTCGTTTCATATTATTTCTCTCTATCAAATTATTGTTACCGATTGATTGTAACATTAGGTGACAAATATTACAAGTATTTTACAAAAATTACTCAATATCTGTCACTTGTCCACTAGTATACCAAATTTTTTGACTTCTTCCCACTTAAATCATAAACAGTCCGATTTTCGTCATAATCGAAAAAAATGACTGATTATACTTATATATTCGTTGTTTTTCCAAAAAAATGGAAAATAAAGTAAAAACACGATAGCTTTAAATGCCATCATGTTTCATTTTTGAACCTTATATCAATGTCCTACATCTGAATATGAAATGTAATAACGTTGCCCATCTTTGACAAAACTATACCAGTTTCCATCAGGTAAAATTTCATATTTATCCCAATCAACATCACCTGCAGGCATTTTAGAAACAACCCCACTGTCTTTATCTGGTGCAGCATATACAGGGGTTTCCTCATCAAGTGTCAATGTTCCAGAAGTAGCTTTCCAAGCACCTCGACCACCCTCAACTCCTCCAACTTGAGAAGCTGGTGTTGTTGCTTCAGCCACTTGTCCGCCATCTGTAGTACCTGCTTGAGCTTGTTCTTGAGAAGAAGCCTTAGGTGCTACTGCTGAGGCCTGATTGTCATTTTCTTCATTTGTGACTGCCGAAGATGATGATCGAGTTGATTTTTTATCCTTCTTAACGACCTTACTTGAGCTTGAAGATGACTTTTTAACCGTTTGGACTGAACTGCTACTTGTGCCAACACGCGCTGATTCATGGCTGTTAAATTTAGTCACCAAAAAGATAGCGAGGGTAACTACGATAAGGGCTAATACTAAACCAATAAGTTTACTTGTATTTTTCATGATTAATATTCCTTTTATTTGTTTTTCGTTACAAATATAACATCTTTATTTCTATATTTCAATACAATTTCATAAAATAATATAAAAATATTTCCTGCGATCTTCTATAATAGGGTGACCCCTATGTCTTAGCTAATAGCAATATAACGACGTGCACCTGAATATGATAAGTAAGAAATCCAATAGTGACCATCTGCCTGAATAAGACTATCATAATTCACGGTATTTCCAGCATCATAGTATGCCAACTCAGGTGCAGAAATCTTTGGTTCTGCTTTGATACTTGCATAGCCTTTAAAAGTATAAACACCACTATTAGGAATTGATGGTTTAGAAGGATTAGATATAGTTGAAGCACTTTCTACAGTTGAAAGCTTTTGTACTGGAATATAGCGACGGTTTCCAGCATATGATAGATAAGAAATCCAGACATAACCATCTGCTTGGAGTGTTTTATCATAATTAACAGTATTTCCTGCTTCATAATAGGCAAGTTCTGGGGCAGACATTTTAGGTTCAGCTTTAATGCTTACTCTCTCTGTAAATTGATAAGATCCTGAAGAAGCTAAATTACTTCCTGTATTATCTGTTGGTGTTGGAGTATCAGGGATACTTGTATTTCCACCTTTTAAGTCTTTAAAATGGATGTAACCAGTATAATGGGAAATAGGTAATGTTTGAGTATGGTAACTATGATCATATATACCATTGATATACCAATTGTACTCCTCAATAATAACATTATCACCACGGACATCCGCTACCCATGCAACATGTCCATACCCGCCATCATCGAAATATGCTACAGATCTTCTAGCTGGAGTTTTATCTACACGATAGCCATACCCTCTAGCAGAAGCACCCCATTGGGCTCCATTCCCCAATGCTCGAGGTGGTTCAATATGATTCACATTTTTTAATCTATAAGCAACAAAAGATGTACAGTTACCCATAGCATATCCCCATTGGTCGTATCCTTCAGCAAACCTCCACGCTGCTGGGTAATCATCACCAATTCTAGGATTAGTTGACATTGGTCGTCTGATATTTCCAACACTGAATAATCGCGAATAACCAGTACTTGGTATTGTTGGCTTATTATCTGTTTTTATTTCAGGAACTTTTGGATCAGAAATTTTCTCTGTTACAGTAACTTTTTCAGTCTCCTTATCTTCACGTACCTCGGACTCAATTTTTTTATTTGCCTCATTTGAAATGCTTGGAGTAGTAATTTTTTTATCAGATGACTTATCAGTATTTGTCGCTACGTTAACCTTTTCTTCTACTGTTGATATCGCTTCAGTAGTATTTTCAACTTTGTGAGTTTCATTCGTAGTAACTGTTTCAACATGCTGAGAACTTTCACTTGTCTTTTCTGGAGTCACAGTACTTGAAAGTGCTTTAGCGGGTTCCAAACTATCCTTTGGAACTGAAACAGTAGCTTCAGAAAGAGCAATCTCAGTATTTGAAGAAGTTACTTTCTCTGATACAACTCCATTATCGCTAGTAATACTTGCAGTTGATTCAGAAACAGCCGTTTGCTCATCAGCATGAGCAGTCTGTACACCAGAAAGTAGGAAAACCCCTAAAAGCACAGAAGCAGCACCAAAAGAATACTTACGAATTGAGAAACGTTGACTAGTACAGTTGAAATAACTATTCTTCATAATAGAAAAATCTCCTTAAATTTTTTACATTAAAAAGTATAGCATCAAAAATTAAGTATTTTCATACTTGTCATAAAACACTCAAATTTCGTCATAATCAGAAAATAACATTTAAAATAAAAATACTATATACATCAAACTGCCATGGGTTTTGGAACAAGCATCTTAGCAACAATCTCTTTTTGTTTAGCTTTCGAAACCAAGCATGACTCTCCGTTTTCAAAATAAATTACACCTAACTCTTTGTCCAATCTCACAATGTTTTCGGGATTTACAACAAATGATTTATGGCATTTGTATAGTCTGCAATCTTGTTTCACAATTTTTGACAATTGACCATAGAACTCAATCTGCTCTTCCGTTGTATGAAGAATCACCTTATGAACTGTTGGAGATGTTTCAAAATAGAGAATCTTATGAAAAGGAACTTGTATAGTTGCATTCTTTGTATCTACCGTAAAAGCACACTCTATTTGGCTCAGACCATTTTTAGAAAGTGCTAATCCAATATCAGAAATAATCCTATCTTCATATTCATTATCAGGCAAATTATTGTCAATAAAATCAAGTGCAGCTAAGCGATACTGAAAGGTTGATGGTAGGAGTTCGGGATGTGCTGTGATGAAAACAATACTAGCATACGGATCTCGCTCACGTATCTGTTGAGCAACCAATATTCCCCCTTCGACATCACTATCAGTTGCAATATCTAGGAAAAACAGTAAGTGCGAGCCCCTTTCCGTAATACGCTCTAATAATTGATCGGGTTTATCGTATAAATCAACCTTCCCAATTCTTAAAATATATATTTGTTTGGACTTGTGGATGGCATCCTCAAGACGAGCTTGTTGAAAATAATCTTCTTCTAAAACAAAAATATCTAACATGCTCAATACCTCCGTTTTATAACATTTTCTTTCAATAACTTGATGAATTAGCTACGTATAGAACGAATCCTATACTTTCACCTTGATTTTACAACTTTCGCTAATTTACGGCAAATATTTCCAAAACATATTGAACAATATATTTATTCAACTCTTGAAACTAAAAAACACCACCCTCAAAAGAGAGTGATGTTACAACTCTTAAGAAATATCCACATAGCGTCTTGCACCGCTATAGGTTACATAAGACAACCAGGTGTGGCCATCGGCTGTAAGGACCTTGTCATAGCGAACAGACATGCCTTTATCATAGTAGGCTAACTCTGGGCTTGCAACGCTTGGTTGAGCCTTGATAGAGCTAGGTTGGGTAAAGGTATAGGTGCCAGTTGCCGCTAGGCTTGGGCTTGCTGGTTGAGCAACTACTGTTGCCTTAGCATCAATGGCAATGTAACGGCGGTTGCCTCCATGGCTGATATAAGAGAGCCATGTATGACCATCTGCAGTCACCACTTTGTCATAGTTAACAGACATACCAGCATCATAGTAGGCTAACTCTGGACTTGCAACACTTGGTTCTGCTTTAATGCTAGAGCGTTCCTTGAAAGTATAGGTACCAGAAGATGGTGTACTTGGTTGAACTGGTTGTTCTACTGGTTTAGTCACACTTGTTGGTGCGATAGCTACATAGAAACGTTGTCCTGAATAACTGAGATAAGAAAGCCATGTATAGCCGTCATTATTGACAACCTTGTCATAGTTGACTGACATACCAGCATCGTAGTAGCTAACATCTGGGTTGGCTACCAAAGGCTGAGTCTTAATGCCAGTACGAGCGGTAAAGGTATATGAACCTGAAGCTGGAAGATTGTGGCGAGTTGCATTTTGAACTGGAACAGTTGTACTAGTTCCTCCGATACCTACCATCTTACCATCTTGAACATAGTAGAGATGAACAATGTATTCGCCTGCTTCAGACTTATGGTCACTAACATTAATACGAACCTTGTAGCTACCATCACTTTGTCTGTCAGCTTGGTGCCATACCAAATCGTCTTGGCCGTCTTTAACTGTCCAAACTGGAACACTGACGCCTTGGATAGCTTTATCACCACCAGAAACATTGGTGATATGAACGTCGAAACCAAGGTTAGAGAGATTTTCAATATTGATAGTACCACTTGGTTTGCTTTCTTGTTGAGCAAGTTTAGACACGGCTACATAACGGCGGTTCCCATTGTAGCTGAGGTAAGAAAGCCATTGATAACCATCACCACTGACAATCTTGTCATAATTGACTGACATACCAGCATCATAGTAGGCCAACTCTGGACTTGCAACACTTGGTTCTGCTTTAATGCTAGAGCGTTCCTTGAAAGTATAGGTGCCAGATGAAGGTGTACTTGGTTGGACTGGTTGTTCTACAGGTTTAGTCACGCTCGTTGGTGCGATAGCCACATAGAAACGATTTCCTGAATAGCTGAGGTAAGAAAGCCATGTATAGCCGTCATTATTGACAACCTTGTCATAGTTGACTGACATACCAGCATCGTAGTAGCTAACATCTGGGTTAGCTACCAAAGGTTGAGTCTTGATGCCAGTACGAGCGGTAAAAGTATAGGAACCTGAAGCTGGAAGGTTGTGGCGGGTTGCATTTTGAACTGGAACAGTTGTGCTAGTGCCTCCGATACCTACCATCTTACCGTCTTGAACATAGTAGAGATGGACAATGTATTCACCCGCTTCAGCCTTATGGTCACTAACATTGATACGAACCTTGTAGCTACCATCACTTTGTCTGTTCGCTTGGTGCCATACCAAATCGTCTTGGCCGTTTTTAACTGTCCAAACTGGAACACTTACGCCTTGAATAGCCTTGTCACCACCAGAAACATTGGTGATATGAACGTCGAAACCAAGGTTAGAGAGGTTTTCAATATTGATAGTACCGCTTGGTTTGCTTTCTTGTTGAATAAGTTTAGACACGGCTACATAACGGCGGTTGCCATTGTAGCTGAGGTAAGAAAGCCATTGGTAACCATCACCACTGACAATCTTGTCGTAGTTGACTGACATACCAGCATCATAGTAGGCCAACTCTGGACTTGCGACGCTTGGTTCTGCCTTAATGCTAGAGCGTTCTTTGAAAGTGTAAGTTCCTGAGTCAGGAAGACTATAACTAGTTGTTGTATGAGTTTCTTCAACCTTAGCAGGAACTGTGTAAGTTGTGCCACCCACACCAACTAATTTACCATTAGTTTCAACATAGTAAAGATGAACATTGTAGAGACCACGTTCATTCTTGTGGTCAGTTAGACTAACGTTAACCTTATAGTTACCATTGTTAAGACGAGTCGCATTGTACCAGATGATATCATCTTGACCATTCTTTTCAGACCAGATTGGAACAGATACCCCGAGGACACCGTTTTGGTCTGAAACATTACTGATAACGACACTAAAGTCACCATTATCATAGCTTTCAATAGCGATATCGCCTCTTGGTTTAGCTACAGCCTCTACAGTAGCACCTAGGTCGACGTAACGACGAGTGCCATTGTATGACACATAAGAAATCCAACGGTGGTTGTCCGCAAGCAAAGATCTATCATAGTTGACTGACATGCCTGGATCAAAATTGAACTCAGTCTTGGCAGTCAAGCTAGGTTGATTCTTCACATCTGCAACTTTAGTGAAGTAATAAGTGCCACGTTCAGCGATGGTTTCATCTCTAGTTGCCTCAGTGGTGCTACTAGTGTTTTCAGCCTTCAATGCTGCGATATCAGCATAGTAGCGTTCATAGTCGTAACCAATGTAAGAAATCCATTGGTGATTATCTTTCTTCAAGACCTTGTCATAGATAACATGGTCGCCTGCACTAAAGACAAAGGTAGGTTTGATATCCATGATTGGCGCAGTACGAATTTCAGTTGTGCGACGGAAATAATAAGTACCATTTGATGGGATATCAAGAGAACCATCAGCAGTCACAGGACCATCCTCACCAGGTTGAGGAGTATCCACAGCTTCACGGTCAGTACCTATGGTTTCCGCTACTTCTGAAGTTGCTGAACGGTTGGTTTCACTAGCTACTTCAGAGCTAGCTACTGATGATACTTCAGAACGTGGACTAGCCACTTCTGATATAGAAACAGAAGCTTCAGCAGATGCAGAATGAGCAACCTCTGCCGGTACTTCCAAAGAAGCAGCCTCGCTAGCCACTACACTACTAGCTTCAGAAGAGGCAACTTCACTGCTAGCAAGCTTAGGTCTTGGTGCTTCTGATCTTGACGCAGGTTCATTGAGAGCATCAGTAATAGCTTCTGAGGTAGTTTGATCTATTTGAGGTGCTTCAGAATGATTCACATAAACTTCATAATCCGTACTTGGACCTGTGCTATTGGCTTGTTCCTGAGCCAAAGCATGTCCACCAAGCAGCAAGCTCGCACCAATCAAGACTGATGCAGCTCCAAAAGAATATTTACGAATAGAATAACGTTGACGTTCCTTAAAAACATATGCCTTTCTCATTTTGATCACTCTCACTTTCTAGGCTGTTTCATAAAATAATGGAACCTTTTTTACGCCTATAGTATACTTCTTTTAAAAATATTTTACAAGTATTTCATGTATATTACTAAGATTTCTAAAAAATATCATAGCTCCACGAAAATATAAGACACTAGAACTAAGATTGCCAGAGAAAAAACAGCCAATTAGCCAACTTGCTACTATATAAAGACTGGCATATTTTCCTTCCTACCGTCATCACCCAACGAAAGCAAAAAAAGATAGGATTGTCATTCATCCTACCTTTTTAAGTTTGTTCGATTTGTATAATATCTTAGAGTTGTTCTGCTACTGCTGAGAGAAGATCTTGGATACCGTTAGCATCGCTACCACCGGCCATGGCCATATCTGGTTTACCACCACCACGACCTGACACGATTGGTGCCAGAACCTTGATAACATTACCTGCGTGAACGTCTTTAGACTTGCTTGCTACGAGGACATTAACTTTTTCACCGATGTGAGCTGCAAGGACAAGGACATCAGAGTAGTCTGCTTGTTTCCATTGGTCAGCAAAGGTACGAAGGGCACCTGCATCAGAAACTTCCACTTGACTAGCAATGTAACGAACACCGTTGGCTTCTTTAACGTCTTTGAAAACATCACCAGCTGCTGCAGCTGCTGCTTTTTCTTTAAGAGCAGCATTTTCTTTTTGAAGAGCATGCAACTGTTCTTGAAGGCTAGCCACCTTGTTAGGTACTTCTTTCAATTGTGGTGCCTTAAGTGTTGCTGCGATTTCCTTAAGAGCATCTTCTTCTTCACGGTAAGCGAGGTAAGCTTCACGTGATGTTACTGCCAAGATACGACGTGTTCCTGAACCGATACCTTCTTCTTTGACAATCTTGAACATACCGATTTCAGCAGTGTTGGCAACGTGAGTACCACCACAAAGCTCAACAGAGTAATCTCCGATTGAAACGACACGTACATTCTTACCATATTTCTCACCAAAGAGGGCCATAGCTCCCATTGATTTAGCAGTGTCAATATCTGTTTCGATCGTTGTTACTGGAGTAGCTTTCCAGATTTCTTCATTAACTTGTTCTTCGATAGCACGCAATTCTTCTGGAGTTACAGCCTCGAAGTGAGTAAAGTCGAAACGCAAGAATTCTTGTTCGTTAAGTGAACCAGCTTGGACCGCATGGTTACCGATAATATTGTGAAGGGCAGCGTGCAAGAGGTGAGTTGCTGTGTGGTTCTTCATGACACGATGACGACGTGTATGATCAATTTCAAGTTTATAGTTAGCACCGACTACAAGTTCACCTTCAACCTCAACGGTATGAAGAGGTTGACCATTTGGTGCACGTTGGACATCAACCACACGTGCCACGACTGTACCAGCTGCATCTGAGATAGTACCGTGGTCGGCTACTTGTCCACCCATTTCGGCGTAGAATGGTGTTTGTTCAAAGACAAGGAGGGCTTGACCAGAATTTACAGTATCATGACGGGCATCATCAGCAACGATCACGCTCAAACGGCTTTCTGCAGCTTCATCTTCATACAAGAACTCAGATGGTTCTGTGATGTTGGCGAGTGTTTCATTTTGCATACCCATAGAACCCCCTTTAACGACGCTAGCACGCGCACGTTCTTGCTGTTCTTTCATGGCAGCTTTGAAACCTTCATGGTCAATCTTGAAGCCTTCGTCTTCAGCCAATTCTTCTGTCAATTCCACTGGGAATCCGTAAGTATCGTAAAGTTTGAAGATGTCTTTACCTTCAAGCGTATCTTTACCAGATTTCTTAAGGTTAGCAAGAAGCTCATCAAGCATGCTTGAACCTGCATCGATAGTACGTGCAAAGGTTTCTTCTTCACGTTTAACGATTTTTTCGATAAAGTCTTTCTTTTCAAGAACTTCTGGGTAATAGCTTTCCATGATTTTACCAACTGTTGGAACAAGTTTGTACAAGAAAGCATCAGAAATACCGAGACGACGACCGTGCATTACAGCACGACGGAGAAGACGACGAAGGACATAACCACGACCTTCATTACCTGGAAGGGCACCATCACCAATAGCAAAGGCCAATGAACGAATGTGGTCAGCGATGACCTTGAAGCTCATATTGTCCCCATCAGGATCGTAAGTCTTGCCAGACATTTTTTCGATTTCACGAATGATAGGCATGAAGAGGTCAGTTTCAAAGTTTGTTTTAGCCCCTTGCATTACGGCTACAAGACGTTCAAGACCTGCGCCCGTATCAATGTTTTTATTAGGAAGTTCCTTGTATTCTGAACGAGGAACAGCTGGGTCTGCGTTGAATTGTGACAAAACGATGTTCCAAATTTCAATGTAACGGTCGTTTTCAATATCTTCTTCAAGCAAACGGATACCAATATTATCAGGGTCAAAGTCTTCTCCACGGTCGAAGAAGATTTCAGTATCTGGTCCTGAAGGTCCAGCACCGATTTCCCAGAAGTTATCCTCAATTGGAATCAAGTGACTTGGTTCAACACCACAAGCAATCCAACGGTTGTATGAATCTTTATCATCTGGGTAGTAAGTCATGTAAAGTTTGTCTTTTGGAAAATCAAACCACTCTGGGCTTGTCAAAAGCTCATAACCCCATGTGATAGCTTCATCACGGAAGTAGTCACCAACTGAGAAGTTACCAAGCATTTCAAACATTGTGTGGTGACGAGCTGTCTTACCAACGTTTTCAATATCGTTGGTACGGATAGCTTTTTGTGAGTTGGTGATACGTGGATTTTCAGGAATCACTGAACCATCAAAATATTTCTTCAAAGTGGCAACCCCTGAGTTAATCCAAAGAAGGGTTGGGTCGTTAACTGGAATCAAGTTAGCTGATGGTTCAACAGCGTGACCTTTTGATTTCCAGAAATCAAGCCACATTTGACGAATTTGTGCTGAAGTAAGTTGTTTCATTGTTTCTCCTTAATTATTCTTAATTGATACCATTTAGAAAATACTAAAAGAATAAAAGACAAGACCACTAAACGAAGGGCGACGTGAACCGCGGTACCACCTTCATTCAATGACCTTGTCATTCTTATTTTTCTTAAATTGTAAACTTTGAGTAGCAAGTAACCCCATCCGTCCATGGCTCGCAGCGACCGCCATTTTTCTGTATCCGAAGTAATGATTACCTTTCTCAAAGGGAAGACTCAGAGTTTCCTAATCTTAAAACTCTTCGTTACTTTCCATTTTAACGTGTTTTAGGTCTTAGGTCAAGTTGATAGCAACATTATCAACTCTAACTTGTGATTTATTTGCTAGAGCTTGAAGTTGAACTTGATGAAGCTCCAGAACCAGTCACATACTGGTCAAGAATTGCACTAAAGGACTTATCAACAACCTTAACATTGTATTTTTTAAGGACCTTGGTAATGACTGAGTTAGTGAAGTTAGTATCAGCTTTCTTGCCATTGATGATCACTTTAGTCAAATCATCCTTGTAGTTTTTCCAATCTGCATTTTTATCAGATTTTGAAACAGTCTTAACGATGTAATAAGTAGCTGCACCTGTTGAGCTGTTTGAAACTGTGACTACATCAGAAACAGCATTGGCATCTTGCTTGAAGGCTGCTGTCAAAACGTCTGTTGGGAAGTCTTGAGATGCTGAGTTAACTGTCTTAGAGTTCACTTCCAAGCTGTTATCTTTAGCGACTTGTGAGAAGTCTGCGCCTTCTGCTTTAGCTTCAGAGTCAACCTTATCAGCTACTGCCTTATCAGTTGTTGAAACGACTTGAACTTCTGTATTTGGTGTGTAGTTGTCATAAGCAGCCTTGTAGTTTGCTTCTGTCAAATCTTTTTGAGCGGCTTGGTTAACAGCATACTCAACCAATTTTTGCGTACGGATTTGTGTACGATATGACTCTTCTGTTTGACCATAAGCTGCAAGAACTTGTGAGAATTGTTCTCCATACTGTTCTGAAGCTTGTTTGTAGGCTTTATCAACGTCTTCTTTGCTGACCTTGCTACCGTATTCTTTTTCAAGAGCTTTTTGCAACGTTGCGCTCAAAACACTTTGTTGCGTTTGGCTGCTACCTTTAAGGGAATCAAACACATCACCAACAGTGACAGTATCACCCTTCATAGATACCAAAGTTGTTTCTTCAGTTGTTTTGTTCCCAAGAGAAACATATGTAATCCCTGCACCAACAAGAGCTGAAACAGCTACGAGGGCAAGGCCTCCGAGGAAGCGACCACCTGAGCTTGTTTTACCAGCATCACGTGTTTTCTTAGTCTTAGCACGTTTAGCTTTTTCTTTTGCTTTTTCACTAGCGAGGGCGATGCTTTCCTCTTCTTCTTTTTGGCGATCAAGCTCCTCTTGTTCTGCGTCTTTGTCTGCTACAACCTCTTCAACAGTTTCTTCAGTTGACTCAAGGTTTTCATTTTCTTTAGCCATTCTATCTACTCCTTAAATTGTCAATATCTTTGTTATTATACCACACTTACTTAAATATTGCTTAATCTGGCAAGATAATATTTTCAGAATTTTTCCTAAGCATAAGAAGTCCGTCACTCATGGGTACCAAACTAGCAGTCAAACCAGGGTTATCTAAAGTCGCATCAAAAAGACGATGCAGACCACGGTAGATGGTGCGCTGACCACGACGAACTTCCATGATGTCTTTAGCGATGTCTCCTCCTTGGAAAATATCATCAAAAACGATAATCCCTCCTACCTTGAGGCGCTTGAGGATTTCTGGTAGAAAGACGATGTATTTAGACTTGGCTGAGTCCATAAAGACAAAATCATAATCGGTGTCTAAGTCCTGCAACACCTCAGCAGCATCCCCTTCAACCAAGGTAATTTGTTGGCGACTGTCATACTTGGCTAGATTTTCCTTGGCAAAGCCAATCATTTCCTCGTTACGATCAACGGTTGTAATCTGAGCATTAGGTGCATACTCAGCCATAAGGAGGGCTGAAAAACCGATAGCTGTGCCGACCTCCAGGATTTTCTTAGGCTGCAAGGTCTGCAACAAAAATCGAAAGTAGGCGACAACCTCAGGCTGAATGATAGGAATGTTCTCCTTACGAGCAAAGACTTCCAATTCTGCCAAATGTCCTGTATTTTCCTGAAGATGCGTTCGCATGTAGTCTACGATATCCTTGTTAACTACTGGGCGACGCATATTGTGATTTGCATTTTTACTATATGATTTAACCATGTGTCTTATTATATAAAAAATCCCTAGCGAGTGCTAGAGATTTTGATTGAAGACCAAGTCTTTTTAAAACTTTCCTCAGCCATAAAGGCCATAAGATTCTTTAATGCCTTTACCTGTTTGTTCAAGAAAAATCATCCTGATCAGAAAGATTTTCTCTTATTGGAACTTCTCTTTAAGAAAGGTGAACACCTTTTTCAACCAAGGCTTCTAATTCCACTAAGCGGTCTTCAAAGACCTTGAAGGCAGCATCCAAGTAGTCGGTATTGGTCATATCAACACCAGCTTTCTTGATGACTTCCAAAGGATAATCTGAGCTACCTGCCTTAAGGTAAGTGAGGTAAGCTTCCTTATCTTCTTCAGTACCGTGAACAATTTTTTCTGCCAAGTAGCTTGCCGCCGCAAATCCTGTAGCATATTGGTAGACATAGTAATTCATGTAGAAATGCGGAATACGTTCCCACTCAAACTGAATTTCGTAGTTATCTTCAGCTTTAAGGTTGTAGTATTTCTCATTGAGGTCTGCATAAAGCTTGTTCATAAAATCTGCCGTCAAAATTTGACCTGATGCATCCGCTTCGTGAATAGCATGTTCAAACTCAGCAAATTGAGTTTGACGGAAAACTGTTCCCTTAAAGCCATCCAAGAAGTGGTTGAGGATGGCAAAGCGTGTCTTATCATCTTTAACTTCCTTAAGAAGCGTTTCTGTTAAGATATTTTCATTGGTTGTTGACGCAATTTCCGCCAAGAAAATTGGGTAATCTCCGTAAACATATGGTTGGGTTTTACGTGTGAAGGTTGAGTGCAAGCTATGACCAGTCTCGTGAACCAAGGTAAAGAGATTGTCCAAAGTGTCTTGCCAGTTCAAAAGCATAAAAGCGTTGGTATCATAGGCACCACCTGAGTAGGCGCCTGAGCGTTTCCCTTTGTTAGGGTGAACATCAATCCAACGTTCCGTAAAGGCTGCATGAACCCCTTCACTATACTCTTCGCCAAAGATAGCCAAGACTTCTTCTGCTTTTTTGAGGGATTCTTCATAAGTAAGAGCAGTTTCAGTCTCAGAGAGTGGCGTATAGACATCATACATCTTAAGCTCATCAAGTCCCAAGACCTTCTTACGCAAGTCAAGGTAACGATGCAAAAGTGGCAAATGTTTGTGCACTGACTCCAAGAGTGAGTCATAAACACTTTCCGGAATAAAGTTAGCTGCAAGCGCTGCATGACGTGCTGAGTTGTAGTGACGTACTTTAGCTTGATAATTGTGAACTTTAACAACACCTTGGAGGGTTTGTGCATAGGTATGTTGGAACTGTTCGTAGGTTCCATACATGGCTTCATAAGCTCCCTTACGAATGTCACGGTCTTTAGACTCCATGAGCGTGATAAAGTTACCATGTGTCAACTCAATCACATCCCCTTGACCATCTGATACCCATGGGAAGAGGATATCAGCGTTATCCAAGACATTAAAGGTCTCTGTTGGACCATTGAAAATATCGCCGGCTGCTGCCAAAAGACCTTCTGCTTCTTGTGAAAGCACATGGTCTTTGTTTGCCAAAAGACGTTCGAAATAGTGGTCATAAAGTCCAAGACCAGATTCTTGTTCTTTGAAGGCTGCTAATTTTTCAGCATCCAAAGCCATAAATTCAGGCTCAAAGTAAGCAAAGGCTTCACTCAACTGTGAGTAAAGGTTTGAAGCTTTAGCTTGGTATTCTTGATAAAGACCAACCGTTGTGTCTTGGTCATTTTTCATTGACGCATAAACGTAGATTTTTTCCAAACGACGCATCAAACTCATATAAAGTTCTGTTGCCTCAAGCAAATTCTTGGCTGAGTCCAAGAGGTGACCAGCAAAGGCACTAGCTTTCTTAAGATCCTGAACAGTGCTTTCATATTCAGCTTCCCAAGCAGCGTCCGTCGCAAAAATGGTGGTCAAATCCCATGTATATTTTTCTTCTAAATGACTACGATTGTCTGACATAATATTCTCCTTAATTGTGTCTATACTCTACTATTTTAGCATAAAAGGTGGGAGGGTAGAGGGTTTGCCTGTAAGAAAAATCCCTTTTTCGATAATATTGCTTAAAAACCTTTTCAAATCCATCAAGCTCTAGTCTAATTTGCACGAATCCTTGCTTGGATTCAGGAAATCGCACTTGTGGAAAGAAATCTTGGTCGGACATGCTTAACAAATTCATTCCCTTAAGGTAAGCTGTCTCCTGTCTTTTCATCCACCTTGGATTTTTGCCCATCAACTCTCTTTGAATCAAACGTGAGACCTTCCTTCGTTGAGATACTTGATAAGTCTCCACCTTCCTTGCCTGATAGGGAAAACGTAATATGGTCATAAGATTTTCGGTGAAGGACCAAGACTTGGTTAGATAATGAACCTTCCCAAAAATATCCTCATAAATGAGATACTTGAGTCTAATTTCCTCTCGCTTCCAATCGAGCTCCCAGAGGTGGAAACCTATCTTAGCTGTAAAATAAAGAAAATCACGCTGTAGATCTGTTAAACGCTGTCCTAGCCACAGTTCATCCCCCAAAAGCCAACGCACCTCGTAACCTATTTGATGGTAAGCTAGGGTTCGCTCTCTGAGACGTTTCTGTGACAAACGAGAACATTGGACTTCCAGAGCCAGGGAATCTCCAACGAATAAATCTGCAATCTGGCCCAACTCAGGTATCACCTTTTCAATACAAACTTTTTCGCCATGATTGTCCAAGGACTGATACAAAGCAGCTTTTAGGGATAAATGTTGGGCCGATTCGTTTTCTGAGAAAAACTGACAACCCTGCAAGGATTTGTGGGCAAAATGCGGGCACATCACCTGTCCCTGTCTCAACATTACAATTCCTTGACAGCCAGGGCACCTATAAATTTTCTCACGGTTCAACCCATTTTCAAGAGCCGAAACCAAGATGCCTTCCTGATTTTTAGCAATTAACATGACTCTCTCCTTTATGCACTCTATTACTTATTCGCAAAAGATGTCATAAAATGAAAAAAAGCATCTAGATTTCTCTAGATGCGTCCCCCATTCGAATTGAAACTTGCTCCCTGCTGCATGGAAACATAGGTTTATAGGTGTATTGCTTACCTTAGGTTACAAGTGCCGCTCAATCCATTTGAACTCTTTTCAATCTTTCAATTTCTAGAGGTAAATCCCCCAATCTACCCTGAAATTAGAAGCTGAAAACAGTCTCTATCCCACACGAC
This sequence comes from uncultured Streptococcus sp., assembly GCA_934229725.1. Taxonomy (GTDB): domain Bacteria; phylum Bacillota; class Bacilli; order Lactobacillales; family Streptococcaceae; genus Streptococcus. Next base: position 240,851 of record CAKQDX010000001.1, read on the forward strand.
TATTGAAAATAGCCAATGTAGCACAGACAGATGCTCTCACAAACATCTGGTCAAATTCCGCCACTGGAACATCATCCTAATATGCTTATCACCCTTTTGTTCCTAACTCTCATCAAGGACTTAATCCCTTTAGTCAATAATAAGATAAAACAATTTTTAGACTTGGATGCTTACCATCCAAAATCCTTATTTACTAACATTGAACCACCATTTCCCTAGGTGCAGTTCAATACCAACAAACGCAAAACCGTGTTGGTCCAAAATGGTCTCTAGCTTCAAAGTATCCCGAGATTGATAGTCAGTCAATCTAATAAAGCTTTCCCTCAAGCTCTGTATAGCAGGCAGTCATCCTGCTTTCAAGATACTAATCTCTAGATGAGTATTGGCTAAAATAACCACTCTCAAAACATACTACCTACCATAGGCTTAGTCCACCTTCTGATAAGTATATGCAGTTGCTGCTTTATTTTCTCTCCCTCTTCGTTTCCGAAGAGTAGCCTCTACCGATTCTGCTGTTTTTGAATCTGTCGTTTGTCTCTACACGGATTAAAAATACCGCTAGCCCCCGCTACGATGATGCTGATGTTTTAAATAGATTAATCTAATTTGTTTGCTGTTCAAATCTTCTCTTTTTAAATCATCACAATGAAACATTGGAATTTGATAACTTAGAATTTTGAATTCTAAGATAGTCCTTTTTGACTAGGGAGTCACCCTGTCAAAAAACAAACTCTTCCTAACAGTATCTATTATACTGTATTATAATTTTTTGTCAATTAATTTATTTCATATTTTTTGAAAATATTTTTTAACAGCTGATTTCAAGAGAAAAAATACCTGGAATCGTTGTAATAAAAGCATCCATAGGGAATATTGAAAAATTAGAAAGCTTTTGTTTCTTTTACGTTTTTTTATCTGTTTGGATGATATTTTAGTAATTATCAGAAAATTTCATATTTTTTATAGTCAATCTCTCTTGTCATTTTTTACATAAAAAAACTAGGAAAATCATCTTCCTAGTTTTCTATAATTTATCTTAGTGTTTACGTTTGTAAGTTGAGATACCAAACAAGGCCAAAGCTGATGTCACCATAGCTGCACCTGCTGCTGCAGAAGCTGCTGTTGATTTTTCACCAGTAGATGGAAGAGCTGGAGCTTCTTCTTTTACAGGAACTGATGTTGGTGTTACAGGTTTAACAGATTTTGGTTCTGTTGGAGTTGTTGGTACTTGTGGTTTTGGTTTCTCAGTTGTTTTTTCAACAGATACAAAGTTCTTGTGGTAAGTAACTGATACTGAAACTGTATTTGGAAGAACTGGTTTATTTGGTTCTTCTGGCAATTCAGGAACAACCACAGTTGAGTTTGTTGCAAACCAGTAAGCAGTTGGAACGTTGAGGTTATTTCCGCTTACGATAAAGTCCATTGGTTGACCTTTGAAGATTGTTGCAGCTGCACCGTAGTAAGCATTCTTCGTACGAGGTGTTCCATCTGGATTGATAGCATCCCAACCCTCATCAGTCACTTCACCAGTTGTTGGATCTACTGTTGGGTCACTGTTAAAGCGAGCACCATTAGCCACAAATTCGTTATCATTTGTTGCATAAGCATAGCCATCTTCATGCAAGGTGATAGATGAACCAGGGATTTGAACGTATTCGTTACCATTCAAACCAACTTTTTCGATGTGGTTTCCAAGTTCAGTGTTCCAGTGGTTAAGTGATGAGATACTCAAAACTGATCCATTCTTAGACAAGTCAAGTGGTGTCACTGATGACTCAGAATCAAAGAAGTTCAAGTTCATCTTAACATGAAGTTTTTTGTTAGTGTCGTCAGTTTGTGAACCGATGAAAAGGGTCTTAGTTGGATCGTGGTACAACTTAACAATAGCTGAACCATCTGTACTTGGTGTTTCTACCAATGTGTAAGTTGCAACGATTTTCTTAACTGGAGTACCATTGTATGACGTTCCGTTAAGGTTGTTGTATGTGACAGTCAATGTTTGACCTGTAGCCATCTTCAACCATACATCTTCAGTATATTCACCATCAGCATTGATAGTATATTGTGAACCATTAGCAGCACTGAAGTCGCTCGGAAGGTAACGAGATGTGTTGAACTGTTGAAGGATTTCATCTACTGAATGACCTGATTGGATATTTTTATCCAAGTAGTCAACAGAACCAGCTGAATTTTCAACAGTCATTACGGCATTAGCCTCTGTTTGATAAATCAAACCAGTCGCATTTTCTGCCAATCCTTTTGTCAAAAGACGAGCTGTTGTTCCACCAGTATATTCTTTATAAGATTTTTGCCAAGCAGCATAAGCAAGAACGTCTTGGTAGTATTTATCCAATTGTGTCTTGTAATCTGCAAGTTTTTGTTTATAGTCTGAAACAGCCGTTGTCAAAGCTGTTGTTTGCACTTTATTGTCATTGTTAGCTGCTTCAACACTAGCATGTTTAACACCAGCTTCTTCAGTTGCTGTGAATCCTCCTGTAGCGACAACATTTGCTTGAGCAGATGTAAGCGCCGCATCAGCTTCTTCACGTGTTAATTTATTTTCAGAAACGACTGTGTTTGAAGCTGTTTGTGCATCTTTAGCTGCTTGTTCTTGAACAGCCTTAACATCAGCAGAATCTTTTGATGCCGCTGCAGTAGTTTTTGCAGCTTCAACAGCATTATCAAAGTCAGGGTTTGAAACTTCAGCAATAGCTTTAGTTGTTGTTTTTACAGTAGTATCTGTTTCAGTTGTTGTTGTTTCTTCTGTTCCAGGTACAGTTGTAACAACTGCTGCATCTCCTGTTGTCTTAACAAGATTAGCACTTGACTCTGCAGTCGCATTTGAGACTGTGGCATCAGTATCTGTAGCTACTGTGGCAGCCTTAGCTTCATCTGCGGCTGCTACGCTAGTAGCAGCAAGTCCTGCAAGCAATACACTTGAATATAATGTTGTTTTAAATGGGTTGACTTTCATTTATACTTTCTCCTTTTTGGTTAATGCTTTATTAACCAGTTTTACTTAACCGTTTAATATACTACCGTGATTTTTAAATTTTAGCAATAGATTTCTGAAAAAAAACTTATGTATTTGCTACACACTTTTAAAATATGACACATTTTTGTTATAATTTAATCATTTCTTTACAATTATCCTAGATATGTATAAGAAGAAAGTAGCATTTCTTCATTTATTTTTTACAGTTGTCAGGCCTTCCTCAGAGATAACGATTAGAATCAAAACGCATCCCTAGAGACTCAACCTCATCTAAAGCTCTAATACTTCTTGATAAAAGAACAGAAAAACTACCTTTAGGGCCTTGACTTTAATAGCTTTTCGTCGTATGCTTGAAAAAAATGTTAAGAAAGTTGGGGAACTTTTTCAATGACAAAGAAAGAAGTTAGGACACTGCTCCTTTTAGGGGTCAGTATTATTTTTGCGAACCTCGCACTTCGTTTGATACTCAGGCCCTTGCCCGAAAATTTAGCCTATCTTATTAAAACGCTTGTTCTTGGGTGCGGATGTTACTTCCTAGTACATAGGCGACTAGGTTTACAAATCAAATCCACTCAAAAGATAGGTCTGGCTGAAACCTTACGGGTTTGTTGGTTGATTCTTTTAGCTGATTTTATCTATATTTCTGGGGGAGCTTTGGGTATTAGTAAGGCACCTCATATGATTGGTACTGCTTTGATTGTCGCCTTAGGGGCCGGTTTTTTTGAAGAATATGTTTTTCGTGGACTCTTCCTTAAACTCGCCTTCCAAGATGGTGTTAGATCTTCAAAACAAATTTTGGGGGCCGTTCTCCTATCAGCCTTATTTTTTGGATTGGCTCATCTAGGAAATCTCACCCACCAAGCTTTGGACGCTACCCTGTTTCAAGTTTACTATGCCTCAGCTATCGGCATATTCTTTGCTGCTATTTACCTACGCACAGGTAGCCTCTGGTGGACTATCATTCTGCACTTTTTGGTTGATTTTACCAGTGTCCTGATGTCACAATCAACGCAGGCTGCTCCAGCTACAAGTATCTGGCATTTCATTTTCTGGTTACCACTGATTGCCATCGGACTCTTCCTCATTCGACCTAAAAAATTGGACGCCATTAGACGTCTTAGTAACTGACACTTTATACAGCATTTCAAAAGTTAGCCAAAAAACTAACTTTTGGAGTGCTTTTCTTTTGTCAAAATTCCTTCTTCCAACTCTCTCAATCCTCACTCCTCCTAAAAGACCTGGCTTCATAAAAATTTCATATCAGGTCTTCATCGATTCCTATCAGGATTTTACTGATATTAGACTTCTCATTTTGTTATAATATAGGTCACAATCATGTTTTTAAAAGGGGATGCTTATGAATTTTCAACAATGCCGCTATGTTCAGACTATAGCTGAAACAGGGTCTTTTAGTAAGGCCGCTAAGAAACTCTTTTTGACGCAACCCAATCTTTCAGCATCCATTCGTGATTTAGAGGAAGAACTGGGAGTTCTACTCTTTGAGCGCTCCAATACAGGAGCCAAACTGACTGATGATGGCCATGATTTTCTCAAATACGCCAAACGTATCCTTGGAGAGCTAGATCTCCTAGAAGGACGCTATCGCAAGTCCTTTAAGAAATCGTTCACTATTGCCAGTCATCACTATGATTTTTTGTCCCTTCCCATGGCTCATATTGCCAAACGCTTTCGTAGTGATTATCAAGAATTTCAACTGATTGAAACAACAACCAGAAAGATTCTCAAGAGCGTGGGGAGTTTCGAAAGTGACTTGGGGATTATTTACCTTGATGAAGACAATGCCCACATCCTAGAGCGCAGTTTCAAACACATGGATTTGACGTTTACTCCGCTTGGGGAGTTTGAAACTAAGATTTTCTTGGGACGTCAACATCCCTTAGCCAAGAAAAAATCCCTAAATCTCAAGGATTTAGAGGGCTATCCACAGGTCCGTTTTCGTCAGGAAAGTTCTGGTATTCACTTTGATGAGGACCCTCTGGAGGTTCTACCTGACCAACAGGTTATCTACAGTAATGACCGAGGGAGTGTCATGAATTTGCTCTGTGCCTCTGATAGTTATGCTTCTGGCCTTGGTATTGTCAACAGTTTTATCAAGGACCAGATTGTCCTAATCCCACTTAAGGACAGTCCCAAGCACACTCTGGGGATTGTGACCAATAATAAACAGAAAAAATCTGCAATTATCCAAGCCTTTATCGAAGAAATTCAAGATAGCTTACTACCCCACCACTAAGGAGATGAAAATGGAATTTCAAACACTTAATAATGGCATCAAAATCCCCGTACTCGGTTTTGGCGTCTGGCAAATTTTCGACCAAAAGGAATGTCAAAAAGCCGTAGAAGATGCTCTTTTTGTCGGCTATCGTCTGATTGATACAGCCAGTCTTTACCGTAATGAGGAGGCCGTGGGACGTGCCATTAAGGCATCTGGCATCCCTCGTGAAGATATTTTCCTAACCAGCAAGGCCTGGATTAGTCAGCTCGGCTACGAAGATACCAAACTAGCCTTAAAAGAGACCCTCCGCAAACTAGATACTGACTATCTTGATTTATATTTGATTCATCAACCTTTTGGCGACTTACACAGTGCTTGGCGTGCTATGATTGAACTCCAACATGAAGGACTTATTAGAGCCATCGGGGTTTCTAACTTCTCAACAGGACGTTTGGCAGATTTTGCCTTGCAAACACCTGTAGTTCCAGCAGTCAATCAAATCGAGTTGCATCCCTATAAACAACACAAACTTATCCAGCAAGCTGATAAGGAATTTGGTACCCTAACGCAAGCCTGGGCTCCTTTTCACAGAGGAGAGGATGGTATTTTTCAGGACCCAACTTTGACTGCTATTGCTGACAAACATGGCAAGACAGTTGCTCAGGTCATCCTCAGATGGCAAACCCAACAAGGCATTCTGACCATCCCTAAGAGTACTCACATCGAACGAATGAAGGAAAACTTTAATAGCTTTGACTTCCACCTAGACCAAGCAGACCTTGATGCTATCAGTAAACTAGACCGATACCCAGACGCCTATGGACCTGATGAAAGTGTGGAACGCATTAAGCATTTATTGAAATATAGTGTATAAGAAAACGAGTTCAACTGAACTCGTTTTTAATGTTAAAAATGTCTTTTTCAGATTGTCCTTGGGTGAGTAGAAGCGTCCAGCGAAATCAAAATAGGGAATAGGACAGAATTCCTATTATTCAAAAGCGCTTCGTCATCTTACTTCCTCTTAAGGAAATCGCAAAACACTAAATTATTTTACCCAATCACACTTCCGTTTGGAACAGATGGATCTACTGTCAAGACAGTGAGTTTGCCATCATGTTCTGCGGAAAGAATCATACCTTGGCTGACATATTTTTTCATCATCTTACGTGGTTTGAGGTTAGCCACGACTTGAAGTTTCTTGCCGACCAATTCTTGTTCGTTTGGATAGAATTTAGCGATACCTGAGAGGATTTGACGGTCTTCACCGTCGCCAGCGTCAAGACGGAAGCGAAGCAATTTGTCTGAACCCTCGACTTTTTCTACTTCTTTAACTTCAGCGACACGGATTTCAACCTTGTCAAAGTCATCAAATTTGATTTGGTCTTTTTCAGACTTAAGTTCGACCTCTTCTGGAATCCATTCTTTTTCTTGTGGTTTGCCTGCGTTCATTTGAGATTGGATGTAGGCAATTTCTTCGTCCATGTCAAGACGTGGGAAGATTGGTGTACCTTTTGAAACGACTGTAACATTTTCTGGGAAGCCAGAAAGTTCAAGATTTTCAAGGTCAAACGCTCCTGACAATCCGAGCTGTTCCATAATGGCATTTGAAGTGGTCATCATGAATGGTTGGATGAGATGAGCTACCACACGAAGGCTAGCTGCCAAGTGAGCCATAACAGCTGCCAATTGTTCCTTGTCACCGTCTTCTTTGGCGAGGACCCATGGGGCCGTTTCATCAATATACTTATTGGTACGTGAAATGATGTTCCAAACGGCGTCCAAGGCGCGTGGGAAATCTACAGCATTCATTTGTTTGTGGAACTCTTCGATATTTTCAGCCACAACCTTAGCCAAATCAGCATCAAAGTCTGTAACGTTCTCAACATAGGCAGGCACTTGACCACCAAAATACTTGTTGATCATGGCAACTGTACGGTTGAGGAGGTTTCCAAGGTCGTTAGCCAATTCATAATTAATACGAGCCACATAGTCTTCTGGTGTGAAGGTACCATCTGAACCGACTGGAAGACTACGCATGAGGTAGTAACGAAGTGGATCAAGACCAAAACGTTCTACCAACATTTCTGGATAGATGACATTACCTTTAGACTTAGACATCTTACCGTCCTTCATGACGAACCAACCGTGGGCAATCAAACGTTCTGGCAATTTAATGTCCAACATCATGAGGAGGATTGGCCAGTAGATGGAGTGGAAGCGAAGGATGTCTTTTCCGACCATGTGGAAGACAGTTCCGTTCCAGAACTTGTCAAAGTTGCCATGATCATCTTGACCATAACCAAGAGCAGTCACATAGTTGAGAAGGGCATCCATCCAGACGTAGACCACGTGTTTAGGATTGGATGGGACTTTAACCCCCCAAGTGAAGGTTGTACGTGACACGGCTAAGTCTTCCAAACCTGGCTCAATGAAGTTACGCAACATTTCATTAAGGCGACCATCCGGAGTGATGAAATCAGGATGCGATTTGAAAAATTCTACCAAGCGGTCTTGGTATTTACTGAGACGAAGGAAGTAAGATTCTTCAGATACCCATTCTACTTGGTGTCCTGATGGAGCAATACCTCCCGTTACATTTCCATCTTCGTCACGGAAAACTTCCGACAGCTGACTTTCTGTAAAGAATTCCTCATCTGATACTGAGTACCAACCAGAGTATTCACCCAAGTAAATATCATCTTGAGCAAGTAAGCGCTCAAAAACTTGTGCCACTACTTTTTCATGGTAATCATCAGTTGTACGGATGAATTTGTCATATGAGATATCAAGTAATTTCCAGAGTTCTTTGACTCCAACTACCATACCATCCACATACTCTTGTGGTGTGATGCCTGCTTCTTCAGCCTTTTGTTGAATCTTTTGGCCGTGTTCATCAAGCCCAGTAAGGTAGAAGACATCGTAGTTCATCATGCGTTTGTAACGTGCCAAGACGTCACAGGCAATGGTTGTATAAGCTGAACCAATATGCAATTTACCAGATGGGTAGTAGATAGGTGTTGTGATGTAGAATGTTTTTGTCATTTTAATTTCCTTTCATGTGTTAACAAATGAGCTAACACTGATGATATAACATCTTATTATAGCACGTTTTGGACACTAAAAAAACCAGACTAGCTGGTTTTAAAGCATATTCATTCAGAAAAGTCTGACAGTTACTTGTTACCTCTCTTATAACGCTTAACTGCCTTTTGGTAGTTGGTATCTAATTGCTTAGCATCCTTGCCTGAAAGACACTTATAGCTCCGCTTGTCGATGGCCTTTCCTTTTTTGTCAAATATGATTACCGTCAACTGATTACCTTTAGCCTCATAACTGATTTTTCCCTCACTTCGTCGCTTATAAAGATCAATCAACTTTTTCTCCATTTGATCGATGTCCTTTTGGCTGACAAGTGCACTGGCCTTATAGTATTTTTGAACAATGCTATGAACTTCCTTTTGGTAGTCTTTAGGAGTCACTAAGGGCTTAAAAGTCCTAGACCAAGCACTAACCTTATAGTTTTTTCCCGTTTCGAAGTCAATAGGAGACACATTGTCAAATGACCCATAACTACTCTCAAAGGTATAGTAAGTATACTCTTTAGCTTCTTGGTCTTCAACACGCATAAAATCCTTTAGCTTTGTTCCTTCATAACCAGGTTTACCGTCCATCCAGGTCTTGGTCGTACTGTTATAATACTTAGCCGTTTGCAATTGGTAAAGACCATCAGCTATTTTCCCTGTATGATGCCTCCAAAAAACATAACCTCCACCCATTAGACCTAAAATTATTAGGATTCCGGCAATGCTTTTGACTAAAAAATGATGCCCTCTAAATTTTGAACCTGCATTAACTGATTTTTTGTACATATTTTTCTTTTTCCTCTTCATTGTCCACTGTTTAATGATTAACTGAAAACAACTATCTTTTATTGTAGCAAAAATTATGGAAATATTTCTGTGATTATTTTTATAAAAGAAAAAAACCAGACGAGCTGGTTTTTGATCTTTTCACATTTAACTAGGAATGAAAGAGTTTTTTATCGGCTCTAACATCACGCTCATAGTCGTAATCTAGTTTTTTCTCTTCTTCTTTTGTTAGGCGTTTAAAGACTTTTTCTTCTGAAAGTTTGCCTTTTTTATCATAGATAAGGACAATAATTTTATCGCCATTGACCTTATAGTGAACCGTCTCTTTAAGAGATTTTTTATAATCCTTAATGTAGACTTTTTTACTATCGTCGATATCAGATTTAGTGGTATATTCGTCCACTTTATAACGATTATCTACAGCCTTCTCAACGACTTTTGTGTAATCGGCCAAAGACATTGTTGGTGTGAGCGTTCTAGACCAGTTATCAAGACGGAAAGCTTTTTCAGTATCATAGTCCGTAAAGTCAACCAAGTTAACCGCACCAGCCAAGGTGTAGTTATAAAATTTCAACTGATCGCCTTTAACTTTAACAAAGTCACCGTCTTTTAACTTACTTTTCTCATAGGATTCCATACCATCAATCATCTTTTTCTTGTCCTTATCATAATATCGATAAGTCTCTATTTGATAAGTTCCCTCTGAGATCTTACCTCCCTGTAGGTGGATATAGGCATAGCCACCAAAAGAAAGGGCAAGTAGTACAACTGCTCCAATAACAGAAGCAATAATAATTTTAACCTTCTTAGACAAGCCTTTTTTAGGTGCCACAACTGGTGTCCCTTGTCCAGTCACTGGCCCACTCACCTGAACTTGTGGCTGGCTGTTCTCTGCCACAGGCTCTGAAGCTACAAATTCACCGTTAGCTTTAGCCTGTTGAATTTCTTCCTCGCTTGGTTTGCGATTATTGATTGTTTCAAAATAATCTAACCATTCTGTTTCGTTCATAAAAGTCCCCTTTTTTCATTGATACTCCTATTTTACCAGAAAAATGCCAAAAATCCATTTGACTATTTTCATAAAAAGAAAAGCAGTATCCGACTTTATGCCTGATACTACTTTACTAGACTTATGAATATTAAATTCTATCAACGCTCTTTTTACTGCTACTGCTAGAGCTTGATTTTGAATCGCTACCATAGTCATCACTATAGCCGTAACCATAGTCACTTCCATAGTCACTTCCATAATCACTACCGTAACCATAACCATAATAGTCCTTAAAGTCATCGTATTGATTGCTATAAGACTTCAGCTCTTTCTTATAATCCTTGACAGCGTCTTTATAATCATCCCAACGTTTGTCTGCATCAGATTTACTTAAACGTTTAAGGGTAATACGTGACTTAAGCTTTCCTTTTTTATCATAGGTAGTCAGAGTGTATTCATCACCATGTTTGACATAAGTACGTTTTTCCTTCAAGGTATCTTTATATTCTCTTGTTGTTTTTTTAACGACTTTGTCAGCTGACTCTTTGGTATAGAAGGAATAGTCTTTTCTCATCTTTTTCATGAAGTCTTTTGTGGCATCTTCGACTTGATCCGCATTTAAAACTTGACTTTGTGTTTTATTCCACGGATCAAATACCTGAGGAACATCCATCTCATAGTCCATCAAACTAACATATGATTTATCGTCACCCTCTACTAAATTGTAGGTTCTAGATTGATTATTCTTTACAACTACAAAAGACTGAAGGTCCAAATCTTCGTCCTTGTATTCATCTATGGCATCAACCATTTTATCTTTGTCTTCATCATAACGAGAGAAAGAAACTATCTCGTATGTCCCATCCGCAATCTTACCTGATTGGTAGCGCCATAATGAATAGCCACCAACAGAAAGTAAAATCACTGCCACAGCACCCAAGACTGATGCTAGAATAATCTTGGCTTTTTTTGACATTCCTTTTTTCACTGGCATGACTTGTTGGAAAGTTGCTGTTGTTTGGGCAAACTGAGGCTGTTGCGTCATAGAAATCACAGGTTCAGCTGGTTTAATTTTTCTTGGCTCATTAGCCTGTCCAGCTGTTCCAAAGCCATTAGGTCTCTCCAGAATAAACTCCCCTGCTGCCTGAGCTTGAGCTAATTCTGCTGGAGTTGGTTTGCGACCATTGACTAATTCAAAGTACTCAATCCACTCTTGCTGGTTCATAATAATCTCCTTTTTATTGGTCTACAAGTCTATTGTACCAAAATTAATGATGAAATAGTATTTGACAATTATCATAAAGCCTGAAAGTTTTTTAATAAACCATTAGACTACAATGCTCGATAGTAAAGAGCTGCTTGATTGGTTTAGGTATCAGCGCCAGATGGCATAATCTCCATAATGATCCCAGCCCTTATGATGCTCCAAGGCATACTCATAATCCCCATCATAACCACTTTTGAGCTCTTCGGCTTCCTCTGAGCTTAATCGTTTAAAAGTTCTACGCGACTCAATATGTCCATCATCAGCATAAACAGTCAGAACGAGACCGTTAGGACGCTTTTCATAAGTTCTTTTTTGCTTCAACATTTTTTTATAATCGTCTACACACCTTTGGACAGATACTTCCTTTACTCTTGAATACTCCTCTCCCTTTTTAGAAATCTTATCAATATGAGAAATCACTAAAGCTTTATATTCAGAAACTGTTAAATCCTGTTTCAAAGTCCCTGTACGTGGGTCAAAAGTCTGCGGTAGCTTTTCATCGTGCTCAAATAGTGAAACAAAAGGTTCCCCATCCCCATAAGAAAGATAATAAAATTGAGATTTCATATTCTCAACAACTAAAAAATCTTCATATGAGGTATCATTATTTTCTCCCCGTTCAGTCCAATTTATCAATTCATTGGAATATGCCGATTTAGCCTCATATTTTACCATCTGATAGGTGCCATCTGGAATATAGTTCTCTTGATACTTCCAAAACCTTCCCTCTCCAATGGCGATTAAGACTGTCGCAACAAGTCCAAGAAATAATATGATACTAATCTTCCATTTTTTTGCCTTAGTCATACTTTTCCCTCCTTATTGGCCCATTCTTCAATACTATTTTACCAAAAATAAGGGAAAAGCTAGTGACAGGACTGCAAAGGAAAAGAGGCTAAGAATATCAACTCTCAAACCTCTTTCTAACTATCTACTTTTTAAGATCCTCAGCTCCAATGACTGGGTATTCCGTCAATCCTGATGCTTCTTTACCCTCGTGAGATTGCTCTGATTTTTCCTCAAAGTCAACTTTAGGTGCATCTTTTTCATAAGCATTAATGATGTCAGCTACGACTGGGTGACGGACGACATCACTGGCAGAGAAATGAACAAAATCAATAGCCTTGATGCCCTTCAATTTCTCCATAGCATCAATAAGACCTGACTTAACACGACGTGGAAGGTCAATCTGGCTCATGTCCCCATTGACAATCATCTTAGAATTAAAGCCTAGACGGGTCAAAAACATCTTCATCTGCATGATGGTCGTATTTTGCGCCTCGTCAAGGATAACAAAGGCATCTTCAAGGGTACGACCACGCATATAGGCGAGTGGCGCAATTTCAATAATTTCACGTTCCATGAGACGAGTCGTCTGTTCTTTACCTAGGATTTGATAAAGGGCATCATAGACCGGGCGAAGGTAAGGGTCTACCTTTTCCTTAAGGTCTCCTGGTAAGAAGCCAAGGCTTTCACCTGCCTCAACAGCCGGACGGGTTAGAACAATACGTTTCACCTGACCACGCTTAAGAGCTGTGACAGCTAGGGTAACTGCTAGAAAGGTTTTTCCTGTACCTGCTGGACCGATCCCAAAAACCACATCATGATTTTTAATACTATCAACGTAGACCTTTTGCCCCAAGGTCTTCACTCGAATTGGCTTACCACTATTGTCCTTGATAATTTCTTCTTCGTAAAGGGCAACAAATTTGTCAATCGAACCATCCTGAGCCATGGTTAGAGCTGCCACAACATCTGAAGTGTTAACTAGCATCCCTCGCTCAACTAAAACGAGGAGGGCTTGAATGGTCAAACGTGCCAATTCAACGCTTTCTTGATCGTCTCCAAGAATTTGGACACGCTCTGTTCTAGCATGAATAATAAGGCCTAAGTTATCTTCAATGAGTTTTAGATGACGCTCATTGGTTCCAAAAAGCGCCAAGACATCATCTGGGTGATTAAGGGTAATTTCAACAGAATACTCTTGCAAATAGAGTTCCTCTTTCTTAAGTATTTTTATCCATTATATCAAAAAAATCACGCCAAGCGTGACTTTTTATCATTCTGACTTATTCATTAAATGACACGTGAACGTGGTCATAGTGGTTTTCAGTAACGCTACCACGGTCTGGCATTTGGTTCCATGTGTTAGCTGGTCCGTAGATATTATCTACTGGTGCGTAGAATTGTTGTCTGTAGATGACATATGAGATACCTGCATTTGAGATATTGTCTACAGCATATTGAGCGACTTGATTACCAACTTCTGAACCAACTGGTACCATAACGTCAACGGCAAGTCCTTTACCATGGTCTTGTGGGTCACCTTCACGGTAACCACCGATATCAGTAAGTCCGAATTTTGAAGCGACATCCTGACGGAAAGCTTCAGCTTGTGGTTGAAGGTGTGGATCCGTTGGAAGTGTGTTTGTTGAAGCAGGTTGTGCTGCTGGAGCCTCTGAAGCCGCTGGCGCTTCTGAAGCTACTTCTGATGTTGCTGCTGGTTGCTCTGCTGGTGCTTCTGAAGCCGCTGGAGCCTCTGAAGCTGCTTCTGATGTTGCTGCTGGTTGTTCTGCTGGGGCTTCTGCAGGCTGTGCTGGTTTTTCTTCAGCTACTGGTGCTGGAGCTTCCGCAGGTTTTGCTTCTGCTGCTGGTGCTGGAGCTTCTGCAGGTTTTGCTTCTGCTGATGCCGTTACATGATCAATGGCATCGGCAACTGGTTGTTCAGTATCTGCATATGCTGGTGCTTCAGATGCTGAAGCGATAGCTTCTGTCACTTCTGAAACAGCTTGTGTTGATTCTTCTGTAGCAGGAGCTACTGTAGCTGTTGTGTCTACTGAATCAACAGGAGCAGACAAATCTGTTGTTGCTACAGCTTGTCCGTTTACTGTTACTTCGTTAGTTGTCAAGTTAGCTTCTGCAACAACAGATGCATTTGAAGTTTCTGAAGCTGGTGTTTCAACTTTAACTGATACCGCTTGGTTATCAGCGTTGTAAGTTGTTGTCAAGACTGTTCCAGGGAAAATCAAGTCAATGTTTGTGATTTGGTTGATATTAGCCAAAACATTGACATCGATTCCCATTGCTTCTGCGATACTACCCAAAGTGTCACCGTATTGAACAGTGTAAGTTTGTTGGTTATCACTAACAGCGATGTCGGCTTTGATTTGGTCCACTGAACGAGCAGTCCAATTAGCTACTTCATCAGCATGTACATGACTAGCAGCAAAAAGTGAAAGAGCTGCGGTCGAGTATAAAAGTGCCTTAGTTGTTTTTGATTTTGATAACATGTATAAATTCATTCCTTTTTTAACAATTTTAACACTTACAATAATACCATACTTCTCGTCAAAAAAGTGGCAAATTATTGCACTTTAAAGCAATTACTAACTAGTTGTAATACGCCTAATTTATTGAAAAAAAGCTGAGACATTTGTAAAAAAATGTAACAATTCTTTCTCCCTCAACTGCTGTCTTCTTGAGAATGTTTTTGTCAAAGATGGGTCTATCATTAATAGGAATTAAGCACTATTAATGTGCTAGATAGTCTTCCCAAATATGATCAAATTGACCTAGATTGAAAGAGAAACTAGCCTGATCTTCCAAGTAGCGACTCACCTCTTCAAAGTCATCAGTATGTTTAGGAAAGGTTGAATCGTCAAAGGCCAAGTCAGCTAAAATAGCTACTGGTTCATTGGATTTAGGGTTGCGTTGCGTCATCAGCCAAGTATAAAAAGATTTTCTCATACCTTCTCCTAACTGATTAATTCGGTTCCGAACTGATCTTGTTTGATTTTTTTAGCCTTCATCAAACCACCCAAGGCCTTTTTAAATTGCCCTTTTGAAATACCAAAGGTTGCCTTTATATCTGCTGGTGATGATTTATCGTTCAGAGTCATAAAACCACCATTGCTTTCTAGGTAGGTCAAAATCATTTGAGCATCATTTTCAAGCATCTCAAAAGAACGTGGTTTCAAAGACAAATTCAAGGTACGATCGACCTCACGAAAACCAATCACTCGGGCTTCAAGGACTTGACCCAAGCGTGGCTCAACATAACGTTCTGACGGATGGATGAAGCCAAGCATGTTATTTTCTGGTAGGTAAACAAAGGTTCCTGAGAGCTTGAGACGATAGGCGATAGCTGGCCATTTTTGATTTTGCATATTGTCATAGGCAGGCCCAGCCATACGTTGAAAGACTTCAGGTTCAGCAGGAAGCCCCCAAATACGGTCTTTTTTATCAACGTCTAGTTTGATGTAGAGTTTATCACCCTTCTTAGGCCAAAGATCTTTGAGTTCCGGCAGCACATCAAGAGAGACGACAATTTCCTTATCTGGGATTCCTACATCCACAAAGGCACCTAAATCCTTACGAACCTCAGTGACTTCTCCCCAATCATAAGAATCACGAGTTGCCTTAATTTCCTTTTGTGTCAAACGTGATTTCTGCTTGCTGTCAGTGTAGGCAAAGCCTGTTACCATGTCACCAATCGCATGATTTCCTTCATTTTTAGCCAAAGCAAAGGTCACGCCATCCTTTTGGACAAAGTAAAAGCGATCATTTTCATCAGTTACTAAGGCAGTAATGATGGTTCCAAGTAGTGTATTCATATTTTTCCTCAAAAAGAGAGTCGGACAAGGAAGCTAACATAGTCCATGCTTTTTTGCTTCTGTCCCACTCTCCTTATTTTTCTATTGATTAAACAGTAAGGAGTTCTTTTTCCTTTTCTGCTGTCATGCTGTCGATTTTCTTAACAGCATCGTCTGTTGCTTTTTGGATATCCTTTTCAAGACCTTTCAATTGGTCTTCTGTGATTTCCTTGTCTTTTTCTTGCTTTTTAGCTTCATCCATAGCATCACGACGGATGTTACGGATAGCGATTTTAGCATTTTCACCAACTTTTTTAACTTCTTTAGCTAATTCCTTACGAGTTTCTTCTGTAAGTGCTGGGATAACCAAGCGCACAACAGAACCGTCGTTTGCTGGGTTGATACCAAGGTCAGATTCGTTGATGGCACGTTCGATATCAGCGATTGAACCTTTATCAAATGGTGAAATCAAAAGAACACGTGCTTCAGGAACAGTGATTGAAGCCAATTGATTAAGAGGCGTTGGGGCACCATAATATTCGACTGTGATGCGGTCAAGAAGTGACGCATTGGCACGACCTGCACGGATTGAACCAAATTCGCGAGCCAATGACTCATGTGAGTGGGCGAAACGTTCTTTAGCTTTTTCAATAATTGCGTTTGACATAATTTCTCTCTTTCTTACTTGTGTGCGTCTGCTTTATTTGAAACGGTAGTTCCGATGTGTTCACCTAGAATAACACGTTTAATATTACCTGGTTCATTCATGTTGAAGACTACGAGGTCAATGTCGTTATCCATTGACAAGGTAGAGGCTGTTGCGTCCATGATTTTAAGACCACGTTTGATAACTTCCACATGGGTCAATTCGTCAAATTTAACCGCATCAGCATTCTTACGTGGGTCATCATTGTAGACACCATCCACACCATTTTTCGCCATAAGAATAGCGTCAGCCTCAATTTCAGCGGCACGGAGGGCTGCTGTGGTATCAGTTGAGAAGTATGGAGAACCGATACCTGCTGCGAAGATAACGATACGTCCTTTTTCAAGGTGACGAAGGGCACGACCTCGGATATAGGGTTCAGCCACAGATTTCATATCAATAGCCGTTTGAACACGTGTGTCAACACCAAGTTGTTTCAAACTGTCTGCCATAACAAGGGCATTCATAACTGTTCCAAGCATTCCCGTATAGTCCGCTTGAACACGATCCATTCCTGCTTCGGCTGCAGGTTCGCCACGCCAAAGGTTACCACCACCGATAACCAAGGCGATTTGAACACCTGATTCTGCGACTTCTGCTATTTCTTTAGCCATTGTTTGTACGGTTGGAAGATCAATCCCAACACCACGTTCACCAGCCAAAGCTTCACCTGAAAGTTTAATGAGGACACGTTTGTATTTTGGTTCTACCATGATTTCTCCCTATTAACTATGTTGTTTTTCTGATTGTATTCTTGGCTCAGATTTATCATTCCTAATCCGTAAATGACCATCTTTTTAAGAAGGGAATTGAGCTCTTACAAGCTCTTTCCAGATTGACAAATGGTCTCTTTATGACAAAGCGAACACTAAATCTTCATCCTTACTATTTTATCATAAATTAGGGTTTTCACCTAGTCAAATATTTTAAAATATCCTTACAAGATGACTGTAAAAGTGATGGTGTCATCTTTGTAGGAGGCAAAGAGACGCCCTTTAAATAATTTGACCATACTTTGAGCCATGGATAGACCTATACCAAACCCTTTATTTTCCTTGTTATTATGGGATTCTTCGATACGATAGAAACGTTCAAAAAACTTACTATAATCGACTGCCTTACCATCCTTATAGGTATTTGACACTTCCAGACGAGCCCGTTTACGAGTTCTTCCAACTTGACGAAGCCTTACCGTAACCGTCCCTTCTGGGTCACAATACTTGTTTGCATTGTCAACCAGTAGGGTTACAAGTTCAAAGAGAGATTTTTCCTCTGCCTTAACATGGATGTCGGGAGAAATATCCATAAGGAAGGATTTCCCGTCACGAACAACTGGTCCCTTAAAGTCCTCTGCTGCATCCTCAGTAACATACGAAAAATCCACATCTTGAAGAACGATATCAGGATGCTCCTCAAGCCGAGATAAGGCCACAAGCGAATTGATTAGAGTGGTCAATCGTGCCACCTGGTCATTAGTAGACTTGGTCCATTCGTTTTCCCCAGTCATGAGTTCCTGTAGCTCCGTGTTGGCAGAAATAATGGCCAATGGGGTCTTCAATTCATGACCTGCATTTGTGATAAAACGCCGTTGCTTTTCATAGTTTCGAATGAAGGGGCGAATGACGATTCCAGACAAAGCACTGACAATAACGACAAAAAAGATGAAGCCAAACAGTGATAAAAGGATACAAAGACTCATTAAAGCTTGGGAAGAATTATAATAAGAAGACGTGTCCAAAAAGACTACCAAAACCTTATTTTTACTGACCTTACTTACTTGATAGCTAAGATTGATATTTTTTTCTCGAATCGTGCCTAGATTATTGGTCAAACGGCTAACTGTCAGGGCATAGCTAGCCGCTTCCTCGTCGTTTATTAGGGCAGTATGGCTGGTATCCTGGCTAACAACCTTATCACCCGATAAAGTCACGCTGAAAAATCGAAAACTGTCTGAGGGAATCTCACGTCCTTGATTGGTCTCAATTTTTGTGGTTTTCCCAAAGCTACCATTATTTTCCGAAAGGGTGTTGAGTACCTTACTAATTTCCTGCTCCGTCTGAAAAGACCTCACGGTATTGATGATTCCCACCATAAAGACCAAGATAAAGAGGATGGCCAAAGAAGCAATTGTAATAAATTGCAGTCGTAATCGTCTAAACATAGCCTACTCCTCTCTCATTAGCTCAAGACAAAAGTCGCCACCCTTTTCACCCAAAATGCTAATATCAGCCTTAATAGCTTGCAATTTCTGGCGCAGATAGGAAATGTAAACCCAGACAATTGATTCATCAACGTCATCTTCATCGGCCCAGATGGTTTTAAAGAGGTGCTCAGTGCTTAACTTCTTGGTAGGATTATGCATGAAATAAGCCATTAACTTGGTCTCACGACTTGAAAGGCGAATACTATTGCCAGCCACTAACTCTTGATCCTCTTGGTCCAAACAAACCGAGCCAAGCGTCAAAACTTTTGCAGTAAATGTCTCACTAAAACGGCGCTCCAATGAACGCAAACGAGCCAAAAGTTCCTTTAGGGACATGGGCTTGGTCAAGTAGTCATCCGCACCAGCATCAAGTCCCGTCACACGGTCATCAATTTCAGCCATGGCCGTCAACATGATGACATGCGTGGTATTCCCGGTCGAGCGAATTTCTCTTAGGGCTTCAATACCTGTTTTGATGGGCATCATGATATCCATAATCATCACTTGATAGGCATTCTGGGCAGCTAAATCCACTGCTTCTTGCCCATTAAAGGCCTGATCCACTTCGTACCCCTGATGTTCAAGAGCTGCTTTATAAACCCGAGAAAGAGCTTCCTCATCCTCTGCTAATAGAATTTTCAGAGCCATCTTAGTCCCCTCCTTCTTGAATTAAGTTACGAATGGTCTGCATGGTCAAATCACATGAAGCCAATTCATCTGCACAACGCTTAAGCTCACGGGTAATCATTTCAGGATTCTTAATGTCATGCTTGTACTTCATCTGATGTTCCAAACTGGCCCAGGAATCCTGAGCGATGGTCCGAAGCTGAACCTCCACAAAATAAGTACCTTTCTCGTTTCCCAGCACATCTGGAAAGTCTGTTTCTATTGCCAAAATGAGGTGATAAGAACGATAGCCGTTAGGCTTGGCATTTGAAATATAATCCTTCTCATTGTGGACCGTGACACCAGGAATAGCCTTGATCACCTCAATGGTCTTGTAAATATCATCAACAAAGCCACAAACGATACGGATTCCAATACTGTCACGAATTTCCTTGAGGGCAGACTGGCTAGTCTCAGGCAAATTCTTCCTACGACACTTTTCACGCATGGAGTCACTTTCCTTAATCCGTGAAATAAAATGTTCATAGAGTTTAAAGCCTGTTTCTTTTTTGCTCGCAATATTAGCCGCAATAATAGGGTCAGTTATTTCTTGTAAAATTTTGGGGAGATACTGAGCATATTCCCCATAAATACTTGGAGTTGACATAAAAACCTCCTCTAATAGCGTTTCTTCATTATAGCATAGATAGGCTTAAAAATAAGGAATGAGCCTGATAGACCTGGCATTGTGACTATGAAAAAAATCCGGCCAAAGCCAGATTCATTTTGCATCTCTAAGTTTTCATTCCACTTGACTATTCTTCAAGAGATTTGACAAAAGGCCAGTTGCCTAGTTTGTGTTTCTCATAGGTCAAAACCTTGTAACCACATAGCTTATAGCCATTCTTCTCATAAAAAGGTACATTATAGTCACGGTTTGTAATCAAGCCAAGACTACGACCTCCTGTGCTACGCACAAAGGGTTCAACACCTTCAAGCAAGAAGCGACTTCCGATTCCCTTTCTCTGAAAATCAGGAGTTACTGCCAACATCATCAGGTACCAGTCGTATTCTGCAGAATCTTCCAAATGTCTCTCGGATTCTTCGACGAAGTTAAAATATTTAAACAACTTGGTAATACTGATGAAGCGAAACAGCTTGGTCGCTCCATTTTGCAAATAGTTAAGCATGGAAACCGTCTGATGTTGCAAAATAGCTACCGCAACAATGCGACCATCCTGTTCGGCTACCAAACAAGAATCCATCTTTATTGCCAAACGCACTAACATTTCCTGCAAGGCTAAGACAAATTCCTTATACTGCTCAGGTTTCTTTAAATTACTGGCAATCATTGAGAGATAGGGATAATCTTCAAAGGCATCTGCACATACTTGTGCAACTTCCTGAACTTCATCTTGTCTTGCTTGACGATATTGCATGACGGGTCTCCTAATCTATCTGTTTTTTCTCAGTATAACATAAAACGCACGACCTATAGTCATACGTTTTATGAAAATTTGTTAAATATTATAATTTTGTAAGAAAATCCTAGGCGACTTCTTCTGTAAACTGGCTATTATAAAGATCAGCGTAGAAACCATCTGCCGCCATAAGGTCAGCATGATTACCCTGTTCAATAATATTACCATCCTTCATCACAAGGATAAGGTCAGCATTTCGAATGGTTGACAAACGGTGGGCAATGACAAAGGAAGTACGACCTTCCATGAGTTTGTCCATGGCCTTCTGAATCAATTCTTCAGTACGTGTATCAACTGATGATGTTGCCTCGTCCAAGATAAGGAGAGGGGCATCCTTAAGAAGGGCACGGGCAATGGTCAAAAGCTGTTTCTGACCAACTGAAAGTGTAACCGAATCATCCAAATAAGTATCATAACCCTTTGGAAGCGTGGTGATAAAGTGATGGACACCGACAGCCTTGGCCGCAGCAATGACTTGCTCGTCAGAAATATTTTCTTGGTTGTAAACCAAATTATCACGAATCGTTCCTTCAAAGAGCCAAGTATCTTGAAGCACCATAGAAAATTGATCATGAACAGTTTCACGTTTCATGTCGTTAGTATCCACACCGTCAATGGTGATACGACCTTGGTCGATGTTATAGAACTTCATAAGCAGGTTAACAATGGTCGTCTTACCAGCACCCGTTGGACCAACGATCGCAATCTTTTGTCCAGGTTTTGCGACTGCTGAAAAATCATGAATGATTGTCTTTTCAGGCGTATACCCAAAGGAAACATGGTCAAAGACTACTTGACCTTTAGTATCTGTCAACTCAGCTGTCTTGGCTGACTCGTCATCCATATCTTTTTCTTCCAAAAATTCAAAGATACGCCCAATAGCTGCAGTGGCTGATTGGAGTTGTGTAATCCCTTGTGCAATTTGAGAAAGAGGTTGTGAGAAGATACGAACATAAGTCATGAAGGCAACGACGTCACCAATGGTTAGGCTACCATCAATAACCTTAATAGCTCCCACAAGGCAGACCATAACATAACCAAAGTTCCCAATGAAAATCATGAGTGGCATCATAATTCCAGAGATAAATTGAGACTGCCACATAGACTTATAGAGTTTATCGTTGAGAGCCTTAAATGCCTTACTGCTTTCTTCAGTGGCATTGTAGCTGGTTACAACAGCTTGACCAGTGTAGATTTCTTCAATGTAACCGTTGATGTTAGCCAGATTATCTTGTTGGCGTTTAAACAATGGTTGCGAGAAGCCCATGATAAAGCCTACCAGAACAAATCCTATCAAGACAGAACCAATGGCGGTAACGGCCATACTGACATTCGAATAGAACATCATAATAATGGCTGCTACCAAGAGAACACTTGAAGTAATTAGGGTACCCAGTCCTTGACTAAGCGATTGTCCCAAAAGGTCAACGTCATTGGTCACACGAGAGAGGGTATCCCCTTGAGAGTGACTATCAAAATAATTAAGAGGAACACTGTTAATTTTCTTTTGGATAGCAGTACGGAAACGTTGTGAAAAGCGTTGTGTAACCGTCGCAACCGTAAAGCTTTGCAAATAACCAACAATGGCTGAGATAGCGTAGAGAATAGCCAAGGTTAAAGCAATGCTGCCCACCTTGTCTAAATCAATACCGGGAATAACTCCCATCTTAGTTGGTGTAATCCCATCAGTAATAAGATTGGTGATTTCTTTTAATTTATCAGGTCCAATAACTGTAATGACCGCTGAAATAATAGCTCCAAAAATCGCTAGGACAAAGGGAATTTGGAAGCCTTTAATATAGGGTTTTAAGCGTTTATAGGACGATGTTTTTGGCTTATTTTCCATTTTCTAACTCCTCCTTAGACAATTGTGAATAGGCAATTTCTTGGTAGACTTCATTATTAGCCAAGAGTTCCTTGTGGGTTCCTTGACCAACAACCTTACCTTGGTCAAGCACCAAGATTTGATCGGCATCCATAATGGTAGAGATACGTTGAGCAACAATCAACTTGGTCATATCTTGTGTCTTTTCAGCTAATTCTTGACGTAACTTACGGTCGGTTTTATAGTCCAAGGCTGAGAAGGAATCGTCAAAAATCAAGATTTCAGGCTTACGAGCCAAGGCACGCGCAATAGCCAAACGTTGTTTCTGTCCACCTGAGAAATTAGACCCAGCTTGAGCCACTTCTGCCTTAAGTTGACCTTCTTTCCCTTCGACAAAATCTCTTCCTTGAGCCAATTCGAGAGCATCCCAAATCTTATCGTCATCAAGTGGACTATTATTGCTGGTTCCCATCGTCATATTTGACATGATATCTCCTGAGAAAAGCACAGCCCTCTGCGGAATATAACCGACAATATTGTGCAGGGTATCATGATCATACTGTCGCACATCTACACCGTCAACCTTGATCGTCCCTTGCGTGGCGTCGTAAAAACGTGGGATAAGGTTGACAAGCGTTGATTTACCAGAACCAGTCGAACCAATAAAGGCAACTGTGTCACCTTTTTTAGCTTTGAAGCTCACATGCTCTAAAACAGGCTCTGACGTTTCAGAATAACGGAAGGAAACATCATCAAATGCGACAGTACCGACTTCTTTAGGCTTTTCAGAGCTATGTTCAGGGTAAGAGACTGACGATTGGGTATCTAGAACTTCATTGATACGACCAGCTGCTACAACTGCACGTGGAAGAAGGAAGAAAACAATAATCATCATCATGAATCCCATAACAACCTGCATGGCATAAGATGAATAAACCACCATGTCTGAGAAGAGATGGACCTTATTTTCCATGGCACCAGCAATCTTAGTTGGATCTGTTGGAATCTTAACATCTTCAATCAAATGCGCACCAATCCAATAAATAGCCAGTGTCAAACCACTTGATACAGCAGTCATCACCGGTGTCAGTAAGGCAAAAGAACGACCAATAAAGAGATTGTTTTGGGTCAAATCAGTATTGGCCTTTTCAAATTTATCCTCTTGATAACTTTCGGCGTTATAGGCACGCACCACACGAATTCCTGTAAGAGATTCACGCGTTACGCTATTCAGTTTATCGGTCAGAGTTTGAATCAAGCGTTGCTTAGGCATAACCATAATCAAGAGGAAGAGCATGAGAATGGCAATCACTGCCACAGCGACAAGCAAGGCAAGGAGCCAATTTCCATTTTTATCGGCAATCTTTGTAATCGCCCAAATGGCCATGATAGGCCCCTGTGTAATAACCTGTAACCCCATGGTAAGTACCAGCTGCAATTGGGTAATATCATTTGTCGTACGGGTCAAAAGACTAGGAATTGAGAATTTCTTAATCTCAGCATCCGAAAAATCTAGAACCTGATGGAAGATATCATCACGAAGACGGGTGGTAAAACTTGCCACGCTTCTGGCAGCTAAGAAACCAACCACTACAGAGGCCATAAAGCCTGCAAATGACATTAAAAGCATTCGCATCCCTGGGGCATCCGTATTCCAGGCAAAAATATCCGACGCTTTAGTTCCCTTAGTTGATAAGAGTGTCGTAATATCAGACATATAGTCTGGAATTTTCAAGTTTAGATAGACGTTCAAGCAAACAAAAATCACCGCTAAGACAATCATGATTAACTCTTTTGTCGTCAAACGTTTAAAAATTTTAAACATAAGTTACTCCTTATTTTTTTCTAAATTCATACGAATTTGGTGAAAAACACGAAAGGCTGTTTCAGCATCTTCTTTAGAAATACCTTCTAACAGCTGTTCATGGATGGCCTCTCGAAAATGTTTGACATCTCGAGCTTTCTTTTTACCTAAGTCTGTCAGATGAACATACTTGTAGCGTTTATCCTTGTCCGATGTCACCAACTCAACAAAACCATTTTTTTCCATTCGTTTGACCAAATTACTAGCCACTGATTTAGAAATACATAGTATTTTTTCAATGTCTTTGATAAAGATTTCTTTATCTTGATTGTCAGACAAATACTTGACGGCAAATCCTTGTGGGCCAGCTAGATGCTCAACCCCATGGACCTTTCCTAACTCTTGCACGCGAGATTCCATAGTATTGATGAATTCTCTGAATTCACTAAAAGTATCTTTTCCATGCATCGCAAGTCCCTCCTTGAATAATTCTCATGGAAACTATTTTAGTTCTTATGAGAACTAATGTCAAGAAAAAAGTTCTTATGAGAACTAAAAAAGAGTGAGGTAGGAATGTTTAGTGTCTACTCTCACTCTGCAACTGTAATTTGTCTCTCTTAGAATCTATTTCAAGTATCTTTTAAATAATAATACCCTCTAAATGATCCAATTCATGTTGAATAATTTGGGCTGGCATGCCAGAAAAACTTAACTGTTTAGGCATCCATTGTTCATCTAAATAGGCCACCTCAACAGATTCAAAACGTCTAGTTGGGCGACTTTCCTCTAAAGACAAACAAGACTCCTCTGTTTGAAAGGGTGAAGACTTGCTTACCAAAACAGGATTAAACATAACTAGATTGACAAAACCGATATTGACGATGATAACACGCTTTTTAACCCCAATCATATTGGCTGCCATACCCACACAAGCATCTTTGTGGAACTCCAGTGTATCACGTAAGTCCTTTGCCAAATAGAGGTCTTCTTTAGTCGCTTCTGTCGATTTTTGTCCTAGAAAAAAGACATCCTTTACGATAGGTTTTATCATCTCTTTACTCCTTCATCATTTCTTATTTATACTCTGACATCATATGTTCTTCTTTTATCTGGGCCTAAGGTTTTTATTTTCAGACATAATGACTTCAACCTATTATATCAAAAATGGCGGGCCGCTGGGAAAGCAGACGAAAAAAGAAACCCTCAGGCTTCTTTTTATCATTCTTTCTTTACTCTATACAAATAGCCAAGAAAAGCCAAAAAGCTAATCGCTGAAACACACATTGACATTTTAGCTACTGGGGTATAACCATAGGTCAATACAACACGATGCTTGCCTGGTGGCAAGACCAAATTAGTCGGATTCTTTTCATTAGATAAGTAAGTTGTTGCTGGCTTTCCATCTATCGTCACTTCCTGCCCCTTGTAGTAGAAAACAGGCAGTGACAAAACTTTCTCAGCTTGAGAATTATTAGTTACTTTGAGCGACAGCTCATTAGGAGATTGCTTGATGGCTGACTCCATTTTCTTATTACCAAGGAAAAGATGTTTATCAAAGACAAACTTAAAGGGAACTTCTTTATTGGTATAATCGCCGTTGATATTTTTGTAGGTCCCCTTAGCCAGCATGTCTTTCGTAACTTTTGTATTACTCGGCAATATGTTCTTGACTTTAGTCATCTTATCTTGAACAGTAACAATCTGAAACATATTCAGACAAATACCAATCAGGACAAGTACCGTCGTAGCTTTCAGAGAGATATTCTTTAAGATGTTAGCCAAGGCTAAGCTGAAAAATAGCAAGGCCAAACTCCATAATCTCCAAGGAAATTGAAGATTAGACACCGGGCTTTCCTGCAATAACTGCCAAGGAAAACTCTTCAAGGTTAAAAAGGCTAAAGTAAGAGATATAAAAAGGTAAATTCTAGCTTCCCTATTCTTCATAAAACGCTTAGCAAAGGCTAGACTTAACACTAAACCAATAAGATAAAGAAGATTAACCGATGGGGTCCTTAAATCACTTCTTACAATAAGCCCCCAGATATCTGACAAACTCAAAGCCGTTTTGGCTAGAAAAGGCTTAAATGTCGTCCGCAAAGATACATACCGGAATTGCTCTATCATGGGCACAAAATAGGCCAGAGACATTCCCAAAGTTACTAGAGTAGCCTTAAGAAAGCCCAGTAAACGCTCTTTCTTAGAGTCCCAAATCCAAAAACTGGTTACCACTGCTAAGAAAATCAAAACAGAGGCTAAAACGACCGATAAAACATGGGAATAGACAAGGCCAAGCATTCCAAGGGTCAAGATCCACCATTTTTTGTAATCTCCAAAAGTTAGCAAACGCACGCCTACAAAAACTAGGGGCAGAAAAATCATCGCCAGCGTTTCGCCAACAGCTGCCCTATAGTAGGAATTATGCAAGAAGTAACCCGAAAAGAGATAGAAGGTAGAAAATATCATCACCTGCTTATCAGAATACCTCAATAAACGTAAGCCATAAAAACTAAGTAAACAGGTTGCAAAGCGAACAAAAAACTGAAAACTCATCCAGGCTACAAAAATAGATTGTGTCAGCTTATATACTAAGAAGATCGGATAGTAGGTCAACCAAGGATAAAAGGTATTGATTAACTGGCCCGTACCTCCATTGGTCGTAAAATTGATAGGACTCTTCCAAATGGTGTCCAGAGACAGAAGACGGTTAATATGAAAAATCACATCATCGCCATAAAGCTTATCTCTAAAAAAGAACATTGGCAAGATTGATACGAAACTTATCAAAAAGCTCAGCACAAGGACTGACCAATTACTAGAGTTCTTCTCTCTTTTCCCAAAGGGACTTTGTTCAATAGTCACAATTTTTCCTCTCGTATTAAATCATAAAATTAGCTATAGAAAGTGATTCTTTGCTCCCTCATTATACCAAAAATCCAGCAAGAAACTCTTTACCTCTTTAAAAGACCGCATCACGGACATCTAGAAGGCTCTTCCACTACAGCTTGATCCACCTGGAATACCTTTTCAAACAAAAAAAGAAACCCGCAGGCTTCTTTTCTTATTTTATCGAGAGGCTTATTAATCAGGTCAGGTCTGTTAATTAAACAATACCTTGAGCTGACATTGCATCTGCAACCTTAAGGAATCCAGCGATGTTGGCACCAACAACAAGGTTACCTTCATGACCAAATTCTTTAGCAGCTGCAGCAGCATTTTCGTAGATACCTTTCATGATATCGTAGAGTTTAGCATCAACTTCTTCGAATGTCCATTGTGTACGTTGGCTATCTTGTGCCATTTCAAGAGCTGATACAGCAACACCACCAGCGTTAGCAGCTTTGGCAGGACCAAATGATACACCAGCTTTAAGGAAGACATCAATAGCTCCCAAAGTTGAAGGCATGTTAGCACCTTCTGAAACAGCAAGAACGCCGTTAGCTACAAGTGTTTCTGCATCTGTTTCATCCAATTCGTTTTGAGTTGCACATGGGAAAGCCAAGTCAGCTTTGATAGACCAAACTGTCTTTTCACCACCAGCAGGTGTGTAAGTAGCATTTGGACGAGCTTCCGCATATTTCACGATACGTTCACGTTTAACTTCTTTGATTTCTTTCAACAAGTCAACGTCGATTCCGTCTGGATCATAAACAAAACCAGATGAATCAGAACATGTCACAGCTTTAGCACCTAGGCTTTGCAATTTTTCAATAGCGTAGATGGCAACGTTACCAGCACCTGAAACAACTGCTGTTTTACCGTTAAAGTTTTCACCACGTGCATTAAGCATTTGTTCTGCAAAGTAAACAGCACCGTAACCAGTTGCTTCTGTACGAGCAAGTGAACCACCCCAGTTCAAACCTTTACCAGTAAGAACACCTGTGTATTCGTTACGAAGACGTTTGTATTGGCCATAGAGGTAACCAATTTCACGTCCACCAACACCGATATCACCTGCAGGTACGTCTGTATCTGCACCGATGTGTTTGCTCAATTCAGTCATGAAGCTTTGGCAGAAACGCATGATTTCGTTATCTGATTTACCTTTAGGATCGAAGTTTGATCCACCTTTACCACCACCGATTGGTTGACCAGTCAATGAGTTTTTAAAGATTTGTTCGAAACCAAGGAATTTAATGATTGATTGGTTTACTGATGGGTGGAAACGAAGACCACCTTTGTAAGGACCAATAGCTGATGAGAATTGTACACGGAAACCACGGTTTACTTGTACTTGACCTTTATCGTCAACCCATGGCACACGGAATGAAACGATACGTTCTGGTTCAACCAAACGTTCCAAAAGGTTTTCTTCAATATACTTAGGATATTTATCGAAGACAGGGACAAGTGAATCGAAAACTTCTTCAACTGCTTGGAGGAACTCAGCCTCGTGTCTGTTTTGAGCTTTCACTTTTTCAAAAACGCTAGCAACGTATTCTTTACCTGTTGTCATATCAATGTTTCCTTTCAAATAATTACCTTAGTAATTTAATTACATGAATAGTATAAATTTTCAGAATCTTCTTGTCAAGTATTTTTTGTTATTTTTTTGATTTGTATGTTAGATTTTATGACATCAATTCAATTTTATCTATTTTAAGTCCATTCTAAAACCTTATCAATTCAACAATGTAAGCGCATTACCTTTTTCAACTATTTCTTGGAAAAAAGTTTTGCCTTTTTTGAAATTTTCATGCCAAATTGGACAAAAAATAAATTTAGTAATTTTACTATTTTCTATTTACAAAGATTTGATGCTATGCTACTATTAATTTAGTAATTTTACTATATTTTAAATAAAGGATTATTCTTATGAAAAGAAAACAGCTCTCAGGAAAGCGTATTGGGATTGTGTTTGGAACTTTCGCTCCCATGCACATTGGGCATGTTGACCTTATCACCAAAGCCAAACGCTATAACGACAACGTTCTCGTAATCGTTAGTGGCAGTAATGATCAGGAAGATCGTGGAACACGCGCAGGCCTATCACTCAACCGACGCTTTCGTTACGTTCGTGAAGTATTTTATGATGACGAACTTGTTGTCGTAGATAAATTAGATGAGGAAGGGATGCCTGCCTACCCTGAGGGCTGGACTCCATGGGTTAAACGTGTTAAGGAGCTTATCGCGAAAAATACCGACACCCCTGAAAAGATTACCTTTTATGTTGGCGAACCAGAGTATGTGGCTGAACTCAATGAACACTATCCCCAAGCGCAGGTAGAGCTCATCGAACGTTCTATTATAGACATCTCTGCTACCGAGATTCGTGATAAGCCTATGGAAAATTGGCGATTTATCACCAAGCCTTTCCGTCGCCACTTTACACGAAAGGTCCTGGTTGTCGGATCTGCCAGCGGTGGAAAAACTACCCTCGTGAAAGATTTGGCTCGTACATACAATGCTCCCTGTTCTCTGGAATATGCCCGTGAGTATCAAGAAAAGTATAATGTTCGTGATGATGAATTGGATACCAATGACTACATTCACCTCCTGACTGACCAATATGCACAGACCGCTGATATCATTGATAAGGGGCAACACTCAGGTCTTATCTTTGCAGATACCAATTCAACGGTGACAAAGGTTTATATCGACTACTATTTGAAGGAAAGTATTTCTCAAGAAGAATTTGACACCTTGGACCGCCTCTATCAAGTCACTCAAGCTCGCGAAAAATGGGATTTGATTTTTGTCATTCTACCAAAGTCAAACTATGTTGATGATGGTTTTCGTGATATGACCATGGCTGACAATCAGACACGTGACTGGTTTACCAAACATCTTTTAGACCTACTGTCACCATTTGAAGATAAAATTGTTATTTTAGGGGAGCATAGTGACAGTGATAGTTTTTTTGCAGACAACTACCATTATGCCAAAAAGGCAATCAAGGAACGGTTGCACATTGAGGTTTAGATAACCTCTTCAAGAAATCATCTCTCAACTTAGCATCAAAGACAAGGAGGAAAAAACATGTCAAAAACCTTTGAAAATTCTGGTAGTGAAAAGGACTTCATGAAAATCTACCAGCAAGAAGAAATGGATAAGTATGTCAGACCCTCAGTAACTGTAGACTCAGTCATCTTCCGCTATCATGAGGGAAGCGTTCAAACCTTACTTATCAAGCGAAAAAACCATCCCTTCCTGGGAAAATATGCGCTTAGTGGGGGCTTCGTCCAAGAACAAGAGGATCTCAATATGGCTGTTTGTCGCGAAGTTCTTGAAGAAACATCGGTTCAACTCAATCCAGAACATATTGAACAACTCATCACCGTTGGGACACCTTATCGTGACCCTCGAATGTGGACAATTTCAGTAGCCTACCTCTGTTTTATGTCTTATGATGACCACCAAGTAGAAAAGGCTGCAGATGATGCCGCATCGACCCATTGGCTAGACATTGCGATGGTAGATGGCCAACTGCAACTTGTTGACGGCGATAAGCGATTGTCACATGACGACCTTGCTTTCGACCATTGGGATATTCTGTTGACTGCCATGAAGCGCATTAAGGGACGATTAGAATATCATCCAACCATACTCAGCATCATGCCTGATGAAAACACCTTAACCACCTACCGTCAGCTTTTTGGGACATTTAACGAGGCTTATCTCAAAATGGATTCCACAAATTTCTTGCGTCGCTTTAAACATATTTTTCAAAAAACAGGCCGCCAGATGGCAACTAGAACCAAAAAAGCTGCCACTTATTCCTATAAAATCCAGACTCCTTAAAGAGGGTATTTGTTTGACAATTCTACTTTCACATAGTAGTATTAAGAAAAATTAATAATAAGAGGTATCGTATGAAAAGTTTTACATTGATTAGCGGAATCCTCATAACCCTCTTGGGTGTCTTTTTCTTCGCTAATCCTACCAATCTTCTGGCCATCGTCGGTTGGCTTTTTGCTCTAGTGATGTTAGTATCAGGTGTATCAAGCCTCATGGTCTATTTCAAACGAGATAATGAGAAGCGTTCCTTTATTCAACTTCTTCAAAGCATTATTTCAATCATTTTTGGTATTATTTTGCTTTCAACATCAGCATGGGTACTCTCAGGTGTCGCCGTAACTATCATTGCTTGGTGGTTACTGGTCTCAGCCTTTACTCAGGGTTTTCACGCCTATCGCCAACGTCAGTTTGGCTTTTCAGGTCAACCTGCCCTATCAATTGCCTTGATTTGCCTCGTCTTTGGACTACTGCTCTTTAGCGCACCATTTTTCTCAGCCTTTCTGATTGGGCGCTTGGTAGCTTCCTTAATTATCTTTACCGGTGTTTCAGTCCTCTCCTTCTCATTCCGCTTGTGGTAGGATAGAACCATTCACTAGATAAACATAAAAAAGCCTTGCATCTGCAGGGCTTTTGTCATACTTTGATGACTAAAGAGCTTATCCTTCTAGCTCACTCAAATACTCATAGCGTTCATACTTTTCAAGTAAGGTTTCGTTAGCAACATCCAAGTCACGTTGAAGGGTAGCTAACTGTCCATAATCGCTAGCATTTTCAAGCATGGCTGCTTCAATCTCTTCGATTTTAGCTTCAAGGTCAGCAATCTCGTCCTCGATAGTCGCCCACTCTTGTTTTTCAAAGTAACTCATGCGTTTTTTGTCTTCTTTGACTTTTTCAACCTTAACGCTAGCTTGTGCTTTTTCCTTCTCAAGAAGGGCTGATTGCTCTTGTAAGAAGGCTTTTTCATCAAGGTAGTCCGTATAATTACCAAAGAACTCACGCACACCACCATCTTCAAAGGCTAGAATCTTGTTTGCCACCTTATCCAAGAAATAGCGGTCGTGACTTACGGTAACGACAGGGCCTCCAAAACCATTAAGGAAGTTTTCCAAAACCGTCAAAGTCGCAATGTCCAAGTCATTTGTCGGCTCATCCAAGAGCAGAACGTTAGGCTTTTCAATCAGAATCTTAAGTAGATAAAGACGTTTCTTTTCCCCACCAGAGAGCTTGGCAATCTGTGTTCCGTGAGTAGAACGAGGGAAAAGAAATTGCTCTAAGAGCTCGGTGATACTGGTTGTTCCAACTGTTGTCTTGACTTCATCCGCCACTTCTTGCAAGTAGTTAATGACTCGCTTGCTCTCATCCATGTCCTTAATTTGCTGTGAAAAATAACCAATACGTACTGTCTCACCAATATCTAGGACACCAGCTGTAGGCACAAGATCACCATTAATTAGATTGAGCAAGGTCGATTTTCCGACACCGTTATCACCAACAATACCGATACGGTCACGGTTTTGCATGATAAGGTTGAAATCACTGAGAATTTGCTTGCCGTCCTCATAAGCAAAATCGACATGCTCGAAGTTAATCACCTTCTTACCAATACGACTAGTCTCAAAGTTAATTTCAAGATCGTCATTATTGACCGTTTGGTGAACTTCACCCTTAAGATCCTTAAAACGATTGATACGAGCTTGTTGCTTGGTTGCACGAGCCTGTGGTTGCGTTCGCATCCAGGCCAACTCCTGCTTATAGAGTTGCTTTTTCTTGTGTAGAGCTGCTGCATCACGCTCATCTTGTTCAGCCTTGAGTCGCACGTAATCTTGATAATTCCCTTGGTACTCAATCAGATTAGCTTGATCTAGCTCAAAGATGCGTGTGGCCACATTATCCAAGAAATAGCGATCATGGGTAATGAAAAGCACAGTTTTTTTAGACGACTTGAGAAAATTTGTCAACCAAGCAATGGTATCAATATCCAAATGGTTGGTTGGTTCATCCAAGAGCAAAAGATCAGCATCATTCAAGAGAACCTGAGCCAACTGCACACGACGTCGAAGACCCCCTGAGAGGTCACCAACTTTTTGCGAGAGGTCTGAAAGACCCAGCTTAGACAAGACTGTCTTAACCTCGCTTTCAATAGACCAAGCATCCAGACTATCCATCTCAGCCATAACCTTTTCCAAGCGAGCCTGATTATCCTCAGAATAATCCGTCATAAGGGTCTCATATTCACGAATCAAGGCCATCTCACGAAGGTCTGATGACAAGACCGTATCAAGCACTGTCTTGCTATCATCAAATTCTGGCTCCTGAGTCAAATAAGCCATCTTATACCCATTGGCCTTGGTGAAAGGCGAGACATCACCATCAAAGCCAATACGCTCAGACACAACATCTAACAAGGTTGTCTTACCTGTCCCGTTGACACCAATAATCCCAATACGATCCAAATCATGAATAATGAATGAAATCTCTTTAAAAACCGTCTTATCTCCAACGGACTTGGTTAATTTTTCAACAATAAAATCTGACATCTTACCTCCTTTTTACAAATAACACCGCTACGGATCTTACGCATGCTCTGTAGCGGTGTGTCATTTTTATAACGTCTAAAGACTTATTTCATAGCTTGAACAAAGGCCATAATGGCTTCCTTGTCATTAGCTAGATTTCCATCAACAATAGTATTTTCAACAGCTTTGAGTGTACGACCAAGGTCCGGTCCAGGTTTGAAACCCAGCTCCTTCATCAGCATACCGCCATTGACAACAATTTCGTGTTTATCATGAATGAGCAACTGACCATCCAACTCAGCAATGCGCTCATAATCGACTGTCAAGCCCTGAGCCTGTCTCAAACCTTCAGCTTCCTCTAGGAGCTCCTTACCATACTGATAAACATCTTGCTTGGTCACAGCTCTCTCCATACGGAATTTGAAAATCTCAACCAGAGATTGTACTGTCTTCTGGAAATTCACAGAGGTCTTCCATTTTTTTAGGAAAGAGCGTGGATTGTCATGCTTGAGAGCCAAAAGCGTTGCTGCCCAGGCCTGCTCAGAACTTGTAAATCTAAATTCCTCAGCATAATCCGCCACAAAAGACTGCCATTCCTCAGCTGTCTCTTGAAAATCCGGAAGGTACTGATAAGCCTTAGTCGCTAGAAGGGCCTTGATTCCTTTCTTCCAATGTGGTGCCAAAAGTAGCTTATCAAACTCGATGAAACTTCGCTCAATCGAAATCTTTTCTAAAAGCGGAGCATGACTGGTCATCGCCTCAAAAGTCTTTGCTTCGATATCAAAGTCTAAACTTGCTGCAAAACGTAGACCACGCATGATGCGAAGGGCATCCTCGTTAAAGCGTTCCTCAGCCTTACCAACAGCTCTCAAAACACGGTTGTCCAGATCAGCAAGACCATTGAACTTGTCGATAACCTCAGCATTTTCATTAAGAGCAAAAGCATTGACTGTAAAATCACGACGCTTAAGATCCTCTTCCAATGAACGCACAAAAGATACGCTAGACGGACGACGGTAATCTACATAGACATCCTCTGTTCGGAAGGTCGTCACCTCATATTCACCACCATTTTCCAAAACCAAGACCGTCCCATGTTCAATGCCGATATCTACCGTACGCTCGAAAATCTGCTTGGTTTCCTCAGGGTAAGAAGACGATGCAATGTCCACGTCATGGATGGGACGATTGAGAAGAGCATCACGGACAGATCCTCCAACAAAGTAAGCTTCAAATCCCGCCGCCTTAATTTTCTCTAATATTGGTAAAGCCTCCTGAAACTCAGAAGGCAAATAACTTAATCTCATAGTAAATGTTCCAAACCATAAACAAGCTGGTCACGTTTAACCACTTCTTTAATCCCAAGATTAACACCACCCATAAAGGAAATACGGTCGTAAGAGTCGTGACGCAAGGTCAAGCCTTCTCCTTGGGCACCAAAGATAACCTCTTGGTGAGCCACAAGACCTGGCAAGCGCACACTGTGAATACGGAAGCCATCAAACTCCGCACCACGTGCCCCAGCAAGTGTTTCCACCTCATCTTCAGCTCCTTGACGTTTAGGTTCACGAACCTCACGAATAAGTTCAGCCGTTTTCACTGCTGTACCTGAAGGTGCATCCTTCTTCTTATCGTGGTGAAGCTCAATGATTTCAAGGTCTGGGAAGTATTTGCTTGCTTCTGCTGCAAACTTCATCAGAAGGATGGCACCAATAGCAAAGTTAGGAGCAATCAAGCCACCAATTGACTTGTCTTTAGAAAGGGCTGTCAAGTCCTGAATCTGTGCTTCAGTAAAACCTGTTGTTCCTACAACCGGTGCAAAACCATTTTCCAAAGCAAAACGGGTATTTTCATAGGCAACAGCTGGCATGGTGAAATCCACCCAGACATCTGCGTCAAAGCCAACCAAATCCGCCTTATCCGTGAAGACAGGAACACCGTCCACTTCTTTTTCTGTCGCAAATGGGTCAAGCAAGGCAGCCAAGGTCAATTCGTCATCTCCCTTAACCATATCAACCGCAGTTGAACCCATTCTTCCTTTAAATCCAGCAACAATAACTTTAATAGACATATCATTTTTCCTCTCTATTGATCATAGTCGTAGACAATCCCCATTCGAAATGGATTGTTCTTTACTTGGTGAACTTAGGTGTCAATCCTAGAACTAGCGCTCCCTCCCCCAAATGTGTCGCAATCACGGCACAGAGGGACACCACTGTTGAAACCTTAATACCCTTTGCTTCAAGCTGTTCTTTAAAATCCTCTGCCTTTTCAGGAGCATTGGTATGCAAAATGCTGAGCTCCATGTTTTGATTGTCCTCAGCTAGGGCAACCAAACGCTTCACAGCTTTCTTCTCTGTACGCACCTTTTCAAAAACAACGATTTTTCCTTCATCATTAAAGGTCAAAATAGGTTTGATAGACAAAAGATTTCCTAAAATCGCCGAACCATTCGACAAACGTCCACCCTTAACTAAATGGTTAAGGTCATCCACGAGAATATAAGCCGTCGTTTGTGCAATTTGCTCATCTAGTTTCTTCAAGATGTTGTCAAAAGGCATCTCTTGAGCTGACCAATGCAAAACGTTTCTCACCATGGCACCCATAGGAGCTGCCGTTATTTTAGTATCAGGAAAAGCAATTTTCAACTTGGCATGATCTTCAATCAAAAACTGACTGTTGGCCCAAAAACCAGAAATGCCTGAAGAAAGGAAAAGCCCAATGACATGGGTGTAACCTTTATCCTCTAACTCCATCAGTAGGTTATCTAAATCAGCCAAATTAGGTTGCGACGTCTTGAGCAGTTCTTCTGAGTTCGCCATTTGCGCATAAAACTGTTTCAAGTCCAAGTTTTTCCCTTCAACAAAAGGCTGACCCTCAATGATGACCGGAATATCTAAAATATATACATCAGCATGTCCCTGAATATCAGCAGGGAGATTAACCGATGAATCCGTAATAACTGCAAGAGACATCTTAGAACTCCAAGTTGATACCTGGGCGATCCAAGGCAATCTCAGTGACTTCATAAGTCAAACGTTGAAGCGTATCCAACAAAGGTGCTGCCAAAGTCTCTGCTTCTTCTTGTGAGAAGTCTTTAGGTTCATTGACAATACGGTTTTGAATATGATCCATTTGAGAGACAATCCCTGAGATAACAAACTCATCACGGACAATCATAAATTGCAAAACAGCAACAACCGACGTGTTGTTAGCTTCTTCATCCTTATTGTGCAACTGGAAAGTTACCTCAACATTAGTTTTAGGAACACCATTTTCTTTTTCCCACTCATGGTTACGAACATCATAGTGGTAACGGTTAACGAATACTTTTTCGCGAATTAAATCCATTAGTCATTATTCTCCTTGATACAATTACTCTTTATTATAGCATAAATATGGTTTTTGATGGAAATATTATTGACAGAAAAATGAGTATTTTAATGAGTTTTTAACACTATAAATAGGGAGTAACTGACAAATAAAAACAAAGGCGAAAGGAAGCACACTTGACTGCCAGATCGTATGACTAAAAGAGGGCTCTCTCAACAATAGGAGAACCCTTTAAATAAGCACTAACATTCCTTTAATGAACGCTTCTGTTGTCCATTTTCGTCAAAATTATCAGGAGCTAACCAGTTTTCAAAGCGCTCTTTCAGCCTTGGCCACTCACTGTCAATAATAGAGAACCAATCCGTATCACGACTACGTCCTTTATAGATAGCATGGTTACGGAAACGTCCTTCGTAGGTGAAACCTAGTCGCTGTGCTGCATTGGCAGAAGGACGGTTGAGACTATCACATTTCCATTCATAGCGGCGGTAGTTTAGCACGTCAAAAACATAGGTCATCACTAAATATTGGGCTTCGGTAGCTGCTCGCGTTTTCTGTAAAGCTGGAGCCAAAATGACCCGTCCCATCTCTACACTACGATTCTTGGGCGTAATAGCCATGAGTGAGAAAGTGCCCAGAACCTTTCCTGAGGCCTTATCCCTAATGGCAAAGAAATAAGGGTTAGAAGACTGCTCATAGTCTTCCAAACACTGGCGTACTGCTTCTTCAGATTCAAAAGGATCCGCATACATATAAGTCCAGTCAGAAAGAATCCGATTGGTAAAGTAAAAGTCTAGAATATCCTCATAGTGTTCTGCTACTGTCAAATGTTCAACGCTACAATAGCGGCCATCCAAGAGAGTGATGTCCGGCATCTTCCCAGGGCTGGCATCCACTAAGCTTGGTCCGACTTCTTGTTGGTACTGATTTAAAGGCATTGGCATCTTCCTTTCATAAATAAGAAAAGCCTACACAAAAGTGCAGACTTTAGCTGAATTATTTAGCAACTGGGTATACAGATACTTGTTTTTTGTCGCGACCTTTACGTTCGAAACGTACAACACCTTCAACTTTAGCGAAGAGTGTATCGTCACCACCACGGCCTACGTTTACACCTGGATAGATGTGTGTACCGCGTTGACGGTAAAGGATTGATCCACCTGTTACAGTTTGACCATCAGCAGCTTTGGCACCAAGACGTTTAGCTTCTGAATCACGACCATTGGAAGTAGAACCCCCACCTTTTTTGTGGGCGAAAAGTTGCAAGTTTTCAAGAGTTTTCAACATAAGATTGTGTCCTTTCTTAGTGATTAGTCGTTAGCTTACGCGTTGATAGCGTTGATAACAACTTTTGTATAAGGTTGACGGTGACCTTGTTTACGGTGGCTACCTTTTTTAGGTTTGTATTTGAAAGTAACAACTTTCTTTTGTTTACCTTGTTTTTCGATAGTTCCGACAACAGTAGCTCCTTCAACAACTGGAGTACCTACTACAGTTTTATCACCACCGACAAGAACAACTTCGTTAAAAGTTACTTCTGATCCAGCTTCAGCGTTGATTTTTTCAACGTAGATCGCTTGACCTACTTCAACTTTAACTTGTTTTCCACCAGTTTTGATGATTGCGTATGTGCTCATGATGCACCTCCTATTAAAATTTTTAATGTGTCTGAGGTTTCCCTCTGTGAAGACTCGCCTAGTACTGCGGGGACGAACCCACTTGCAAACAGTAGTCGTGCGGTTGCACAGGACGTGCATTTAGTCAACGTTACAATTCTATCATTTTTTCACGCTAATGACAAGAGAAAAAGTTTTTTGATTAGTCTTATTCTGTCAATTTAAGTTAAACACCTAATACGCCATCTACTCCACTCTGACACCATGCTTGCCTAAAAAGGTCTTTGCCAAAGCGTTCTCCAAAGCAGCTAGGGAAAGCGTCTTATCGGTTGTTAAAATCTGATAACGCTCATTCCCTTCAAAATAGAAATGATTCAAAGCTTGATAGCCATTTTTTTCGTAAAATGCTAGACGTTTTAGACGTTGAGCTTGATTAGACACATTAGGATCATCCATAGGCTCAATAGTGAGAACACATGGGCGAACACCTGCTTCTTTCTTAACTTGTGCCAAAATCTGACTACCGTATCCCTGAGACTGTTTACGTTCTTCAACCGCAAGAAAGAGTAAGTAGACCAGGCTGTCAGTATATATGGTATAGGTCAAGCCAATAAAAGTTTGCTTATCATAATAAGCCAGAAATTCCTGCCCTTTTTTCAAGCCATTCCAAGACAATTGCCAGAGGGGAAGACGCTCACAAGCAGGAAAAGCCGCTTCATAAAGCGAAGCGACCTGTCTAAACGTTGGTGTAAGAGGGTAAACCTTACAAGTCTGTACCGTCATGACCCTAACCAATGACCTTTTGATAATCTTCTGGTGTCGCTACACAAGCATGCTCACGTTGACGGTCAAGAAGATGTCTAAAGAACTCTTGGTTGCCCAAGGCTTCATGAAGGGTTTGCTTAAAGTGACCGGCATCCATCGGTGAAAAGATATTGCTTGGCGCTGTATACTCTGGACCATGACTAGTGTTCGTAAAGGCGAGGATAAGCATATTATTTTCAAAAGCAGCACGGGTCGCTGACAAGATTTCATTTTGATGGTTAATATCCAAGTAGAAATCAGCTTCTTGATAAAGGCGCTTAACCTGTTCTGTTGTAATGTTAGGATAAAGACTAACATTGCTATATTTAGCCAAATCCATCAAGCGACTTGACATCTCTGTAATAGCTCCGACATGATAGTGCATGGTAGGTACTTCACTAACAATACTTTCCAGATGTTCAACCTGATCGGAATTGGTCAAGATAAGTGCATGGTTTTGGAAATGATTTTGACGTGCAAATGGATACATGAAGCCAAGGAAAGCTACATGAGAAGCCTGCTGGGGACTAATCAATTTTAGCAAATTCGTGTAGGCTGTGTAATCCTGGACAACAATCTTGGTTTGACGGTGATTGCTGTCAAGGAGCAAACGCATATTCCCAGGAACGGTGTCTGTAATTGGCTCTTGCCAGAAAAGCACATCTTGGCCAGAATTTGGAAGGTTCATCGTTGTCAAGAAAGGCGTTGACAATGAGTTATAAAGGATACGACTTAAATCATAACCTGCCTCTTGGAGATAGAAGACTACAAATTCCGACTTGTTTTTGAAAATGTAGACTTTTTCCTTCCAATTCAAGATAACATCCTTGGTCAAATGGTTAACAACGATAACTTCCTTGTTATCTGGCGTGAAATAACTGGTAATAGTCGCCTCTTGTTTAACGTTGTAAGTTGTCTGAGAAAAACGATAGCCCTTGTTATTATAGCGGTCAGTCACGCGCAAGCGGCCTGACTCATCATACCAGTCCACAGCATTTACCAAACGTTGATGTTCGGGATGCGCATAATGAATATGTCCACGTTTTTTATCAAAACGGAAAATTTCTGCATTACTATTGGTCCCTAAAATTTCCCAGTAATCTGGCACGGGCACTTGATTAAAGTAAAGGGCAGACCCCTGAACCTTATCAAAACCAGTGAAATAAAGGTAGGGCGAGGTTACATCACTAGGTAGAAAGCCATCATCCGAAAGGCAAACCGTTGTATTGGCATAGCCAGCAACGATTAAGGAGTAATGGAGATCCCAACTACCCTGACTATAACTTTCAAATAAATTAATCATGACTAGTCATCTCCTTTACTAAGTTAAGCCACTTCTGCTCAATTTCCTCTGTCAAAAAGCCCTTAGCGATATCATAAGAGACTTGATGAACACGATCCAAATCTGTGCGGTTAAAGAAGGCTACAATTTTCTCTGCCAAAGCCGCTACAATGGCAGGTTCATCATCTTTTTCGAAACGAGGAATGAGGTAACCATTTTCATTGTCTTTAATAAAGGTTTGGTTCCCATAGCGTACGTCAAATCCAATCATACCAAGACCTGAACCAACAGCTTCTAAAAGAGTCAAACCAAAGCCTTCACTCTTAGAACCTGACAAGTAAAGCTCGTAGTCCTTATAGACTTCGGTCAAATCTTGATGGCCCTTGAGATGGATGTAATCCTGAG
The DNA here is from genome assembly GCA_934229725.1 of uncultured Streptococcus sp. Taxonomy (GTDB): domain Bacteria; phylum Bacillota; class Bacilli; order Lactobacillales; family Streptococcaceae; genus Streptococcus. The sequence goes on from CAKQDX010000001.1 coordinate 282,117, forward strand.
CTTGATTTTCCTCAATAATAGCCTTAAGTTTAGCCTCCTCAGCCCCTGTACCAAAGATATCAAAATTAACTTGTGGCAAGCTCTCCTTGGCCTTAACGACAGCCTTAGCCAACCAGTCCACATGTTTTTCATTGGCCAAACGTGAAGCGGTAATGATAGAGAATGGTTTACGATTGCCATCAGGCTTTCTCAGTTTATCCACACTTCCCACAGGGATGGTTACGATATGAGGTCTAAACGGTGTGTACTTGTTGAACTGATCTAGCATAATATCACGCTGACGATCTGTCGCTGTGATAAAGAAATCGACCTTGTCCGCATTACTAAATTGATACTCGTAATAGTTATTCCAAAGAATGGTCTTGTCTGTTACCGCATTCTCACTAAAGTGTTCCGCATGGACCACTACTCCAAGTTTAGCGGGTTTGGCATTACGGAAAACGGCTTGCCCTGTACCAGTTGCACGGTCCAAGATGACAATGTCTTTGTCCGTGAGGCCAAGTTGAGACATGAAATAAGCGATAAACTCGTGCTTTGAAGACAAAATCTTATCTGGAAAACGGAAGACACTATCCTTGCCGTCAACGATTTCGTCATAGGCAACACTACCATCTTCATTGAAGAAACGGCGTTGGTAAAGATGAGCCTTGTTGTCCACTGGTGTGTAATACTCTGTGAACATCTTGGTGTAAGAGTAAAAATCTTTACGAATCAAGCAACCACGAGAAACCTTTTCCACACGGTGAACAATCTCTTCACCCTCTTTACGCAAGTATGCCGCATAAAAAATATCCTCTTTAGCACAGAAGAGCTTCACTACCTTACCATTAATTTCACGACGTGTAATATCATAAGGAATTTCATTTTCCAAATCCTTGACAGTATAGGTCGTTGGGGCAATCTTAAGGTCTGTAAAATAGCTGTAGAGCCAGATGACATCTTCGTCCGCAAAACCCATGTTACGAGTCAAATCAGACAGATTGTCCTGCAAGAACATATCCATAAAGACAAACTTAGCCTTGATACCAGTGTTTTTAAAAATGGTAGAACGGTAGGCCTGAGCATATTCGACACCACTTGACGCCCAACCAATTCCTAAATTGATGTTATAAACGGTCATGTATTTTCCTTTCTAGGTAAAATGCAACATCGATATTATTTATTTATTTGATACAGCTGATGCTAATAAAATCTAAGCAGTCACTATATACTTTGGGACTAGAGCAAGTCGTCGATAAGTGAGTCTACTTCGTCTTGTGCCTCTTCGATAGGTGTAATTTCAGTCACCATGATTCCTGCAACCGCCCGTTCAACCAAGGCGTCAACATCCATACGACGCTCATATTGTTCAACGTTTTTGATTTTTGGATTAGTCTTTGGACGGTCCGGTGCAAAGATGGTACAGCAATCTTCGAAAGGTTGAATAGAAATGTCGAAGGTATCAATCTTTTGTGCCAAATCAATGATTTCCAACTTATCCATAGTCACAACTGGACGAATCACTGGCGTACATGTAACAGCATTAATGGCCTGCATAGACTCCATCGTCTGACTGGCAACCTGACCTAGACTTTCTCCATTGATAATCACAAGACCTCGACGTTCTTCACGAATGCGGTCAGTAATACGCATCATAAAACGACGTGTCAGAGTCATCAAATAAGCCTCTGGTGCTTTTTCTTTGATTTCCTCTTGAATTTCAGTAAAGGGCACTTCAATGAACTGGATATTGCCACCAAACTTGGTCAACTTACGGGTCAAATCTTGAGCCTTTTTCAGTGCACCAGGACTGGTGTATGGAGGGCTTGCAAAATGGACAGCCTCAATATCCACACCACGTTTAAGGGCTAGATAACCTGCAACAGGCGAATCAATACCACCTGAAAGCATGAGCATGCCTTTACCAGCTGTCCCTACAGGTAAGCCACCGGCTCCCTTAATTTCCTCATGAGAAATATAGGCAGCCTCCGCACGAATCTCTACCTTAAGATTAACATCTGGACCCTTCATTTGAGCTTTAATATCAGGCAATACGTCAAATACAGCATTCCCTAAAGTAAGATTGAGCTCACGACTGTCGAGAATGAAGTCATGGTCACTACGTTTAGCCGTCACCTTAAAGGTAAGTCCATCATGATAAAGCCCAGTCATAATGTCTTGAACAGCTTTTTTCAAGACTTCGACATCTTTTTCACATTTGTAAACAGGACTAAAGGCCTGAATCCCAAAAATCTGCTTCAAGGACTCTGCTACTGGCTCGTAGGCTGTACCGTTGAGATAGATATGCCCACGATCACGGTCAAAAGTCACTTTCACCTCTGGATAGATGGATAGGACATCCTTGATATTATTTTTAAGTTTATTGATGAAACGCATGCGGTTTTTGCCCTTGGTTGACAATTCCCCGTAGCGCACCATAATTTCTGAATACGTTAGTGTCATTCCTTTTCCTTTTGAACTTGATATTCTTGTATTATTTAATCGTTTTATCTCACTTTTTGTGTCTTAGCATAAACCTGCTTGAAAATCGTGAGAAATTGTTCAACCTGTCCCATATCATTGTCATCATCAAGACTGATACGAACGGCAGTTTGAGCCAACTTACTTGGCACACCCATAGAAATAAGGGTTCCTGCTGGCTTACCGGCCTTTGAAGAACAGGCTGATGTCGTTGAAATATAGATTTGATGCTCTTCAAAAGCATGGACAACAACTTCACCACGAACCCCCTTGATACCAAAGGTCAAAATATTGGGAGCAAAGTTATCACCCTCACCTGAGAAGAGAGTAATGTCCTCATACTTCGACAATTCGTCAAAGATAACCTTTTTCATCTTGGCAATTTTAGGCAGAGACAAGGCTTCTTTATCAGTGACTAAGCGCAAGGCCTTAGCCATACTCGCAATCCCAGCAACATTTTCAGTCGTTGAACGAAGGTCTTTTTCTTGCCCACCACCTGATAAGAGAGGCGTAATCTTTTTGCCAGCTTTTTTGTAGACAAAACCGACACCACGAACGGCATGGAACTTATGACCAGAAAAGGTCGCAAAGTCTACACGATCAGTTAAATAAGACGATACAGGAACTTTACCAATAGCCTGGACAGCATCAACGTGGAAAGAAATCGTCGGCTCATTAGCTAGAAGGTCTGAAATCGCTTGAATGGGTTGGATAGAGCCGATTTCATTATTAACGGCCATCACTGAAACCAAGATGGTATCTGGTCGTAACAGTCGAGCAAGAGCTTCCACATCCACAAACCCTTGCTCATTAACTGGCGCATAGGACACTTGAAAGCCATGCTCAGAAAGCCATTTGGCAGACTCTTTGACCGCAGGATGCTCAATATCAGAAACGATGATGTGTTTACCGTAGGGTTCTTTTTCAAAAGCTACGCCCTTGATGATCCAGTTGTCTCCTTCGGTTCCACCAGACGTAAAGAAAATCTCATCGGCTGATTTTCCAATGAGGTCCGCAACTTGCTTACGAGAAGCCTCCAAAATACGTGTCGCAGACGTTCCTAATTGGTGCAAGCTAGAAGGATTCCCAAAAATTTTCGTTGCCGCTTCTTGGTAGGTTCTAAGAGCCTCTGGATAGGGCATAGTTGTAGCTGAATTATCAAAATAAATCATGTTTTTTCCTCGATTAATAGTTACTCCCTATTATAGCATAATTTTTTTAGCATTTTTTGCGAGAAAATCATATAATAGAGAGTACGAAATAATTTTTAAGGAGAGCATCATGTCTGAAAATTACTCACGCCGTAACCATACGTCCAATGAAGAAAGCAAATCTTCCCCTAAAGTGACTGAACACGTTTCTAAAGGCTTCACTGCCTTCCAAAAAGTCCTTACTGCTGTCGGGACTATTTTGTCAATCATCGTAGCGTCTATCACTATTATGAATTTCACCTCTTCTAATAAAGATAAGGACACATCTGATTCTTCAGCAAATCAATCAACTGTAGTCATCAAAGAAGGTAACAATAAGACCCAAGATTCAAGCGCTGCCTCATCTAGCTATGGTAATGCAACTGACTCAGAAACAGAAACAAGCAGCCAAGCTGGTAATAACACTTATTCTTCATCAGCAGATACAACAACTGGTGGAAATACAACTACTTCTTCATCCGCTGCCACTGCAGACACAACAACTGGCAATGCGACAACTGGTGGTGCAACAACTGGTGGCGCTGCTTCCAACTAAGACATTTGAAAGGCTAGGAGTTTCCTGCCTTTTTCTATCATCCTATGAACTATACAGAAACCATAAATTTCATTCACTCTTTTAAAGGTAATGGTCGTCGTCCCAAGCTTGAGCGTATGCGCTGGCTTTTAGATCAAGCTGGAAATCCTCAGATGCACTATCCAACAGTCCATATCGTCGGGACCAACGGTAAGGGATCAACAACCAGTTACTTACAACATGTCCTAAGTAAGGCAGGCTATCAAGTCGGAACCTTTACTTCTCCTTACATTACTCGATTTAATGAGCGTATTAGTATTAATGGCACAGAGATTCCTGATAAGGACCTGATTGCTATTGTTGAGAAAGCTCAAATTCTTCTCAATGATTTAGAATATAACACTGATTTTGACCGACCAACGGAATTTGAGTTGGTCACCCTACTCATGTTCCTCTACTTTGATTTGAAACAGGTTGATATTGCTATCATCGAAGCCGGAATCGGTGGACGTCTTGATTCGACCAATGTGCTTTCACCGGAGCTTGTCATCTGTACTTCGATTGGCTTTGACCACACTGAAACTTTAGGTAATAGTCTTGCGGAAATTGCTGATCATAAAGCTGGTGTCATGCAAAAAAATACCCCTACCTTGCTAGGTCATGTTCCTGAAGAAGTTGAACAGCTCTTCAGACAAAAATCACATGAACTTAAGGCTCCTTTGGCTGTTATTGATAGGGAAATCCAGATCATTCATGCATCCAATCAAGCTCTTCAAGTTTCTTATGGCAAGTGGAAGAGTCCAAAACTTAAGCTCGCCATGCTAGGACAGCACCAAGAAAATAATGCTGGTTTAGCTGTCACTGCTGCCCATCTCTTGATTCAACTATTTCCTAAGATTACCGATAAGAGTATCCAAGAGGGCATCGAAGAGACGCATTGGCCTGGTCGTAGTGAGTGGATTGGAAATAACATTTACCTAGATGGCGCCCATAATCCTCAAGGTATTGCCAGTTTAAAACAGGTACTAAAAGATAACTTCGCCAATCGTAGGGTCCACATCCTCTTTGCAGGACTTAGGCGGAAGCCCTTGGCAGACTTACTCGAGGAATTGAAAGATTATGAGATAACGGTAACCAGCTTCGACTTTTTTGAAGCGCTACCCCTAGATGACTATCCTCAACACTTCAAACGTGCGACTGACTACAGAGACTGGTTGACCCAAGCTGATTCGGCAAATCCTGATGATTTATTTGTCATTACTGGATCCCTTTACTTTATCTCAGAAGTCAGAAATTATTTGATTAACGAAAAAAAGGCCTAATGCCTTTTTTTATTTAGACAACCTATTTGCTACTCACAAAGTATTAACTCCTATTCAGCCACAAAGAAAAGCCTGAAACTCTTGGTATTCAGACTTCACCTTTTTACCTCATCGTTACAAATTCTTCTGAACCGGTTGGATGAATGGCAACCGTATTATCAAAATCAGCCTTAGTTGCTCCCATCTTAATAGCGACAGAGAAGCCTTGAATCATCTCGTCGACACCGTAGCCAATGCCATGAAGACCGATGATTTTTTCATCCTTACCAAGTGTTACTAATTTCATAGTTGACGGCTGACGATTGTTTGCAAGAGCTGTATACATTGGAGTGAAGCTAGATTTATAGACCTTGATATTCTCCGCACCATACTTAGCGATTGCTTTTTCTTCAGTCAAACCAACAGAACCAATAACTGGGTGGCTAAAGACCACAGTAGCAACATCTGTGTAATCAAGCTTAGCATCAGCTTTATTGTTGAAAAGTCGCTCTGACAATTGACGTCCGGCCTTGACTGCAACTGGCGTTAAATCAAGTTTACCAGTCACATCACCAAGAGCGTAGATACCAGGAACTGATGTATTTTCAAAGGCGTCTGAATAAATGTTACCTCGTTCAGTCAACTCAACACCTGTCTTTTCAAGACCAAAACCAGAGGTATTAGCTGCACGACCGATAGCCCAGATGAGACAATCAACAGTGATTGTTTCTCCATTGTCAAAGCTAATGGTCAAAGAATCGTCAGCATTTTTCACTACTTCTGTGGCATTGGCATGTGTATGGAGGGTAGGGCCAGACTTAGCCATCTCATCAACTAAAACATCAACGATATCCTTGTCGAAGGTACGCAATGGACGGTCCTTACGCACAAAGATATGCGTATCACTGCCAAGAGCATTGAGAACACCAGCAACCTCAACGGCGATATAGCCAGCACCGATAACAGCTGTACGTTTTGGAACTTCATCTAATTCAAAGAAACCGTCTGAAGTAATCCCATATTCACTACCTGGAATATTTGGATAAAGGGCGTGACCACCTGTCGCAATCAGGATATGTGGTGCTGTGTAACGTTCACCAGCCACTTCAACTGTATGAGGGTCAACAAATCTTGCATACTCGTATACACGTTCAACGCCATTACTATCAAAACCACGCTCATAAGAACCATGGATACGATCAATATAAGCCTGACGATTGGCCTTAAGGGTCGCAAAATCAAACTTATTAAGCGTCACATCAAAGCCATATTCGCCCGCATAGCGGTGAAGGGTCTCAGCAACCTGAGCACCATACCACATGACCTTTTTAGGTACACAGCCCACATTAACACAGGTACCACCGACCTCTTTTCCTTCAAAGAGAATAACCTTAGCGCCGTGCATAGCAGCACGATTAGCACTGGCAATCCCACCAGAGCCACCACCGATAACAATATAATCGTATTCTTTTACCATAATTTACCTCTTATGTTTCTATATGGAGCATATTAGCTTTTAGATAAGCCTTGTAAGCCATTTCTGATTTTACTTTATCATAAATTAAATATCCTGACAAAAATCCGCTACGACACAAAAAAACAACCCCGTACTCAACGAGATTGTTTAATCATATCTTATTTTTCAAGTGGTTTGCGGAGGAATCCAAAGAGGATACCTGATACCACAGCACCAACCAAGATGAAGAGAAGGTAAAGGAGGGCGTTTGAAGTGAGGGCAATAACGAAGATACCTCCGTGTGGTGCCATCAATTTGATCCCTGCCATACCTACGAGAGCACCTGTAAGAGCTGAACCGACGATAAAGCTTGGAATAGCGCGTGCTGGGTCAGCCGCACCAAATGGGATCGCACCTTCAGTGATGAATGAGAGTCCCATAACGATGTTTGTCAAACCAGAATCACGTTCTTCTTGTGAGAATTTATCTTTGAACAATACAGTTGCTACAAAGACTGCCAACGGAGGAACCATACCAGCTGCCATAACTGCTGCCATAACAACAGAACCACCTGAAGTTACAGTTTCAGCAAGAGTACCTGTAGCAAAAACATAAGCCGCTTTGTTAACTGGTCCACCCATATCCACTGCCATCATACCACCAACAAGGAGACCAAGCAATACTGCTGAGCTACCTGACAAGCTTGACAAGAAGTTATTAAGACCAGTGTTGATTGCTGCCATTGGGATATTAACTGCTAGCATGGCAAAGCCTGTGAGCGCCACTCCAAGGAGAGGCATCAATAAGATTGATTTCGCGCCTTCGAGTGCACGTGGAACCTTAATGTATTTTCTCAATAAAAGTACAATTCCACCAGCTAAGAAACCACCTACCAGTGCTCCAAGAAATCCTGATGACACTTGATGAGAAGAAATCTTATCAACTGCTGCTTTAGCTGCATTCTCATCTAAACCTGCAACTTTTGCATAAACTACAATGTTTCCATAAGCAAGACCTGCTTTCGCAATAGCTCCAGCTGCAAACCCAGCGATCAAACCTGGTTTCTCAGCAATTGAATAGGCAATATATCCTGCAAGGATAGGCAACATGAAACTGAAAGCAATATCACCAATTGATTTAAAGAGAGCTGGAAGTTCATTGTAACTACCCAAATGTGACAATTGATCTTTAGGAACACCCATGACTTGGTCGAGCAAGAAGGCAAGTGCAATCATGATACCACCACCGATAACGAATGGAAGCATTTGTGATACCCCACTCATCAAGTGTTTATAGAAAGCACCACCCAGGCTCAATTTCTCACTTGAATCTTGAGCAGCTCCAGCATTTTCAGCATGGAAGACTTCAGCTTTACCATCCAAGATGTTTTGAATCAATTCTTGTGGTTGACGAATACCAGCAGCAACTGGTTTAGAAATCAATTTTTTACCATCGAAACGTGCTGTTTCAACTGCCTTGTCCGCTGCTACGATAACACCGACAGCCTTACTGATTTCTTCAGCAGTCAATGGTGTTCCGACACCTGAGGCACCGTTAGTTTCAACACGAACATTGACACCCATTTCTTCACCTGTTTTAATTAGTGATTCTTCAGCCATGTAGGTGTGAGCAATACCAGTTGTACAAGCTGTTACGGCTACAATAAGTGGTTTATCGCTTGAAGCTGCTTCTTTAACAGCTTGTGCTTTCTTAACTTCCTCAGCCTGTGCTTCTTCTTCACCCGTATTGAAAGCAGCAATCACTTCATCTGGAGAAGTTACCTTACGCAAACGATCTGCAAAACCATCTTGCATGAGGTATTTTGACAACTCAGCAAGGGCTGCCAAGTGAGTGTCGTTCGCTCCCTCTGGAGCAGCAATCATAAAGAAGAGGTCAGTCGGTTGACCATCAAGTGATTCGTAATCCACACCCTTATTCGATTTAGCAAAAAGTACTGTTGCTTCTTTGACTGCAGCATTTTTACTGTGTGGCATAGCGATTCCATCACCCAAACCAGTTGATGTTTGTGCTTCACGACCCATAATACCTGCTTTGAAAACATCAAAGTCAGTCACAACACCATTGTCAACCAAGCTGTTAATCATTTCATCGATAGCAGCTTCTTTTGTAGTTGCTTGAAGGTCAAGCAACATTACTTTTTTGTTCAGTAAATCCTGAATTTTCATAGTTTTTCTACCTCTACTTTATTGTATGTTTCTTTAATAAATTCGATTGTCGCCAAGTCATCTGAGAAGGCTGTAGATGTACCACAAGCCACTCCCCATTTGAGCGCCTCAATTGGGTCTCCTGATTTGACAAACTCACCAGTGAAACCAGCAACCATTGAATCACCGGCACCAACTGAGTTCTTTACCGTTCCCTTGATTGGTTTAGCAAAGTATGCAGCCTCTGGTGTGACAAGAAGCGCCCCATCACCAGCCATTGAGATGATAACATTCTGCGCCCCCTTAGCCAGGATTTCACGTGCGTACTTTTCAACATCAGAAATACCATTAAGTTTGACATTGAAAATAGCTTCAAGCTCATGATTATTTGGTTTAACCAAGAGTGGTTGGTGAGCCAAGGAATCAAGAAGCGTTTGCCCCTCAAAGTCACAGACCACCTGAGCACCAGTTTCACGAACCAATGGAATCAATTTGTTATAGACCTTATTTCCAAGATTGCTTGGTGCAGAACCAGCAAAGACAACCACATCATCTGCAGTGACACTTGAAAGGATTGACTCCAATTCAGCCAACTGTTCTTCTGTGATAACTGGACCTGTCCCGTTAATTTCAGTTTCTTGGTCGGCCTTAATTTTAACGTTGATACGTGTATCTTGGTCGACAGCTACAAACTTAGTTTTAATACCTTCAGCATCCAAACCATCTGTTACAAAACGGCCCGTAAAACCACCGATGAAGCCCGTAGCGGTATTATCAATACCTAAACGTTGTAGAATACGACTAACGTTAATACCCTTACCACCAGCGAATTTATCATCACTATCCATACGGTTAACTTCACCAATCTCTACCTTATCGATACGAACAATGAAGTCAATGGATGGATTCAGCGTTACAGTATAAATCATACTTCAATAACCCTCGTTTTCTCTTTTAATTCTTTCAGTAGCTCTTCTTCCGAAGCATTTGTGATTATAGTGACCTTCTCAACCTCCGCTACCTTTGCATAGGTAACCTGACCAAGTTTCGAAGCATCAGCTAGAACATAAGCTTTTCGAGCATTAGCAATTACTGTCCGTTTAATGACTGCTTCCTCCATGTCAGGTGTGGTGAAATAATTGGCATCAACACCATTAGCACCAATAAAGGCACAGTCAAAATTCAGTTGTCTGATTTGCTCCTGAGCAGTGCTCCCTATGGAAGCATCTGTAGAGTGCTTAACCTTCCCACCAATAATTCTGGTTCTAATACCAAAATCTACCAGCTTAACTGCATGATGGATAGAATTGGTCACAACCGTTACCTGACGATTGAGCAAATGAGGAATCAACAGTTCATTCGTTGTACTAGCCTCAAGGAAGATGACATCACCTTCCTTGATCAAATCAGCAGCATAGCTAGCTAATTGTGACTTTTCTTGAACATTTCTGATGGCTTTCTGACTGTTGGCAATTTCTTCCTTCAGACCTCGTAGGCTTTCAGCGCCACCATGAACACGTTTCAGTTGACCATCTGCCGCTAACTCATCCAAATCACGACGAATCGTTGACTCAGAAGTATCACTTAATAAAACAGTCAAATTTTCTAAAGTGACAAAACCATCTTGTTTCAATTGAGACAAGATAATCTGCTTACGCTCAGACTTTATCATAATCTCTCCTTCTGCAATCGTTTACATGTTCTATTATACAAAATTTTTAATACTTGTCAACAAAAACGGTCATAAAAGTTCAAAATATTCCATATCCAATCACTATTCTATCAAAATGACGCATTCTACTAAGAATCGTCACACATTTCAACTAGGTAGACATCGCTTAACCTGACAAAACAAAAAAAGCCTTTCGGCTTTCTTATCCTATTTGGCATAGTCAATCGCACGGAATTCACGAATGACAGTAACCTTGATATTTCCTGGGTAATCCAAGTTCTTCTCAATTTGTTCACGTACCTTGTGAGACAAGATAGTGACCTCATCATCTGAAATTTTATTTGGATGAACCATAATACGAATTTCACGACCTGCTTGAAGGGCAAAGCTAGTTTGAACACCATCAAAGCTTGATGCAATTTCTTCCAAATCACGAAGACGTTTGACATAATTCTCAACAGACTCATTACGAGCACCTGGACGAGCAGAACTCAATGCGTCCGCAGCAGCTACTAGGACCGCAATAACACTTTCTGGTTCCACATCTCCATGGTGACTGGCAATAGCGTTAACAACTACTGGATGTTCTTTATATTTACGGGCGAACTCAGCACCAATTTCTACGTGGCTACCTTCAACTTCTTTGTCAATAGCTTTCCCCATATCATGGAGGAAACCGGCACGACGAGCAAGGGCAACATTTTCACCCAATTCGCCCGCCATAATCCCGGCCAATTTACCAACTTCAACCGAGTGACGAAGAACATTTTGGCCGTATGATGTACGGAACTGCAAACGTCCCATAATCTTGATCAAGTCAGGATGAAGATTCATGGCACCAATTTCATAAGCCGCCTCTTCACCATATTCACGAATACGATTGTCCATTTCCTGACGATTCTTCTCAACCAATTCCTCAATACGAGCTGGATGAATACGACCGTCTTTAATCAAAGCTTCAAGAGTCATGCGGGCAATCTCACGACGGACTGGATCAAAACCAGAAAGTACAACTACTTCTGGCGTATCATCAATAATGACGTCAATACCAGTCAGGCTCTCAAGGGTACGAATATTACGACCCTCACGTCCAATAATACGACCTTTCATATTGTCATCTGGGAGATGAACAGTCGTTACTGTTTGCTCAGTAACATAATCTCCAGACAAACGTTGCATGGCTTGCGCCAACAGATTCTTGGCCTTTTTATCAACAGTATCTTTGACCTGTGCTTCTGCATCTTTAATACGTGTTGCAATCTCATGAGTTAAGTTATTCTCAGTCTCTGTTAAGATTACCTCACGCGCCTCTGCAATGGTCATTTGACCAACACGTTCAAGTTCTGCCTGCTTCTCAGCCTCCAACTGAGTCACATTCTCTTCACGCTCATTCAGATGTTTAGATTTGTCAGCAAGACTATGCTCTTTCTTCTCGAGGGCAAGTTCTTTATTTGATAGATTTTCATCCTTACGATCAAGGCTAGTGGCACGTTCTGTTAAACGATTTTCCATTTGCTTAAGCTCTTGACGCTCAGATTTAAATTCTTTTTCAATATCTTCTCGATATTTTCTAGCTTCCTCTTTTGCTTCTAGCAAGAACTCTTTGCGCTGAGCCTTGCTATCACGTTCGGCAGTAACACGCAGATGATCTGCATCGTGTTCAGCCTGACTACGAAGGTTGACAGCATCTTGCTCTGCTTTTAGCAAAGTAGTTTCTGCCTGTTCCTTAGCCTTGCTAAGTTTGATAGAAATTGCTAAATATCCAACGACTAAACCAATGAGTGCAAAGACAACTAAAATTATCATGTTTAACATGTCTTTACCTCAACTTTTCTAAGGTTCCCCTAAAGAAAACCGTCTTCTAGTGTACCATATTTACAGCTAATTCTCAAATAAATACTAGAACTTTAAACTGATTTTGTGGTATGATAGCTCTATTAGAATAGGGAGGTATTACCATGCCAAAAGACGTAACTGTTGAAAGTTTCGAACTTGATCACACGATTGTAAAGGCACCTTACGTTCGTCTTATTTCAGAAGAAGTCGGACCTAAGGGAGATATTATCACAAACTTTGATATCCGTTTAATTCAACCAAACGAAAACAGTATTGATACCGGCGGTCTTCACACTATCGAACACCTACTTGCTAAACTGATTCGTCAACGTATTGATGGACTCATTGATTGTTCACCATTTGGTTGTCGTACTGGTTTTCACATGATTATGTGGGGCAAACAAGACCCTACAGAAATTGCTAAAGTTATCAAGTCTAGTCTTGAAGCTATTGCAAATGATGTCACTTGGGAAGATGTTCCAGGAACTACCATTGAATCTTGTGGAAACTACAAGGATCACAGCCTTCATTCAGCTAAAGAATGGGCTAAACTTATCCTTGAGCAAGGAATCTCAGACCAAGCCTTTGAACGTCATATCGTTTAAAAAAACATTGGGACAGATATCCCAATGTTTTTTTAATATTTTCTAAAACGTTGATAACGTGCCTCAATCAAGTCCTCAGTTGACAATTGACTCAATTCTTTCAACTCATCGACAATTGCTGTCTTGACTGCTTCAAGAATTTCACTAGTGAAGTAACCACGTTCTGGGATAATTTTATCAATAATTCCCATATTAAGCAGCTCGCTTGAAGTAATCTTCATTAATTCTGCTGCTTCTTCTGCACGTGAACCATCTTTCCAGAGAATTGTCGCAAACCCTTCTGGACTCAAAATAGAGTAAATGGTATTCTCAAGCATCCAAACCTTATCAGCCACTGCCAAAGCAAGAGCTCCTCCGGAACCACCTTCACCAATAATAATGGCAATGATTGGAACTTTAAGGTCACTCATCTCCATAAGGTTACGAGCAATTGCCTCACCTTGTCCACGCTCCTCTGCACCAACACCAGGATATGCACCTGCCGTATTGATAAAGGTAACAACTGGACGACCAAACTTTTCAGCCTGCTTCATAAGACGAAGAGCCTTACGATAGCCCTCTGGATGGGGCTGACCAAAGTTACGGCTTAGATTATCTTGTAGGTTCTTACCTTTTTGAATACCCACTACAGTTACGGCTTGGCCATTTAAGCGGCCAATACCACCGATAACGGCACCATCATCACGGAAGTTACGATCACCATGCAGTTCGATAAAATCATCAAAAATCCCTTGGGCAAAGTCCAAAGCAGTCAAACGGCCTTGATCACGCGCTTCTTTTAAAATACGTGTTACGTCGCTCATTGAACACCTCCATGGAATGATAAGAGTGTGGCAATCGTATCAGCCAACTCTGTACGTTTGACAATAGCATCAACAAATCCATGTTCTTTAAGGAACTCAGACTTTTGAAAACCATCTGGCAAAGTCTCACGTACAGTATTTTCAATCACTCGACGACCCGCAAAACCAATTAGGGTTTGGGGCTCAGCCAAGATAATATCACCTTCCATAGCAAAACTTGCTGTAACCCCACCAGTTGTCGGATCTGTCAACACAGTTAAGTAAAGAAGACCTGCATTCGAATGACGTTTTACCGCTGCTGAAATCTTAGCCATTTGCATTAAGCTCATGATCCCTTCTTGCATACGGGCACCACCAGATGCTGTAAAGATAACAACTGGCAATTTTTCTTCAGTGGCATGCTCAAAAAGTCTTGTGATTTTTTCACCAACTACAGTTCCCATTGATGCCATGATAAAGTGAGAATCCATGATTGCCAAGGCAGTCTTTTGACCCTTGATGGTCGCAACACCAGTCACAACGGCTTCATCAAGTCCTGTTTTTTCCTTGGTTGCTGCCAATTTCTCCATATAGCCTGGGAAATTCAATGGATTTTCAGTTTTAATGCCTGTAAACAGTTCTTGGAAAGAACCTTCATCAACTGTTAAATCAAGACGTTCCTTGGCTGAGATACGGAAGGTATAAGAACAATTTGGACAAATCTTAGCTTGTCCCAAGTCCTTTTGATAAATAGCCTGTTTACAGCCAGGACATTTGGCAAAAAGCTCATCTGGAACCTCTGGCACTTGGTGATCAACCCCATTACGTACAGAACGGTTAGGATTGATCCGAATATACTTTTCTTTTCGATCAAATAATCCCATAAGTCCTATTCCTCACGATTCTGATAAGCTGGCAAAAAAGTCTCCATCAAGAAGGAAGTATCATAATCCCCAGCGATAACGCTACGGTCTGAAATCAAATCCAACTGGAAGTCAGCATTAGTCATTACACCATCAATTTCAAGTTCGTAAAGAGCACGTTGCATCTTCATGAGTGCTTCAAAACGGTTTGCTCCATGAACAATAATCTTGGCAATCATTGAATCATAGTAAGGTGGGATAGTATAGCCAGGATAAACGGCACTATCAACACGAAGTCCAACACCACCACTTGGTAAGTAAAGATTACTAATTTTACCTGGGCTTGGTGCAAAATTAAACTTAGGATTTTCTGCATTGATACGGCACTCAATGGCGTGTCCCTTGATTTTAATATCATCTTGGGTTACAGATAACTTTTCACCCGCAGCTACACAAATTTGTTCTTTGACGATATCCACACCACTCACAAATTCTGTGACCGGGTGCTCAACTTGAACACGGGTATTCATTTCCATGAAGTAGAACTGACCTGTTTTTTCATCAAGAAGGAACTCAATTGTACCCGCATTTTCGTAATTAACAGCCTTAGCAGCACGGACAGCCGCAGACCCAATCTCATGACGAAGGGTTTTACCAATGGCAACTGAAGGTGATTCTTCCAATACTTTTTGGTTATTACGTTGAAGAGAACAGTCACGCTCACCTAGGTGGACAATGTTACCATAGCTATCTCCCATAATTTGAACCTCAATGTGACGGGCTGGGTAGATAACTTTTTCGATATACATTGCCCCATTACCAAAGGCAGCCTTAGCCTCTTGGGACGCCGATTCAAAAGCAGGAGCCAACTCTTCCTCAGTGCTGACTTTACGAATTCCCTTACCGCCACCACCAGCAGAAGCCTTAAGCATTACTGGGTAACCAAGGCGGTTGGCAACTTCTAAAGCTTCTTCAGCAGTAAAGACTTCACCATCTGAACCAGGAATAACGGGAACATTAGCCTTTATCATCTCTGCACGCGCATTGATTTTATCACCCATCTTGTCCATCACTTCACCTGAAGGTCCGATGAACTTGATGTTCATTTCTTCACAGAGAGTAGAAAATTTAGAGTTTTCACTCAAAAATCCAAACCCTGGGTGAATAGCTTGTGCACCTGTTACAATAGCTGCAGACAAGACACGATTCATATTTAAGTAAGATTCTGTTGATCTCGCTGGTCCAATACAAATAGCTTCATCTGCCAAAATCGTATGAAGAGAATCCTTATCAGCTTCTGAATAGACAGCAACCGTCTGTATTCCCAATTCACGTGCCGCACGGATAATACGAACGGCAATTTCACCACGATTAGCAATCAATAATTTTTTAAACATAAAACAAGATAACACCAGACATCTTTTGGAAGTCTGTGTTTATTTCCTTTCTATGTGATAGGCCAATATCTAAAGAAAAATCCTTTCCGACTGTCGCCAGAAGGATTTTCACCAAACATTAGCTTCCAATAGCAAAAGTCAAAGTCCCTGATGCAGCCAGTTTACCATCGACTTCAGCCTTAGCTTCGACAACAGCGATTGTTCCACGACGTTTAACAAACTTAGCTGTCATTACAAGTTGATCTCCAGGAACAACTTGTTTTTTAAATTTAACCTTATCCATACCTGCGTAAAAGACTAATTTCCCTTTATTCTCAGGTTTTGACAATTCAAGAACACCAGCAGTTTGCGCAAGTGCTTCCATGATGAGAACACCTGGCATAACTGGGTATTGAGGAAAATGTCCGTTGAAGAAAGGTTCATTGATAGTTACATTTTTAATAGCTGTGATTTCATCTTCTGAAACTTCTAAAACACGGTCAACCAAGAGCATTGGATAACGGTGAGGTAAAGCTTCACGAATTGCATTAATATCAATTGTCATTTGATGCGTACCAATCCTTTTCCGTAGTCAACAACTTCTTCGTTTGTTACCAAGATTTCAGTGATAACACCATCTTTAGGTGCAGGCACTTCATTCATGACCTTCATTGCTTCAACGATAAGAAGGGTTTGACCTTTCTTAACAGTATCACCAACTGAAATAAAGGCTGGTTTTTCAGGAGATGGTGACAAGTAAGCCACTCCGACAAGGGGACTTTCAACCACTTCACCTTCTGCGGCTGGTGCTGCAACATCTTCTGCTGATGATGAAGCTGTTTCAACAGCTGGAGCAGGAGCCGCTGCTGGTGCCGCTGGAGCTTGAGGAGTAGGCGCAACCACTTCAACTGTAGGAGCTACAGGAGCTGCCGCCACTGAACTTGTTTGGTTCTTACTCAAGCTCAATTCTTCACCATTATTCTTGTATGAGAATTCACGCAAAGTTGAGGCATCAAATTGAGCCAACAAATCTTTAATTTCAGAAATATTCATAGATTAGTCCTCCCAACGTTTGAAGGCAAGAACCGCATTGTGTCCACCAAAACCAAAAGTATTTGAGATGGCATACTTGATATCAGCTTCTTGACCTTCACCGTAGACAACATTCGCTTCAATGTAATCAGACAATTCTTTGGTACCAGCAGTTTTTGGTACATAGCTGTGACGAATAGCTTCGATTGTTGCAATCGCCTCAACCGCACCAGCAGCACCAAGCAAGTGTCCTGTAAATGATTTAGTAGATGAAACTGGGACTTCTTTACCAAGTACAGAAACGATGGCACCACTTTCACCTTTTTCATTGGCAGGTGTTGATGTCCCATGTGCATTGACATAATCAACATCTTCAGGCTTGATACCAGCTTCATTGATAGCCAATTTAATGGCTTTAGCCGCACCTGAACCGTCTGGTGTTGGTGTTGTCATATGGTAAGCATCACAGTTTGATCCATAACCAACAATCTCAGCCAAGATATTAGCACCACGTTTTTGAGCATGTTCCAAGCTTTCAATAACGAGAACCCCAGCACCTTCACCCATAACAAAGCCATTACGGTCTTTATCAAATGGAATTGAAGAACGTTCTGGATCTTCTGTTGTTGAAAGAGCTGTAAGAGCGTTAAAACCACCAATACCAATCTTAGTGATTGAAGCTTCAGCACCACCAGCCAAGACAACATCGTGCAAACCAAATTTAATTTCACGGAAGGCCTCACCAATAGCGTCATTGGCAGAAGCACAAGCAGTTGTTATTGATTTACATACCCCTTGTGCACCAATTTTAAGAGCAATGTTACCAGCACCCATGTTTGAAAGAGCTTTAGGAATAAACATTGGCTTGATGCGTTTCATACCACGTTCATGCATGCGGATAATTTGATCTTCAAGTTCTTGCAAACCACCGATACCAGATGACACAATAACACCAACACGGTCACGATTTTCCTCTTCCATGTTAAGTCCAGAGTTTTCTAGGGCATCCATAGCAGCATAGATCGCATAAAGTGAGTAAGTATCCATACGATTAGTATCTTTTTTCACAAAATATTTATCGAATGGGAAATCTTGAATCTCACCAGCATTAAAAACTGGGATTTCAGAGGCATCAAACTTAGTAATTGGTTTGATACCGATTTTACCGTCATGAAGACTGTTCCAAAATTCTTCTGGTGTATTACCGATTGGTGAGGTTACACCGTAACCTGTAACAACAACACGATTTGTAGACATATATATTCTCCTTTTGTCGGATGGATATTCAAATAAATAATTCTTGATAATTGACAAGCAATTATTGCATAGTCATACCACCATCAATAGCGATGGTTTGACCTGTGAGATACTCTTGGCTAGCCAAGAAAGCCGCGACTTCGGCAACTTCTTCTGCTTGACCAATACGTTTCATAGGTACCTGCGCAATCATAGCGTCTTTCATTTTTTCTGGAATCGCATCAGTCATATCTGACTCAATGAAACCAGGAGCAATAGCATTAACACGAACGCCACGAGCCGCAACTTCACGAGCCACTGATTTTGTGAAACCAATCAAACCAGCTTTTGAAGCTGCGTAATTAGCTTGACCAACATTTCCCATGAGACCTACAACAGATGACATATTGATAATAGCACCTTGACGGGCCTTAGACATTGGTTTCAAAACGGCTTGCGTCATATTGAAAGCACCAGTCAAGTTGATTTTCAAAACACGTTCAAAATCTTCTTCAGTCATCTTAAGCATAAGTTTATCATTGGTGATACCAGCGTTATTTACTAGAACATCAATACTACCAAGCTTTTCAGTAGCCTCTGCAACCATACGTTTGGCATCATCGCCATTAGAGATATCACCTGAGATACCAATAACTGTTACACCATAGTCCACAAATTGTGCCAGCAACTCGTCAGAAATTTCTGAACGTCCATTCAAGACAACGTTAGCACCTAGACTCGCAAATTTGTGCGCCACAGCTAATCCAATTCCACGTGTTGAACCTGTTACAAAAACATTTTTATTCTTAAGTTCCATGTTTACCTCGTTTTAAGCATTAAGAAGGGCCTCAAGGCTCGCTTGATCTTCCACATTATGAGTTGGTAGACTTTTGTCAATTTTTTTCAAGAAGCCTGACAAGACTTTCCCAGGACCAATCTCAATCACTTCATCAACCCCAAATTCTTGGATTGTCGCAATTGAATCGTAAAATCGTACAGGTTCCATGACCTGACGTGCCAAAAGCGCTTTGATTTCTTCTGACTTCATGATTTTAGCTTCAGTATTACCTACCAAAGGAAGTTTAAAGTCATTGAAGGACACTTTCTCAAGTTCTCCTGCTAGATTTTGGCTAGCTGACTTAAGTAGAGCTGTGTGGAATGGTCCTGAAACCTTAAGAGGAATCAGACGTTTAGCACCAGCTTCTTTAAGTAATTCCACAGCATAATCAACCGCCTCAACTTCACCACCAATAACAATTTGTGCTGGAGTATTATAGTTAGCAGGAGTCACCACGCCCTTTTCAGAAGCTTTTTGACAAATCTCTTCAATCAAACTTGGGTCTGTATTCATAACAGCAACCATTTTTCCACTTCCAGCTGGAGCTGCAGTTTCCATGAATTCACCACGTTTAGCAACCAAGGCTACTGCATCTTCAAATGAAAGGGCACCAGCCGCTACTAGGGCAGAATATTCCCCAAGGGAAAGGCCGGCAACAATATCAGGAGTGATACCATTTTCTGCCAAGAGACGATAAATAGCTACTGACGTTGTCAAAATAGCTGGCTGTGTGTAACGTGTTTGATTAAGCTTTTCTTCGTTAGAATCAATCAATTCACGCAAATCATAACCTAAAATACGACTAGCTGTCTCAAATGTTTCTTTGACAATTGGATAAGTCGCATACAAATCGCTTGCCATACCCAATTTCTGAGCTCCTTGACCAGCAAATAAGAACGCACGTTTTGTCACTATCCTAATCCTTTCGACGTTTTTAGACGTTTACATCTGCCCAACGAGCAGCTTCTTCTTTAATTACCTTAGCAGCACCTGTGTACAAATCTTCCAAGATTTCTGCACAAGTTTCTTCTTTACGAACAAGACCTGCAATTTGTCCAGCCATAACTGAACCATATTCCACATCTCCATCAACAACGGCATTACGAAGTGCACCTGCACCAAGCTCTTCAATTTCCTCTTGAGTTTTCTTACCAGCCAAGAAATCTTTTTCAGCCTGATTGTACTCTGTAGCCAATTTATTCTTAATCGCACGAACTGGGTGTCCCACAACAGAGGCAGAAATAACGGTATCAATGTCTTTAGCCTTCAAAATCTTATCTTTGAAGTTTTGGTGTGCATTAGATTCTTTAGCAACAACAAAACGTGTTCCAACTTGAACAGCATCCGCACCCAACATAAGTACCGCTGCCATACCATGACCATCCGCAACACCACCAGCACCAATTACAGGAATAGAAACTGCGTCTGCAACCTGACGAACCAAGGTCATAGTTGTTAATTTACCAATATGACCACCAGCTTCCATACCTTCTGCAACAACGGCATCAGCGCCTAGTTTTTCCATACGTTTAGCAAGTGCTACTGATGGAATAACTGGAATAACTGTGATACCCGCTTCATGGAGACGTTCCATATATTTACCTGGGTTTCCTGCACCAGTTGTAACAACTTTTACACCCTCTTCAATAACAAGGTCAACGATGTCATCTGCAAATGGTGACAAGAGCATAATATTAACACCAAATGGTTTGTCAGTAATTGATTTTACTTTATCAATATTAGCTTTTACCACTTCTTTAGGGGCATTACCACCACCAATAATTCCGAGTCCACCAGCATTTGAAACGGCTCCAGCCAAGTCACCATCAGCAACCCAGGCCATACCACCTTGGAAGATTGGATATTTAATTCCTAACAGTTCTGTAATACGAGATTTCATTTTTCACCTTTTTTCGATTTTCTAATCAAATAAATAGTTTAATAATCAAAGTAATTGTATAAACAAAGGAGAATATCCCTAATAAGAATATTCTCTATGCCCTGCTTATTTAGTTTTTTCTTCTACGTAAGCAACAAGGTCACCAACAGTGTTAAGACCTTCTTCAGTTTCGATTTGGATATCGAATTCGTCTTCGATTTCTGAGATAACTTGGAATACGTCAAGAGAGTCAGCATCAAGTTCGTCAAAAGTAGTTTCCAATTTTACTTCTTCTGCATCTTTCCCGAGTTCTTCAACGATGATTTCTTGTACTTTTTCAAATACTGCCATTTTACATTCTCCTTTAAGATAAATATATTTCTTATAATCTATGCTGGTGCATAATTTATATAACTAGATTTTAACAATAAGACTGCCCCATGTCAAACCCCCACCAAAACCTGATAGTAGAATTGTTTGACCGCTGCCTAATTTAAGGGTCCCATTTGCTACGTTTTCAGAAAGCAAAATCGGGATACTTGCCGCACTGGTATTACCATAAGACATCATATTTGCCAAGAATTTGTCACGACTAACATCAATTTTCTTAGCCATAATATCTAAAATACGAATATTGGCCTGATGAAGAAGGAAGTAATCCGGTTCACCTTTTTCTTCAACCAATGTTTTGATGCTCTTTGAAACAGTCTTCACTGCAAAGTCAAAAATTGCTTTCCCATCCATTTTCATGTATGGGTTAGACTGTTCAGTTTGAGCAGAATAAGGTGAGATTACCGCCGAAGCTCCTGACTCCAGGCCGCCCTTGCTACCATCGGTATTTAGAGACTCCCCAAAGAAATGCTCTTCATCAGATTCTTCTAGGAGGACACCTCCTGCGCCATCACCAAAGAGAACAGCTGTGGTACGATCAGACCAATCCAAAGTTTTGGAAAGAACCTCTGCTCCAATAACGATACCCTTTTTGTAAACACCCGAACGAATCAATTTTTCAGCAGTTGCCAAAGCAAAGACAAAACCACTACAAGCTGCAGTAATATCAAAGGCAAAAGCATTGACCGCTCCGATTATTCCTTGAACACGCGCTGCCACCGATGGCATCGAACTATCTGGTGAAATCGTTGCAACTAAAACAAAGTCCAAATCTTCAGGAGATACTCCTGACTTTTCTAATAGCTGTTGAGCAACATGGGTAGCCAAATCACTCGTATTCTCAGTCAATGAGATGCGACGTTCTTGGATACCTGTGCGTGTGCGAATCCACTCATCACTGGTATCCATGATTTTTGATAGGTCATCATTGGTCACGACCTGAGCAGGTGCATAATGGGCAACCTGACTGATTTTTGCAAATGCCATTATTTCAACTCCTCAAGAAAGGCGTGAAGATTTTCCAATCCCTTGCTCATAACCTTCAATTCCTCGTCATTAAAGCCATCTGTAATCTTCATCACCATTGACTTATGGAAACGACGATGAAGACGGTATACTAGACGACCCTTTTTAGAAAGTGACAAATGAACCACACGTCGGTCAACGGATGAACGCGTACGGATAATATACCCTTTCTTTTCAAGTTTATTGAGAGAAGTTGTCACAGTACCTAGAGTTAGCATAAGTTCTTTAGCCACGGCACTAGGTGTTGTATCTGGATGTGTACCGATCACATCAATGGTATGCATTTCTTTGAGGGAAACGTCATTAAATTTTGAATTTTTCAAACTTGCTTCTTCAATAATAACCACGTTATTAAAAATATCAACAAGATAGCCATCAATTTTATCGTAATTCACACCAGACTCCTTTCAATAAACTTTGACTTTCAAATTATATCAGACTCAAACTAATTTAGCAAGTCGAATTAGAAAACCTTAGTTTTAATTTCAGAAAATGAGTTTATTTCCCTTGAAACTTCGGACGACGACGTTCACTATAAGCACGAACACCTTCCTTGAAATCTTCTGTAAATGCAAGTGATTTCTGCAAATCAAGCTCTAACTTGGCATAATTTTCCCAACCTGCAAATTCAGATTCCCAAACCATTTCTTTAATTGCCTTAAATGAGTTTACTGAAGAACGGTTTAATTTCTTAATTAATTGGCTGACAGTTTTTTCAAGTTTTTCTGATTCAACAACTTTATAAGCAATTCCCCAATCCAAGGCTTTGTCAGCAGACACAGGTTCTCCAGTCATCGTAATTTGGGTAGCACGATTAATACCAATTGAACGTGTCAAAAGGTAAAGTCCACCAGCATCAGGGGCCAAACCAACACCCACAAAAGCTTGAATAAATTTAGCTTTCTCAGACGCAATGGTGAAGTCTGCTGCAACCGCTAAGTTAGCTGCGGCACCAGCACAAGGACCATCTACAACCATGATAACAGGTTTAGGCAATTTTTTAAGAGCAAAAGAAATTTCATTTACCTGCTCAGCAATACGAACCAAAGATTGGACATCATCTACGGCAACCGCTTTTTGCATTTGATCAAGATCACCACCAACAGAAAAGACCTTTCCGTTAGCCTTAATAACCAAGAATTTCACTGAGGCATCCTGACCAGCTTCCTTAATGGCAGCCATAATTTCATCACAAACAGGGATATTAAACCCATTTTGAACTTCTGGGCGATTGAGCGTCAAAGTTGCCACTCCCTCTTCGACACTATAAAGAATTGTTTCGTAAGCCATTTTTAGCATTCCTCCGATAACTAGTTCCTATATGAAAACCGCATGTTATTTGACTTTTTTGTCATATTTTATTTGATGAATAGATAATTTGATAATCAAATCATTCACCATTATTTTCTAGTATACCATAGTCAACATAAAGGTCAACATAAACTTAAGCTTTTTAGGTGAATATACAAAAACACCGAGCATTAAAAACTCGGTGTCTCTTTACTTCAATAAGTCTAAAACATCTTTAAGACTGTCTAACAAGCCATTTGCAGCCTCTTGATTCATGCCAAAACGATTATCTTTAATCGCCCAAACTTCAACACCTGCAGCCACTCCAGCGGCAATTCCCTTTTCACTATCCTCGATAATAAGAGCTTTATTAGCTTCCACTCCTAATTGCTTCAATGCGGTTAAATAAATCTCCGGATTGGGTTTACTTTCCTTGAATTCTTCTCCCGAGAGCACCACATCAAAGAAACCTTGCAAATGGTTTTCCTCCAAAGCTCTTAGGATATCTGCTTTCACCGAGCTAGAGGCCAAACCGATTTTTAACCCTCGAGACTTGACTTCATTCAAAACCTTTAAAACATCAGGAAAAATCAATTTTTTATAAGGTAGGGGATGATTTTTCTTATATGCGTTGTACTCTTCCTGTAGAGTTGCGACATCCCATTTATCATAATCATCTCTTAAAATATTTTCCCAAACCTGTTTGGTGTTACCTCCTATAAAGAAAGATGGAGGTAAATGGTCTATAGATATTCCCTTTTGGTTTAAAAAGCTAGCTCGTCGATCATAATAATACTTTTCCGTGTCAAAAAGGACACCATCCATATCAAAAATAATTGCCTCAACCACTGGAGTTTCTCCTTTTTTATTTTATTGTACCATAATCAAAGTAAATCGTACCGGCTTTAAAAACAATGTGACAAATTGTCAGAATTTTGCTATAATTGCAGAGTAATTTAAATTTTTTGGAGAACATATGAAAGTCATCAAATTCGGTGGAAGCTCACTCGCTTCAGCCACACAATTAGAAAAAGTCTTAAACATTGTAAAATCTGATCCTGAACGTCGTTTCGTCGTTGTTTCCGCACCTGGTAAACGAAACGATGAAGATACTAAAGTAACAGACGCTTTGATTAAATACTATAAACACTATACAAAGGGAGCTGATGTTAAAGCTGATCAGGAATGGATTATTAATCGCTACCAAGCTATGGTGGATGAATTAGGTTTCAAATCAGCAGAAATGGCTAAAATTGCCAAATCGATTACTGATCTCGCTACGCTTCCCATTGATAATAACGATTTTCTCTATGATACTTTTCTAGCAGCCGGAGAAGACAATAATGCTAAACTGGTTGCTGAGTATTTCCGTAATAATGGTATTGAGGCACGTTATGTGCATCCTCGCCAAGCCGGTATTTTTGTCTCAAACGAACCAGGAAATGCCCGCATTCTTCCAGGAGCCTATGATAAACTAGAAGAACTCCGTGAATCAGATGAGGTACTTGTTATTCCTGGGTTCTTTGGTGTTACCACTGACAATCAAATCTGTACCTTCTCACGTGGAGGTTCTGACATCACCGGTTCTATCGTTGCGGCTGGGGTTAAAGCAGACCTTTATGAAAACTTCACTGATGTAGACGGCATTTTTGCTGCTCACCCTGGTGTGGTTCACGAGCCTCATTCGATTCCAGAATTGACCTACAAGGAAATGCGTGAGTTGGCATATGCTGGTTTCTCAGTCTTGCATGATGAAGCTCTTCTTCCTGCCTACCGTGGTAAAATTCCATTGGTTATTAAAAATACGAACAATCCTGAGCACCCAGGTACACGTATTATTCTAGAACACAAGGGTGCAACTGTACCTGTTGTAGGTATCGCCAGCGATGATAAATTTGTCAGCATTAACATGACTAAATATCTTATGAACCGTGAGGTAGGTTTTGGTCGTAAGGTGCTCCAAATCTTGGAAGATTTAAATATTCGTTGGGAACACATGCCTTCTGGCATTGATGACCTCTCAGTCATTATTCGTGAACGTGAACTCACCCCTATTAAAGAACAAGAAATCTACTCATACTTGACTCGTGAACTAGGTGTTGATGATGTAGAATTTGAACATGGTCTTTCTATTCTTATGATTGTAGGTGAGAATATGCGAGATCATATCGGTGTTACAGCAACAGCTGCCAAGGCACTTTCTGAAAAACATATTAACCTAGAAATGATTTCTCAAGGATCTAGTGAGGTTTCTGTTATGTTTGTTATTGATACTGTGCAAGAAAAAGAAGCCGTTAGAGCACTTTATGATGCCTTCTTCCGTAATAAAGACTAATTTTCTACCAGTTTAACAAAAAACTCCAAGGGCTGAATAAGTGTAGCAATAACTGTATGATACAGTAGCTAATTGTTCAAGATGAGGTTGAGGTATAAATCTTTCAAAGTAACTTTCCCTTTATCTACAGGTTTAAACAGAACTAGGAGCCCCTTTGAAATTTAAAGGAGTGATACAGATTAATCTGAGTACGATTATTCTGTATCACTCCTTTTTCTTATAGGCACGGACAAGGTCCCCTTTAGATAAAATAAGATTCACTTAGCGAGTTAGTTTATCAACTGTTCCAAGATAACAAGAAACGATAAAAGTAAAACTAAAAGGACTCAGTTCTCTACAATACAGAACTAAATCCTTTACTTAAATAAATTGTCTAACTTTTTGGAGTCAGCACACATTAACGCTTTTTTTGTTACAAGATATTTTCGTAAGTTTCACGAACAGCATCTGGCCAAACGGAAGTTTGTACCTCACCGATATGTTTTTTACGAAGTAAGAACATAGCCATACGTGATTGACCGATACCACCACCAATTGTAAGTGGGAAAAGACCATGTAACAAGGCTTGGTGCCAATCTAATTTCAAACGATCTTGGTCACCAGTGATTTCAACTTGACGTTTAAGAGCATCTTCATCCACACGAATACCCATAGATGACAACTCAAAGGCGTGACCCAACTGTTCATTCCAAACCAAGATATCTCCATTCAAGCCATGGTAACCCTTTTCTGACTCAGTAGTCCAATCGTCATAGTCAGGTGCTCGACCATCATGTGGTTTGCCATCAGGAAGAACACCACCAATACCAATCAAGAATACAGCACCGTACTCCTTGGTAATAGCATCTTCACGTTCTTTCGGTGTTAAATCAGGATACTTCTCAACAAGTTCTTCTGAGTGGATGAAGGTAATTTTCTTAGGCAAAATGGCTTCAATATCGTAACGTGCTTCAACTGCAAGCTCAGTCAAACGGATGACCTTATAAATAGTTTCAACAGTTTCTTTCAAGTAAGCAATATTACGGTGTCCATCGGGAATAACCTTTTCCCAGTCCCATTGGTCAACATAAACAGAGTGCGTTGCATCCAACGAATCTTCATCTGGACGAAGAGCTTTCATATTAACTACAAGCCCCTCACCTTCATTAAAACCAAAACGAGCCAACGTATGGCGTTTCCATTTTGCTAATGAGTGAACAACTTCGTATGTAGCGTCTGGGATTTGAAGCACATTAACAGTTACAGGATTTTCAATACCGTTCAAATTATCCTGCATACCATCCCCGACCTTGCTTAAAATAGGCCCTTGCACTTCGACGACGTCAAGTTTATCAATCAAATACTGTGTAAAAGTATTTTTAACAAAAGAAATCTCCTTTTGTTGATGAATAAAGCTCTTTTTCATACGCTCCTCCTTTAAAAAATCGATAGTCCTATTATACTCCTATTCATTGGAAAAATAAAGAAATTTTCCAACAATTTGGAAAATTTCTTGTTTTTTATGTTAGGTTTTATTACATTTTCCTCGTCAACTTCACGACAGCCTCTGTTCGAGCAGTATGAGGGAACATGTCTACCGACTGGATGTAATTAACTTCATAAGCCTGAGTTAACGAAACAAGGTCTCTGGCTAACGTAGAGACATTACATGAAACGTATACCATCTTCTCTGGTACATACTCTAAGATAGTCTGGAGTAACTTATCATCAAGACCTGTTCTAGGTGGATCTACAATAAGAGCATCTGCTCGATACCCTTCCTTGTACCATCGTGGAATAATATCCTCAGCTTTACCTACTTCATAGTGATAATTCTCTAACCCAAGTGCTTCAGCATTCTCCCTTGCATCGTCAATAGCTTCCGGAATAATATCCATACCTCGAATGTCCTTAACTTTATTTGCAAAAGCAAGACCAATAGTACCAACACCGCAATAGGCATCAATAAGATTGTCATTCTTGTCCACATCCAAAGCCTTAACTGCCTGACCATAAAGTACTTCTGTTTGCTGTGGATTTAACTGATAGAAGGCACGGGGAGAGAGTTCAAAACTATAATCAAGTACCTCTTCTTTGATTGTATCCTGTCCCCAAATAATTTCTGTCTCTTGGCCATAAATCTCACTAGATTTCGAATAATTATAATTGATAGCAATGGTTACGATTTCAGGGTAGATTGCAGTTAACTCCTTGACCAAGTTAGCGAAAGAAATCGATTTAGAGGTGACAAAGATTAACTGTACCTGATTAGACCCTAAGGCACGTCGAATCATTACCGTCCTAATACCAGAAATTTTACGTTCATCATAAATCGGTAGCTTGTACTTATCCAGTAAAACTACCACTTGGTTCATAATAGCCTGTGTTAGTTTATCTTGTACAATGCAATTGTCAATATTAACAAGACGATGGCTTCCCTCAGCAAATAAACCAGCTTTAACTGAGCCACCAAATGAACGTGTTTGAAATTGTAATTTGGCACGGTAATGCCGAGGTTCCTTCATGCCTATTGTTGGACGAATGTCATAAGACTCAAAATGTTCTGGTTTAAACTTCTTCAAAGCTTGTCCTAACAGGTCTGTTTTAAACTCTAATTGATTATCATAACGAAGGTGCATTAACTGGCAACCACCACATTCTTTATAAACGCCACATTCTGGCTCTACACGAAACTTAGAAGGTTTATTAATCTTCAATAATTTTGCCTGAACAAAGTTTCTTCTAACAGAAACAACCTGACAGAACACCTCCTCGCCCTTCAAAGCCCCAGGGACAAAGACCAGAGTTTTCTTATAAAAACCAATACCTTCACCATTGATTCCCATACGTTTAATTTTAAGCGGGATCCGCTGTTTCACTTGTAAATTCATACTACCATTCTAACATTTTGATATAATAATAACTATGAAAATCACCAAAATCGAGAAGAAAAAAAGACTCTATCTCCTTGAGATAGACCAAAAAGAAAGTCTGTATGTTACAGAAGACACTATCGTCAAATACATGCTAACTAAAGACATGACCATTGACAAAAAACAATTAGAAGATATTAAGGTCTTTGCCCAATTCTCGCAAGGTAAAAACCTTGCTCTCTATTTTATTTCCTTCAAACAACGAACTGAGAAAGAAGTAAAAGATTATCTGTTTAAACATGATATCAATCCACACATAATCCCAAAAATCATTAGTAATCTTAAAGAAGACCATTGGATTGACGATTACAAACTACTTGAGAGTTTAGCCCAACAGAATCTAAACTCAGGCGATAAGGGGGCTTATGTCCTTAAACAAAAGTGGCTACAAAAAGGTTGCGACAAACAAGTTATTGACGATATTTTAATCCAGTTTGATTTTTCAGAAGTAGCAATGAAAGTAGCAGAAAAACTATTACGAAAATATCAAGGAAAATTACCGGCAAAAGCACTCAAAGATAAATTGACTCAAAGCCTCATCAACAAAGGATTCTCATTCCAAGAAAGTAAGCTTGCTATCAATCAATTAGATTTAGAACCAGATGAAGAAGCTGAGCAAGCCTTGCTATATAAAGAAATAGATAAACAATATAACAAATTTAGCAAAAAATATAATGGATATGAACTAAAACAACGTTTGACTCAATCTTTAGCTCGTAAAGGCTATGATTTTGATGCTATAGCATCTGCTCTTAGAGAATATTTCTAGGATTTCTCCCTCTTTTTACAAAATTATGATACAATAATGGGGATAACCTTTATTGTAGAAAGAGGACGCCATGAAATTACCAAAGGAAGGCGACTTTATCACAATTCAAAGTTATAAGCATGATGGTAGTTTGCACCGTACTTGGCGCGATACTATGGTACTAAAGACAACTGAGAATGCTGTTATTGGCGTTAACGACCATACCCTCGTTACTGAAGCAGACGGGAGGCGATGGGTTACACGTGAACCTGCTATTGTTTATTTCCACAAAAAATACTGGTTTAATATTATAGCCATGATTAGGGATAACGGCATTTCCTACTACTGCAATTTAGCCAGTCCCTATGTTTTGGATCAAGAAGCTCTAAAATATATTGACTATGACCTAGACGTTAAAGTCTTTGCTGATGGTGAAAAAAAATTGCTGGATGTAGATGAGTATGAAACCCATAAAAAAGAAATGCATTACTCTCACGACATTGACTATATCTTAAAGGAACATGTTAAAATCTTGGTAGACTGGATTAACAATGGAAAGGGTCCATTTTCACAATCTTATGTTAACATCTGGTACAAACGTTATCTTGAACTAAGGAATCGTTAAAGTTGTCATAAAAAAGACTAGTAAATTATCACTAGTCTTTTTATTTGAAAAAAACATCAAAAATGGCGCAAAAAACTCTTCTTGTGCTATACTGTAATTGAGATTTTTTAAATTTTTGGTGTTAGAACTGTTGCCTCAGTCC
>CAKQDX010000002.1 GCA_934229725.1 uncultured Streptococcus sp.
CCTCCGCACAGTTGAGTAGGGCTGTAAAAGCTGATGAAATCAGCGTAGTAGAGCCCACTCAACCACTGCGTCTTGCTTGACAATTCAAAAATAATTGAGAGGCTAGGACTTTTGTCCCAGCCTCTTTTTGCTGTTTACGAAAACTCTTATCACAATATTTTCTAATAAATTGAGTCACGTTTAGCACACTACTCCCTAAATTGTCTTGGAATCACGATAAATAAGAAAGATATCATGTCGGCAAGGATAACACCTTCTGTGAAAATACTTAAAGACAAGAGTAGGCCTACTAGTTTGATACCGATATCCCATCTCATCCACTGGTTCCGTCTCTTGGTCAATTTATGAAAGCTGTCACTATTATTGACTTCATCAAGCGTGCGATAATACCATAGAACAGAAAAGTTGATACAAAGAAAAATCACTCCATAAAAGACTTGCATAGTGCCATTATGGAAATGTGTCGCCAGTAATTGTGTAGCATAGGGGAAAAATGAGGTAAAAAAGAGCAAAATAATTGTAACCCAAACCGTCTTCTGACTTACTTTTTTTATCAGATGATAGGAAGAGTGAATATTAACCCACATCACTCCTAGACGAAAGAATGTAATGGTGTAAGCCAAAAAGTTTACTCGAAGTCCCCATAGTCCTTTCAAATCATAGGTCTTTGGCTTGTCTAGTGTTAATACTAAAAGAGTTATCACGATAGCCAAAACAGCATCTATAAAAGTACCAAGGCGCTCTTTATCCATTGTTTGTAACTCATGTTTCTTAGTAGAATTCATTAACTCATCCCTCCCTTACTCACCACAAACTGAGGTATCAATATTTGCAAAGTCTTGTCTAAAACCATCTCTTTAGTTTCCTCTATATAGGTTTGAAAATGTGCTTTTTGTCGTTTTTTTCATGGCAATCTCCTTTTATCAGAATTGAAACATTATCTTCCCTTGACGGCCTGGTTCTTCCTGAGCTGTCAAAGCTTTTTTATAGTCTTCAATCGGAAAAATAGCTGAAGGTTTAGGTAAGATCAGCTGTCCTGATAACATCAAATTGAACAAATCATTGAAATAGGACTGCCAGTCTTCTTGACTGGAACTAGCTAAGATATGTCTGAGATGAAAAACTTCTGCAGATATAGGTAGTTGTCTGCAAATATAGGGCCAATCAACTTGTTGGCCTGATAGAAGACCAATGGTTCTGAAATATCCTTTCTCCTCAACGCAGCGAGCAAGCTCTGTTCCAGCATTTCCACCAACTGAATCAACAGCTGCGAAAACACCTTGACCATTAGTCAGGGCCATGCTCTGTCATAGACACCTTCTCCATCACTTGAAACGATGACAGTCACACCATTCTTCTCTAAGTGTGCTTTTTGCTCCGTTTTTCGAACAACACTAATCAAGTGAAAATCCATGACTTGGGATAACTGCGAAAAGATTTTCCCTATGGAAGAGAAACCTGCATTGATTAATAGGCTGTCTCCGGGCTTGAGGTTGAACACCTCTTTACATAGTACTAAAGCTGTGAGTGGGTTGATATAGGCTTGTGCCGCCGTTACATCTGCCAGACCATCTGGAACTAAAATGAGCTGTTCACGAGTACATGTGACAAAGCGTTGCCAGGTCCCTTCTCCACGTAAGGGCAAGACCCGTTTACCAAGCAAGTTAGCATCTCTTGAATCCGCAATCTCCACCACTCGTCCAACTCCCTCATAACCTAAAAGACTAGGAAGTGTAATACGATGACGGTAGGCCCCTGTCACAGGAATCAGGTCTGAAGGATTGATGGGGGCATAGAGCATAGCCACGCGCACTTAGCCTGTCTTTAAAGGAGTCAGTTCATTATTTCTGCCTTTAATGCTGTGCTGAATTTCTCCAAAATGTTCAATAAATAATTGATAATTTTCCATAAAGTAAGGTTTCTAAATTTGTATTTACCATTATAGCATTTTCAAACGCTGTCAGACACAAAAAGAGGACCTATCCGGTCCTCTTTTTATGTTAGCTTTTCGTTACCCACTACAATTGACATAGAGCCACTGAAATCAAGGTATTAATGGGAATAACAGCCTAAGATATTTGGAGTTCAGAGAGGGCGCGTTTGATTTTCAAACTTCGTAACATAACCTATTATTCTATTGCTTATTCAACAAGGTCCCACTATCTTGACCAACAACAAGAGCCGCTAGCTCATTGCCCTGCTGAACGGCCTCTGGCAAGCTCATATTCTGACTTAGACCAGCCAGAAAACCACCGCAGAACGTATCACCAGCTCCAAGCGTATTAACAACCTTGACTTTGGCCGAACGAACCATCTCAGAATGATGCTTCCCTGCATAAAGATAAGCCCCTTCTTCACCTAAGGTCAGAACAATTGGTGCGTGAGTTTTAACAAAGATTTCCTGACACTTCATCTCCAAGCTGCTTACTCCCGGAAACAGATATCTAGTTTCGTCTTCATTGCAGTGAATCATAACGTGATTGTCATACAATCTCTGAAGGGTCTTTTGAGAAATATACTCAATTCTTGGTGAAGCATCAAATAACACCTGAGAATCAGAATTTCGTTTATCCAACGCATCCAGGATGACTCCTGCAACCTTATCATCTTCCATTTCATAACCACTAATATAAAAAGAATCATAATTAGAGATGTCGATATTCTCGAACCAATCAGGCTGCCAGAGCTGTTCAATGCCGTTAACAGTCAAAAAGCTCCTCTCACCATCCGGCTCCACAAATGAAATATCCCAGCCATTATCTGCACCATTAACTTTTAGAAGAGGTCGAATACCCATCTTAGCCATATCCTCCGATACCAAGTCCGCGTATTGGCCTTCCCCAACTGGCACAAATAAATCAGCATCTTGCCCCGCATATTTAATCGCGCCATATACATTAAAGGCTGATCCACCTACGATATTTGCCCGTAGAAGACCACTAATATCTTCACCAGTCGTTGGTAGCTTTGGAACGTCCATTAACACATCAACAAAGGCCGCTCCGATCACTAATGTTTTACTCATTTATGCCCCCTTCTTATTTGGAACGGCAACCTTCCACAACAACATGCAAATAATCGCGATTATTGCGGAGACAAAGACTCCTAAACTATTATTCCTAAAGATACCATGAGCAAATGGCCCATTCCAAATTGCGTTGTTTGTGAACAAGAATCCAGTAGTTGTAGCCAAGATCCAAGAAATAATTCCCCGCCAATTGAAATGTGTCTTTGAATCATTTTCAAGCAGAGCGACATCATAACTTTGTGATCTGAACATAACACTATCACATAAGAAAATTGCCACCCAACTTGATAGACAAATGCCCAGGAAATTTAAGAAGAGCTCAAAATTACTGAGAAAGTTTCCAGAAATAAACAATACATAAATCGGAATTGCCAAAACGATGGCCCCATGAATCATTAATGAGGTTCGTTGAGTGACGTTAATTCCAATTGTCGCCAAATTAATGCGTGCAGATCGAAACGAAATAATACATTGCGGAATGAGTCCGCCAGCTGCAACTAAGAAATAAATTGGCCCGATCCAAGTTGGTAAAGCAGAATACATGACGCCAAACGGATCACCAGTAGTTGCCAATGAGGGTTCAATCGTACTGAGCATTACTCCTCCGGCCATTAAGACAAACAAAGGAACGGCTCCGCCCATTGTAGTGTTCCAAAAAGTAGCAGACGGCTTTGTCTTTTTGGTCACATAGGCTCCCCAGTCGGCAGCAGCCATCGACCATGAAATACCAGATCCGGAAGCAACGATGCTCACAGCAGGAAGGACCCCAGTAATCCAACTTCCCGATGGTAGACTAAAAGCTTCCTGCCATTTGGCTTTTAAGAGGAACAACACGAGAATCAGCACAGTTAAAATTCCAAATATCCAACTCAACCAGGTTTGTATTTTAGCGAGGGTATCTTCTTTTAATAAACCGGATAGAACAACTAGCCCACCAAAAATCACCAGGGCGACCGCTGTGGTAACTGAAGACTTTTCAACATTGATAATACTGAATAGTGATACCAACAACAATGTTCCCGTAATGACATTAACGGCAAGCCAGCCAACCATGTTAAACCAGGCAATCGCATTAGGAATTTTATTGCCATGCGTGCCATAGGCCGCCCGACTCAATTTAAAAGTTGTGACCCCTTCTTTTTGACCAATCATTGCGACCCAACCAGGGATCGCGAAGGACAGCGCACCAACAAGTGACGCAATAATAGCTTGAAAAAATGATAGATGATAACTGACGATCATGGCACCAAACACAAAGCCCATGATACCGATATTGGCTGCGAACCAATTGTAAAAGAGTTTGCCAGCAGTCAACGTTTTCTCCGAATCTGGAATCTTGATAATATTGTCATCCATGAATATCACCCCTTTTGGTTAATGTGGAACTGTAAAATTTTATCCGCGTACTCATTGAAGTCATGCTCGGGATTTTGCTGATCGATTAAGTTAAGCCACTCCACAGGAATGGAAGATTGACCATTCTTGGCGCCACAAATTGCGGTTGCCATCGCACCAATGGTGTCAGTATCACCACCAAGGTTGGCGCACATTAAGGCGCATTTTTGAACATCGCGACAATAATAAGCGATTGAAACCGCAGCGGGGATGCTTTCAGAAATCATTGTTCCTGTGCCAATCAAGTCGTAAATATGCTGACTAAATTTGCCGTCATCATCCTTATATTTATGAGCAATCTCAATTCCTAACTGCAAACGATCATGTGTCTTGGCTGCCCATGTGGGGGCACCTAATTTGAAACCAGCATCATTGGCTCTTAAGGCAAAATCGATTATGTCGTCCCAATTCTGATCGGCCATAGATGCCGTAACGGCTCCAGCAATCATTGACGCTCCACTGATTGAAACATCGCTGGAATGTGTGATCTTTGTAATATCAAAGACCATTTGGACAAGTTTTGGAAGTTGATTGGGCTCAAATAAAGCACCAATTGGTGAGATTCTCATTCCTGCACCGTTAGTCAGTGCCTGATCCGTAATCGGGCGAGGGTCTTGGCCGGCTTTGATGGCCGACAATGCAGCCTTACTACTTGGTCCAAGGATGTTGTTCTCCCAAGCACCGACTGATTCTGCCCATGCCATAATATGCTTCACCAAAATCTCTGAATTGGGTTGCCAGTTGTTTTCGATTAGTCCGTCCAATATAGCTAGTGCCTGATTGGTGTCATCGGTGTATTGGCCTTTTTTAAAGTTTTTGGCGATATCGTTACTGTCAGGGCCATCAAGAAAAGTAGTAATTTTTCCACCAAATTGATCTCGAATATTCTCGACTGGCCATAATTCCGATGGCATTCCTATTGCATCACCGATGGCTTGGCCGTATAGGACGCCGAGGATTTTGTCTTTGCTGCGCATGTTTGCGCCTCTCTTTCTGAATTTTGTATTTTAAAAAAAAGTACTTTCTACTTATATTGATAATATAACTTATCTGTTGCGGAATGTCTTGTGATTGGCGCTTTTTGTTAAACTTTTTATCCTTAAGTAGATACGCTTGGGAAGAGCGTAAGTTAGGAGAATTATCTAATATTGTTGGTGGTGGAACACAAAGTACATCGAACCCTGAATACTGGGACGGTGATA
Source organism: uncultured Streptococcus sp. (assembly GCA_934229725.1). Lineage (GTDB taxonomy): Bacteria > Bacillota > Bacilli > Lactobacillales > Streptococcaceae > Streptococcus. The sequence goes on from CAKQDX010000002.1 coordinate 5,626, forward strand.
TTGATTGGTATGCACCAGCTGAAATTGGAGAACAAAGTTATGTTATTAAAAGTAAAAAGACTATTACTGAACTAGGTCTAAAGAAGAGTTAAGCTCGAATTTTACCAGTAGGAACCGTCTTATTTACTTCTCGTGCTGGTATCGGAAACACCGCTATATTAGCCAAAGAAGATACAACTAATCAAGGGTTTCAATCAATTGTTCCTGATCAAAATAAATTTGATAGTTATTTTATTTTTCAAGAACTAATGAGCTAAAGCGATCTGAGGAAGCACCCGATGATCATGAAACGTTATTAAACACAAAAGTCACCCATGTGAGTTCTTGCCAGAAGCTGAAGTTAATCCTTCAACCTGGAAAACCCGCAGAGGTGACTTTTTCTATACATCTCGATTTTTCTGGCAATAATCATTAACCGATAAATATGTCTGTGAATCACCCAGCGACTCCGCTATGTCCATAATCCGCGGTGGTAGTAATCCCACTCGCTGGACAAGTTCGTGATCGCTGAACAATTCCCGTGGACTGCCGGCGAAGCCAAACTTCCCGTGTTCCATAACATACACCGACTCAAACTCGGCGGCGACCCAATCCATGTCATGGGTGATGGTCACAACTTGGTGGCCCGAATCAGCCAACTGATGGAAAATTTCGGTCAACTTGCGCCGGCTTTCCCAATCAAGCGACATCATCGGCTCATCAAATAAATAAATCGCCGGATCCACTGCCAAAACTGTGGCAACGCTCAACAGCTTGCGTTCCGACAATGACAGGTCATAAGGACTTTCAGCTGTTTTATCATCCAAGCCAACTCTTTTTAGAGCCTCTAAAGCCCGCCTCGTAATCGTGTCGTGGTCATCCATGACCTGCGCGACACTCCACTCCACCTCTCGTTGAACGGTCGGGTTGAAAAGCTGATCGTCAGGATTCTGAAAAGTAATCCCAACCTTCAGTAACTTTTCGACTGGTTTAAGATCATTAAAATTTTCTCCATCGATCTTAATCACACCGGTTTGTGGTGTCAGCAAGCCCGTCAACAATTTGAAGAGCGTTGATTTGCCGGCACCATTTTGGCCGACAATCGCCACCATCGGATCGGCGAAGTGTTTGTCTTCAACATCAAAGCTAAAGGACCGTTCCGGATAAGTGAACGTCAGGTGGTTCAGTTCAATTGTGGACATAACGAACCTCCTTCAGTTCAGCGTCATTCACCGGATACCGGCCATCAGCCAAGTGCCAATCCATTTTTTGAGCAAGTTGCTGGATTGTCGGGGCTGGAATCTGCCAGTCAGCTGCCAAATGATTAAACACCTCACCTGGCCTGCCCTGGGCTACCATTTGACCCTCGTGCAGCACCCACACAACGTCGGCGACTTCGCACAAATCGTCAATTTCACTGGTGACAATGAAGACAGTCGTCTCTTTGACTTGGGCCAGCCATTGGAAAAATTGTCGGCGGCCAAGGGGATCCATCTGACTGGTCGGATCATCCATAATCAAAACAGCCGGGTTAGCCGCAATCGCCGTGGCAATTGCCAACCGCTGGCTCTGACCACCGGAAAGGCTCTCGGGACACAAATTCAGCTGTTCAATCAGCCCCATTTGCGTGGCAACTTCTTCAACCCGTTTTTGAATCAGTCCTTCAGCCATTCCCTGATTAATCAAGTCAAAGGCGATTTCATCGGCAACCGTGTCTGCCAACCCGCTTAGTTGGCCAGCTGGATTTTGCAGTACAACTCCATTCATGGCATTATAAACGGGCCAATTGTCGGACACTCTCTGGCCAAACATGTGCCAGTCTCCCTCAATCTCAGCAGACACAATTTTGGGAATGACCCCTGCCAGCACACGGCACAAAGTCGATTTGCCGGAGTGGCTATTCCCGATAATCCCAATCACCTGGCCGGTATGAACCTCCGCGTTAATCTGACGCAGTTGTGGTTGCTCAGTACCCGGATAACGGGTAGTCAAATTTTCAATTACAATCCGTTTATCTTCGTCCATATCTTCCACCCAATCAATAAAATTGCCAATCCAGTCAGACCAATGTGCAGCGTCCGCGACAGGCGATACACGCGCTGGGAGGTTCTGACAGTCCGGTTGAGATTATCAAAACCTCTCAGTTGGAGAGAAATCGACCGCGTCATCGATTGATCCAAGGTCTTAATCACCAATGGAATTAGAACCGGCAGGACTGACTTTAATTTCTGAATCAACGTTTTTTGCGGATTGGTTCCGCGAACTTTTTGTGCCTGCTGGATTTTCCGCATATTGCGCATCATTTCCGGCAAAATATAACACACTGACATCAGAACGTAAACGGTTTTATAAGACAATCCGGACAGTTCCAAATAGGCCGCATTTTCTGAAATACTCGTGGTCACCATAAAAAAGCCACTAGTCAAAATAATCACCAATACTCGACAACCCAGAGTGGTGGCGTAAATCAGGCCTTCTTTGTAGAACGACACCCCAAGCACAGAAAACAGCACAGTTTGATTCCGACTGTAAAATAACCCTTGGATGATCAGCATGGTGCAAATCAGAAACAGGCTGAATCCCAGCGCCTTAAAGATGGTAGAACTCAATTTGGAAAATAACAATAGCAGTATTGCGACAAGAATTAATCCAGCCTGAAGCAATAAATTCATACTGGCAAAGCTCAACAACGTCATGTCCAAGATGAACAAGAGCTTAGTAATCGGATCGATCACCTGGTACCACTTGAGCTTGACCCGTGGCGCTCCAGAAATCAATGTTTGATCAGTCATCATTTATCACCGCTAAAGAAGTGCACCAGACGCTTCGGCAGCTGACGATAGATGAAGAATGCCAGGTAGGCCACGCAGACTTTATCCAAAATATCCAAGACAAACTCATCGGTAAATGAGGCCAGCCACTTTGGTACATGATTGGCGAGCATTACCGCAAACAATGAGTCACCCCAAGCGATACCGGTCTGACCACCCCAAAAGATGAGGTTGAGTGGCGTTGAAATGGCAGCTGAAACGATGGCAATAATAATAGCAGAAACAAATACTCGTCGCGCTGACGAGAACCAACCATTGGTGTGCAAAACTCCGACAGCAATCCCAATTCCGATGCTGGTAATCGCATACACGGTTGAAATTGGCGATAAGGTCAGCCCATAAATCACGTTGTTGATGAAACCACTGATGGCACCGGCAACCGGCCCAGCCAACATGCTGGCAAGAAAGGTTCCCAAAGACCCCAGCCAAACGGGCAACTTTAACCCCTCCGCCAAGGCTTTGGCAACATAGTTAATCCCCACGGCAGCGGGTATCAAAGTCATGGTGGCAGCACTTAACTTAAATTTCCACATACTGGTACGATGAATCGGTTCTGTTTTCATAATCTTCTCCTTTTGTTTTTAAAGAGCCGTGTCGGGAATGACTTTCGGACGTAACGCTCTATAGTATAGTTTACAGAACTCTTAGGTCTTTTCACTGTACTAACCGTAGTCGACATAAGTTAATATAGTAAAATTACTATTTTCTAGTTCTTACTCATATCATACGCTTATTTTTCGAATTGTCAAGTCTTTTCTGAAAATTCTGCGAAAAAGTTAGGTAATTGAAAATGCCTAGCTTCTGCTAGACATCTTTTGTTTTTATAATGACTTTAATCGTTATTGCTTATACTTCTTTTTTTAACAAGACAACATCTAGTCTGTTACATAAATCTCGCCACGGCTATAGAGGACAGCTTTCCCTGCAAGGTAAATCCGATTTTCCTCCAAGCGACAAATAAGAACTCCGCTTCTCTCAGAAGCTTGGAAAGCCTTAAATTCTGTTTGTTCCAACTTACTAGCCCATAGAGGAATGACATGACAGTGTCCTGAGCCACATACTGGGTCTTCCTTAATAGCTAATTTTGGAGCAAAACTACGTGTGACAGTATCGTATTTTTCCCCTCTGGCAGTGATATTTAAGAGGAGACCATCTAAAGCTTTTACTTTGTCAAAATTTGGTGTCGCATTGATGACATCATTTTCATGAGGGAGGATACAAACTAGGTCCCTTCCAAGCCACGCTTCAAGCGGACGCACTCCGATTGCTTCTTCCATCTCACTTGTGACTGGAACTTGCTGCATAGAATATACTGGGAAATTAAGCTCATAATACTCAGCTTTCTTAGTAACCACAAGTTCGCCACTTTGTGTTTCAAAGGTAAGATTTTCAGCTTCTTTTTCTTTAAATTGAAAGAGAACAAAGGCCATTGCCAAAGTAGCATGACCACACAAATCGATTTCTCCACCGGGAGTAAACCATCGTAATTCGTAGTGATTGCCATTTTTAACCGTAAAAGCCGTCTCAGAGAGATTATTTTCTTTGGCAATATTCTGTAAGGTATTATCCGATAACCATTCATCCAAAAGACAAACAGCAGCCGGGTTGCCTTTAAAAACGGTATCTGTAAAAGCATCAACGATAAATTGTGGGATGGTATATTGACTAATTGGCATGGACGACTCCTTAAATTTTTATCTTTATTATATCTGAAAATAGGTTAGAAAACAGACAAATGGTATCTAAAAAAAGCAACTTTAAAAAGTTACTTTTCTGGGTAAAGTTTTTATTATTTCTTGATAAACCCTTCTTGAACCAAAAAGTCATGTGCTACTTGGGCAGCTGGTTTACCTTCTACTCCCACTTGGTAGTTCATCTGGCTCATTTGCTTTTCTGTGATTTTACCAGCTAACTTATTGAGAATCCCTTCCAATTCTGGATGTTTCTTAAGAAGAGCTTCTTTCATAAGTGGAGCTCCTTGATAAGGAGGGAAAAGTTGCTTGTCATCTTCCAAAACCACTAGATCATATTTCGCAATTTCAGGGTCTGTTGAATAGGCATCTGTTATTTGGATGTTGCCTTGTTGGATTGCTTCATAGCGAAGGGCTGGCTCCATGGTAGCTACGTTAAGATTTAGTCCATAAACTGATTGAAGTCCTTTGTTCCCGTCCTCACGGTCGTTAAATTCCAACGTAAAACCAGCTTTGAGCTTATCTTGAACCTTCTTGAGATCCGAAATCGTCTTCAGATTATACTCTTTCTCAATACTTTTCGGAACAGCAATCGCATAGGTGTTTTGATAAGCCATCGGTTTGAGCAAGGCTAGATTATCTTGTTTCTTTATCCCATCACGAGCAACCTCGAAAACTTCTCTAGAGTCATTGCTCACTTTAGGAGCTGGTTGTAAGAGAGAGCCTGTAATGGTCCCTGTAAATTCTGGATAGATATCGATATCACCCTTTTTAAGCGCTTGATATAGGAAATCAGTCTTTCCAAAGTTAGGCTTAACCGTCACCGTCATGTCACTATTTTCCTCAATGAGAAGCTTGTACATATTCATGAGAATCTCTGGCTCAGGTCCCAATTTACCAGCTATGACTAGATTTTCCTTCTCTTTCTGAGGCATAAGGCTTGGTGCGTAACTTGCTCCCAAACCAAGAACCATGATAGCGAAAGCTGCAAAAATCGTGCGTAACTTAGCCTTTTCCATCCATTTGAGAACAATATTGAATAAAATAGCAAGAACCGCTGAAGAAATGGCCCCAATCAGAATCAAGCTATAATTTCTTCGATCAATACCAAGAAGAATGAAGGAACCAAGTCCTCCAGCCCCAATCAAGGCAGCCAAGGTTGCTGTCCCTATAATCATTACAGCAGAAGTTCTTACCCCTGACATCAACACAGGCATAGCCAGTGGAATTTCAAACTTCTTGAGTCGCTCCCACTTGGTCATTCCAAAAGCAATCCCAGCTTCTTCCAAACTAGGGTCAATCCCACGCAATCCTGTAATAGTATTTTGCAAAATTGGAAATATCGCATAGATGACTAGAGCTGTTAAAGCAGGAAGCGTTCCAATTCCCATAATAGGGATAAAGAGTCCCAGAAGGGCCATAGAAGGGATGGTTTGAAAGATTCCAGCAATCTGCAAGACCCAGTTACTCGCACGTTCGCGCGTGCTAAGATAAATGGCCAAAGGAATTGAGAGGAAAATTGCAATAATTAAGGTCAAAAGAGACAATTGTAAGTGTTGTCCGAGAGCCGTAAGCCAGTCCCCAAAACGCTCTTGAAATGTTGAAATTAAATTAGACATGAAGGCTACCTCCAAACAAGTTTGCTACAAAGTCTGTCGCAGGCGCTTGTAAAATTGTTTTAGGTTCTGCCACCTGACGGATTTCTCCGTCCTGCAAAACTGCAATCCGGTCACCTAATTTTAAGGCCTCGTCCGTATCGTGGGTAACGAAGATAGTCGTCATACCGAATTCTTTATGTAAGGCCTTTGTCAATTCTTGTAATTGTTTTCGAGAGATGGCATCCAAGGCTGAAAAGGGCTCGTCCATCAATAGAATCTTTGGCGCCCCAATGATAGCTCGCACAATTCCAATCCGTTGTTGCTCTCCACCCGATAATTCACTAGGCATGCGCTTTGCATACTCTGCAGCAGGCAGGCCAACCTTATCCAAGAGTTCTTCTGTTTTAGAGGCAATTTGTTCCTTACTCCAGCCCTTCATCTCAGGAATGAGAGCAATATTTTCCGCAACCGTCAAGTTAGGAAATAGGGCAATGGCTTGAAGGACATAGCCGGTAATGAGACGTAACTCCCGTTCAGCATAGTCCTTGATACGTTTTCCGTCCATATAGATATTGCCATCTGTCGGCTCCAAAAGACGGTTAATCATCTTGATCATGGTAGTCTTACCAGATCCTGAAGGACCCACTAGCACCATAAATTCTCCATTTTCAATGCGGAGATTGACATCTTTTAAAATGTCCTTATCCGTGTAACGCAAGGCTACATGTTTGTATTCAATCATAAATCTTCCTCAAGCAACTGACTTTCTTTCAAAACATCTATTAAACTCATAGCTGGACGTCCTAATACCTTTTCGACATCTGTTGAAACTCCGGCTTGCTCCCCAACTTTAATCGCTGTATAGGTACTGACCCATGCATCATACTCCCAAGTTTGTGCTGGCCATTTTTTCCGTGACTCATAAGCTTCTTCTACTGATTCATCTACATACGTGATGGTCTTACCGCTCTCTTTTGAGAGAAGCGCTACAATTTCTTCTATGGAAAGTTCCTCTGGTCCTGTTAAATTCAAGGTTTGATTTTCCCATTTCTTAGCATGTAAGAGAATCTCTGCTGCAACACTAGATGTGTCCTTACGGGCAACTGCTGAAACCTTCCCACTTCCTGCTGGACCACGAATCTCTCCATTTTCAAGTGCAATCTCAATCAAGAAATCCAAATAAAAATTATCTCTTAAAAATGTGTAGGTGAATCCTAACTCCTTGATATAGTCTTCCGTCTGGGCATGATCTCGAGACAAAGTGAACGTTGCCTTCTCATCTGCCCCATAAAAGGAGGTATAAACGATATGCTCTACCCCCGCTATCTTTGCAGCATCTAAAAACTCCTTGTGTTCCTTAACACGCTCTGGATTTTCCCTAGCAGAAACCATCAACAAGGTATCGATTCCCTTCAAGGCCTCAACCACTTCTGGAGTATTGGCATACACCATCTTACGAATTTCCGCTGACGCGTAGACTTTTGCCCGCTCTGGACTTCTTGCCAGATGGATAGAAGCAATTCCTTGCTGATCGACAAGATCAGCCACATAGGAACCTAATTTCCCTGTTACACCTGTAATTCCAATCATAACTGTTACTTCCTTTCCCTACATATCATTTTCTTTAGTTTTTAGATTTGAGATAATACGCTCTTGATAAGCTTCAAATTCTTGGATTTCTTGATATGAAAAGCCTTGGTAGAAAATTTCTCCCAGTTCTTTGCTAACACGTTCTCCAATTTCTTTTTGCGCCCAACCAAGTTCGGTCAAAGAGATATATTTTTTCCTTTTATCCTGCGTGCAAGGTTGAATCGTGACCAAACCTTGTTCTTCCAATTTTTTAACCATACTGGTCAATGTATTATTGGCTAAACCCGTCGCAAGAGCGATATCGGTCGCAGTAGCACACCCCAACTCTTGTTTCCACAAAATCGTTAAAATTTTCCCCTGTTCACTACGGTATTGAGCATCTGGTTCCTTGCTCAAGAGTTTTTGAAAAAGTCGCCCGTTCAATAAGCGTATCTGTAAAGCTTGATAGCCTCCTTGCATCTTGTCCATTTTGTCTCCTTTTTATTTCTATATCGAACTTTCTAAAATAATTGTAACTATTCGTATTACATTTGTCAACTATTTCGATATAGAAATAATCATAAAAACAAAAAAACTTTCCTAATCATCTAGGAAAGTTCTCACTATAATCAATTAATACTTTAAACGAGTCTATTCAGCCTTGGTAATATCTTCACGCATTTCATCGACATTAAATTTAGCGAAGAGATACTGACGATCTTGAACTGGGAAACGTTGATCCAATTGGTCAACTGGACCGACTTCAACAATACCATTATCAATAATGAAGTCCATAACGTGCCCACCAAAAGACAAATCATCCGAAATAAAGTGCAAATGGTAGCCAGCTACACTAACTCCATGGAACATCTCAGGAGTCCAAATACCAACAATGGTACCTGAAATATTATCTGCTTCATACTCTGGCTGATGTGTTGCTACCTCTGCAAATTTAGTATCTGGAGCAGATTTAGGAATCATACGAACATGCATGTGCTTAAAGTGACCTTTAATTTTGATGGAACGGAAGAGATTAACCCCATCATAGTAAGATTCAATACGTTCTTCAAGTTCCTTATCAGTCATTTCAAAGCGTTGTCGAAAGATAACTTCGGCTTGGTGAGGAACTACAGCTGCATAAGGTACTTTTTCGTTAGCAGCAACCTCAACAACCTCAACCTTGCCTTCTGAGCCCTTGGCCTGATAAGCTTTACCATCAAGGACAATTAGCTCCCCATCGATGGAATCAAGGGTTCCAAGCCCCAAGTCCCCATGTTCTAAAAGTTCACCAACTGTTAACGTACCTCCGTAAAGCCCAGCCATTAAGGCTCCCAAGGTATTATATTGAAATAATTTTATGGCTTCAGACATGTGTACACCTTCTTCTTAATAAAATTCATCAGGCAAGATAGTTTCGCCGAGTTTAATATTGTCTTTGTAGTCTATTGGCACATCAATAAGGACAGGTCCATTATCAGAGTCTTGAAGTGCCTGTTGAAGTAATTGTGCAAAGGCTTCTTTGCTTGTCGCACGATAGCCCTTGGCACCAAAGCTCTCAGCATATTTTACAAAATCAACAGGGCCAAAGTCAACCCCTGACGAGCGACCATACTTCATTTCTTCCTGAAATTCTACCATATTGTAATGCCCATCATTCCAAATGATATGGACAATTGGCAGTTTCAAACGAACCGCTGTTTCCAACTCTTGTCCAGAGAAGAGGAAACCACCATCACCAGAAATTGAGATAACCTTTTCCTTTGGACGAACCAAGGCTGCAGAAATCGCCCAAGGAAGAGCAACACCCAAGGTTTGCATCCCGTTTGAGAATAGCAAATGACGAGGTTCGTAAGATTTGAAATAGCGAGCCATCCAGATATAGTGACTACCAACATCAACTGTAACCGTCATATCATCCTCAGTTTGATCTTGCAAGACTTCAATCAAATCAAGTGGATGGACCGTACCTTCTTCGGGCTGACGGTCGAATTTGACATCATCAACAACAGTATCTTTCAAACCTTTAAGATATTCGACTGAGCCTTCAGGTAATTGATAGCCTTGGATTGCTGGCAAAAGCAAATCCAAAGTTGCTTCAACATTACCAATCAACTCACGTTCTGGTTGGAAGTAAGTATCAACATCAGCTGGCTCTACATCGATAACAATGATACGAGCTGAAATCTCAGCATTCCAGTTGCGTGCTTCATACTCGATTGGGTCATAACCGATTGCAATAATCAAGTCGGCTTTTTTAAGCAACATGTCACCAGGTTGGTTACGGAAAAGTCCAACACGACCAAAGAAAGTGTCTTCCTCAAGGTCTCTAGAAACAATACCAGCTCCTTGGAAAGTCTCTACCACTGGCAATTTAACATGCTCCAAAATCTGACGAATAGACTGTGTTACTGCCTCTGATGAAGCACCATTCCCCAAAAGGAAGACAGGCAAAACAGCATTTTTAATGGCTTGTGCCAAATAATTAATATCAGAGACAGAAGCTGACCCCAGTTTTGGATCAGTCAACGGCTTAATAGCCTTAACACTGACCGGAGCGTCTGTAACATCTTGAGGAATTGAAATGAAACTTGCACCAGGCTTACCTGCTTTGGCATGACGATAAGCATTGGCTACAATTTCAGAAAGGGTATTGGCATCATGTACTTCAGCTGCATACTTGGTAATTGGTTCAAGCATGGCAACGTTATTCATTGATTGGTGGGCACGTTTCAAGAGGTCTGCTCGCTTAACCTGACCACCAATAGCAAGAACAGGGTCCCCTTCATCAGTTGCTGTAACCAAACCAGTCGCCAAGTTAGAAACACCTGGACCAGATGTCACCAAGACAACACCAGGTTTACCGGTAATTCTACCAACTCCTTGAGCCATAAAAGCTGCATTTTGCTCATGACGAGCAACAATCAATTCCGGTCCCTTATCTTCAAGCGTATCAAAAACCCTATCAATTTTCGCTCCAGGTATCCCGAAAACATACTTTACATCGTGGTTAATCAAGCTATCAACCACTAAATCAGCACCATACAATTGCTTTCCTTCTGACATTAACCAAGTCCTTTTGGCTCATCAAATACTGAGCCTACTTTCCTTTCAAATATAAGTCATAAAGGGTCAAAGCCTGATCGATTTTTCACAAACTTTAATCACTTCACAATTCTGTTATCATTATAGCACAGTTTTTAAGCATTCTTGTGAAAAAAAGATTGTGAATTTTTGCACTTCTAAATCAAAATAAACACCTGAATGCTATCAGATGTTTATGTGTTTTTGACCTTAGAAAATTCACGATTCAGATAATTTTGCAAAGCCTCAAAAATATTCAAAAGTTGTAAATAATTGGACAGAGTGGAGCGACCTGGGATATCATTCACATCCAAAGAAATACGCTCGACATCTTTTTCATACAAAATACGGAAAGAGACCACAGGCTGATCCGAAAAATAATTGTCACCAGCTATGAGGTAACACTCATAAATAATACCGATAGGGTTAGAGACCTTCATCTCAATGCGAATAGCTCCGAACCCCAAGTCCTCCACCTGCTGAAAACGCTCCAAAATCGCCTGTCGCTGACTGGGAATAAAGTTTGTAATCTCCATAGCAACCTCCCAACGCTTCTTTTTGTCTATTATAGCCTAAAGATGGGAAAAAAGCTTGCGAAGGGTTTCCTATTAAGACTACAAGACCCATGAGATTCTTATTTATCTTCTTTATAGTCTCTAAAGTCAGATTTTATATTGTTATCGTCATCATGTTCATCTACCCAATCCTTTATATCAGCAAAAGAATGAATATCTTTCTTAATGCCAGCACCGTCTTTTACAGAAATTACAAGTACTTGCTGACCATTTGTTCCCAACCAATGTAAGATATCATTGGTTTGCTCTTCAGGGGAAAAATAGATTTGTGATTGTTTGTCGTATTCCCTATCTCTAAAAGACTCATATTGAGCTAACTTCTTTTTATAGGCCTTATATTTTCTATTATAATCTTCCTTAGCTTTTTGACTAGCTCTTTCATAAGAACGATATTTTTTCTGGTAGTCTTGTTGAGCCTTCTTATTAAGAATGTCACTAAAACTTAAGGTTTTAAAAGGAAAAATAGAATCAGGGAAAGCATTAAATTCTGGAAGTTTCTTTGGCTCTCTTGGTTTATTAGGTAGGAAACTTTTCACTGGCTCAGTTGGACCGGCTGGAAAATCCCCTTCCTTACCTTGACGGGTCAATAGTTTAAATTTCTTTAACGTATCACTATTTGTTGTTTGATTAACAGCCTCTTCGTAAATATGCTTAACTTCAGGATTTTCATTAAATAGATTAATCTGATTCTCCTCTTTGGAAATGTCCACATTATCAATTTCTATGATAAGGTTTAGCTGAGCAGATAAATAGCTGTCCTTTGAGGCTGGTGACTTCCTTAAAAGCTCATCCAAGTTTCCCTCTCTCTTTAAATATCCCCACATGCTGCTATCGTTCATCTGATTCCGAGCAGAACTCTTGTCACCGAAATAAAGCAGTTCATCCTTACTATAAGAATAGTCTGGTAGATGGCTAGTTAAAAAATGATTCGTATCCAAATTGTAAGCGAATTTCTGGTCGCTTCGAGAATTCGTCAAGAAAACATAATCGTAACCATCAATCGTTCTTAAAGACACAGTCAACTCTTTGATTTCTTTAAAATCCTTGACTTTCTTCAAATATGGAGTCAAATTAATAATTTTCTTTTTGAAATCTTTGTTAACATCATAAACTACCAAATGAGCTTGATGCAGACTACTCATGGTATCGTAATAGCGAACAAAATGATTTCTACCAATCATCTCAGTAGCTACATTATCTTCAGAATTATAGTAAGTGGGTTCTTCATGACTAATGGCAACATATTGTTGACGACTACCAAAAATCTCATTAGAAGTTACCTTATCTGCTTTTAGAGCCATCTGTAACTCTTCTACAGCTTTTTCATGAAATTTATGCTTTGTATATGCATTTCCTAAAAAGAAAAGCACGAGTATAGTCGCAGTATAGATCCTTCCACGCTTCGAGAAGGGAAATTTTAAAATCTTCTTTATCATAACTTTTTTTACAAAAATAGCCAGAACATCACATTCTGACTATTACTCTTATTTCTCTTCTTCGTCCATTGAAAGCACTGACAAGAAGGCTTCTTGGGGTACTTCAACTGAACCGATGGCTTTCATACGTTTCTTACCGGCTTTTTGTTTTTCAAGGAGTTTACGTTTACGTGAAACGTCACCACCGTAACACTTAGCCAAGACGTTTTTACGAAGGGCTTTGATATCTGTACGGGCTACAATTTTTTGACCGATAGCCGCTTGAATAGGCACTTCGAATTGTTGACGTGGAATAATCTTCTTAAGTTTATCAACGATAAGTTTACCACGCTCGTAGGCAAATTCCTTGTGAACGATGAAGCTAAGGGCATCAACCTTGTCACCGTTAAGGAGAATATCCATTTTCACCAATTGTGAACGACGGTATTCTGACAATTCATAGTCAAAGCTTGCATAACCACGTGTTGATGATTTCAACTTATCAAAGAAGTCAAAGACGATTTCAGCAAGTGGAATCTGATAGATAACGTTCACACGATTATCATCGATATATTCCATGGTTTCAAAATCACCACGTTTACGTTGTGCCAATTCCATAACGGCACCAACATATTCTTGAGGAACCATGATTTGTGCTTTAACATAAGGTTCTTCAATGGCATCGATACGTGTAGGATCTGGGAACTCAGATGGGTTAGACACTTCAAGCATCTCACCGTCAGTAGTATTAACATGGTAAACTACCGATGGTGCTGTCATGATAAGGTCGATGTTAAACTCACGTTCCAAACGTTCTTGGATAACATCCATATGAAGAAGACCCAAGAAACCACAACGGAAACCAAAACCAAGGGCTTGTGAGGTTTCAGGCTCAAATTGAAGACTGGCATCATTCAACTGGAGCTTTTCAAGGGCTTCACGCAAGTCGTTGTATTTATTTGACTCAATCGGATAGAGTCCTGCAAAGACCATTGGGTTCATTTGCTTATAGCCATGAAGTGGCTCTGCTGCAGGATTGTCCGCAAGTGTCACGGTATCACCGACACGGGTATCCGCAACAGTCTTGATTGAAGCTGCCACATAACCAACATCACCTGTCGCAAGGTAGTCACGGCCAACAGCCTTAGGCGTGAAGATCCCCACCTCAGTAACGTCAAAGGTCTTACCATTAGACATCATTTGAATCTTATCGCCAGGTTTCACCATTCCGTTAACCACACGCACTTGAAGGATAACTCCACGGTAAGCATCGTAAACAGAGTCAAAGATAAGGGCTTGAAGAGGTGCATCTACATCACCTTGAGGAGCCGGAACCTTCTCTACGATTTGCTCAAGAATCTCTTCAATACCAATACCGGCCTTGGCTGAGGCAAGTACTGCTTCAGAGGCATCTAGACCAATAACATCTTCAATTTCTGTACGGACACGTTCAGGATCTGCGGCTGGAAGGTCAATCTTATTAATAACCGGCAAAATTTCCAAGTCATTATCAAGTGCCAAGTAAACATTGGCGAGTGTCTGTGCTTCAATCCCTTGAGCAGCATCAACCACCAAGATAGCACCCTCGCAGGCAGCAAGAGAACGTGACACCTCATAAGTAAAGTCCACGTGTCCCGGTGTGTCGATAAGGTGGAAAATATAAGTCTCACCATCTTTAGCTGTATAGTTAAGCTCAATGGCATTTAGTTTGATAGTGATTCCACGTTCGCGCTCAAGGTCCATACTATCAAGGAGTTGCGCCTGCATCTCACGACTTGACACAGTCTCAGTCTTTTCCAAGATACGGTCAGCAAGCGTTGATTTACCATGGTCAATATGGGCAATAATTGAGAAGTTTCGAATCTTCTCCTGTCGTTGTTTTAATTCTTCAATATTTGGCATTCTTATCTTTCCTAGTTCTTACTTGTGATTGTTATAAAACGAATCGTTACTTTCTATTATACAAAAAAGACAGGCATTTGCCTATCTCTAATATCTGCTTTCTGATTCCAGTTAAGACATCCTACTTCTTAAAAGTATCGTTGTAGTGCTTATTAATAATAGCTGAACGTTTGTTCTCTGTTGAACTGCTTGAAAATGGTGCTAAACCAAAGGCTAACACGACAATTCCCAGTAGAATGAGGCTGAAAAATGGGTGCTCAGCAATATAGTGTAAAATGTCTGACATAGGAGGACTCCTTTAAGCGTAGTTATTTAACCTTATATTATCAGAAATATTATGATTCTTCAAGAAAAAAAGAGAGCTTCCGCTCTCCCTCTTAATCTTAATGGAATTGCATACCACCATCAACGATGATTGTTTGACCAGTGATGTAGTTTGAGTCAGGTCCAGCAAGGAAGCTTACTGCAGCTGCAACATCTTCAGGTTCAGAAAGACGTTTCAAAGTGATATCTTTTGCGAATGTTTGCATACCCCATTCGTCATCTTTACCAGCATTTTTACCAACTTCGTGGGCAATGTCAAACATCATTGGTGTCTTAACGATACCTGGTGCGTAGGCATTAACAGTAATACCTGAATCAGCCAAATCACGCGCCAAAGTGTGTGTGATACCACGAACTGCAAATTTAGTACCACCATAAATAGTCAAGTTAGGGTTACCAACGACACCAGCTTGTGAAGTCGCATTGATGATTTTACCACCATGTCCGAGAGCTTTAAATTGTGCTTGTGCAGCTTGGGCACCCCAGATCACACCACCTACATTGATATTAAATGTACGATGGAATTGTTCTTCAGTGATTGTATCAAGTGGAGTTGTAGGTGCGACACCGGCATTATTGACAACAACGTTCAAATCGCCAAAGTGATCGACAACTTTTTGGAAGGCAGCGGCAACTTCTGCTTGTTTAGAAACATCTGCTACGACAGCAAAAGCCTTATCCGCAGACAATTCAGCTACCGCTTTATCAGCAGTTTCAGCGTTGTAATCTAAAATCCCAACTTTAAATCCATCTTCAACTAAACGTTTTGCAATCGCAAAACCAATACCTTGACCTGCACCTGTAACAATAGCAACTTTAGACATATAAAATCCTCCTCTACCAATTGATGCTCTACTTCGCTGATATAGCCAACAAAGCTTTTCTCAATCGGAATACGCAAAGTTAATCAAGTTCTGGCAAAGTCATTTTCATAGGCTTTGTCTTAACTTAAATAAGATTCTACGCTTTTATGAAAGCGTTGTCAAGCAAATGTCATACTTTTCTGAAAATAGATAAGGGATGTCTGTTATTTTGTCCTATTATTAAACGAACTCAAAGCCTAGTGCTTCCATATCGTCCAAGCCACCAAGGTTGGTAACATTGCTATAACCTCTCTCATGAAGCACTGCTGCAGCAAAGTCAGCACGAGGTCCCATTTTACAATAAAGGTAAATAGGCATCAGCTTTTCCTCTGGCAGCTTCGCAGAGAAGATTTGTGTGTGGGGGATTAATAGTGCATTCTTAACATGACCTTCTGAATACTCCTCAGGACTACGAACATCAATGAGCAGGCCACCTTGAGCTATATCATTTTGAATCTGTTTTAAATCCATGTTATTCACCAAACCAAAGCTTGATTTCACGAGCAGCAGAGATTTCTGAATCGGAACCATGAACAATATTTTGTATACCATGTTCATCGGGTGCGGTCGCAAAGTCCCCTCGAATTGTGCCAGGAGCAGCTTCAGCAGGATTTGTCGCTCCCATCATATCACGCCATGATTTGATAGCACCTGGCCCCGAAAGAATCCCAATAATTGCCGGCCCACTCATCATATAGTTTGTAATACTAGAGAAGAATGGCTTATCTACCAACTGAGCATAATGCTTTTTAAGGCGCTCTAGGTCAAGCGTAAGCATTTCCATACGTTCAATAGTAAAGCCACGACGCTCAATACGGTCAATGACTTGTCCAACAAGGTGACGTTTAACAGCATCTGGTTTAATGATAAATAATGTTTTTTGCATAATTTCAACTTTCATTATTTTCTTTTCTTTTCATTTTACCACAGGATGCCACTTTTTGCAGACTTGGGTCTTTTATAGTCTCTAACTATATGACAAGTAAGAAATTAACTATTTTCCATTAGCGTGATTATGTTGCTAATTACAAAATCCCTTACCAAAAACGGTAAGGGATTTTAATCTTGTCTAAGCTTGAATAAAAGCTTGTAAATCTTTAAGTGCACGCTCAGCAATTTTTTCATAGCGCTCTTTCTTGTCACGAATACGTGGGCCTTCCAACTCTTTGATAATACCAAAGTTAACATTCATTGGTTGGAAATGTTTGCTTTCAGCATGCGTCACATAATATGGGAGACTTCCGATAGCTGTTGTCTGAGGGAAGACAACTTCATCTTCACCTTTAAAGAGACGGGCGGCATTGATTCCAGCAACCAAACCTGAAGCAGCCGATTCAACATAACCTTCAACACCTGTCATTTGCCCCGCAAAGAACAAGTTAGGGTTTGATTTTGATTGGAAGGTCTGTTTGAGCAAGTTTGGCGAATCCATGTAAGAGTTTCGGTGCATGACCCCATAACGTACAAACTCAGCATTTTCAAGACCTGGAATCATTTGGAAAACGCGCTTCTGTTCTCCCCATTTAAGGTGAGTTTGGAAACCGACGATATTATAGAGGCTACCAGCCGCATTGTCCTGGCGAAGTTGAACAACCGCATAAGGTGTCTTGAAGTCGCCGTCACGTGGCCCTTTGTAATCCTCAGGATATTCCAAACCAACTGGTTTCATAGGACCATAAAGCATTGTCTTGATACCACGTTTCGCCATGACCTCGATAGGCATACACCCTTCGAAATACTTTTCTTTTTCGAAAGAATTCAAAGGAGCTTCTTCAGCTGTTGTCAAGGCTTCATGGAAGGCCATGAATTCTTCCTTAGTCATTGGACAGTTTAGATAAGCTGCTTCACCCTTATCGTAGCGTGACTTAAGGTAGACCTTGTTCATGTCGATAGTCGCTTTATCAACAATTGGTGCAGCGGCATCATAGAAATAGAAACCATCTCCACCATTAAGCTCATGAATTTTTTCGGCCAAAGCATCCGAAGTCAAGGGACCTGAGGCAATAACTGTAATGGCATCATCAGGAATTTCTGTAATTTCTTCACGGATTACTTCAATTAATGGATGATTTTCAATTTCTGCTGTCACTGCTTCTGCATAACCTTCACGGTCAACCGCCATGGCACCACCAGCTGGCACACGATGAGCTTCTCCATTGCGCATAATGATAGAATCTAAGCGACGCATTTCTTCTTTAAGAAGCCCGACAGCATTAGTCAAGCTATCGCCACGGAAAGAGTTAGAGCAAACCAATTCTGCAAAATTTGTTGTCTTATGCTGTGGTGTTGCTTTAACCCCGCGCATTTCATAAAGTTTTACCGGAATACCACGTTTGGCAATCTGATAAGCCGCCTCGGAGCCGGCCAAACCAGCTCCAATGACGTTAATATAATCTGCTTTTGATTGAGACATGACACTAATACCTCTTCGGGAACAAGATGAA
Organism: uncultured Streptococcus sp.; assembly: GCA_934229725.1. GTDB lineage: Bacteria > Bacillota > Bacilli > Lactobacillales > Streptococcaceae > Streptococcus. The sequence goes on from CAKQDX010000002.1 coordinate 23,898, forward strand.
ATCCTGCCCCCACAAATCTTTCTTCATTTTTACTCTTAGTAGTATAGCAAAAAACTCCTTGTCTGGCGACTAGGAGTCATCTGTATTTATAGGGGTAATATGATTGTGACTTTGGCACCACCTGTATTATCGTCATTTGAAAGCGAAAGACTACCATGGTGTAATCGAATAATATCATTGGCAATAGTCAAACCAAGGCCACTGTGATTACGACTTTGTCTGCTTTTATCTTCCTGATAGAAAAGCTGGGTAGCTTTTTCAAGGGATTCAAGGGAAAATCCGGGACCAGAATCAAGGCAGATAAACTTGAATTCATCATCTTCTACCCTAGCAGTTAATAGCAACTGACTACCACTAGGCGTATGCTCTACCGCATTCGAAACGATATTCATAAAAGCTCGATTCAACAAGGACCTGTCCCAATGGCCAATGGTTTCTTTCGCAATTTCCTTCTTGTCAAATACCACATTAATTTGTTTCGTTTGTGCTAATGACAAGGTTTGATCGTAAATGTCTTCAACAAATTCCTTAACTGACATTTCTTCAAGCGACAAGGTTTTCGTCAAACTCGTTTTGTTGAGTTCTGACAATTCTTTCACATAAACATCAACCTGGGCAATCCCTTTTTGAAAATGCTCTAACAAATCCGTCTGTTCTGCATTTAAGGGCGTCATAGCTAAGAGTTCTACATTCCCACGAGCAACTGTCAGTGGTGTCTTCAGGTCATGGGTTAAGGCTGAAATCTGATTTTGCTTATCCTGCTCTGCCTTCCAATTTTCCATCAAAGAGTCACGAAGAGCAGCACGCATGTGGTCCAAACCACTTAAAACTTGATTAAACTCCTTAATGGTAGACCGGGAGGTTTGAAATTCCAAGTCTTGCTCTGCTATTTTCTCAGTTGCCCTCAGTATCGGTCTAAGCTGCTGGCGTAATTTATTAGCATAGAAAAATGTTAAAACGACAAATATGAGTAAAACGGACACCATCATTGAACCAATCATCATAAGATCAGCATTGGGAAAATGCTGGTTCATCCAAGCGTTACGATACCGAGGTGATAGTTGATAATTGACAATGACTATGCCATCTGACCGTTCAAAAGACTGAAAATAGCCGTATATCCCACCGTGAGCATTCTTGAATTGGTAATTTAGTAAGGATTCTTCTTGCAAGTTAACTGGCATGTTAGACTTCTTAAGCTTGAAATTCCTAGTCAAAAAGACATAGCGAGTACCATCAGGCAAGACATTTGGATTAAAGACCTTAGAAGTTTCAATATCACTTCTCAAAGCAGACAAATCACTCTCAACCTGATTTGCTGGAATCACTACCCCAAAACGATAAGACAAGCTGAACAAAGACAAAATAAGAAGACTACTGATTGCTGATAGAACTGTAATGCTGACGACATAAGATAACAAAATTGTTCTTAGAGAGTGCTCTCTTTTTTTAATTAGTGCCACTTGTAACCAATCCCCCAGACTGTTTCAATAGGACTTTGCCCAACATTTTTGAGCTTTGCACGGATATTTTTGATATGTTCAGCCACTGCTGTCGGACTCCCTTTATCCTCATAGCCATACAAATGCGTGTAGATTTGCTCTTTGGAAAAGACTTGTCCCTTATTTTCAGCCAAAAACTGACAAATACCATATTCAGACTTAGTCAAATCTAACAAGTGATTTTCAACATAAAGCTCCTGAGCAGACAAATCAAACTGGAATTCACCAAGTGAAAGCTTATGATGGCGCTCACGATGTTCACGTCTCAAGTGAGCCGCCACACGCGCTTGCAGTTCTTTAACCCCAAATGGCTTACAAATATAATCATCAGCACCATAAGTCAAGCCTTGGACAATATCAACCTCTTGCGTTTTGGCTGTAATAAAGAGTATAGGACAGTCCACCTGATCTCGAATGTCATGACAAAACTGGAGACCATCAACATCAGGCATCATGATATCCAGTAAAATCAAGTCAAACCGTGTAAGCGTGTTTTTATCCAAGTCTAAAACACTTGTAAGCCCGGTCACCTTATGATTTTGGAGCTCTAAAGCCTTTACAACCAATTGAACAATATCTTCCTGATCATCAATAACAAGTATCTGAGCCATAAGCTTTCCTTTCGTTCACAGTTACCCTTATCATATCATCTATAGAAGATAACTGACAAGGCGTAAAGTAGATAAATATGAGTTGGATAAAAGACATAAAACAAGTATTTTGAACCATTCCCTCTTTGACCGTTATAACAAAGCATTAAAGGAGCAGCAAAAATTTCCATCCATTCAATGTATTTAAACATTAAATCGTGAATTGAAAGTCTACCTAATACAATCGCCATTAGTACCCAAACAAGACTAACACTCACAAAAGCAAGCACTTCTTTCTTAAGATTCTTGTGACAAAGATACATAGCGATACCAGTCAAAAGCAACCACGTTCCACCATCGCTGATAAATGTATGAACTGGCAATACTGTAAAATTGAGTAAATTTAGTAGAAAACCTAACATAGGTTTGTTTGCGCTTAGCAGATAAAAAGGTGCCATTAACCATGGAAGCAACAATGGGAAAAGTAAGGTTGGAATTCCTTTTAGATATTTCTTTTCTTGAATCCAAGCGATACCTTGAAGAGCAACGAGCAAGATAGCAAATGATGATAGCATCATATTTTGTGGAAAGAAACCATCTGGCCTTACAAGAGGATGTAAAAAATTATAAAACCCAAACTGAATCAATCCCATCAAAATCGCTAAAGCATATATTTTTAGGAAGTATTTTTTTCGATTGTGTGTATGGACGAAACCTTCAATCACAGCAAATAGGAACAAGGGGGCCGCTAATCTCCCAATCATAGTAAACCAAATGGGTATTTTCCCTGTATAGTCAAAAAAATAATGAATATGGTCGAATACCATAGTAATTAGGGCTATATATTTGAGTTGGAAACCTGATAGACTTAAACGTTTCATGATAACTCTCCTTTCTTTTCATGCTTAGTATAAAAAACAAGTTTAAGGAAAGTATCAGTTTTTTGATGAAATGTAAAAAAATATCCCAAGTTTTTAACTTGAGATAGCTTTCTTTTTATTTAACAACTGATTCTTTGTAGTCACACTCTTCGTTACTACAGATAACTTGCTTGCCGCCACCACGAACTTTCTTCTCAACGAGATAATCACCTGATTTAGGACAGTTACGTCCGACAGGGATATCCCACGACGTAAATTCACAATCAGGATAGCGGTCACAACCATAAAAGACACGATTACGTTTTGTCTTACGCTCGATGACCTGACCTTGACCACAAGTTGGACAGGTAACGCCAATTTCTTTGGTAATGGCCTTAGTATTGTGACAGTCTGGGAAGTTACTACATGCGTAGAACTTACCGTATCGACCAAGTTTGATGACCATTGGGTGACCACAGAGGTCACAATCAAAACCAGCTGGCTCATCCTTGATTTGGATTTTTTCAATACCTTCTTCAGCTTTTTCCAATTCTTTTTGGAAAGGTTTGAAGAATTCATCAATGACCTTCTGCCACTGCTCCTTACCGATTTCAACCTTATCGAGTTTTCCTTCCATCTCGGCAGTGAATTTAACATCCACGATGTCTGGGAAGAATTCGACGATTAAGCTATTAACAATTTCCCCAAGCTCCGTAGGTTCAAATCGTTTAGCCACTAATTTAACATAGTAGCGACGTTGGATAACATCAAGCGTTGGCGCATAAGTTGACGGACGACCAACGCCATTTTCTTCCAATGTCTTAATCAGTGTCGCTTCAGAATAACGGGCAGGTGGTTGGGTGAAGTGTTGTTCAGGCGTTGTCACAACCTTCTTAACCGTATCCCCTTCAGCCATATCAGGTAGCATTTTGTTCTTATCAGAGTCGTTGTAAACAGCCATATAACCATCAAACTTGATTTGGCTACCATTTGCTGTGAAAATGACGCCGTTTTGAGACAAGGTCACCTTCATTGTATCAAATACTGCAGCTGTCATTTGACTGGCTACAAAACGATTCCAGATAAGAGTATAGAGCTTAAGTTGATCCTTATCCAAATACTTAGCAATGCTTTCTGGTGTTTGGAAGACATTTGACGGACGAATAGCCTCATGGGCATCTTGCGCCGCTGAACTATTTTTCACCCTGCTACCATGTTTAGAATACTTAGAGCCAAATCGTTCAGTAATAAATTCAGCAGCTTGGTTTTGAGCAACAGGACTGATACGTGTTGAGTCCGTACGCATATAGGTAATCAAACCTTGAGCACCTGAACCAAGATTAATCCCTTCGTACAGCTGTTGAGCAACCATCATGGTCTTACGTGTACGGAAGTTGATTTTATTGGCAGCATCCTGTTGAAGAGATGAGGTTGTATATGGCAATGGTGCATTACGACGACGTTCTTTTTTCTCTACCTTATCAACGCTAAAGTTATCACTTGTAATACGAGAAAGAACAGCCTGAACATCGTCATTATTGTTGAGCTTGAGCTTTTTACCATCTAGACCATAGAAACTAGCCTGAAACTTCTTAGCACCCTTCTTAAAGGCACCGTCAATAGTCCAGTATTCTTCCGGCTTAAAAGCCTTGATTTCATTCTCACGATCGATAATGAGCTTAAGAGCCACTGATTGCACACGACCTGCAGAAAGACCCTTCTTAACCTTCTTCCAAAGAAGAGGTGAAATAGAGTAACCCACAATACGGTCAAGGACACGACGAGCTTGCTGCGCATCTACCAAGTCCATGTCAATGGCACGTGGCTCTACGAAGGCATTTTTTACAGCATCCTTTGTGATTTCATTGAACACCACTCGATTTTTATCGTGATCATCTAGTCCAAGGATATGTGACAAATGCCATGAAATAGCTTCTCCTTCACGGTCCGGGTCACTTGCGAGAAAGACTTGTTTGGCTTTCTTAGCTTCTTTCTTCAATTCATTGATAAGTGGTCCCTTACCACGAATATTGATATATTGTGGTTCATAATTGTTTTCAAAGTCAATGGACATACTTGATTTTTTCAAATCACGGATATGACCAACTGAAGCAACAACTTTATAGTTGCGCCCGAGATATTTTTCGATAGTTTTAGCTTTGGCAGGTGACTCCACGATGACCAAATTTTTCTTTGGTGTCGCTCTTTTTTTAGTCGTCTTTTTTGCCGTTGATTTCTTTGTTGTTTTAGTTTTCGTTTTTGTTGTCGTTGCTGTCGCCATAGATTATTTCCTTATTTTGTTATAAACTGGCTGCGCCATTAATCAGTCTACATTTTAGTCACAAGACATTAAATAGTGCAACACCTTGGACCGAGCAACTAACATAATACCGTCCTTTCCTTAAACTGTCAATAAAAAAATTTTTTCTCTATAGGAGAAGTTTGATTTTTAAGAAAACTCAGAAAGGATGTCAAAGCCTGTCGTAATGCACTTTGCGCCCTCTTGAATGAGATGATGACAGCCATCCGATTTTCCGTCTAAAATATTTCCTGGAATAGCAAAAACATCTCTTCCTTCTTCCATGGCACGCTCACAAGTAATCAGACTTCCCGAGCGAAGCTTAGCTTCTACAACTAAAACCCCTTGACACAAGCCTGAAATAATACGATTTCGTTCGGGAAAATGATACTTGAGGGGCTGTTCACCCGGTGCATATTCTGAAAGCACGAGATGATTTTTACTCATATAGTCCTGCAAAGCTTTATTTTCTTTAGGATAATAGACGTCTAGTCCAGTCCCGATAACTGCAATGGTGTTACCTTTATTTTTCAAAGCCTCCATATGCGCACAAGTATCAATACCACGCGCCAAGCCACTCACGATAGTAAAATGATTACCGAGTTCATTAACAACCTTACGAACCGACTGTTTTCCTGTTTCAGAGCACTTCCTTGCCCCAACAATTGCTAACTTAGGTTTACTCAGCAAGTCAAGATTTCCTTGATAAAAGAGGAGAACTGGGGGATTGTAGGTGTGCTTTAACTCAATCGGATAGTCCTGGTCAAAAATAGATACTGTCGGATAACGCTGAAACTGCTCTTTTAGTTGCTTAATATCTAAACTCTTGTATTTTTCCATAAAGAGAACGGCATTTTTAGACTTTGAAACCACTGCCATATCACGCAAGCTTAATTTTCTATCTTGCGTCTTCTGATAGTCTAAAATATTAAGGATGTTTAAGTTCGTCAATCCAGCGGCTTTTAGTTTAAAAAGTTCAAAGTTATTCATATAAATACCTCCATTTCTTTATTCGCAAGAAATAAAGAAAAAAGTTCCATTTATGGAACTTCCGTAAATTATAAGGCATTTTCAGACATAAAATAAGACGCTGCGCCTAGGAGGTTACTATCGTTATGAAAATGACAAGCTTGAATCGAAATTGGATCAAAACCTATATCAGACTTTTCATTAAATAACTCTTCATAAGCTTTAGCTATACCTTGTATTAAAGAGCTTTGTTTACTAATGCCTCCTCCAATAACGACTCTTTCTAAGTTCATGAAAGTCTGTAAATTCAGAATAAGCACCGCAATGTCATGACAATAGTCCTTAAATAGCGAATTGAGTTTTTCAAATTGACCTTCTTCTATAGCTGAGAAGACAGCTGGGCCATCATCCTGATCTAAGCCAAGTAATTGACTGGCCTCATGGACAAAACCAACCGCAGAACCTTTATTATCGACAAGGTTAATCAGTGCTTGCTTAAACAAGTCCCACTGGAAAGGAAGAGCCGTTTGACTCTTACTTTGGGAACTTGGCCCTCTCAAAAATTGGGGAACCAAGAGAGGTGTTAACAGGGCTCCCTGAGAAACGAGGCCTAAGCCAACACCCGTACCTAAAACCAAGGCAGCACCACAATCAACTTCTTGTAGACTACCATATCTAGCTTCAGCCAAGGCAGCCGCATCAGCATCATTGATAACCTTTACAGGTAATTGAAATGTTTTAGATAGACGTGTTCCAAGAGGAATAGCTGTTAAATAAGGAATAAGGCCACCCTTGAAAACAAAGCCAAGTTTACTATTAATTTCTCCCGGACATGCAATAGCAATCCCCGAAATTTCATCTTCATATGATGAAACAATATTTTCTAAAATTACCCAGAAATCATCTATGCTTGCTGGAGTTGGAACTTTAGATTGATTGGTAATATTGAAATTATCGTCAACTAAACCAAACTTGATAAAGGTTCCTCCGATATCAATAGCTACAATCACTCTGCTCACCTACTTTTTAAGCATTGACTTTATGGGTTCAAAGCTTCTTCTATGAATTGGCGTGACACCAAGTTTATCCAAACCAGATAAATGCTCTTTAGTACCATAGCCTGCATTTTTGTCAAATGCATAGCCAGGATACTCTTGATCATAATCAGCCATCATTTTATCACGGGTTACCTTTGCTACGATTGATGCTGCTGCAATAGATAAGGAATTAGCATCCCCCTTAATAATTGATGTTTGTCCTATAGGTAGATCCAAAGTCATGGCATCAATTAACAACTGTTCTGGTTGAGGACTGAGGTTTTCAATAGCTTCAATCATAGCAAGTTTAGTTGCCTCATAAATATTGACATCGTCAATGACATGATTGTCCTTAACACCAATACCGACAGCCACTGCTTGTTTCATCACCAGCTTATAGATGGCTTCATGTTTTGATTTTGGAATTTTTTTACTGTCATTGAGGCCTTTGATTTTGCAAAGCTTTGGCAAGATAACCGCTGCGGCAACCACTGGTCCAGCCAGAGGGCCCCGTCCAACTTCGTCAACACCTGCAATGAGTTCAATTCCCTGAGCATAGAGCGATTTTTCGTAACTGAGCATCGATTCCAAACGCTCATCCTCTGCAATCTCCGAAAGGATGGCCTTACGACGTTGCTTAATAGCCGTCTGTACTCCAGCTCGGCTATCTTCCTCAAATGTCGCCCAACGATGATCGTCTAGGTCCGTCAAAGTTGCTAATTGTTCCTTGACTTCTTTAATTGTCGCCATCAGTATCAACCCCAACAATATCCAGTGTGTAACGACCTAGTTTTCCATCACGAACATCTTTGACAAAAAGACTGTAAAAACGATCATAATCTTCACGAAAGCCTAGTTTTTGCGTCATTTCCATAATGATTTCTGGAGCCTCTTCTTCAAGGTCAATCCCTTTAAAACGTTCCTCGAGACGTTCTGGATAGTAGGTTTTAAAGTAGTTGAGCCCAAAAATAGTGACTTCATCCATTGGTAACAGCTGGTCTTTGATGGCACCCGTCAAAGCAAGTTTCAAGCCAACCAATTCATCCTCAAACTTAGGCCACAAGATACCTGGAGTATCAAGAATTTCCAAGTCCTTATTTGACTTCAACCATTGTTGGCCTTTTGTCACACCAGGTTTATTTCCCACAACAGCAATTTTTTTACCAGCGAGGCGGTTCATCAAGGTTGATTTCCCTGCATTTGGAATACCAATAATCATTGTTCTCAAGGTCTCTTTCTGAATACCACGTTCACGCAAGCGTTGAATCTTCTCAGACATAAGACTCTTAGCAGCATCTGTCACCAATTTAACCGTAGACTGCTCCTTGGAATTAATAGCCAGAGTTTTAATGCCTTGATCCTCAAAGTAAGTACGCCACTCTTTGGTGCGATTGTTGTCTGCAAGATCCGATTTATTGAGAATTAAAAGCTTAGGCTTGTCACCAACAATCTTAGTCAACATAGGGTTTTGACTTGAAAGTGGTAAACGTGCGTCCACTAAAATGGTGACAAAATCAACATGCTTTAGATTTTCCTGGACCTGTCGGCGAGCCTTGGACATGTGACCAGGGAACCATTGAATAGTTGCCATATTTATTTATTCTCCTCTTAATAGTCTTAGTAAAATATCATTCAAACTCTTTTAAAAAAAGCCAAAATCTTGGCTTTACTTTACTTATATTATAACAGATTTAGGTTGAGATGCCCAATTGTTATCACTTGGTTAGGCCTCAATAGGCATAAAGTTACCAACAATTTTACCGATAATTCGAGGGTCTTCATCATAAGGAGCAAACTTGTCACCATAGCGTTTATTAAGAGAAACTAAACGTAGACCCTCTTCCTCACGATAAACCTTTTTGATATAGGTTTGACCATCCCAGTCCACAGCATAAACAGCACCATCATAATCAAAACCAGTTTGTTTGATCAGCACTACTTCTCCATTTAAGTAAGTAGGTTCCATAGAATCTCCAAAAACCCAAGAAGCAAAATCATGGTCTAATTCTTCATCATAGAAAACTTCATCATAATTGCCATCACCAAAATAAGTATATCCTGTTCCGGCTGATAAACGCTCGAAAACTTTATAAGAGTATAACGGAATAACAGATGCTTTCTGCTTTTCTGCTTCTTGTTCTTCTAAAAGAGCCTTAGTGAGTCGCAAAGCTTCTTTACGATTTTCGTCATTGAGTTCCAAGTAAACTTCTACTATCTCATGTTCAGACAGAAAATAGGTCTCAGCCACGCCAAAAAGTTGGGCCAATACTGTAAGATTCTTTTGATTTGGCTTTGTCTTACCATTTTCCCAATTAAAATAAGAGGAGCGTGAAATTCCCAGATGCTTAGCCACTGATGCTTGGCTCATTCCTTGCGCTTCTCGAATTTCCTTTAGTTTTTGTCCTGAAAACATAGCCACCTCCGTAAGTTAATAAACTAACATAAGTTTACCAAAAAAAGTAGTTGATTTCAAGTGAAATCAACTACTTTTACATTTCTCTTTTGTATTATTCTTTGACCAAAAATCCTATATTGTCAAGTGCCTCTTCAATGTAATCTAAATCTTGTTGACTATCAGCTTCAACAAGGTGATAGTGAACACCGTTGGTTAATTCAGATAGTGGACGAAAATCGCTTGATGCTGCTTGTTCTAAAAAGTGTCTAACATCTCGACGACAAGTCAACTTCAACAAGGTTTGAATTTCACCATAGACTGGATGATCAATCATGATATTTTGAACACGCCCCCCATTATCAACAATGGCTAAAAGTTCTTCTTCCATGTCATTCACCGTATGATTCACTTTAAAGAGTCGATGCGCATAGGAATTATCGTTACTGTTTTTATAAATATAACCCCTGTTAGTTGAGATAATTTGAGCACCATCTGCTCGCAAAAGTGCAATATCTTGGACAATGATTTGACGAGTAACACCAAAACGTTCCGCCAAACTCTGCCCATTAATCGCTTCTTTAGACTGTTTTAACAGGGCCAATAATTCTTGCTTGCGATTTAAAGTCATAGACTAAACAACTCCTCTTACACCTATCGAATTTTTCGAATACTTTTGAAAATCGTTAATGCTATAACATAGTCTATCATACTATGGACAATAGTACCAAATCCAACTAAGACAAACAGAACATAAAATAGTTTCTGGAAGTCCTCTCCCGTTACCGAATAAAAAATTACACAAGCAAGAACTTCACCTACAGCATGAATAACACCTAAAACAAAGTTAAAAATTAAAGATGATTTATGGTTTTCTATTGTTAGAGGGAACTTTTTCAAATAGAGAGCTCCTAAAAAACCAAAAATGATATGCGAGAATGCCCTAAAAACAATCACAATCGGATAGCCGGCCATAAAGAAGCCAAAACTAGATGCTAAGATAACAAAAGCTGCTACCCAAGGAGATATAAACATAGCTAGAAATATTGGAACGTGACTCCCCAAGGTATAAGAAGCCGGTGGAATGATTAATTTAATTGGCATAATACTTGGGATAAGGATAGCAATCGCAGTTAACAAAGCTGCGAAGGTCATTTCTTGAATTCTCTTTTTCGGTTTCATAATCTACTCCTTTTTTATTGTATATACTCTAGTATATTACAATGTATATTCCTATATGTCAATATGCCATAAAAAAACTAGAGCCATAAGCTCTAGTCCTTTCTTATTTACGTTTTTTCTTAGCTTTTTTCATCTTATTAGCTTGACGTTTCATCGCATGCTTCATAGCAAATGAACCGACCTTACCTTTAAGACCACCACCAAGCATTTGGCTAAGGTCCATGTTTCCAAGATCCGGCATACCTGCGCCACCCATCATGCCTTCAAGGGCAGACATATCCATATTACCCATATCAGGCATATTTGGCATGTTTTTTGGCATATTATTTGGGTTAAGACCCATTTGACGCATCATTTGCTCCATATCACCAGACATAACACCTTGCATCATTTGTTTGGCTTGGTTGAAGTCTTTAATAAACTTGTTTACTTCGATGAAGGTATTTCCCGAACCATTGGCAATACGGCGACGACGACTTGGTGTCAAGAGATCTGGATTTTCTCGTTCTTCTGGTGTCATTGATGATACAATAGCACGCTTGCGAGCAATCTGTTTCTCATCTACTTTAACATTAGCCAAGGCTGGATTGTTAGCCATACCTGGCAACATCTTTAGCAAATCCTCCATAGGACCCATATTTTGCACTTGGTCTAATTGGTCGATGAAATCATTGAAGTCAAAGGTGTTTTCACGCATCTTTTCAGCCAACTCAAGAGATTTTTTCTCATCATACTCTTGAGAAGCTTTTTCGATAAGGGTAAGAAGGTCTCCCATTCCCAAGATACGGCTTGACATGCGGTCTGGGTGGAAAGTCTCAATATCCGTAATTTTCTCACCAGTACCTGTGAATTTAATTGGCTTACCAGTAATCTCACGAATAGAAAGAGCCGCACCACCACGTGTGTCACCATCAATTTTAGTAAGAACAACACCTGTGATATCCAGTTGTTCATTGAACTCCTTGGCAACATTAGCAGCTTCCTGACCAATCATGCTATCAACAACCAAGAGGATTTCGTTTGGATGGGCAAAATCCTTAATATCACGCAACTCTTGCATGAGGGTTTCGTCAATCTGCAAACGACCAGCCGTATCAATCAAGACATAGTCATTCTTATTGGCACGCGCTTGTTCCAAACCATTTTTGACAATCTCAATCGCTGGTGTCTCTGTCCCCATATCAAAGACAGGAACATTGATTTGTTGCCCCAAAGTCTTCAACTGGTCAATGGCTGCTGGACGGTAGATGTCGGCCGCAATCATCATTGGACGGGCTTCTTGTTCCTTAATTAACTTATTAGCCAATTTACCGGCAAAGGTAGTTTTACCTGCCCCTTGGAGACCAACCATCATAATGATTGTTGGAATCTTCGGAGATTTCTCAATCTCAGATGTTTCAGACCCAAGAATCTCTGTCAACTCTTCATTAACAATCTTGATGATTTGTTGCGAAGCATCAAGAGTATCAATGATTTCATGACCTACAGCACGTTCACGAACACGTTTGATAAATGTCTTAACAACTGGTAGGGCAACGTCTGCTTCAAGGAGTGCCAAACGAATCTCTTTAGTAACTTCTTGAACTTCTTTCTCTGAAAGTTTTCCTTTACGTCTTAAATTTTTGAAAACGCCTTGCAAGCGTTCCGTTAAGCTTTCAAAAGCCATATATTATTTCCTCTCTTACTTTCCGCTAGAATCTAATCTCTATTATCAATGCTACTTAGAATTTCAATTTGTTCCTGGAGATAACTATCATCTGGGTATTTTTCCATGATATCATCAAAAATTTGGCTACGGACGATGTAATCTGAATACATATGTAATTTCATCTCGTAAGCTTCCAAAATCTTCTCAGTACGTTTGATGTTATCATATACCGCCTGACGACTGACGCCAAATTCTTCAGCAATTTCTGCCAAACTATAATCATCCGCATAATAGAGCTCAATATAGTTCATCTGCTTATCTGTTAACAAGGCAGCATAGAACTCAAAAAGGGCATTCATGCGATTGGTTTTTTCAATTTCCATAAGCTTCATTTTACCATAAAATCACGGTGTTAGCACCATTCTTGTGCAGAAAAAAGCAGTCTCTTCTAATTGTTCTCCAAATAAAACTCAAAACGGTCACCAACATAGTAACTACGTACATATTCGAAAGCCTGTCCGTCTTGAAGAAAGGAAATTTGCATCAGACTTAAGAGGGCATCACCAGTCTTCACCTTTAAATGCTTGGCTAGACTGCTATTAGCTAAACTAGCTGATATAGTCTGCTGACTCTTCCCTATTTCATAGCCATTATCAGTCAATGTCTTAAAGAAATGTTCCGTAATTTCGGACTCTTTAAACCCTCGGATAATCTTTTCAGGGATACTAGCAATTTCATAAGCAACTGGAATGTCATCGGCAAAGCGAACACGCTCCATCCTAATCACATAAGACTGTGGTAGGACACCTAAATTCTTGATTTCAAATTCATTGGGATGTAGACGTTTATAGGAAATGAGCTGACTAGATGGTTTCTTCCCTTGCGCTTTGACGATTTCCGTGAAACTCGTGGTTCCACGCATCTTTTCCTTAACACGACTACTGGCAACGAAGGTCCCACTACCCGGTTTTCGTTCCAAAATTCCCTCGTCGACTAACAATGTTATAGCCTGACGCACAGTCATACGACTGACATCAAAGGTCTCGCAAAAATCTCGCTCACTAGGAAGACGTTGCCCGATTTTCCAAGTACCTTCATCAATATCTTTCTTTATTTTATCATGTATGCGAATATACGCTGGTAACATCTAATACCCCCTTTGTTATCCCTATTTTACAAAAAAAGTGTCAGGATTGTAAAGGTGATTAAATGACTTGCAGTTTCTCGTATAAATCTAGGTGCTAAGTCCTTAAATTTGTGATACAATGAAAGCATAAGAGTCCTTATGTGACGTAAAAAGAAAGGGTAATAATGACTGACATTTCTACATTGAATGATGTGCAGAAAATCATTGTTCTAGACTATGGTAGCCAATACAATCAGCTGATTGCACGTCGTATTCGTGAATTCGGCGTTTTCTCTGAGTTGAAGAGCCATAAGATTTCTGCTGAAGAAGTGCGTGAGATTAATCCAATCGGTATCGTACTTTCTGGTGGTCCAAACTCTGTATATGCTGATGACGCTTTTAGCATTGATCCTGAGATTTTTGAACTCGGTATTCCAATCCTCGGTATTTGTTACGGAATGCAACTGTTGACTCACAAACTTGGTGGTAAAGTTCTTCCTGCCGGTGAAGCTGGTAACCGTGAATATGGTCAATCAACACTTCGCCTTCGTGCTGACTCTAAACTCTTTGCTGGTACTCCTGAAGAGCAGGTCGTCCTTATGAGCCACGGTGATGCTGTTACAGAGATTCCAGAAGGGTTCCATCTAGTTGGTGACTCAGTGGATTGCCCATTTGCTGCAATGGAAAATACAGAGAAAAACTTCTACGGTATCCAATTCCACCCAGAAGTTCGTCATTCCGTTTATGGTAATGATATCTTGAAAAACTTCGCTTTTGGTATCTGTGGTGCCAAAGGTGATTGGTCAATGGCTAATTTCGTAGATATGCAAATTGCACAAATCCGTGAAACAGTTGGTGACCGCAAAGTTCTTCTTGGACTCTCAGGTGGTGTTGATTCATCTGTTGTTGGTGTTCTCTTGCAAAAAGCTATCGGAGACCAATTGACATGTATCTTCGTTGACCACGGTCTTCTCCGTAAAGGGGAAGGTGACCAAGTTATGGACATGCTTGGAGGTAAATTTGGCCTTAACATTATCCGTGTTGACGCTTCTAAACGCTTCCTTGATCTCTTGGCTGGAGTTGATGATCCTGAGAAAAAACGTAAAATCATCGGTAACGAGTTTGTTTACGTCTTTGATGACGAAGCAAGTAAGCTTAAAGGCGTTGATTTCCTAGCTCAAGGAACACTCTACACTGATATTATTGAATCAGGTACTGAGACAGCTCAAACAATCAAATCTCACCACAACGTTGGTGGTCTTCCAGAAGATATGCAGTTTGAATTGATTGAACCACTTAATACCCTCTTTAAAGATGAAGTACGTGCCCTTGGTACTGAAATGGGAATGCCTGACGAAGTCGTTTGGCGTCAACCATTCCCAGGACCTGGACTTGCTATCCGTGTTATGGGTGAAATTACTGAAGAAAAACTCGAAACAGTTCGTGAGTCTGATGCTATCCTTCGTGAAGAAATTGCCAAAGCTGGTCTTGACCGTGACGTATGGCAATACTTCACTGTTAACACAGGCGTTCGTTCTGTCGGGGTTATGGGTGATGGCCGTACTTACGACTACACTATCGCTATCCGTGCTATCACTTCAATTGACGGTATGACAGCTGACTTTGCAAAACTTCCATGGGAAGTTCTTCAAAAGATTTCTGTTCGAATCGTTAACGAAGTTGACCACGTTAACCGTATCGTCTACGATATTACAAGTAAACCACCTGCAACTGTAGAGTGGGAATAAAATATAAACCTAATTTAAAGTGACTTGATTGATTTAACAGCATTTTGAATTATTTTAAAACGCTAAAATCTAATTACTTATATTTGGTTCCCCACCAAATACCCCATCAGAAAGAAATTCTGGTGGGGTATTTTTTATATCTTAATTACAAAAATAGACCAATAAGCAATGATATGGGGCAGGAAAATTTTTTCTTAAAATTATTTTCCCATCTTCTACTCTCGATAATAAATATCCGTTCCATCACTGACATGATTTTTACTCCAAAAAATTGACTCTCTTCCACCTTGTCCCCTCGGAGTAAACACTATTGGTGTCTCACTAATACCTTCTGATGTTTTTGTAACGGCTGTGAGCTTTTCTCCTTGGACGGCGAATTTATCAAAAACTACATCACCCGCAGGATTACCATTCACTTGGGTCAAGCCATTGGCATCGAAAGTAATACTATTACCTTGTGCATTTCTCCAAGATCCTTTAACACTTGAAAAATTACCAGTTTGAATTTCTTGGATGTTCATACCACTAGATTCCGATTGAGTTTGTTTCTCACCTTCTATTCGTTCCGTATAATCAAGAGCAATCCATCCTTGACCAGACTGTAGTTTTCCCCAAGTGTAACCTTCTGCACTTGTTGTTTCCGAAATAGTGTGAATACCTTGTGATATCTTGCCCAAAGACTGAGACTTAGCACTCGGTTCTTTGCGTATTTCCAAATCCGATATTTGCACACGAACCTGAAAGCTAGTTTCTGACTTAATATCCTCACTCTGACTAGAAGAGTTCATATCACTTTCTTTTGAAGAAGTCGTTGAACCTTTATCAATTGATTCCCACTTTAAGTTTTTAAGATTCAAAGCCGTAGACGAAATATCTAGTTCATCTTCGATTTTCTTCTTATCTTTCATTTGTACCGTAGTTTCTTTTTGCTTATTTGGGACACTAGCTTCAACTTTGTATAAAGTTAGGTTTACTTCCGGACTCGATGATTGCCAGGCAGCAAATACCACCTGACCGTTGTCATAAGCAGTGAGAGATGAACGTGCTCCACCAACAGGTGCTGCATAGGCAACATGTAACAAAGTAGGTTGACTATTTTTTAGATAATATATTGCAGAAATATAATCTTGTTTACCAATCAATAACTCGTCCTGTCCATCTTTATCTAAGTCTACAAACGCATATTGAAAATCAACTGACGTCCCCGAATGCCCTAAATTATCAATGAGCATGTATTCCTCAGATGTAGCTTCAACCTGTTTCAAGGCTTCAGTTAAACGACTATCATCACCACTATTTATTGCTTGCTGATAAGATTTATAACGATCTAAGACTGTTTGAAATGCTTCCTGTCTATTCTTCTTTAATTCTTGCTTACTAGACGAAGATGATGGCTGTGCTACCTGCTTCATTCGATTAGAGCCACACGCAACTAAGGTCAAAGTACTCAGGCTTAAAAGCGATATCAGTATCCATTTTTTCATATTAAGTTCTCCTGTTCTTTCAATATATTTATTCTCTCGAAATGTTTTGATTTGATTACCCACCACTACTCATTAGCAAATTTTTTACAACTTAACGTTGATCAAACTAAAATATAGGGTAGCAATAGTTAGTAAATCTTTCAATAAGTCAATATTAATTGGAAAATTCTATATGCAAAAACTATTTCAGCAAAATAGGACTCCGGTGAAGAGTACGATGAATCTTCATAAGAGTCCTATAACTATTTATTGTTTTTCATAGGTGGCATCGTGGAGTGCATAACTCACATTGGTATTAGTGAATTCAAAGAAAATAGATTCAATCTTTCCTGTTGGAAGTTCACCCTCAGCTTTTGGACCACTTGTTGCCGTAAACTTAATTTTATCACCCGCAATGCGCCAAGTACCTGTTCTAGATTCACCACTTTCTTTTGTAATTTTCAGGCTCTTATTTGATTTCAACTCAATCGTTACATCATTTTCACCGTCGTACCAAGTCCCCACAACCTGCTGTTCAGGCGACTTTTCACGGGTTAAGAAATATGCTCCTACACCAATACCTGCTAGTGCGATTACAACAACAGAAACAATAATTAATGCTTTTTTCATTTTATATTCTCCTATTTATTATTAATAAAACCTATTTTTTTATTCTCAACTTCTAAAGAATATGGAAGTAATTGTGATTGAATTAAGGAAGTGATTCTTTAGTTATGTAATAACTTCTCACTCAGTAAATCCATTTAGAAACTGTAATTTATAACTTCTTCTTTCTCATCACTCCAGCTAGAGCAAGAAACGTAATTCCTGAAAGCGTATAAATCGCTGTATCACCTTCACCTGTTTCAGGTAATGATGCTTGATAGATTGGTACGCCATGTTTCGAAACGACATTATCGGTAATAGTGCGAACAGCAGTTCTGACATCTCGGGAAAATGAAGAGTTATAACCTACTATTTGGCCATTTCCATTAAGGAGGGGAACGGGAACATCACCTCGTTGAGAAATGACTTCATATTGAGCTTTTACTTGAGCTTGTATATAAGCTTCTTTTACAGCTTCATATTGAGCTACTGCATCACGTTTATTGATAAGCAACTGTTTAAGTTTTTCAGTTTCTTTATCAAGAAGTGCTTTAGCTTCTTTGTGTTTTTCAACGGCTACTTTGTAAGCATCTTTAGCTTTTTCAAGATTACTATCAGCATTTTCTAGTTTGCTAAGGTAATCTTCTGTTTCTTGAAGTTTGGTTTGAAGAGATTTAATCTCATCTTTGATTTTAACTTCATTCGCTTTCAAAGTATTTACTGTTAATTGGAGAGAAGCAAGTTCTTTCTCGTCTTTCGCTTTTTTAGCTTTAAGTTCTTCCAATTTAGCTTCTTCATTTTGAAGTGTTACTTTTGCATCAGCGAGAGCTTTAGTTTTAGTAGCAACATCAGCGTTAAGATTGTCAACTGCTTTTTGAGCTTTAACTAATCTTAGCTCAGCTAATTCACGCGCCGAAGTCGCTTCAGACAATTTTACTTTAGCATCAGGTGTGAGGTCAGCAGTTACTTTGAGTGAAGCAATTTTTTTGCGAGTTTCTGAGAGTACTTCATTAGCAAGTTTATTTTTAGCCTGAGCAGAATTCAATTCTTCATTAGCGACTTTGTTTACGTTGGTGGCTTTTTCTTGTGCTACTTTCGCATTGGCAAGAGCTTTAGTCTTAGTAGCAACATCAGCGTTAAGATTGTCAACTGCTTTTTGAGCGTTACTGAATCGACTTTCTGCATTCTTACGTGCCTTAGTAGCTTCATCCAACTTAGCTTTCGCATCAGGTGTGAGGTCAGCAATTGCTTTGAGTGCGTTCAAAGTTTTTGTTGTGTTAGATACAGCATCCTGAGCTGCTTTATTTGTTGCCAATGCTGTGGTCAAATCTTTCTGAGCCGTTTTGTTAGCATTATCCGCAGAAGATTGAACAGCTTTAGCGTCAGCTAATTGAGTTTTTACAACTGAAGAGTCAAATGGGTTAGCTAATATTTTATCAGTATCTGACGAAGTGTGATTGAAATGAATTTCATGCATCAATCCAAGACCTTCTGGTGTTACGCTTGTTGCAGCACCAATATAATTTGGAACAACCTTACCGTTTTTATAGTCAGGTTTTCCTCCAACTGTTGTAATAATATGTGCATAATTCTGATTGTAGTCACTACCAAAAGTATTGATAATAGATTTATAAATACCTTTATACAAATCTGACATTGTAGTTGGTTTAGCTTTGATGTAACCGAGGTTTTCTGCCTTCCAATGCGTAGTGTCGGTTCCATCATTAGTTAGTGCACTAAGAAGATGGTCGCCATCAGGATTTGACATGTTCGAATAAGCAGTTGTGATATTCTTCATTGCCGTAACAACATCTTCTGTCACGAGAATTTCTGAATCACCCCAGATAGTTGTTCGCACTTGTTGAATCAAGCGTGCTTGATAGAGTGAGAGGTCAGCAATTTGTTCTTTTGTCAAATCACTAAGGTCGTTGATTACAGTATCGTCAACAGGATAGTTGTTTTCTTTGCTATAATCACGGTTATCCCACCAAGCTTGAACAGCATCAAAGAGCTTATCTTTGTTTGCTTCTGTTTTATCTTCATAGAAGCTTCGATAAGCACTTGCAACCTCTGCTGGAATTTCAATAGTGCTAAGATTTTCTAAACTAGTTAGTTTATCTTCCAAACGTTTTACAGCTTTGTCTGCTTCTTCTTTTTTAGACTTAGCATCAGCTGCAACAGCTATAGCAGCTGTCAATTCTGTTGAAGTTCTCGAAGCTACATTTTGTTGAGCTGTCAAAGTTTCTGTCAATGCTTGGATTTTAGATTTTTTATCAGCATCAGTTTTTTGAGCTTCTTTCAAATTGCTTTCAGCCTTAGCTTCAACATCTTTTTTCGTCACCAAATCAGTTTGAGCATTGTCTCGCTCTGAGATGATTTCTTTAGCTCCTGTACCATTAAGTGCTGCTTGAGCATTAGTTACAGCAATATTAGCATTATTGAGTTGCTCTTTAGTCTGTTTAGACTTAGCTTCAGCATCACTTAAAGTTTTAGAAGTGTCTTCAACAGCTTTAACTTGAAGTTTTTCATCTTTTTCAGCTTCTTCAAGTTTAGCTTTTTTTTCAGTATCAGCTTTCTGTGTTTCTTCTAGCCTGCTTTTGGCATTAGCTTCAGCGTCTTTTTTCGCTGCTAAATCAGTTTGAGCATTATCTCGTTCTGAGATGATTACTTTAGCTCCTGTACCATCAAGATTTATTTGAGCAGTTTCTACATTGGTTTTAGCATTTGCTACATTAGTTTCTTGAGTAGTAATCTCTGTTTGATCAGTGCTAACAATTTCAGTTTGTTTGTTAACTTTATCTTGAGCTTTAGCAGTCTCAGCTTGAGCATTCTGAAGTTGAACGTCTTGATTTTCGATTACGGATTCTGTTTCACTAATACTTTGTTTAGTTTTATCAATTTCAGCAGAAGTGACCTTGTCTTTGATAATTTGAGCTTCATCAAGAGTTCCCTTAGCCGTAACTTCATTTTTTTCAGCTATTTCTTCTTCAGTGATGGCTTTCTTAACTACATCTTGTTGAGCGTTTACTGCTTGTACCGCTACACTTTGCTTGTTCTCATCTTCTTTAAGATCTTGAAGAGTTACTTTAGAACTTGAAGTATCAAATTCCGTTTTTGGGGTTTCTTGTTGATTAGCATTCGCGACAGGCGTTAGTGAGGTCGCTGCAATCACTGTCGAGACACCAGCTAATACCTTTATAGCCTCTTTCTTTTCCATTAACGCTAAAACTCCTTTTATTTTCAAGAATTATACAATTTCTATATTGTAATGTTTACATTATATAACTTAAAAACAACCTTGTAAAGTTGTTTTTAACCTTTTAAGGTGTTATAACCAACCTTTTATGGTTGTAAAATTAACCTTGCGAGGTGGTTTATGTCAAATCTACAAGAATATATCAGTAAACGTATTAGAGTCTTACGAATAAAAGAGGGAATGACTCAAGAAATGCTTGAAGAAAAAGCTGAACTAGGGACAAATTACGTTTATAAAATTGAAAATCTAGAACCTAATATCAAAATCAAAACTCTTGAAAAAATTATGAAAGCCTTAGATGTTGATATCCCCACTTTCTTTGATGTCACACTAAAAGAAGAAGATAGCGATTTGGTAAAACTGATTGATAATTTAAAAGCATTGCCTGCGTACAAACAAAAGAAATTAATCAAAGCTATCAATACTATTATGACTGAAACAAAATAGCAGAAACTTTTTGAACTTAACAACTACTTTAGGTTAAAATAGAATTTAAGTAAAAGACTTATCTCTATGCAAGATAGAGATAAGTCTTTTTAGCTTTCTTTATTTATCATTGTGATATATAAATATGAAAAATTGTTCATTCTAATAGTATGATAACCATAATAACTAGCCCCTCCTACGACAACAACCCCTGTACCAACGAGACTCATTTTTACAGTCTTGTTCCTAATTTATTTATTTGCATATCTTTTAAAAAATCCAATACTTTGAAATGCTTAGTAATTTATCCCTTATTATCTCTGATAGTAAAAACAAACTGTTTGTAAATACCTGACTCTAAACCCTTTTGAATATCACATTTGGCATAACTAAATTTAAATTATTATTTCCCTAAGATAATAGAATCTGATAAAATCATAGCCACACATCTAACGGGTGATTTATTTGTTTCGCACCTTCGGAACAAAACAGACTTAAAGTCACATAATAAATAAAAATTCCATCGACACAAATAAATCGGTGGAATTTTATTCTGATAAGCTTCTTTCAAAAGTGATTTAGTCTGTTTAAACTGCTCTCCTCTTCAAGTAATCGTGACAACACTATAAGAGAGATATTCTTACTTAGTGAAATCTAATACTTTGCGTCCTTGGATTTGTCCTTTTTCCATTTGATCAAAGACTTCTACTGCTGTATCAACTGGAACGGTTTCAACAACTGGTACCACCAAGCCTTGTGCGCCAAAGTCGAAGGCTTCTTCCAAGTCCTTACGTGTACCTACAAGAGATCCAACAACACGAATACCATCTAGAACTGTTTTAACAATTGAAAGTTCCATGTATTCAGATGGTAGACCAACGGCAACAACTGTACCACCGGCACGTACACTATCGACAGCCTGGTTGAAGGCAACCTTAGAAACAGCTGTGACAACTGCACTGTGAGTACCACCAGTTTTTTCTTGGATATAGCCTGCCACATCTTTAACTTCTTTACCATTTACAACTAAATCAGCGCCAGACTCTTTAGCCAAATCAAGTTTATCTTGGTTGATATCAACAGCTACTACTCGTGCATTAAACACTTTCTTAGCGTATTGAATAGCCAAGTTCCCTAGTCCTCCAGCACCATAAATAGCAACCCATTGACCAGGTTCAACTTTAGCCTCTTTAATCGCTTTATAGGTTGTGACTCCTGCACAAGTAATAGATGAAGCTTGAGCTGGGTTAAGTCCTTCCGGAACTTTTACAGCGTAGTCAGCTGTAACCAAAGCATAATCACTCATACCACCATCAACATTATAACCTGCATTTTTTACAGAACGACAAAGAGTTTCACGACCAGTTGTACAATATTCACAATGGCCACATCCTTCAAAGAACCAAGCAATGGACACACGGTCACCTTTTTTGAGTGTTTTAACACCTTCGCCCACTTCTTCGACAATACCAATTCCTTCATGTCCCAAGATACGACCTGGAACCTTACCAAAATCTCCATGAGCTACGTGAAGGTCCGTATGACAGACACCACAATATTCCACTTTAACCAAAGCTTGACCATGTCCTACTACCGCTGGTTTGTCATGATTAACAACTTCTACTCCTGTACCTTCATTATTAACAACAACTGCTCTCATTTTAGTTACCTCCATATAAGAACTTTAACACTTTCATTGTAGCACTTGCGCAAAAAATGTCAACGCTTACAATAATCTTTCTCTATCATTTAGAAATTTTCGTGAAAGCCCTTTATACCAATCAATCATTTCCAAGATACCTGTATTTTCTTACAAGTGTCCTAGAATCCAGAAGACTGACCTCAAAATGGAAATAATGGTTGCGTCCATCCCTAGCATTCTCTTTATTCAATAAAAAATAGTTCTTCTGACTGATTGCCATCTCTCTCAGAATATCATCCGTCAAGAAGGTCAGAGGTATATCCATAGCAGAATAGCGATAAAAATCTTCTTCAAATTTTAAATAGCTATCAGAAAAATAGTCAATTTGAAGCTTATCGTCATAAATTTTTCTCTTCTTCATTTATGGCTTCAACCCCCAAGCTAATTTCTAGTATATCCTTAATGCAAATTCGTATATGCTGCTTGTCAGATCTTACCGTAACTTGATTAAGATTCAATTCAACCACATAGCCACTATATCTACAGCATCTATTTTTATCCTTTATCTGAAAACTTCCCAGTAATTGACCCGTATAAAGCTGGTTTAATAGGGTAAATTTCTCCAAATCATCCAAATGACTCGTAACATCTTCTTTAGTCTTATCTTCATATAAGGAACTTGTGTGTTCTGACAAGAAAAAGCCCATCCACTTCATCATTCCCCTATCTTGGTGCTCCCTAGCTGATTGAAATGGGAGGTAACTACGGTCTATCATTTTAAGCCATCCAATCCTCCAGCTGAGTGTCCACCAATAAGCTTACTGCGAGCAAGGCTCCTAGAGGCCTCTTGTAAAGCAGTAGCCTTTTGAAGGGTAGTGAAACCAAATTCCTGACGAATACTATCTATAGCTGCCTGAAGCCTTTCTTCTTTATCAATTTCTTCGGGATTATCAAACAAAGAGAGAACTTGAATCTTTTCGTCTACAAAATTTGCATAAGAAACACTGACACTTCTAACGGCCCCTCCTTGATATTTCTTTCTAAAGAGTGCAATGACATGGCTTATTAGTACTCTCGTATTATTAGCCGGTTCAATCTTCATTTGTGCTTGTAGCAAGCGCTTGCTCTCTAACTTTGAAAATCCAATGCTAATGGAAACTTGACAAGCTTTCTTATGGGCTCGTCTTAATCTAATGGCTACCTGTTCTGCCATCTCTCTTAGAATCAATTCTATATCAGCTTGACGCTCATAGTCTCGTGGTAAGATTTGAGAATTTCCTAAGCCATGTGACTTTGGTTTATAAGGTTTATGAACATTACTCTCATCAATACCATTGGCATGAAAAAAGAGGTCCAGTCCAGCAACACCTAATTCCTTTTTAAGGATATCAGGATTGCTATTCGCAAGTTCTCGAATAGAGAAAATTCCTAACTTATTTAGACGCTTCTCCATTCGCTTTCCAATCCCCCAGAAATCGGTCATATGGGGAATATTCCAAACCTTGGTCTCAACATCTTCATAAGACCAATTGGCTCTCATAGTAGCCGTATGTTTGGCCTCATTATCAAGAGCTAACTTGGCCAATAAGGGGTTGCTGTTAGACATCCCAACTGTTGAGTAAATACCTGTCTCCCTCCAAATATCTCTTTGAATACGCCCTGAAATCATATCTAACTTATCTCTTCTTGTAACTGTTCTATCGGGAATAAAGTAATTCAGTGATGACGTGAGATCAATGAAACCCTCATCAATCGAGTAAGGAAGAATATCTTCAACACTGGCATAATTCTGGAAAATGTGTTGAATCTGGATATTCTTTTTTATATAGAGGTCCATTCTAGGAGGGACGATAAAGGTAACCTTGGCCCAAGATTCGATATAATCTACAAAATCTCTATCCGTTGGAAGTCCCTGCTTTTTGGCATTATAATAATGAAACTTACGAGAATGAATATCAAAAGGTAGGTCATAAGAACGACTAACATTTGACTTACCAAAAACTTTTTTAAATATGGGCGAAGAAGCTAGTATCAAACCATTAGCGTTTTCCGCTCGGCTCATCACACATAGAGAGGTTTTAAGAGGGTGCAGGCCACGTTCAACACACTCCACACTCGCATAGAAAGATTTCATATCGACAAAAGCAATATCACTTTGTGGCTCTCTTGAATAATCAAAATATCCCATGCTTGCTCCTTTGTTAGTTTATAAACTAACAATAGTATAAAATATAACTTGTTTTATTTCAAGTATTTTCCATAAAAAATAACAACATCCCTTCTAGAATGTTGTTATCCTTCTATTTTTTCCCTTTAACTTGGTCGGTAGCGACATCTTCACCGAACCATTTATCAGAAATCTTTTGGAATTCTCCATTTTTATAAAGGATTTCAAAACCTTGATTGATTTTGTTAATCAGAGTCTTATCTGACTTACGGGCACCTACGGCAAAGCTTTCACCCTCATAACCAGCAGGCATAACGTTATACTGATTCAGAACTCCTGATTTCTCTAGGTAATAATTAGCGTACACACGGTCAATCAACAAGCCATCAATACGTCCACTCTCAAGGTCAATCAAGGCTTGTGTAAAGGTTGAATATTGGACTGCTTTTTGGTTAGCCACAATGTTCTTCAAAATTTTCGGAGAAGCATTGAAAGCATCATAACCAGAGGAACCTGCCTGAGCACCTAAGGTCTTACCGGACATTCCTGCAACAGAATCAATCCCTGAAGATTTTTTGGTTACCAGTACTTGTTCATTGATCATATAAGGTTCCGTAAAGTCTGCTGACTGCTTACGTTCATCAGTAACTGAGTAGCCATTCCAAATGAGATCAATTGTCCCATTCTTAAGTTCTGTTTCCTTCATATCCCAGTCAATGGCTTGCCATTCAACATCAATACCGTACAATTTAAAAACTGCGGTAGCAAGATCAATATCAAAACCGACATAGCTACCATTTTTCTCCTCATATCCCATAGGAACAAAGGTTGCATCAAAACCAATTTTGATTTTCTTTTCTTTGGTGTAGGTTTGCCACTGGTCTTTCTGAGTTGCAAAATGTGAGCGCGAGCTGCAAGCTGATAGCGCAAACAAAGGCAAGAGAACAAGACAGCCTAGCAAAACTGTTTTTACTATTTTTTTCATGCAAAATCCTCACTATTTTGGATTGATAGTGACAATCTCATCAGCGATGTTCTGTGCGAACTGCATATCGTGAGTGATAACAATTTGCGTAATCCCTGTATCACGATTCTGCAAAATCAATTTCTCAACTTCTTGACGCAATTCAGGGTCCAGCGCTGAGGTTGGTTCATCATAGCCGACGATTTTGGGATCAATCATCATAGCACGCGCAAAAGCAACCCGTTGTTTTTGTCCCCCAGAAAGAGAGTAAGGATAAGCATTTCCGTGAGCTCCAAGTCCTAAACGGTCAAGCAAACCTTGAGCTTTTTTCTGGGCATCTTCTTTAGACATTCCCATCGTCTTAATTGGCGAAAGCATCAAGTTATCTAAGACAGTCAAGTGCGGAAACAGTTGAAAATCTTGGAAAACAAAGCCCAGCAAATTACGACTTTCCATCTGATCCAAAGGAATCTCTTCATTTTCATAGATAATTTGCCCAGAATCAATGGTTTCAAGTCCCGCTAACATACGCAAAAGAGTAGTCTTACCACCACCAGATGGTCCAACGATAGCTAGGATTTTCCCTTCTTCAACAGTTAAGTTGTATTTATCAAAAATTTTGTGTTGACCAAATTGCTTGGAAATATTTTTTAATTCTAACATAAGGTCTCCTATTTATAATAGTTGAATTTCTTTTCGATGTGTTTCGAAGCCACAGTCACCACACCCACAAGGATAAGATAGATAGCTCCAGCCACAAACATTGGTGCTAAGGTCGCATCACGGTTAGCAGCGGTACGACTTTCCAAAAGAAGGTCTCCGACTCCAAGAACATAAACCAATGATGAATCTTTAACCAAGTTAATAATTTCGTTGAAGATACTTGGCAAAACAATCTTGACCACTTGAGGAAGGATAACGTAGCGAATCGTTTGGAAAGGACTCAATTTAAGCATCTTGGCAGCTTCATACTGCCCTTTCGGAATAGCCAAGATTCCTCCGCGAAAAATCTCTGCAAAATAAGCTGCATAGTTAAGGGTAAAAGCAATAATGGCAGCTGGCAGACGGTCAAAGACAATCCCAACACTCGGAAGAACATAATACACAAATATCAATTGCAAAAGGAGCGGTGTCCCACGCATAATCCAAACATAAATGGTTAACAACCAATTTAAAGGTTTGAACTTAATCTGCATTAAGAAAGCAAGCACAATCCCTAATGGAATCGACAGTACGATAACAATGAAAAATACTTGAAGTGTGACTACCGCACCATTCAAAAGGGCTGGTAATACTTCCAAAACGTATGACATATAAACTCCTATAATTATTTAGTATTTTTGAATATTATACCAAAAAAATCAAAAAAAGGGTATAAAATTTTGAAAATACTAAAAAGGAGGGGGAGCGAACTCATTGTAATGAACTTGAGTCCCCAGCCTCACTCCTCAAAGACTTAACTAATATTGGTAATTGTAAATATCTAGGCTTACCTACCTATCCACTAATTTTAGACTTTCTTGACAAATTCAGATTTAAGTTTCATAGCACCGAAACCATCAATCTTACAGTCAATGTTGTGGTCGCCTTCAACTAAGCGAATATTTTTAACACGTGTTCCTTGCTTGATGTCTTTTGGCGCACCCTTAACTTTAAGGTCTTTAATAACTGTGACAGTATCACCATCAGTAAGACGTGTTCCGTTGCTATCAAGGACTACAAGACCTTCTTCTTCTGCAACCTCGTTTGGATCCCACTCATAGGCACATTCTGGACAGACTAACAAGATGCCATCTTCATAAACATACTCTGAGTTACATTTGGGACAATTTGGTAGTGACATATTTCTCTCCTAAAAATTCTGATATAGCTATTATTCTACTTTAGAATGAGTAATTACGCAAGAGTAAAAACAAACAACACCTCCTAGAAAAATCAGAGGTGTTGGCATTTTTATTCAACAGTAACTGACTTAGCCAAGTTACGTGGTTTATCAACGTCAAGTCCACGATGAAGCGTTGCAAAATAAGCAATTAATTGAGTTGGCACAACCATTGAAATTGGTGACAAATATGGATGAACGTTGTTAAGAACGATGTCATCATCTTCTTTAGCGACATTTTCTTCCGCAATAGTCAAGACTTTAGCACCACGTGCTGCTACTTCTTGAATGTTACCACGAGTATGGCTAGCAAGGACTGGATCAGACAAGAGAGCGATAACAGGCGTACCATCTTCGATAAGGGCAATTGTACCATGTTTCAACTCACCTGCTGCAAAACCTTCACATTGGATGTATGAGATTTCTTTCAATTTAAGACTAGCTTCCATAGCCACATAGTAATCTTGTCCACGTCCGATATAGAATGCATTACGTGTTTCTGCAAGAAGGCTAGCAACTTTCTCATCAATGACTTCTTTTTCAGAAAGTGTTGATTCGATAGATTGAGCTACGAGAGATAATTCGTGAACCAAGTCAAAGGCCTTCGCTTTTTCATTACCATTAACTTCGCCTACTGCTTTTGCCAAGAAAGCCAAAGTTGCAATTTGAGCAGTATAAGCTTTAGTAGAAGCGACAGCAATTTCTGGTCCAGCGTGAAGAAGCATTGTATGGTCTGCTTCACGTGAAAGCGTTGAACCTGGAACATTTGTTACTGTCAAACTTGGAATGCCCATTTCGTTAGCTTTAACAAGTACCTGACGGCTATCAGCTGTTTCACCTGATTGGCTGATAAAGATAAAGAGAGGTTTCTTGCTAAGGAGAGGCATACCATAACCCCATTCAGAAGAAATACCAAGCTCTACTGGTGTATCAGTCAATTCTTCAAGCATCTTCTTAGAAGCAAAACCAGCATGATAAGAAGTTCCTGCTGCAAGAATATAGATACGGTCAGCATCTTGAACAGCCTTAATAATATCAGTATCCACAGTCACTTGACCCTTGTCATCAGTGTAGGCTTGGATAAGCTTACGCATTACTGTTGGTTGCTCATCGATTTCTTTGAGCATATAGTATGGGTAAGTTCCTTTACCAATATCAGAAAGGTCAAGCTCAGCTGTATAACTATCACGTTCTTTGACATTTCCATCATAGTCTTCAACTTCAACACTATCAGCCTTCACGATAACCAACTCTTGATCATGAATTTCCATGTATTGATTAGTTTCGCGAATCATAGCCATAGCATCTGAGCAGACCATATTATAGCCATCACCAAGACCAATCAAAAGTGGTGATTTGTTTTTTGCCACATAAATTGTTGATGCATCTTCAGAATCCATGAGTGCAAAAGCGTATGATCCACGAATAATATGAAGAGCCTTCTTGAAAGCGTCGAGAGTTGACAGACCGTCTTCTTCAACAAATTTACCAATCAAGTGAACAGCAATTTCAGTATCGGTTTGACCTTTGAAATGGTGACCAGAAAGGTATTCTTCCTTAATTTCAAGATAGTTTTCAATAACACCATTATGAACCAAAACAAAACGTTCTGTTTCTGAGCGGTGTGGGTGAGCATTGTCCTCTGTTGGTTTCCCGTGAGTCGCCCAACGAGTATGTCCAATACCAGCTGTTCCCTCTACTCCTTTAGTCTTAGTAGCAAGTTCTGCAATACGGCCCACAGCCTTAATTAATTGACTAGATGTATCACTAGCTACAAAGATACCAGCTGAATCATAGCCTCGGTATTCTAACTTTTCAAGTCCTTGAATCAAGATATCAGTTGCATTTGTGTTCCCTACAACACCGACAATTCCGCACATATTTTTTATATAACCCCATATTAAGGAGGTTATGTCTCCTTCATTTTAAATTGGTATAGTCAATAAGCTCTTAAGAAAGCTTAACGATGACAGTATATTCCATATATTTAACATTGTCAAGTATAAAAATTGGTATAGTCCTAAAAAGAACTCTTACCGCTTCTTATCCTAAGGAATAATCCTTAAAATATGCTATAATAAAGCTATGCGAATTCAACAGTTACATTATATTATTAAAATCGTCGAAACCGGCTCCATGAATGAGGCCGCAAAACAACTTTTCATTACACAACCAAGTCTTTCTAATGCTGTCCGTGATTTGGAAAGAGAAATGGGGATTGATATTTTCATCCGTAACCCTAAGGGAATCACCTTAACCAAGGATGGGGTCGAGTTTCTTTCCTATGCCCGTCAAGTAGTGGAACAAACTAACCTTTTGGAAGAACGTTACAAAAGTCATACCGAAACACGTGAATTGTTCAGTGTTTCTTCACAACACTATGCCTTTGTGGTTAACGCCTTCGTCTCACTTCTCAAGAGAGCTGATATGACACGTTATGAGCTCTTCTTACGTGAAACTCGCACTTATGAAATCATTGAAGACGTTAAAAATTTCCGTTCAGAAATCGGTGTTCTCTTTCTTAATAGCTATAATCGTGACGTCTTGACTAAGATGTTTGATGATAACCGTCTCACCTATACCAGTCTCTTTAAAGCTAGACCTCATATCTTTGTCAGCAAATCAAACCCATTGGCCAAGCATGAAATTGTCTCTTTAGAAGATTTAGAAGACTTCCCATACCTTAGCTACGATCAAGGGATTCATAATTCCTTCTACTATTCCGAAGAAATTCTCTCACAAATTCCCCACAAAAAGTCTATAGTAGTTTCAGACCGTGCCACCCTCTTCAATCTATTAATTGGTTTGGATGGTTACACTATTGCCACTGGTATCTTAAATAGTAACCTAAATGGTGACAACATTGTCTCTATTCCACTTGATATTGATGATGAAATTGATATTGTTTACTTGAAGCATGAAAAGGCAACACTCTCTAAAATGGGAGAACAATTTCTAGATAATCTTGTTAAGGAAGTCACTTTTGACAACTAAACGAAATGACCTCTACTCTTAATCCCCACACATGTTGTTGGGGATTTTAAAGTGCGCAAAAAAAGAGCCTTTCGACTCTTACTATTATTTATAATTTTTATAGCTTGCCCAAGCCTCGTCTATAGATAAAGTTTCAGCGTCCGTGTAAGACCCTCTATAGCGATTCCAAACAAGACTACCAGTTGAACCTGTTGTTTGGGTAACTGGAGCTTGGTCGTAGGCAGTAAGACCATAGTAGGCAATAATACTGTTCAATTTAGAAGCGTAAAGACTATCTGTAGCATATGTTCCTGTAAGTGCTTGAGTAGCATCCGCATAACTGCTTGTATTAGATTTCCAAGTTCCAGCATATGTTGATGAGGTCATCAAAGCAGCGTAATCCTCCAAAGAGTCGCTCAAGCTACCATAAGAACGGAACGGCTGATCAATCTCATAAGTCTTCCCTGTACCATCATCTTCCCAAGTACGCATTGTTACTGAGTTTCCATTGTAAGTTCCTTTAATTCCAAAAAAGTTGTAATAAGGTGCTTGACTAAGACCTGACTGTCCAGAATTCGATTCAAGAATAGCTTGAGCAATTAGAACAGAAGCATAGATATTATAGTCTTGACCAATTTGTCTCGCAGTTTCACCAATACTACCAATAAAAGCAGTAGTCGTTTGGTTATAAGCAGCTTCAGCTTTAGCGTTGACACTGTTATCATTTTTTCTATCGGTTGTAAAAGCTAAGACTAAAAATAATGAACAAATAAAAGCTCCCACAATAAAAATCAAATACTTCTTTAAATGACGATACATATAGCCTTCCTTCTTAAGATTTCCCATTATAATATTTTAATACTATTCTATCAGAAAAAAAGACCCTTAGCAAGTTATAGGGCTAGTTACCCCCTCAAAACTAGCCCTAATAACACCTTTACATAGCCTAAATAATAAGATATAATGTAGGCAATTTTTAAGGAGATGAAAAAATGAAAATCAAATCATTCTTACCTGGTATAAGTATTGCAATACTCATTTCACTCGTAGCCTGGTATCTTGGAATATTATTTCCTATTATCGGAGGGCCTGTCATTGGTCTTTTCATTGGCCTCTTGTTTGGTAGTTTTATTACAGACTCTGAAAAACTCAAAACTGGGATGCAGTTCACATCCAAAAAAGTATTACAATACGCTGTTATTCTTCTAGGATTTGGGCTAAACCTTTCTCAAGTTTTCCACGTTGGCCTAACCTCACTTCCTATCATTTTAGTCACTATTGCTACGGCACTCAGTACGGCTTATATCATTCACCGGTTATTTAAGCTAGATAGCGAAATTGCTACTTTAGTAGGGGTCGGTTCTTCAATCTGTGGAGGTTCTGCTATTGCGGCGACAGCACCTGTCATCAAAGCAAAAGACGAATCCATAGCCACAGCAATATCAGTAATATTCTTTTTTAATATCTTAGCGGCTCTGTTCTTCCCTCACTTGGGATCTTGGCTAGGCCTTAGTAATGAAGGATTCGCCATATTTGCTGGAACAGCCGTTAACGATACTTCATCTGTAACTGCCACTGCCAGTTCTTGGGATAGCTTGCACGGAACATCGATTTTAGAGCAAGCAACAATCGTTAAGTTAACTCGTACTCTTGCAATCATTCCTATTACACTTGGTCTATCTGTTTGGCAATCAAAAAAGGAAGATAAAAAAGAGACATTTTCTCTAATCAAAGCTGTTCCTAATTTTATTCTCTGGTTCCTGGTGGCTTCTCTCATTACAACCGTTACAACGTCTCTTGGTGCATCCGCTACTGTTTTTGCCCCTTTAAAGAACCTTTCAAAGTTTATGATTATCATGGCAATGACAGCTATCGGTTACCAAACAAATCTTAAGAAACTCATTACCAAAGGTGGATCCGCTCTACTAGTTGGGGGGCTCTGTTGGGTATTGATTAGTCTCGCATCCCTGCTCATGCAAAAAGTATTAGGACTCTGGTAAAATATAAATACAAAAAAACTCGCAAACTATTCGTTTGTGAGTTTTTATCACGATATGTCATTTCTTATACTCGAAGATGTAGGTTTGAACAACCTTATCCCCTTCATTTGATACATGCAAATCAACATTATAGCTCTTAGTTTGGCCACTAAAGTCTTGGACTTTATAAATGCCATCTTTTTTATCTGTAGAAGATGACTGACCAGAATAATGTTTAATTTCCAAGCCTGAAGTCTTTTCTAAAGACAATGGGAAGAGTTCATTTAGAGAATAAAGGCCATAGAACGCAAAACATAAAAGGCTTAGTGAAGCAAGGCTCACCAAATAATATTTACAAAAAGAACCCCATTTCAACCCCTGATTACTCACTTCGTTATTATCTTCCTTTAATCTTTAGTTCTTTTTATTAGAGTATTTTCAAATTTTATTTTACACATATTTGAAGATTTTGTCAAATTATTTGGTATTTTAAATGAATGTTGTATCTACTTAATAGATTAATATGATTCTATCAGGGTAAACTAAAAGCCGTTAGCAAGCTAGCGGCAACTTTTTATTTCTGAAACAATATATTCTAGGCGGCTATAGAGACCAAGTAATAGGTCATAACTACGATTTTCATTTTCTTTCAAAACTGTATAAACTGTTGTTGCATAGGTAAATGCAAAGAAGTCATCTATGTCCTTTAGCCAATCATCAATAACCCCTAAATTTTGATCGATAATCGTGAATAAACTTGGCTGGTACCAGATAGTTCCTTCAATATAAAGATTTTTATCAGATAATTTAGACAGCGATACTTTTAGGTCAGCAAGCTCTCTTTTGGCAAGATTAGGGTCAATCTTTAAATCAAAAAGTAATCGTGCATCATGATTAAGAATATCGAGTTCTGCTTGCAGTAGTTGAATATAGTGTATCGCTACTAAATACTGGTTCATGGGTCTCTCCTAGTTATCAGAAAATCGTAATATTATTGTACCACTAAAGAATGAAAAAAAGTAGTAATAATTTAATTTTTTCATGATTTTTTAGAAAAAATTTTTTAGTTTAAATCTTCTATTTAAAAATTATTGCACAAGCTATTTTTCTAAGAGTTTAAAAATGAAAGATTTTTTAAAGAAGAAAAATCACTCAAAATATGAGTGATTTAATAGTATCAGTGACTGATCATTTCTTGTGCGATATCAAAGCCACTGAGTTTTGCTGGATAGTAAGTTGGCCAATTATCCATTTCTTTTAGAATCTCATCTTGACTGCTATTTCCAAAGAAAATATGGAAATGTGCTGAAGTTGTTGGATCTATTTGATGGTCTGAGAATTGGACATATTGGTAAGGGTTATCTGCCGCTTGACTGTCAGTTGCTGTGAAAAGATAGCGAACACCTTTCTTACCAGAAGCATAGGTCAAAACCTTATAGCCGTCATAACGATAAGTATGTGTCACACTACTTCCATCAGTCTTAGTGAAAGTCATGGTCATTTTCTTACCATCAATTGAAATTTTAGAAACGTCTGTTTGATACCCTTTAGTATAGTAATCCTTATACTCTTGTGCTGTTTTATCCTTGTTCATTAGAGATTTGTATTCGAATACTTGATCTAAAGTACCATCTTGAAGGTAAGGATAAACAGATTGCCAATCACCTGACCAATCAGTTAATTTTCTATCTTTAACATCTTTGTCATCAAAATAGCCATTTTGGACTGTTTTCTTATCATCACTTCCAGATTCTGGTTGAATGGCTTTACCTTCAACATCAGTAGTCAAACGAAGATTTTTTAAATTTTCGTTCATGATGCTGACATAATTTTCACCTTTTTTCAACTGATCCTTGGTTAAAGATTCAATCGGATTTAAAACTGCTGTCTTAACGCCTACTTCATTGGCTAAGGTCTTAGCAACACTACTTGAAGCATTCTCTTCAAAGTAGATATAATTAATGTTATATTCTGAGACATATTTAGAAAGACTAGCAATACGCTTAGCCGAAGGGTCAGACTCAGCAGAAACACCTGAAATTGGCACTTGTGTCAAACCGTAATCTAAGGCAAGATAAGCAAAAGCTGAGTGTTGTGTTACGAAACTCTTCTGTTTGGCTTGACTGAGAGCTTCGGTATACTCTTTATCTAGGGTTTGCAATTTTTTAAGGTATTTCTCTGCATTTGTTGTAAACACCGCTTTCTTATCAGGGTGTTGTGCAATCAAACCATCTCTAATGGTTTCTACCAACTTTTGAGCACGTTTTGGTGACAGCCAAAGATGGGGATCATACTCATGGTGATGACCTTCTTCTCCGTGCTCATGCTCTTCTTCCTCAATACCAGGAAGAAGAACCATACCTTTACTTGCCTTAATGACTTTGGTATGTTTGGTATTAATGGTTTTTTCAACCTTTGGAACCCATGTTTCCATATTTTCATTGAGATAGACAAAAGTATCAGCCTTTTCAATATCAGCGACATTTTTTGTAGAAGGCTGAAAATCATGAGCTTCGGTTCCTGCAGGAATAAGATAAGACACCTCTCCCTCATCACCAACTACCTGCTTGGTGAATTCATAAACGGGGTAAAAACTTGTAACGACTTTCATATCACCATTGTCTTTTGAACTATGTTGGCTAGTCGTATAATAAATACCTGCACCTGCTGCTAGAACAATCGCTGCTAGGCCTGCTAGGCCAAAAATACGTTTCCTTTTCATAACAATCCTTTCGAAAAATACTTAACCAGTTAATAGTTTACTGGTTAAGTATATCACACTATTTTTATTTTGCAAGTCCTAAAATAAAAAAATTGAAATATTTCGGCAACAAAGAATTATTTGATATACTGGAAGTATCATTTGGAAAGTAGGTTATACATGTTTCGAAAATTAACCCTATATATTTTTTTATTGCTTTCAGCCATTGGCCTGACTTATGATACCCAATCATACACTTCAGGTGCTCTGTCTGGTTCAGCTTACGGTATCATTGGGCTATCAACACTCATTGCACTATGCTATATCGTTCCAGCTTTATTTCTTATTTATCATTTAGGTAAAAAATGGCAGGTTAGACCACTTGTGCTTGCCTTTGCCCTAATCGGTGGTCTCTTTATTACCGGATGGATGGCTGGTTATGCCAATACCTTATCTCATGACTGGGTAACGGCCCACCTATCTTCAAAACATTTTTTCTATCGTTTTGAAGATGCCATTATGGCTCCTCTTGTTGAGGAACCTCTCAAGCTAGCAGCTTTTCTTTTTGCTATCTATATGGTACCAACAAAAAGTTACAAAGGGCTCTTACTTGTGGCTATAACAGCTGGTCTAGGTTTTCAGATTAGTGAAGATTTCTCCTATATCCTTTCAGATTTACCTGAT
The DNA here is from genome assembly GCA_934229725.1 of uncultured Streptococcus sp. GTDB lineage: Bacteria > Bacillota > Bacilli > Lactobacillales > Streptococcaceae > Streptococcus. Next base: position 59,994 of record CAKQDX010000002.1, read on the forward strand.
GGTTTTTCTTATACGATTTCGGGAATCCTTGGCCGCAGTATTGGGGTAGTATCATCTCACTGGCTTTACACGTCCTTCCTTGCTATGGGGTTGGTCTTGATATGGCGTTCATGTCAAAAGCTTATTAATCAAAGATACTGTCTTATTGGTTTCTTTTATGCCTGTGGTGCTTTTGCTGCTCATTTTGCTTGGAACTCACCTCTTCGAAATTTAGAAAGTGATTTTCCCTGGGCTTCAGGCCTTCTTATTTCAATTAATCTTTTCTTCTTCATTATGCTTTATCAACTGCTATCTAGGCTTGATGAAGAAAATGGTCATAGTTAAAGCACTAAAAAGCCTTTCCAGTTTTTATGGAAAGGCTTTTTAGATAAGTTTAATCACTCATTGAGAATCGGTTGGTCATTAAATTGCTAGCATCATCTAAGACTTTTGCCAATAGTTTATCTGTTTCTGACTGAATCTGGTCACTAATTTTTTGATTTTCAGCTTCAAAATCAATACTCTCACCATTTGCCAAAGCCGTATCAACACGATTAATCATGGCATGGCCAAGAGCCATAGTTGTTTCGACATAGTCATCCAAATCAGCTTCGTGATGTTGAAAATGAGAATCACAGATGGCAGCAATCAAGCGGTTACTCCAGTAGAAATTGCCTGTGTCAACCTTATCAGTTGTTTGACGGAAATAAGCAGGCGTTGTACCGACTTGGGTCCAAAATGGTACCATGGTTCCAAAAGGCATTGATCCATAGGCTAACCATTGGATACCTGTCGTTTCAAAAGGTTTATGAGGACGCATTTGCAAGAGAGCTGTATGACTCGTACGATTGATGCCAATTGGACGGAATTGACGTTGACTAACAGCATCACCTTGAGGGCCATAAGGATCATAAGGAGTGTCTTGATAATGAAGGCTCAAAACATATTTAACGTCTTCAACTGTAATTTTGCGGTAAGGTTTTTGACACCAAGGAATAAAGAATGATTTTGGATCATAGTCCTTTTCAGGGTTCAAAAACTTCTGCATAGCCCAAGCACGTGGTGTATTGTAATGACGATCCTTATCTCGTTGGCTACCAAAAGCATAACGTGGATTGAAGTGTTCGTTAGAATAAGTCAAATCCAAATGATGCTTATTAATAAAGTCACGAATATCTGGTGAAGCGAGATAGTCATCTGGATTTTCAAATTCATAATGATCAATACCTAGTTGATTTGGGTTGGTAACATAGGCATCATCCGGAACACGTCTAGCAATCCAATGGTGACCACCAATTGTTTCTAGCCACCAAATTTCTTCAGTGTCAGAAAAAGCAATACCATTTGACTCATAAGTTCCATAAGTTTCAAGGAGTTGTCCGAAGCGAAGGACACCTTCACGAGCAGTCTTAATATAAGGTAAAACCAGAGTCAGCATATCCTCTTCGCCAAATCCATCTTTAACAAGAGGATCCGCACCAAGAACACGCGCATTGGTCGTGATTGTTTCCGTTGCACTCATAGCAACATTCGCTGAGTTAATACCGGCTTCACCCCAGATACCATCTTTACCAAGGGCATCTGGTACAGAAGTATAACCTAGTGGATTATCTGGCAATTCAATCGAAAAATCGCTAAGCACAGATTGGTAATGACGTGGTTGGTCTTCGGGTGTTACTACAAGAAACTCTTTAGGTGTGAAAACACCTGATTGAGAGTCTTCAGTACGGGCAATCATGGTAGAGCCATCATATGAGGCTTTCTTACCTACTAAAATCGTTGTACAAGCCATATAAGCTTCCTTTCTACTTACAAATCGTCCGCAATTTTATTGATTTTTCTGAGACGATGGTTGACACCACTTTTGGTCAAAGGCGGTTCAATACTATCAGCAATTTGCTGGATTGAGTAATCTGGATTGGCAATACGGAGTTGGGCAATTTGGCGTAGTTCAACTGGTAAAATCTCCAAGCCAACCGTATCCATAATCTTGATAATGTTATTGATTGTTTTCATGCTAGCACTGATAGTCCTAGCGATATTAGCCGTTTCAGCGTTATTAGCCCGATTGAGGTCATTTCTGGTCTCTCTCATAATCTTAACTTCTTCAAAAATTTCCTTTGAAGTCATAGCACCAATGACAATAAGAAAATCCATAATATCTTCTGCTTTTTGAATATAGGTCACAAAGCCATTTTTATGTTGCAAAACCTTGGCATCAAGCATAAATTTCTTCATGAGAGAGGCTAAATCCTCTGCGTGGTCCTGATAAACAGAGAAAATTTCTAATTGATAACGTCCTTTTTCAGGGTCACGTACCGTTCCTGTTGCCAGAAAGGCCCCTCGTAAATAAGACCTTCCAGCTTCGTCATCTTCCATTATTGACGTCTCAATCCCTGTTTCAAAGCCAAAGAAAGAATCAGCCAATTGTAAATCAGACAAAATCTCATTGGCTTGGTCCGCCACAAAAACCGTATAAACACGATTTTTCTTGAGATTAGTCTTATTATGGTGTCTTAATTCAGGGGCAATATGATAGCGACTCTCCATTAATTGATAAATGTGACGAGCAATCTTTGCATTCTCTGTCGAGATAGAGAGAGTCAGCCCTTGATTGGTCAAACCTACAGAACCAGACATCTTAATCAAAGCTGACAATTCAGCCTTATCTTTGGTTGATTCAGCAATAATCTCTTCTTTAACCTTGATTGTGAAACTCATGACTTCTTCCTCACTAAATGCATGAGTTCTTCAACTACTAAATCACCATCGTGGAAGGCGCCACCATTTTCTAGGCGAAGAAAATTGGATGAAACAACTGTTTTTGCTTCACGACGTAAGCCTTTGAAATCATGGTCAACTTGGACAAGGTATTCGTCAAATTTATTATTCGTCATATATTCCTGAGGAACTTTTTCGATATTTACCAGAACATTATCAATCACATCAGAGCCAAGATGACGATTAAGAACAGCCACATGGTCAGCATCTGAAAATTGCTCCGTTTCGCCATATTGAGTCATGATATTACAAATATAAGTAACATCAGCCTTAGTCTCAATAAGCGCTTGACGAATCTCAGGTATAACTAAGTTAGGTAAAATAGATGTATAGAGAGAACCAGGGCCAAGGACTATCATGTCACTATTTAAAATAGCATCAACAACCTTACGACTTGCCTTTGGTTCATCATCATTATAAGCATTAGTTACATAAACACGCTCAATCATGCCATCATACTTGGCAATACTACTCTCACCAGCGACCTCATGTCCATCACGAAATACCGCATGCAGTGTCAAGGCTGTTTCACTGGCAGGGTAAATCTTGCCTGTAACATGGAAAAACTTGGTTAAGAGCCGCATGGCGTTGTAAGTAGAACCCTGCATTTCTGAAATTCCTGCGATAACAAGATTCCCAAGAGGATGACCAGCCAATGCACCATCAGCTTTGTCAAAACGATATTGGAAAACACGTTCATAAAGTTTAGGCATATCACTCATAGCTACCAAAACATTACGCAAATCCCCTGGAGGTGTCAGTTGCATGATATCACGTAAATTTCCTGAAGAACCGCCATCATCAGCCACAGTTACAACAGCAGTAATATCAACATCTTTATGGCGCAAACTACGAAGAATGACTGGAATACCAGTTCCTCCACCTATTACTGTAATTTTTGGTTTGTTCATGAACGATTCACCGTCTCCTTACGTCGATCTTTATCACGATGTGTTTCGTTGACCGTCCAATCATTTTTCAACTCTTGAGCCAATCGATGTGCAAAAGCTACACTTCGGTGTTGGCCACCTGTGCAACCAACAGCAATAGTGAGAACAGATTTACCTTCTTTTTGGTAACCCGGTAAGATTGGTTTAATAAGTTGAGTCAAATGACTGTAAAACACCTCTGATTCCTTGTGTTCCATAACATAATCATAAACGTCTTGATCAAGACCAGTTTGATTACGAAGAGCAGGATCATAATAAGGGTTTGGCAAGAAACGCACATCAAATACCAAATCCGCATCTAAAGGCAAGCCATATTTAAAACCAAAACTCAATACCTCAATACGGAAAGAGGTTTGGTCCTCTGTAGATGAAAACTGTTCAGAAATGGTCTTACGAAGCTGACGTGGTGTCATTTCAGTCGTATCTACCACGTTTTGGCTCAAGCTCTTAAGTGGTGATAAGAGTTCACGTTCAAGCTTAATCCCATCCAACACACGACCATCTGCAGCCAAGGGGTGGCTACGACGTGTCTCTTTATAACGAGAAACTAATTCACCATCTGTAGCATCCAAGAAAAGAATCTTGAAATTAAGTTCCTGATTGCTTTCCAACTTGTCTAAAATGACATTTACCTCGTCGAAAAACAAACGACTACGCATGTCAACAACTAAGGCAATCTTATCAGTTTCTTCACTATGTTTCACCAGCTCAATAACCTTAGGAACCAATGAAGGTGGCATATTATCAATGGTAAAGTAACCTAAATCCTCAAAGGATTGAATCGCCACAGTTTTACCTGCACCACTCATTCCTGTGACGATAACTAAATCAATTTGATTTGTCTCCATGAATCTCCCTTTCTAATCCTTTTTCCTTCATCATTCGAATATCATCTGACATTTTCTCAACTTGTTGACTAACCGCCATTATCATTTCTGTCTGCAATTTTTGAATGGTAAGCAAATCAGATTGGTCTTGTTGCACCAAGTGATCAATCTTTTCATGCAAAAAACGAATCTCTTCCTTAGATTGTTTATTCACATGATAGTCATTTCGAGCTTGCAAACGGTCATAATCCGATGCACGATTCTGACTCATCATAATCAATGGCGCTTGAACAGCAGCCAAGGTTGATAATGCCAAGTTAAGCAAAATGAATGGGTACTTGTCAAATGAAATTCCAAATGGTTGAATGACATTTAGTGCCATCCAAATCCCCATAAAAGCTATAAACGACAAGATAAAAGTCCAAGATCCACCAAATCGTGCCACTTCATCCGCAACTTTTTGACCAAAAGTAATCCGACTATCCAATTGTTCCTGGACGTCCTGATCCTCATACAACAAATTCTTGGTCACATCATGTACCGTCTCACGTACATGCTCGTTCTTTTCATTGGCACTGGCTATGATCTCATCAAGAAATACCAATCTATAATCCAAAAGACTGATATTACTAATAAAATCATGTCCTTGTACAAGAGGATAATCTTTTTTTACAAGCACCTGTATCCGACTGTTAAGTCGTTCAAAGTAAGAGCCATCTGTTTCATCAAACCACTCTTTAGAGATATAATCTTGAACTCTCTTTACCTGCATATTTTCGCCTTCTTTCTAGGCTCTATTATACCACAATGATTCCTTAATCGTTCAATGGATAAAGGAAAAGAGCCCAAGATTAGTCTCAGACTCTTTCCTTGTTTAGGATATTTGATTGAAAATCTTATTATTGGTAATTCAAAGTCCAGTAATAAGTACCATCTCCAGCAATGACACAAGCTACCGCAGCTTGAGTCGTATTAGGACTCATGAGCAATTCACGAACACCACTATTCAACCATTTATTAGCGACAACTGAACCATCTGATTCACGACGGTAGACAATACCAGAACTATCATATGTATGTGAAATATCTTTGGCATGTGGAAGGGTTGTTCAAAAATAGTAGGCTTCGTATAATATTAACGATTATCAATATTTTCTGGGTAGAGGTCGTGATTAAAAAGTCGTTGCTCTGCCATCTTTTCATACTTAGTTTCTGGACGACCGTAATTATAATATGGATCAATTGAAATACCACCACGAGGTGTAAATTTACCCCACACCTCTAGGTAGCGAGGATTCAAAAGCTCCACCAAATCTTTACCAATGGTATTGATACAATTTTCGTGGAAATCTCCGTGATTACGGTAACTGAAAAGGTAAAGCTTTAGAGATTTAGACTCAACACAGAGCTGGTCTGGAATATAAGAAATATAGATACTTGCAAAATCAGGTTGCCCGGTAATCGGACAAAGTGACGTAAATTCTGGACAGTTGAATTTGATAAAGTAATCATTATCAGTATGACGATTATCAAAAGACTCCAAGACCTTAGGAGAGTATTCAAAAATATAAGGTGTCTCCTTATTACCTAGGAGAGTGAGGTTTTTCATTTCTTCTTGTTGTGACATTTTTCTTCCTTTTCTTGTATGGTTTTAATGGTTAAGGATGCACTTTCATTCTTCCTAGACACCACGCTCATTGTCGTAGAGTAGGGTATGCAGTTGAGGGAGGACACGGACGTTTTCCCAGGAATCATCTGCAGCTACTGTCTCCCATAGTTCTTTGAGACGATCTAGTTGGTGCTGGACAATATTTCCTTCTGCTTTGGGTTCAGGATTACCAGCTGAGAGAAACATGACATCTGGATGATAACGTTCCTGAATCATTTTAGCAAAGGCTAAATCAGCATCGTCAAAAACGGGAACCTTAAAGGTAACTTTATCAGGATCAAGCTGAGAGACAATAAAATCAAGTGTTTCCAAATTGACTTCCATCTTTGATGATGGTGGTTTAGGGCTTAGAGTGACCTGATCAATATCTCTTAGCCACTCCTGCCAACGAGATCCTTGGGTTTCAACAGCCAAAGTTACGCCTCTCGCCTTAAGTTTTGAAACGAGTTCCGCCATATTGGCTGCTAAAAGGGCAGGATTTCCTCCGGATAGGGTAACATAGTCATAGGTACCGAGCGCATCCAAAGCTGCAATCACTTCATCAGCTGTCATACGAGTGGGCTTTTCTGAACCATCCCAAGTGAAGGCTGAATCACACCAATCACAATGGTAATCACAGCCTGCTGTTCTCACAAACATGGTCTTTTGCCCGATGGCTCGACCTTCCCCTTGAAAGGTCGGTCCAAAAATTTCCAGTACTGGTAGTTTAAGTACACGTTCTCTAGTCATCCAACCACTCCCGCCTAAACTCTGCAAAGGCTGTCGGTGTCTCATAAAGACGTACATATTCCAAACGAAGTCCTCTCTCCTCTGGCAGATGTTGACTCGTCGTGTGGAAAATCCAGAAAACCATATTTTCAGCAGTCGTATTCATATAAGGCAAGGTCTCATTGAGATAGCGGTGATCTAACTGAGGTTCCAAATGGTCCTTATAAATGCTCTTAAGGTCACCAAAATCGTAGGTCATACCACGCTCATCCAAATACCCACTGACCGCAATCTGGAGATGATAAGTATGACCATGTAGAGACTTGCATTTTCCTTCATAATGAAAGAGATGGTGGGCAGCATCAAAAGTAAACTCTTTAGAAACCATTGTACGGTGAGGATTATAAACCAAAGACTCACCTGTTTCAGTCTTGATTTCTTTAGGTGCAAAAAACATTAAGCCTCTCCTCTTTCTGCAAGATATTTCTCAAGACCTCTTTGACGCAAATGACAGGCAGGGCATTCACCACATCCTGTACCTATGATACCGTTATAGCAAGTCAGCGTTTTTTCACGAACATAGTCAAAAGCTCCCAGTTGGTCAGCCAACGCCCAAGTCTCAGCTTTATCCAACCACATGAGTGGGGTTTGGATAACAAAATCATAAGCCATGGCAAGGTTAAGTGTGACATTAAGCGATTTGACAAAAGCATCACGACAGTCTGGATAACCAGAAAAGTCAGTCTCACAAACACCCGTCACAATATCAGTAATCCCACGTTGCTTAGCCAAAACAGCAGCGAAAGAAAGGAAAAGATGATTACGCCCGTCCACAAAGGTATTAGGCACTTCACCTTCTTCAGCCTCAATCTCGATATCAGATGTTAAGGCATTTTCAGTGATTTGTCCAAGCAAGGACATATCCAAAACATGGTGTTTTAGACCTTGTTCTTTTGCAATCTCTTTAGCTACTTCAATTTCCAAGCTATGACGTTGCCCGTAAGCAAAAGTAACTAGTTCAACTGTTTCATAATGTTTTAAAGCCCAAAATAGGCAAGTAGTAGAATCTTGACCGCCACTAAAGACGACCAAAGCAGATTGACGTTTCATAATATTCCTCTTTATCTCTGATGTTTGAGACACATAAAAAGCTCCCTAGAGGGAGCCAAAAAACGCCATTACTGGTTTTTTTTAGCGATGGTGTCTCCCAAACATCGAAAATTTATTTCAGCTATAGTTTATCACAGTTGAGCCAAAAAGAAAAGAGCCAAGGCTCTCTTCATTAATCAATCTCAGCAATAACTTCGATTTCAATTTTGACATCTTTTGGCAAGCGTGCCACTTCAACTGCTGAACGAGCAGGAAAGTCAGCTTTAAATGCAGTTGCATAAACTTCGTTAAATGGAACGAAATCGTTAATGTCACTTAGGAAGCAGGTTGTTTTGACAACATGATCAAAATCTGTTCCAGCTTTCGCCAAAATGGCACCAACATTTTTTAGCACTTGTTCTGTTTGTTCTTGAATGGTTTCACCAATGATTTCACCTGTTTCTGGTGACAATGGTACTTGACCAGAAGCAAACAAAAGATTTCCTACGATTTTACCTTGAACATAAGGGCCGATTGCTGCGGGTGCTTTATCAGTATGAATAGTTTTTGCCATGATAATTTAACTCCTTTGACTAATATGTTGCTATTATAACAAAATATTCTGAAAATTGAAACAGGTATTTTCAAAAAGAAAAGAATTAGCTCAAGGCTAATCCTTCTCTTATTATTTCAGAAACTTTTTGACATAGTCATAGTAATCTGGCTTTTCTTTTTTATTGAGCGCAAAGAGCATTTGACCCTTAAGGGGCTCTTTCTCATCATTGGGTTGCAAAAAGAGGGCTATCTCTTTTGATTTTGTGGGGAAAAATACAGTATAAGTGGTTTCATTACCCTGGTCTTTCAACTTAAGAGAATAATAAGTAAAACCATCTTTGGCTTTAGGACCATTCAAAGTATAGTCATAGTCCTGCTTACCAATCGTTACTTTATCCTTCTTAAAAATGACCTTATAATCTTTTTTCAAAGCGTCCTGAGCTTTCCACTCTCCTTGTAAAGAGGGAGCAGACTTGCTACAAGCAACCATTAAAACCAAACAAAGTAAGGCTGACAAGCCAAGTAACCATCTTTTCATACACTTGCACTCCTAGAAAATTAACTTATGGTTTGATACGGTGCAACATACGTGGGAATGGAATAGCTTCACGAATGTGTTTCGTACCAGCTACAAAGGTAACCATACGTTCAATACCAATACCAAAACCACCATGTGGTACTGAACCGTATTTACGAAGGTCAAGGTAGAATTCGTATTCTGTACGATCCATACCGAGTTCATCCATCTTAGCAACAAGCGCATCGTAGTCATCTTCACGCATTGAACCACCGATGATTTCTCCGTAACCTTCAGGTGCCAAAAGATCGGCACAAAGAACACGCTCAGGATTACCAGGAACTGGCTTCATGTAGAATGCCTTGAAACTTGCTGGATAGTTAACAACGAATGTTGGAACACCAAAATAGTTAGAAATCCAAGTTTCATGTGGTGAACCAAAGTCATCACCATGTTCAAGGTGCTCATAGTCCGTATCTTCGTCATTTTCATGGGCTTGAAGAAGGTCGATTGCTTCATCATAAGACACACGCTTGAATGGCTCAGCAATGTATTTCTTAAGAAGATCGACATCACGTTCAAGAATTTCAAGAGCTTGTGGTGCACGATCAATAACACCTTGAATAAGGGCTTTGACATATGCTTCTTGCAAATCAAGTGACTCATCATGTGACAAGAATGAATACTCAGCATCCATCATCCAAAACTCAGTCAAGTGACGACGTGTTTTTGATTTTTCAGCACGGAAAACAGGACCGAAGTCAAAGACACGACCAAGAGCCATAGCACCAGCCTCGAGATAAAGCTGACCAGATTGGCTCAAGAAAGCAGGTGTTCCAAAGTAGTCTGTCTCAAACAATTCTGTTGAATCTTCGGCAGCGTTACCAGACAAGATTGGACTATCAAATTTGATGAAGCCATTTTTATCAAAGAAATCATAAGTTGCATAGATAATGGCATTACGAATTTGTTGGATAGCCATTTGCTTACGTGAACGTAACCAAAGGTGACGATTATCCATCAAGAAGTCTGTACCATGTTCTTTTGGTGTGATTGGGTAATCTTCAGATTTACTAATAACTTCCACTGCTGTTACATCAAGCTCATAACCAAATTTAGAGCGTTCATCTTCTTTGACCACACCTGTCACATAGACAGATGTTTCTTGACTAAGGTGTTTGACAACATTAAATTTTTCAGTACCTTCTTCCTCACCGTATTTTTCGATGAAGTTAGGTTTGAAAACGACAGCTTGGAAGAAAGCAGTCCCATCACGCAACTGAAGAAAGGCCAATTTCCCTTTTCCAGATTTGTTAGCTACCCAGGCACCAATAGTGATTTCTTCACCAACGTGTTTAGGCACATCAATAATTGAAACTAATTGTTTAGACATGTAAATTACTTCTCTTTTCTGTTGATCTATCTTAAATTTTATTTTTCCATAAAGGCTTTGATTCGGCGGACTGCCTCTTTCAAAGTATCTAGGTCTGTAGCATAGCTGAGACGGACATTTTCAGGAGCACCGAATCCTGCTCCAGTTACCAATGCGACTTCAGCCTCTTCAAGGATGGCATTGGTAAAATCATTGACATCTGTATAGCCTTTGATTTCCATAGCCTTTTTAACATTAGGGAAGAGGTAGAAGGCACCTTGAGGTTTGATAACCTCAAATCCAGGCACTTCAGCTAAGAGTGGGTAAATGGTATTCAAACGTTCTTCAAAAGCTTGACGCATTTCTTCGATAGAAGTTTGATCTCCTGTCAAAGCCTCAATAGCAGCGTATTGAGAAACGGCTGTAAGATTAGAGGTTGTTTGACTGATGACCTTAGCCATACCTGCAATAATTTCTGAATCTCCGACAGCAAAACCAACACGCCAACCTGTCATGGCATAAGTCTTTGAAACACCATTGATGACAATAGTTTGCTTACGAATGGCATCAGAAAGACTTGAAATCGGTGTGAAACTATTGCCATTATATACCAAGCGACCATAGATATCATCAGCTAAAATCAAAATATCATGCTCAACTGCCCAATCGCCAATTGCTTGCAATTCTTCCTTGCTGTAAATCATTCCGGTTGGATTTGATGGCGAATTAAGCAAAACAACTTTCGTTTTTTCAGTACGAGCTGCCTCAAGCTGTTCAACTGTAGCTTTAAAGTGATTTGCTTCAGTCGTTTGGAAAGTGACTGGAACACCTTCAACCATTTTAACTTGGTCTACATAAGAAACCCAGCAAGGCGTTGGAATGATTACTTCGTCACCAGGATTGATAACAGTAGCAAAGAAAGCGTACAAAATAAACTTAGCACCAGTCCCGACTACAACTTCATTTGGTTTTACAGAATAACCATAGAATTTGTCCATATAGCTACCGATAGCTTCTTTGAGTTCTGGAAGACCAGAGGCTACGGTATAGAAACTTGCTTTACCACTTTCGATAGAGGCAATAGCAGCTTTTTGAATATTCTTTGGAGTAACGAAATCTGGCTCTCCAAGTGTCAAACTCAAGATATCACGTCCTTGAGCTTTTAGGGCTTTGGCACGCGCACTGGCTGCTAAAGTGACACTTTCACCCATTTCTAATACACGATTTGATAATTTTGTCATTTTTATAGTCCTTCCACTTTAATAACCTGACCCGAGATAAAATCGACCAGAAAATACTTGGTTCCTGACTTCACTTCCCAAATAGGAGTTTTCTTATACTTTCCTAAATGCACATAAGATATCTTCTTAGCACCATACGCCTTGGCAGCTTTCTCTGCTACTGACTTACTGATACCATCAGACTGCTTGTAAATATCAACCACACCCGAATCTTTACTGACAATGAGGGCAAGCTTTTCACCATTACTCGTTTTGCCCAGAAGACCATAAAAAGTCTCCTGACCATGGTAGATGTCAAATTCAGAAACAGTCCTAATATCCGCCTTACTCTCAGCTATAGCAATCACTTGCTTTTCAGCATCAATATAGGGTTTTGTCGCTACAATCAGTAAAGCTGTCATAGAGGCAATTAAGGTCGCAACGATTGTAATTATTCCCAAAATAAGCTGTTGCTTTTTCGTCAAAGGTGATCGTTGTTTGCGCATAATTTCTCCTAAAAAAGTTTCTGAAATTATTATATCAGAAAATGATAAATCTTTACATAGCTATGTCACTAGTAATGGATATTTAAATTCATCTTTTTAAGTCAGTGAAACTCTCCCAAATTAAAATTTGATTGACATTATATAGCTAACTTTCCTTTTGCAAGAATGTCTGGATATCTTCATTAAGTGTCTTAAATTTAGCTTGTTCAAGTGCAATCTCTTGAGATACTTCTTTCAAAAATAGCTTCCCATAACTCTTGACTAGGGGGCGGTTGTCTAAAAGGAGAATAGCTGAACGCTGATCCGGGCGTCTTTGCGCACGCCCAATAGCCTGTTTAAATCGCAAAATTGTCATTGGAAGACTGTAGCTATTAAAAGTATTCTTCCCCTGTTTAGAAAACCACGACTCCAATTTTTGATAGAAAGGATCTTTAGGATTGTCAAATGGAAGACGTGCGATGACCTCGATAACCCTATCTTGTTGAGCAAAATCAACACCTTCCCAGAAAGACCCCATTCCAAGAAGCATATTAGTCTCACCCCTATCAAACCGTTTTTTGACGTTAAAAGCCGTACCGTTCTTTTCTTGAGTGAGGTGATGTACTTCCTGTAAATCCAGCAAATCTGAGACAGCTAACATGCTTTTTCGAGATGTGAATAAGACTAATATAGGATATTCCGTTTTAGTCAACTTCTGAAGACGTTTTGCGACAGCTTTGTCATAGTCTTCCTCAGATACAACACCAATCATAGGCATGCTTTGATCAATCCAAATTGCCTGATTGGGAAGGTTGTCCATTGGAAGACTAACCTTATGCACCTGATTTAGCCCTAACAAATCTGCCACATCAACTTCAGGGCCTATATCAATGGTTGCTGAAACAATCAACACCTTCTGAGCACTCGGAAGATAGTCAGACAGTTCCAAAAGCTCCTGACGTGAAGCCTTTAGATAGGACACCCGATGTTCCTGATAGTAGTCAGTTTCAAGCCAAAAATGGCTGTAAAGGGGTGTTTGCAATGGAGATAACATTTCCACCAAACCGCTTTCCCCTTCAAGTTCAGATATGGTCTGAAGCAAACGATCTAATTGCTGACGATTATACTGTTTTTGTGGGAATTGTTGGTGTTCCTGAATCAAATGACTAATTTCAAACTGCAAATTTTCAAGTAAGCGCTGTTGCAGTAAGGGTGGGTTACCATGATCAAGAATACGATGGATCTGTTGTAAAAGACTTGTTAGATTCACTTGGTAACGAGAAAATTGTTCCAAAGCCAGAACCATCTTTTGCCCCTCATCAATGACAAGCGTTTTCCCTCTGACAAAATCATGGTCATCCTCCATACGGGTTAAGAGATAAGCGTGATTAGTGACAACAACTTTAGCCTCTTTGGCCCTTTGATAGGACTGTTGCCAAAAATCGTAATCCTTAAAAAGACTATCTGCCTTTAACTTACCATCATGTTTAATCTCATCAAAATAAGCCATATAGCGCTGCTTCTGTCTTATCTCGTCAAGATCACCAGTCTCCGTCTCTGTCAACCAAACCAAAAGTTGCATCTTATAGCGATTGACCAAACGATTACTATCCTGACGTAGTAAGGTTTGATAAAAGGCATCCAACTTAATATAATTCTGTGGTCCCTTAAGACTGTGAAAATTAATATTGAAGATTTCTGCTAAACTTTTAGCTTCTTGACTCATAATTTGATTTTGAAGAAGCTTGGTAGGAACAGCTACGACGACTTTATCGACATTTGCTTGTGCCAAAATGGGAAGCAGATAGCCATAGGTTTTCCCAATTCCTGTCTGAGCTTGAATCATGGAAATCTCGGTACTATCAAGTTCTTGTCTGACCGCCTCAGCAAACTTTTCTTGCTTAGGTCTTGCTTCCAAACCTAAGAGTGCAATATTGGTTTCAAAATCTTGGGATAATTTGCGTTCATTCTTATAAGTCAATGGCTTTCGAAGGACAATACCAGACTCCTCAAGCATAATATACTCTTTGGCTAGTTCATGCTTTTGCCCTCTTATGGCATCACGAATGACTAACTCAGACTCAAAAAGCAAATTATCAGAAAAGGTCAAGAGTAAATCAATGGTTTGTCTAGGTAAACTAGCTATTTTATCCATTAAATGAAAAAGAAGTTGACCTGTAGCCCTTGCATCCTCAATAGCAGTATGGGCTTGAGCTAAGTCAAGATGTAAGACCTTAGATAAGTGAGAGAGTTTATAGTGTTCCAGTGTCGGATAAAAAACTTGAGTCAACTCGACCGTATCAACACGAGGTGTCCTTAATTCATAACCCTCCATGAAAAGAGCTTCTGAAAGTAGGTTGGCATCAAATTTGACATTATGGGCAACAAAAATACAATCTTTAATTAAGTCAAAAATCGTGCGAGCAATTTCTGAGAAATCTGGGGCTTGAGCCAACTGCTGATCGGTAATCCCTGTTAAATGAATAATGTGTTCATCGAGTTCTTGGTGTGGGTTAACATCACTCGCAAATTCGTCAATCACCTGACCATTTTGCATGATGACAATTCCCACCTGTATAATACTAGCCATTGACGAGGCAGATGTTGCTTCCAAATCAACAATGGCATATTTATTCGTGTTTTTTTCACTCATAGTGACCTTATTATAGCATATCCAAGACACCAAAAAAAGACAAAGTCTTTATTCCAACAATGGAAAAAGCCTAAAAATCGTGTTAAACTAGTCCTATGAAAATAAAACGAATTTTAAACCCTGTTGCCCAGGAGAATACCTATATTTTAGAAAACGATACAGCTTGTTTAGTCATTGATCCAGGAAGTGATACTTCTAAAATCTTGGCTGATCTCAAAGCAATCGACAAACCAGTTGCTGCTATCCTTTTGACCCACACGCACTACGATCACATTATGAGTGTTGAAGCTGTCCGTCAGGCGCATAAGCATCCTCCTGTTTATGTCGCTGAGGCTGAAAAAGACTGGTTAATGAATCCTGTCGATAATTTGTCTGGTCTCCCACGTCATGATGATATGGAGGATGTGATTGTCAGTCCTGCTGACTACTACTTTGATTTCACCAAGGACTATAACATCAGCGACTTCCATTTTAAAGTTGTTCCAACTCCTGGACATTCGATCGGCGGTGTTTCCTTTATCTTTGACAAGGAAGAGACTATTTTTTCTGGTGACGCCCTCTTTAAAGAAACAGTTGGGCGATGGGACCTTCCAACAGGTAACCACGACCAGTTACTCTCTAGCATTCAAAAGCAACTCTTCACTCTTCCTAATCACTATCGCGTTTTCCCAGGTCATGGATGGGATACCACTATCGGTCACGAAAAAGTCTTTAACCCACATTTTTCATAAAAAGAAAAGCTCATCACTGCCGTTCTCTCTTTGGCAATGTTGGGCTTTTTGAGTACAGAAAAAGAAGGCTTTTAAGCCTTCTTGTCTGAAACTCTTTAGCGAGCTTATTTAGATTTAATATAGTTAACACCATCTGCTTTAGGTGCAACGGCTTTACCGAAGAATGCAGCCAAAACAATAATTGTCAAGATATATGGTGCAATTTGCAAATAGACGTTTGGAACATGTGAAATAACAGGTAGCTGTTTTCCGATGATTGCCAATGATTGTGACAAACCGAAGAATAAACTTGAGAGCATAGCTCCAACTGGATTCCAACGACCAAAAATCATAGCAGCCAAAGCGATGAAACCAGGACCTGCAATCGTTGTAATGGCAAAGTTGTTTGAAATCGATTGGGCGTAAACCGCACCACCGACACCACCAAGGAAACCTGAAATCATAACACCGTAGTAACGCATACGATAAACATTAATTCCTAGAGTATCCGCAGCCTGTGGGTGTTCACCGACTGAACGAAGGCGCAAACCAAAGCGTGTCTTGAAGATAACCCACCATGACACTACTGAAACCAAGATAGCTGCATAAGCAATCAAGGAAACATTCGTGAAGAAAATCTTACCCAAAAGAGGAATATGACTCAAGATTGGGAAAGAAACGGTTTTAAAGTTATGACTGATAGCTGGTGTTTGACCTGCACCAAAGATAACACGTGTCAAGAAGACAGCCAAAGACGGTGCAATAAGGTTCAAAACTGTACCTGAGACAACATGATCTGCACGGAAGTTAATTGTCGCAACAGCGTGAAGCAAGGAATAAAGGAGCCCAATAAGTCCTGCTACCAAAGCCGCAATCCAAGGTGTTGCATTACCAAAACTATCCGCAAAATTTAAGTTAAAGAGAACACCTGCAAAGGCACCGATTACCATGATTCCTTCAAGGCCGACGTTTACGATACCTCCTCGTTCAGAGAAAGTACCACCGATACTTGTAAAAATCAGTGGCGCTGAATACTTCAGCATAGAGGCAACGATTAAGGCTAAGATTGTAATAAAGTCCATATTAGTTTTGTCCTCCTTTAGCTTTCACTGTTTTATGACGAGGGCGAATCCAATATTTAATAATATAGTTGGCACCAACGAAGAAGATAATCAAGGCTGATACAACATCGATAATTTCTGATGGCACACCAATCATACCAGTCTTACCAACAGACAAGACACCATAGAGAAGAGCCGCAAATGGAATACCAATAGGTGAATTTGTTGCTAAGAGGGCAACAGCCATACCATTCCAACCGATAGCCAATGAAGAATTTTGGACGAAGGCATTTTGGAAAGTTCCAAGTCCTTCAACTGTTCCTCCAAGACCACAGAGTGCACCTGAAATAATCATAGACATGATAATCACACGTTTTGATGACATTCCGGCATACTCAGACGCATGTGGGTTAAGACCAACTGCTGTAATTTCAAACCCTGTTGTTGTTTTCTTGAGCATGAACCAAACTAGGAATACAGCTGCGATAGCAAGAAAGAAACCAATATTGAAACGTGACCCATCCGTTAGTGAAGATAGGAAATCTGTTTGGTAACTTGCGGAAGCTGCTACCTTGTTAGAAGCTTCAGATGAACGTAACATATCAGCTGTGAAACCGAATCGAACAATGTTGTTAGCAACATATAAAATGATGTAGTTCATCATAATGGTAACGATAACTTCACTAGTTCCTAGGTAGGCACGTAGAATACCTGGAATGGCACCAGCAATACCACCGGCAACTAGACCAATGATAACGGTACAAATAATAGAAACGACCTTAGGTAAGTCAGGGAAGGATAGAGCAAACCATACAGCAGAAGTCCAACCAGCTAAGGCCTGTCCTGGCAAACCAACGTTGAAAAAGCCTGCCTTAGATGCCACAGAGAAACCGAGTGCAATCAGAATCAATGGACTCATGGCACGAAGAATTTCACCAATATTTTTCAAAGAGCCAAAGGCCGTTGAGAAAAGATCGTAGTAAGCCCAGAATGGATCGTAACCAAAGATTAACATCAAAATGGCACCAACCAACATTCCCAAGAGGACAGCAATTAAAGGCACTGCCCAACTTTGTGTTTTTTTAGACATTTGCTTCCTCCTTATTCAATTGTCCACCAGCCATAAGAATACCAAGATCTTGCTTATTGGTTTCAGTAGGATCTAAGATACCTTGAATTGCACCATCATAGATAACGGCAATTTGGTCTGACATATCAAGAATTTCATCCAATTCAAAGCTGACGACAATGACAGCCTTACCTTTATCACGTTCAGCGATAATACGTTTACGGATGTACTCAATGGCACCAACATCAAGACCACGAGTTGGTTGACTGACAATAAGGAGATCTGGATTACGGTCAATTTCACGGGCGATAACTGCTTTTTGTTGGTTACCACCTGACAAATCACCACCAGCGATTAATTCTCCAGCACCACGAACATCAAATTCTTTCATCAATTCACGAGCTTTTGCGTTTATGACATTATAATTCAAAATGCCGTTCTTAGAATTAGGCTCCTTGTAATAAGTTTGGAGAGCAATATTTTCAGCAACTGTCATCTCTAGAATCATACCATCACGATGGCGATCTTCAGGAATATGACCGACACTCATCTCTGTAATCTGACGTGTTGTCTTATGAATGATAGACTCACCCTTAATAGTGATGTCACCAGATTTAACTTTACGAAGTCCCGTAATCGCTTGGACAAGTTCTGTCTGACCATTGCCATCAATACCAGCGATACCAATTATCTCACCAGCACGCACATCTAAAGATAAGTTTTTTACAGCTGGAATGCCTCGATTTTCATTAACCACCAAATTCTTAATAGAAAGAACCACTTCTTTAGGATTTGAAGGAATTTTTTCTGTCTTGAAGGAAACATGACGACCAACCATCATTTCAGCCAAATCAGCGTTTGTAGAGCCTTCGATAGTTACTGTATCAATTGACTTACCACGTCTAATAACCGTAACACGATCAGAAACAGCACGAATCTCATCTAACTTATGGGTGATAAGGATAATAGACTTACCTTCCTTAACCAAGGTTTTCATGATGTTTAGAAGTTCTGTAATTTCAGAAGGTGTCAAAACGGCTGTGGGCTCATCGAAAATCAAAATATCAGCTCCACGGTACAAGGTTTTGAGGATTTCAACACGTTGTTGGGCACCAACAGAGATGTCTGCAACCTTAGCGGACGGATCAACTGCCAAACCATATCGTTGAGACAATTCCGTAATTTCCTTTACAGCCTTCTTCATATCAAGAACACCACCAGCTTTGGTCACTTCACTACCTAGAATAATGTTTTCAGCAACTGTAAAAGCTTCAACCAACATAAAGTGCTGGTGAACCATCCCAATCCCCAATTTCGTTGCTTTAGACGGTGAATCAATCGTCACGACTTGTCCATTTACCTTGATTGTTCCACTTGTAGGTTGTAAAAGACCTGCAAGCATATTCATCAAGGTTGACTTACCCGCACCATTTTCACCGAGGAGGGCATGGATTTCTCCTGGTCTCACATCAAGATTGATGTGATCATTTGCGACAAATTCACCAAATTTTTTGGTAATATCGTGCATCTCAATGACATTTGGCTTTGTCATACAATCTCCTCTCAAGAATAATTATTATATCAGCAAAGGAAATCATAGACTGCTTCCCTTTGCTGAGACAAAAATTGTCCCAGTTTAAAGTCTAAGTAAGTGTACTTAACTTATTATTTGCTAAGACCATCAGTTGGTTTCAATTCACCATTCTTGATTTGATCTTTAGCTTTTACGACTGCATCTTTGATATCTGAAGGGAGATTAGATGTTACGATGTCGACACCACCATCTTTGATACCATAAGTCTTAGTAGTACCACCTTCAAATTTTTTGCCTTTAACTTGAGCGTTGGCAATGTCTTTAACAACTGTACCAACTTGTTTGATTGTTGAAGTCAAGACGAAGTTAGATTTTTTCTTGTCTGAAGATGTATAGTTACCTTCTGCTGATTGGTCACGGTCAACACCGATTACCCAAACTTTCTTATCGCTATCAGCGCTAAGTTTTTCGTTAACATCCTTAGCTGCTGTGAAGACACCTGTACCAGTTCCGCCAGCTGCTTGATAGATAACGTCTACGCCAGAAGCGTACATTGTTGAAGCAATAGTTGAACCTTTAGCCGCATCAGAGAATGACTCAGCGTATTGAACTTGAACGTCAATATCAGGTTTTACAGATTTAGCACCTGCAGTGAAACCAGCTTCGAAACGTGTGATTGTGTCTGATGTTTGACCACCGATGAAACCAACTTTGTTTGTTTTTGATTGCATTGCTGCGGCAATACCTGCAAGGTAAGCCCCTTCGTTATCAGCAAACAATACGCTTTCAACGTTCTTTTGGTCTTTAACCACGTCATCGATGATAACGTAATTAATTTTCTTGTTATCTTTAGCTGATTCTGAAACAGCATCGTGAAGTGCAAAACCAACACCAAAGATAAGATTGTAATTTTGGTCTACAGCTGATGACATGTTTGTTGCAAAATCAGACTCTGAGTTTGATTGGAAATAAGTGAAACCTGAATCTTTTTCAAGTTTGTTAGCTTTACCCCAAGCTTGAAGACCTTCCCATGCTGATTGGTTAAATGATTTATCATCAACACCACCAGTATCTGTAACAATTGCAGCTTTAACTTTCGAATCAGCTGCTGAGCCACCTCGTCCACCACGAGCACAAGCTGCAAGACCAAGTGCCGCTACAGCAACAAGGCCCAGTCCGATAATTTTCTTGTTCAATTTCATCTTGAACACTCCTCCTATAACTTGCAAGATAACTTGCTTAATAAAGAATAAAATAATTCAGACTATTGTAAGTCTGTAAAAGAGTATGGTAACAACTCTCCGACTGTCATCTCGACTGTCGATTTATCTTCAGCGATAAGAATCACTTTAGAATCTGGTTTAAAAAATTCCACCATTACTTGACGACAAGCTCCACAGGGCGAGATAGGATCTTTTGTATCTCCATATACAGCAAGACACGTAAAATCCCGATGTCCTTCAGAAACGGCCTTAAAAATAGCTGTTCTTTCTGCACAGTTGGTTAAACCAAATGATGCATTTTCAATATTACACCCTTGAAAAACTCTGCCATCTTTGGTTAGCAATGCTGCTCCAACTCTAAACTGAGAGTAGGGAACATAGGCCTTGTCTGCTGCTAAAAGAGCTGCTTCTAGCACCTGCGCTTTTTTAGTAGCTTCCATGACTTTCTTGCCCTTTCATAATAGCAACACCTGATGACGTTCCAATACGGTTAGCACCAGCTTTGATAAAGGCTTGTGCTGCTTCAAGTGTACGAGCACCACCTGATGCCTTAACACCCATGTCAGGACCAACAGTCTTACGCATGAGCGCAATGTCTTCAATAGTAGCACCACCAGTAGAAAACCCTGTAGAGGTCTTAACAAAGTCAGCACCAGCACTCTTAGCTAATTGACATGCCTTAACCTTTTCGTCATCTGTTAAAAGACAAGTTTCAATAATAACCTTAACAAGCTTTGTACCGCTAGACTCTACCACAGCTTTAATGTCATCTTCAACTAATTTAAAATTTCTAGACTTAAGAGCACCGATATTGATAACCATATCAATCTCATCAGCTCCGTTAGCAATGGCATCCTTAGCCTCAAAAGCTTTGACTGTAGTTGTTGACGCTCCAAGTGGAAATCCTATTACCGTACAAACCTTAACCGGACTATCTTTAAGTGCGTTCGCAGCAGTATTTACCCATGTCGGGTTGACGCAAACACTTGCAAATTGATATTCCTTAGCCTCATCAATTAAAGCATGAATCTGTTCTTCATTAGCATCTGCTTTTAATAAAGTATGGTCAATATAGCTATTAACAGACATAAATAAGCTCCTTAATTAAGTTTAGATGAAGACCTAGGAAATGATTTTTAATATTTCTGTCGGTTTTTTACACACTCTACCAATAATAACATTTTTTTTGAATTCAGTCAGCAATTTTTTATTTAAATTTTCTTGACTATAAACCTTAGCAACAAGGTCTCCTTTAGCCACAGAATCACCGACTTTCTTTTCAAAAACAATTCCAGTTTCGTAATTAAGACTATCCGTTTTTGTAGCACGACCCGCTCCTAACTGCATAGCAAATTTCCCGAAAGCCATTGCAGGTAGTTCTTCAATATAGCCAGCTTCATCTGCAAAAATCTCAGTCACAACTGGGGCACTACTTTGGCGATAAAGATCTTGCAAATCTCCCCCTTGAGCTTGGATAAGCTCTTCAAACTTAGCAAGGGCTTGACCACCGACTAGATGGTGACGAATGTCTTCTTGGCTAACGTCAACTTGAGCTAATGTCAATAAAATCTCAGCCAATTCACAAATAAAGTCAGTAATATCTTCACGTCCCTTACCTTGCATAATTTCAAGGGCTTCGGTTATTTCCAAACGGTTACCTATGGCCTTTCCTAGGGGCTGACTCATATCAGTAATCACGGCAATTGTTTCACGATTGACTTCACGACCTAATGCCACCATGGTCTCAGATAACTTCTCGGCATCGGACATATTTTTCATGAAAGCACCTTGACCAACAGTAACATCCAGTAAAATCTTATCCGCACCTGCTGCAATTTTTTTAGACATAACAGAACTTGCGATAAGAGGAATGGAATCAACCGTAGCAGTCACATCACGAAGAGCATAAAGCAACTTATCAGCCTTAACAAGATGTTCTGACTGACCAATCAGCGAAATCCCAATTGCTTTAACCTGCTCAATAAATTCTTCCTTGGTACGCTCAACCTGATAACCCTTGATAGACTCTAACTTATCAATGGTACCTCCCGTATGACCAAGACCACGACCACTCATCTTAGCAACCGGAACACCAAAACTCGCTACAAGCGGCATGAGAATGATAGTTACCTTGTCACCAACACCACCGGTCGAATGCTTATCAACCTTAATTCCTGGAATCTCTGACAAATCATACTGCTCACCAGAAACCACCATTTCAGTGGTCAAATCATGAATTTCACGAATAGACATCCCCTGATAGTAAATCGCCATTGCTAAAGCAGCTATTTGATAGTCTGGAATAGCACCAGAGACGTAGCCATTGATGAGATAGGTAATCTCCTCAGTGCTTAATTCTCCACCATCTCTTTTCTTCTCGATTAAATCAACTGTTCTCATATTTTCTCACTTCTCAGGATGTAATATCCCTTATCTTTTTTTACCACTTCAGCATTACCATAAACGTCTTCCATCTTAGCCTTGGCTGAAGGAGCTCCTTGTTTTTTCTGAATGACAATAGTCAAAGTACCACCTTGATTGAGATGATCATAAGCTTCTTCAATGACTTGATGAACAACCTTCTTACCGGCACGAATAGGTGGATTCGAAATAACGTAATCGAATTTTCCAGTAACACTTTCATAGATATTAGATTGGAAAATATCAGCGTCAACCTTGTTTCGTTCGGCGTTTTGTTTAGCCAAATCAATCGCCCTACTATTGATGTCAATCATAGTGACTTTGACACCTTGAACTTTGGCTAGACTAATCCCAAGTGGTCCATAACCACATCCCACATCCAAAAGTGTTTTTCCAGCCTCTAAATCCAGCGAGTTTAAGAGCACTTGACTTCCGAAATCAATCATCTTTTTTGAAAAAACCCCAGCATCTGTATAAAACTGGAAACTTTCTCCTAGCAAATTTACCTTTAAATCATGAATATCGTGAGCCGCATCTGGCGTCTCAGCATAGTACATTTTTGACATAATGTGTCCTTCTAATTGTTGTTTTTTTCTATTTTATCAGAAATGGAAACCTAACGCTAGTTATATGATAGGGCTTACAATTTCTTGCTTTTTCTGCTATAATGTGACTTATGCTAAATGAATTTATCAATTTTGAGACGATTTCTCGCAAAGAATGGCAACGTCTCCACCAAGAGACTAACGCTCCTCTGACTGCTGAAGAACTTGATTCCATTCGAAGCCTAAACGATAAAATCGATGTTCAGGAAGTCAGTGATATTTATCTTCCCCTTATCAACCTCATTCGCATTTACCAAAAAACTGCCAACGATTTAACCTTTTCAAAAAGTATTTTTTTACAAAAAACGCAGACTAACCGTCCATTTATTATTGGTGTTTCGGGTTCAGTTGCTGTTGGCAAATCAACCACCAGCCGTTTGCTCCAACTCTTGTTGCAAAGGACTTTTCCGCAATCTAAGGTCGAACTTGTCACAACTGATGGCTTTCTCTATCCTAACCAAGTTTTAATTGACAAGGGAATTCTTGATCGTAAAGGTTTCCCCGAATCTTATGATATGCCATTACTGCTCAATTTTTTAGACATTATAAAAAATGGTGGGGATGTCGAAATTCCTGTCTATTCTCATGAGATTTACGATATTGTACCAGGGCTAACACAAGAGATTAAGCAACCTAATTTTTTAATCGTTGAAGGAATCAATGTTTTCCAAAACCCTATCAACCAACGT
The DNA here is from genome assembly GCA_934229725.1 of uncultured Streptococcus sp. Taxonomy (GTDB): domain Bacteria; phylum Bacillota; class Bacilli; order Lactobacillales; family Streptococcaceae; genus Streptococcus. Next base: position 84,111 of record CAKQDX010000002.1, read on the forward strand.
CTCTATATGACGGACTACTTTGACTTTTCCCTTTATATTGATGCTGGAGTCGATAATATTGAAACTTGGTATCTTGAACGCTTCCAGACCCTTTTGGAACTTGCAAAGAATGACGAAAAGAACTATTACCATCGTTTCACCAAAATCAGAAAAGAAGACGCTTTAGCTTTAGCACAAAAGACCTGGCGGGATATTAACTTGGTTAATTTGGAAAATTATATCGAACCTACACGTAACCGTGCTGAACTCATCCTTCATAAAGGTGACAATCACAAAATTGACCTCATTCATTTAAAAAAATAGAAAAAGCTTGCCAAGGGACCTAAAATAACGTATAATGACATAGTTAGATAAATTTGGAGGTGAAAACATTGGCAAATATTAAATCAGCTATCAAACGCGCTGAACTTAACGTTAAACAAAACGAAAAAAACTCAGCTCAAAAATCAGCTTTGCGTACTGCTATTAAAGCATTCAACGCTAACCCAACTGAAGAAGCTTTCCGCGCTGCATCAGCAAGCATCGATAAAGCCGCTTCAAAAGGTTTGATTCATAAAAATAAAGCAAGCCGCGATAAATCACGTCTTGCAGCTAAATTGGCTAACTAATCTAAAGCTCCATAAGGAGTTTTTTTAGTGCCTAAAAGTCATTAAAGACAACAACCCCTGCTAGCCTAAAAGCTAGCAGGGGTTTTCTTCATGCACTTATACTCCTGTTATTTTCACTTCAAAAATAGTCCCTTTAGGTTGATTATCCTTTACAGTAATCGTTCCCTTAAGTGCAACTACAATTTGTTGTGCTAAGGATAAACCTAGTCCAAAGCCACCTTTTTGTCTGGTTCTGGCCTTGTCCACCCGGTAAAATCGATCAAAGATTTTTTTCTTATCTGCATCTGAGATACCAGGACCATTATCCGCAACAGAGATATAAAGATGGCGATCATTTGTGCGAACGGTAAAGGTCACCTGTCCATCATCTTCCGTATATTTAACAGCATTGTCAAATAAAATCGTCATCAACTGTTTCAACAAGGTTTTATCAGTTTGAATAGGACGAATAACTTGATTTTGAGCAGTAAAGTCCTTATCACTTTCTTCAGCAATCATCGCATAATTAGCAAAAACAGTATCAAAGAAAGCTGGATCTATCGTTTCAATCTCTGGCTTAATTCCATCATCTCGACGGGCTAAATTCAAAAGATTTGTTGTCAAAAGACGCATATTACGCACTTCATCTAGGCTTGATGCAATATTCTCAGAATTGTCTAAAATTGTGCTCTCCGGCTTACGGAAAAGAACTTCCAGACGGTTTTGAATGACTGCAAGAGGTGTTCTTAACTCGTGACTAGCATTTTCAACAAAGGCCTTCTGCTTTTCCAGACTTTCCTGAATAGGACGTCTTGACCATTTGGCCAAATACATACTTGCTGCTACTGATAATAGCCAGAAGAAACTCATCATGATGACAATTAGCTTAACGTAACGTTCAGTGGCTTCCTCCAACTGAGTCGTGTTAATTGCAATAACAACATACTTGGCATCAGGGTATAGACTACTGTCTACCTTTTCAGTAATCAAACGATACTTTTCCGTCTGATTAAAGTAGTTATGAGCACTACCCTGACTAATAATATCAAGATTACTTCGATCAATTGAGAGATTTGTTAAGCTAGAAAATTTGTCAACAGCATTTAAAACCTTGCCATTCTTATCAAGAACGAGAACACTTGTATTAGCAGCAACTGATAAGTCATGAGGAGCATCTTCCATCTTAGATTTTTTCTTTTTAGAATCTTGATTATTATCACTGGTTTTAGGCGGCTCTGAAGACCCTTTGGTATCATATGTCTGATAAATAGTTGTCGTATTGTTTTGATCTACCTCAGAAGTCACAAAGAGTTCTCGTTTCAACATCTCCATTTCCAAATAAGAATTTGATTTGTTTGCTGCAATTTTCAAACTAGAATCAACATTAGAGTAAACACCATAACTCAAAATTTGCAATATCATGACAGTCATGATGAGGAAAATACCAGAAAATGTCGCAAAGAAATGGATAAAGGTCTTAAAACCATCTGACTTGATTCTCCTTAAAAGATAATTGAAAAACTTAGTCAGCATTCTTCAAAATATACCCCACGCTTCTCAAAGTTTGAAGGTTAGCCGCAAAGTCAGTTCCCTTCAATTTCTTACGAATTTTTGAAACATAAACCTCAACAACAGAGACGGTAGTATCACTATCAAATCCCCAGAGACGGTCAAAAATTTGTGATTTAGGTAGGATGACATTTTGATTTTGTAGGAAGTAAACCAGTAAATCAAACTCTTTACCTAGAAGTTCTACCTCTTTGTCTCCCACGAAAGTTGAATTCGTAGAAAGATTAACACGGACATCCCCAAAAGAGAGGGTGTTTTGATCAAATTTACCAGAGCGTTTCAAAAGCGCTTGAATACGCATTTTTAGCTCTTCCAAATAGAAAGGTTTAGTAAGGTAATCATCAGCGCCAAGTTCAAAACCGTGTCCCTTATCATCAAGACTTTCCTTAGCGGTCATAATGAGAACAGGTGTTGTGACTCCTTTTTCACGTAACTCCTTCAAGACCGTAAAACCGTCTTTTTCAGGTAACATCAGGTCCAAAAGAATTAAGTCATAGACTCCACTCTCTGCCTCATAGAGACCCTCGTCACCATCAAAGACTTGCATAACATCAGCAAAATCATCTAAAAAATCAAAAACTGAGTTTGACAAGCTCAAATCATCTTCAACTAGTAATATTTTAATCATAGTTATCTCCCTTACTAGGTGCAAAACCTAGTCATATATCTCTCTAAGTCTTCCTATTATATCGAAAATACACTTAATCTTCTAGTGCTTTAATTTCTTTCGTTTAGACTCAGTTTATCTTATCTTCCTTAAGGTTTTCATAAATAGAGCAAAAAAACAGCACCAACTGGCACTGTTTCCAAGAGATATTTGTTATTAGAACAAACCAATTGCTGTTCCGTCTTCAGCAACGTCCATCTTGAGGGCTGCTGGAGCTTTTGGCAAACCAGGCATTGTCATGACATTACCTGTGAGAGCTACGATAAAGCCAGCACCAGTCTTAGGAATGAACTCACGAATCGTGATATCGAAGCCTTCTGGAGCTCCAAGTAAGAATTGATTATCAGAAAAGCTGTATTGTGTTTTAGCCATACATACTGGCAATTTGTCCCAACCAAATTCTGCAAATTGTTTGAGCTGGGTTTTAGCTTTTTTCTCGAAGACAACAGATTTACCACCATAGATTTCAGTTACAATCTTGGTAATCTTGTTTTCCAAACTATCGTCGTCAGAGTAGAGACGTTTGTAATCAGCGTTACCATTTTCAACGGCATCAATAACGGTATTGGCAAGATCAATACCACCATCTGCACCGTTAGCCCATACACTAGCCAATTCAACTGGAACATTGATTTCTGCACAAAGTTCTTTAAGGGCTGCAATTTCAGCTTCTGTATCAGCGACGAACTCGTTAATAGCAACAACAGCTGGAATTCCGAATTTACGAACATTTTCAACGTGGCGTTTCAAGTTAGCAAAACCATCACGAACGGCTTGAACGTTTTCCTCAGCAAGGTCAGTTTTAGCGACACCACCGTGCATCTTAAGGGCACGAAGGGTAGCAACGATTACAACGGCATCAGGTGTCGTTGGAAGGTTTGGCGTTTTAATATCAAGGAATTTTTCAGCACCAAGATCCGCACCAAAACCAGCTTCAGTAATTGTATAGTCAGCCAAACGAAGCGCTGTAGATGTTGCAAGAACTGAGTTACATCCATGAGCAATATTGGCAAATGGACCACCGTGAACAAAGGCAGGTGTACCATAAATCGTTTGAACTAAGTTAGGTTTGATGGCATCTTTAAGAATAAGAGTCAATGCCCCTTCAATTTCAAGGTCACGTACATAGACAGGCGTACGATCATAACGGTAGGCAACGACAATATTTGACAAACGCTCTTTTAGGTCATTGATATCCGTAGCCAAGCAAAGAATCGCCATGATTTCAGAAGCTACAGTAATATCAAAACCATCTTCACGTGGAATACCATTAAGCGGTCCACCAAGACCAACTGTTACATGACGAAGCGCACGGTCATTAAGGTCAACGACACGTTTCCAAATAATACGGCGTTGGTCAATGCCAAGTTCATTTCCTTGGTGAATATGATTATCAAGAAGTGCTGACAAGGCGTTATTGGCTGTAGTGATGGCATGCATGTCACCTGTGAAATGGAGGTTGATATCTTCCATAGGAAGCACTTGAGCGTAACCACCACCAGCAGCACCACCTTTAATCCCCATAACTGGACCAAGAGATGGTTCACGAAGGGCAATCATGGTTTTCTTACCAATTTTATTAAGAGCATCTGCAAGACCAATTGACATGGTTGATTTACCTTCACCTGCTGGTGTTGGGTTAATAGCTGTAACCAAAATCAATTTTCCTGGTTTATTGTTTTTGACTTCATTAATTTTATCAAAAGACAATTTTGCCTTGTATTTTCCGTAGAGTTCCAAATCGTCAAAGCCGATTCCAACTTTTTCAACTACTTCTGTGATTGGTTTTAATTCTACACTTTGAGCAATTTCGATATCTGATTTCATGAGACACTCCTCTATATTTTTCTTAGTTTCTATTATAACAAATAGATAGAAAAAGCGCATTATTTTTAAGTGAATAGTTTTTATTGTTCGGTTTTTAAAAAATTATGGATTGTTATAACTTTATTTTATATGGTAAACATCCAAGAATACTTACTTTTATTTACTAAAACACCGATTTTTAGTACAATACTACTATGAAAATATTGATTACATCGGGTGGTACCTCTGAAAAAATTGATTCCGTACGTGGAATCACTAACCATTCAACAGGTCACCTTGGTAAAAAAATCGCTGAATTATTTTTAGCTAACGGTCACCAGGTAACCTTAGTAACAACTAAAGCTGCAGTTAAACCAGAACCGTCAGAAAATCTAAAGATTACTGAAATTACCAACGTAGAGAGTCTCCTTGAAACCATGGAGCCTCTCGTTAAAGAACACGACATTCTCATTCATAGTATGGCAGTCTCAGACTACACCCCTGTTTATATGACTGATTTTAATGAGTTGGAAAATAGTGAGGACCTTACAGAGTTCCTAAGCAAGTCAAACTCTGAAAGTAAAATTTCATCCGCTTCAGATTATCAGGTTCTTTTTCTCAAGAAAACACCAAAGATTATCAGTCTGGTCAAACAATGGAATCCCAAGATTCAGTTAGTTGGCTTCAAACTGCTCGTAAATGTCAGCAAGCAGGAACTTTTTGAGGTTGCTCATGCAAGTCTGAGACGCAACAAAGCAAATATTATTGTCGCAAATGACTTGAGTGATATTACTCCAAATCAACATATTGCCTATCTAGTTGATGAGAAAAGCGAGGAGAAGGTTACAACCAAATCTGAGATTGCTCAAGCTTTATTTGAAAGGATATGCCATGACTAAACGTATCATCCTGGCAATTTCAGGATCAATTTCTGCCTATAAAGCAGCTGATTTAACAAGCAAGTTAAAGAAAAAAGGTTATGACGTTCACGTCATTATGACTGAGGCTGCCAAAGCCTTTATAACACCTTTAACGCTTCAAGTGCTTTCTAAAAATCCTGTCCATACAGACGTTTTGGAGGAAAAATTAGCTGACCGTATTAATCATATTGACTTAGGAAAAGAAGCTGATCTCTTTATTGTCGCCCCAGCTTCAGCCAATACGATTGCTAAGTTAGCTAACGGGATAGCTGATAATATGCTCACAGCTACTGCTTTAGCACTGCCAAGCACTACCCCAAAACTAATTGCACCAGCAATGAACACGAAAATGTATGACAATCCCTTGACGAAAAAAAACTTGAATACATTAGATCAACTAGGTTACCAAGAAATTCTTCCTAAGTCTGGTGTACTTGCCTGTGGAGATACGGGACGTGGTGCTTTGGCTGATATTAATGTCATTCTTGAAGCAATTGATGCTAATCTAATGCATTGACTTTCTACAAATAATAGGAGATGAAGATGAATAAGAAAAGTAAGGCAAACCAAACAGCGCAGTTGGCACTCTTGATAGCTACAATGGTGGTTATTGAAGTGCTCAGTCAAACTATTTTCGCTGCTTTTGTACTCCCCATCAAACCAACCTTAACACATATCCCAGTGATTATCGCTAGTATCGTCTATGGTCCCAAAATTGGTGCCTATTTAGGAGGGTTCATGGGACTTATGAGTATTGTTCGTAACACAGTTATCTACACAGTAAGCAGCTACCTTTTTAGTCCCTTTGTTGAAGGTGGAACTTGGGCATCTGCTGTTATTGCTATTGTCCCTCGTGTCTTAATCGGTATCTTACCGTATTTTGTTTACAAGATACTTCAAAACCGCTTAGGCTTGACGCTTTCTGGAGTCATTGGAGCATTTACTAACACCTTTTTCGTACTCTTAGGTATCTATTTTTTAATTCCTAATTTCTACTCACAGGGTGGCAAAACGTTAATGGCAACCATCTTTACAACCAACTCAATTGTCGAAATGGTTATTGCTGGTCTTTTGACAGTAAGTATTACTCCTATGCTTTTACGATTGAAAAAGTAAGCAATCTAATCAATGGATAGTGCTGAAAATCAAATACTATTCTATAAACTGTTAAGGAGAAATGTTATGAAAAAATCAACTACTATTGCAAGAATTGCCATCTTTTTTGCAGTAATGCTCACCATTCATTTTGTGACGTCCTTCATTCTCGAATTTGTTCCGTCTGGCATACAACCGACCTTAGTTCATATTCCTGTTGTTATCGCTTCCGTCATTTATGGACCTAAGATTGGAGCCATTTTGGGACTCCTCATGGGACTCTTTAGTGTGACCATGAATACATTGGTTTTGACGCCAGCAAGTTTCCTCTTTAGTCCCTTTGTCTCACATGGAAATCTCTATTCTCTCATTATTGCACTGGTTCCACGTATTTTAATCGGAGTGACTCCTTACTTCGTCTATCAATGGCTACACAATCGTACCGGTTTAGTAACAGCTGCTATTGTCGGATCTATGACCAATACCATTTTTGTTCTATTAGGAATTTACATCTTCTTTGGTAACATCTATGGTGGTAGTTTTCAACATTTTCTTGCTTTGATTTTGACAACAAACTCTATTATTGAAGTCATAGCTACAGTTCTTGTCACAACTGCAGCCGTTCCAACGCTTGAAAGATTAAAATAATTAGTAAGGTCGAGACTGATATGTCTTGGCTCTTTTATTTTCATTTACATTTTAGATGCCATTTTCTTTTAAAAAAGATTTACAATTATCGCTAGAATTTTCTGAAAAAATTTGTTATAATGTAAGCGGTTAAAAATATAAAGGAGAATGCTATGTCTTACACTGAAAATTATAAAAAATGGATCGATTTTGCTGAATTACCAACTTACCTTCGTGACGAGTTGGTCGCAATGGATGAAAAAACCAAAGAAGATGCCTTCTATACCAATCTTGAATTCGGTACAGCTGGTATGCGTGGTTTGATTGGTGCTGGTACTAACCGTATCAATATTTATGTAGTCCGTCAAGCGACTGAAGGGTTGGCGCAATTAATCGACTCAAAAGGTGAGGAAGCTAAAAAACGTGGGGTTGCTATTGCTTATGACAGCCGTCACTTCTCTCCAGAATTTGCATTTGAATCTGCACAAGTTTTGGCAGCGCACGGTATTAAATCTTACGTATTTGAAAGCCTTCGTCCAACACCTGAATTGTCATTTGCAGTACGTCATCTTCACACATTTGCTGGTATCATGGTAACAGCCAGCCACAACCCTGCACCATTTAATGGTTACAAGGTTTACGGAGAAGATGGTGGACAAATGCCACCAGCAGATGCAGATGCATTGACAGACTACATCCGTGCTATCGAAAATCCTTTCACAGTGCAATTAGCTGATTTAGAAGAAAGCAAGGCTAGCGGACTCATTGAAGTCATCGGTGAAAATGTTGATGCTGAATACTTGAAAGAAGTTAAAGATGTCAACATCAACCAAGACTTGATTAATGAATACGGTCGTGACATGAAGATTGTCTACACACCACTTCACGGTACAGGTGAAATGTTGGCACGTCGTGCACTTGCTCAAGCTGGATTTGATGCTGTTCAAGTCGTTGAAGCTCAAGCTGTTCCAGATGCTGACTTCTCTACTGTCAAATCACCAAACCCAGAAAACCAAGAAGCCTTTGCTCTTGCTGAAGAACTCGGTCGTAAAGTAGATGCCGACGTATTGGTCGCAACTGACCCTGATGCAGACCGTCTTGGTGTTGAAATTCGCCAACCAGATGGTTCTTACCTCAACCTTTCAGGTAATCAAATTGGTGCTATCATCGCCAAATATATCCTTGAAGCTCACAAAACAGCTGGTACCCTTCCTGCTAATGCGGCTCTTTGTAAATCAATCGTATCAACTGAGTTGGTAACTAAGATTGCAGAAAGCTATGGCGCTACTATGTTTAACGTCTTGACTGGTTTCAAATTTATCGGTGAAAAGATTCATGAATTTGAAACACAACACAACCACACTTACATGCTTGGTTTTGAAGAAAGCTTCGGTTACCTCATCAAACCATTTGTACGTGATAAAGACGCTATCCAAGCCGTTCTTATCGTTGCAGAAATCGCTGCTTACTACCGTTCTCGTGGTATGACTTTGGCAGATGGTATCGAAGAAATCTACAAAGAATACGGCTACTTCGCAGAAAAGACTATTTCTGTAACCCTTTCAGGTGTCGATGGTGCTGCTGAAATCAAGAAAATCATGGACAAATTCCGTGGTAATGCTCCTAAACAATTCAACAACACTGATATTGCTAAAACAGAAGACTTCTTGGAACAAACAGCTACTACTGCTGACGGCGTAGAAAAATTGACAACTCCTCCAAGTAACGTATTGAAATACTTCTTGGCTGATGATTCATGGTTTGCCGTTCGTCCTTCAGGTACAGAACCAAAAATCAAATTCTACATTGCAACAGTTGGAGAATCTGAAGCAGATGCTAAACAAAAGATTGCCAATATTGAAGCAGAAATTAACGCTTTCGTAGGGTAATAAGATTTAACTGTTTAGACATCAAATAACACAAGATTTCTATCGAATAGTCTCTCAGACTATACGAGCTTACAGAGGTTAGACGGAACATTGATTCCGTCTAACTTTTTTTGATTTCCTTTATGTCTGTTTAAAGTTTGAAGGAATTCAGAACATTGTTATGCCACTCACTTTTAAGAGCAAAAAACCACTTATAGATGATCTATAAGTGGTTTTGAAATCATTTCATTACTTACCAGAATCTGAGTGACTCTTAAATAAAGCATGTGTGGCATTGTAAATATGTCTAGCTGTCGCTGCATTATTCATCGTATATAGGTGAACTCCTGCAACGTCTTGTGTAACCAAATCCACGATTTGGTCAACAGCATATGCTAAACCGGCAGCTCTAAGAGATTCAGGATCATGCTCATACTTATCCAAAATAGCACGGAACTTACGTGGCAAGTGGATATTTTCACAGGTCTTAAGTAGACGTAAGGCTTGGTTACGATTCAAAATAGGCATAATACCAGCATGGATAGGCACATCAATACCAGCAAGAGTACATTTATCTTGGAAATCATAGAAGCGTTCATTATCAAAGAAGAGTTGAGTCACAAGACTAGAGCAACCAGAATCAACTTTTTTCTTAAGATTTTGAATATCGGAGATTTGATTTGGTGAATCAGGGTGCCCTTCAGGATAACAAGCACCGACAATATCAAATTGAGGAGCCTTTTCCTTGATAAACTCAATCAAATCAGTAGCATATGTAAAATCTTTAAGAGGTTCAACCCCTGGGATAATATCACCACGAAGGGCTAAAATACGACGCACACCGACAGCATCTAATTCACGAAGTGTGTCTGCAACCTTTTCTTTTGTCAAATAAATGGCAGGAAGATGGGCAATTGTTGGGATAGCCAAATCATTTTGAATATGGTTTGCCAAAGGAACCGTCGTCTCTTTGATATTATATTTGTTATTACTAGCTGTCACGCTGATAAAATGGGGTGACAATTCTTTCATATCCTCAAGGGCAAGCAAGATTTTTTCATTGCCTACAGCTGGATTAGGTGGAAAGACTTCAAAAGAGAGTGATGGTGTTTGGCTTGTCATATATTTTACCTTCTTCTTTATAGATTTTTGTTGAGACAAAAGCAAATTTTAGTGTTTAGTCATCTCAGAACCACATCGAAACAATTTTAGCTAGCCTACTTGCAAAAATCTTTAGGAATCATTACCCATTGAAGACCCTCTACGCATAGGAAGAAGGTCTTCAAAGAATTATAATGTTAATTACAAGTTTTCACGAGCTGCTTTTGCGGCTGCTACAAGCTTAATCAAGCTTTCTTTAGTTTCTTTGATTCCACGAGTTTTCAAACCACAGTCTGGGTTGATCCATACTTTGCTGCTTGGAACTTTAGCCAAGATTGCTTCAATTGTGTGATCAATTTCACCGTCTTTAGGAACACGTGGTGAGTGGATATCATAAACCCCAGGTCCAACTTCTGTTTGGAAGTTTTTCGCTTTGAGTTCGTCCAAGATTTCAAGGTTTGAACGGCTCGCTTCAAATGAGATAACGTCTGCATCCAAGTTGTCGATGGCTGGGATAATATCTGTAAATTCTGAGTAACACATGTGTGTGTGGATTTGTGTGTCTGGTGCTACTGTTGAGTGTACCAAACGGAAGGCTGGAATAGCCCAGTCAAGATAGTCTTCGTACCAGTCGCTACGACGGAGTGGTAATTTTTCACGAAGTGCCGCTTCGTCGATTTGGATGATTTTAACGCCTGCAGCTTCAAGGTCAAGAACTTCATCCTTAATAGCAAGGGCGATTTGAAGCGTAGAATCCTTGATAGAGATGTCTTCACGTGGGAATGACCAGTTAAGGATGGTAACAGGTCCAGTCAACATACCCTTAACAGGCTTGTCTGTACGGCTCTGTGCATAGCTAGACCATTTCACAGTGATTGGGTTAAGACGAGTGACATCACCCCAGATGATTGGTGGTTTAACCCCACGCATACCATATGATTGCACCCAACCATTTTTAGAGAAGAGGTAACCAGACAAGTTTTGACCGAAGTACTCAACCATGTCGTTACGTTCAAATTCACCATGAACAAGAACATCAAATCCAACTTCTTCTTGCCATTTAATCCATTCATCGATTTCTTGTGCAAGGAAAGCATCGTAATCTTCTTGTGACAATTCATGCTTACGGAAAGCCAAACGTTTAGAACGTACTTCCTTAGTTTGAGGGAATGAACCAATAGTTGTTGTTGGAAGCAATGGAAGTTTGAAAGCATCTTTTTGAATAGCTTCACGTTCTGCAAAAGCTGGCAAACGTGTGTAATCTGCTTCTGTCAATCCTGCAATACGAGCACGAAGTTCAGCGTTTTCACCAACACGCTCAGTCGCAAAGAGCTCTTTGTTAGCAGCAAGTGCTTCAGCACCTTGGCCATTACGGATAGCATCCAAATCACGAAGTTCTTCCAATTTTTCAACGGCAAAAGCAAAGTGATTCAAAATAGCTGGTTCAAAGTCTTCATTAGCAGTTGTAAATGGTACATGAAGAAGAGAACATGATGTTGTCAAGACAACATTTTCAGCTGGAACTTGGTCCAAAATTTCCAAGCTCTTTTCATAGTTATTACGCCAGATATTTTTACCATTAACAATACCAGCATAGAGAGTCTTATCAGCTGGGAAACCACCTTTAACAAGTTCAAGTGTTTTCTTACCTTCAACGAAGTCAAGACCAATACCATCAACTGGCAAGTTCACAAGGTCATTGTAGACATCACGAACATCACCAAAGTATGTTTGAATCAAGACTTCAAGGCCTTTCTTATCAGCCAAAAGTTTATTGTAGAGGTTCAAGAAAAGTGCTTTTTCTTCAGCTGACAAATCTTTAACAAGAGCTGGTTCATCAAGTTGGATACGAGTCGCACCAAGTTCAGCCAATTTTGCAAAAACTTCTTGGTAGGCAGCAACAAAGCTGTCTACAAAATCTTCTGCTTTCACACCATCTTCAAAGTCAGATAATTGAAGGAACGTGAATGGTCCAACGACTACTGGACGAGTGTTGATACCCAATTCTTTAGCTTCTTGGTACTCATCAAAAATCTTGTGACCAGCAAGTTTAACTTCTGTTGTTTTTTCAAATTTTGGAACGATGTAATGGTAGTTAGTGTTGAACCATTTTTTCATCGGAAGGGCACGTACATCCCCTTTTTCACCTTGGTAACCACGCGCCAAAGCAAAATATTGTTCCAATTCTGTCAAATCCAAATTTTGAACAGATGCGGGCACAACGTTGAATAAGAAAGCTGCATCAAGGAAGTTATCATAGTGAGAAAAGTCATTTGAAGGAATCTCAGTAATACCTTTTTCTTTGACAATGTTCCAATGTTTAGCACGCAAGTCTTTAGCTGCAGCCAAAAGCTCATCTGCTGTGATTTCTTTTCTAAAGTATTTTTCTGTTGTAAATTTTAATTCGCGGAATTCACCCAAACGTGGGAAACCAATGATAGTAGTTGACATCTTGTGTCCTCCTCTTTGTTGTTGCATTAATCTTACCAAAGAAATAGCTTTCTGTATAATTGCTATTAGTTTTCTCTATATATAGTTTTTAACTATAACCTATAAACTAAAGGATTTGTTCTGTCTGTTATCTCCTTTTGCTTAGATATTATTATAGCTAATAACTATAGGTATGATAGCAAAAAATCCCTAGACTTTTGTCTAGAGATTCTTGTTGCTGTACCTGATAACCTAAGCTTTACCTTTTTCCTTATTGCTGTGTTAATGAAAAAAGCCAAACTTATAAGGACTAAGCACTAACAAATTCTATCACTCTCTCTTGAATCCAAGATGATGTATAGGACATATTTTCACTATTATAACTATTCCAAATAAAATAGCCAAAAACTGCTAGTACAAGTAGGAAACAAATTCCCAAAACAGCCAACCAAATGATTTGTTTCTTTAAACTGTCATATTCATTCATATAGCCATTATGAATTTTAATCAGTTCATCTCTCTTTTGGTTATTAGACTCTTTGGCAATGGCAATTTCAAGTTCATACATCTGGTGTTTCCAAGAATTGCCTTTTTTTGTTTTTTTATTTGAAAGGTTGCTGCTACCTTTCTCAAAAATATTTTTTTCAGTCATAATTCCCTCTAAAATCTTCTTTTACTCCTTTCATTATAACATATGTAAAACTGTCTGAAAAGTTCATTTTTGGTTAAAATTTTAAGAGTAAGATTTAAATCATGAAAAATAACCAGAGTCAATCTTCTTATGTTATACTCTAACTATGCATAAGAAAACTGTTATTGATTTTAAAGATTTTGGCCTGAGACAAATCTTTAAAAATCCTCTCAAAGAATTAAAAACCAAAGATATTAATGAAGTTAAACCCCTTCTAGCCCAAGTAGAGGCCTATCAAAAAGAAGGCTATTATGCAGTGGGCTACCTTTCCTACGAAGCGTCTGCGGCCTTTGAACCTAAGTTTGAGGTTTTGAATGGACCTTTAATGTCTGAATATCTCCTCTATTTCACCATTCATGAGACTGTTCAAACGGAACCTCTTCCATTATCGTATGAGCCAGTTTCCCTACCGGATTCATGGAAGGAGCTAACTTCAGCTTCTGAATATAAGGAGGCAATCCAGAAAATACACCATCATATCCGACAAGGAGATACCTATCAGGTCAATTATACTGTCCAATTGCAACAAGACCTAACTGCAGACCCTTTTGCCATCTATAACCGGCTTGTTGTCGAGCAGAATGCTCACTACAACGCCTTTATTCAACATGATGACCTTTCTATTATTTCTATAAGTCCAGAGCTTTTCTTTAAGAAAGTGGGCGATACACTGACCACACGTCCTATGAAAGGCACGACAAATCGAGGTTTAACAACTGAAACTGACCTCAAACAGGCACAGTGGCTTGCACATGATCAAAAAAATCGTTCAGAAAATATGATGATTGTTGATCTCCTACGCAATGATATGAACCGTATTTCAAAAATAGGTAGTGAAAAGGTCAAAAGCCTTTGTCACGTTGAACAATACTCTACCGTTTGGCAAATGACTTCTACTATTGAAACACAGCTCTTAGAAAATAGGAATCTATGTGATGTCTTTCAAGCACTTTTCCCTTGTGGATCGATCACTGGAGCACCAAAAATAGCTACTATGTCTATTATTTCAGCGGTAGAAAAACAGGCGCGTGGTGTTTATTGTGGAGCTATCGGTATTTTACCACCTCAGGGACCGACAATTTTCAACGTTGCAATCCGAACCCTTCAAATGCAGGGAACAAAAGCTATCTATGGTGTCGGGGGAGGCATTACCTGGGATAGCAATTGGGCAGATGAGTATGAAGAAACTAAGCAAAAAGCTGCTGTTTTATATCGTCAGAATCCTAAATTTGATCTCATTTCAACTGGTCTAGTCCATCAAGGAAGACTACTCTTTTTAGAGGAGCACCTTAATCGTTTGCAGGAGGCCAGTCGCTACTTTGACTTTCCTTTTAAGAAGGAAGAAGCTCACTATCAAGTAGAATTCCTGTGTCAATCTTTTGATGTTGACACAGACTATCGTTTTAAATTCTCTCTTTCAAAAGACGGTGAACTAAAATTTGACCATTCTCCACTAATAGACTTGTCCGATAGTTTTTGCCAAGCAAGATTAGTGGAGCAATCTCATCCTTTGGATAGCCCCTATACCTTCTTCAAAACAAGTTACCGACCTCACCTTAGTATCGAACCTCATGAGCAAATTTACTATAATCATGAGGGGCAACTCTTAGAAACCTCTATCGGAAACCTGATTGTCAAAATCAATGACCAACTTTACACACCTCCTGTGCAACTCGGTATACTAAATGGGATTTACAGACAGCACCTGATGTCTCAAAAAGAGGTTAAAGAAAAGGTCTTAACTTTAGATGACCTAAAACAAGCTCAAGCTATCTATGCTTGTAATGCTGTGAGAGGATTGTATGAATTAAGTATTAGTGGCTAACCTGAGCTTTAAAGATCCACTTTGTGTATTCTACCATTCCATCACTGCTAGCGAATAAGTTTTATTATTATTTCTTCTATTGAATAATTAACCATTTCAGTTTAAATGCAGTATAATACTAGGTAACAGGCATTAAAGCTATGATTCCTTTAATGACAAATAACGAAATCCTGAAACTTAAAACACAGGAACAGTTTTAGAAAGGACAAAAACCTTAAATGAAAAATTTTAAAGGCTTAACTTCTGCTGAGGTTCAAGCAAGTAAAAACGCCCATGGCGATAATAGGCTCTCAAGCAAAGAAGCTAACTCGCTTCTCTCAATCTTTATCGAAGCCTTCCAAGATCAATGGATTCTTATCCTCTTGGCTGCCTTAGGATTAAAAATTATCTTCAACTTTGTTGGAATGATTTTCCCTGCTATTGGTGAAGCCAATTGGTATGAGGCTATCTCACTCATTTTCGCCATTTTGATGTCTACAGGATTTTCAGCCATTTCACAATACCGTAATGAGCAAAAATTCAATACCCTTCAGGAAGAGGCTTCAAAAACTAATGCTAAGGTTTATCGTGATGGTAAACTCAAAGAGGTTCTTGTTGATGATATTGTAAAAGGTGATCAAATTCTCCTTCAATCAGGGGACAAGGTTCCAGTGGACGGTATCATCTTGGAAGGTGAGTTAAAAGTAAACCAAGCTGTCCTTAATGGTGAGAGCGAGGATGCTAAAAAACTTCCTCTTGATGATCAAGAAGAACCAGACTCTTCAGACCTCTTTACAAAACTTAAGGTCTTCCGTGGAACTGTTGTGACTTCTGGTGAAGCTGTTATGGAGGCTACACAAATTGGTGATAATACAGTCTTAGGAAGTATCAATACCTCTCTTCAAGAAGACAGTAAAGATTCTCCTTCTAAAGAAAAACTCAACAAGCTTGCTGGAAATATTGGTGTCCTTGGTTATAGTGCAGGTGCTGCCTATTCCGTTATCAACCTTGTCTTAGGCTTTATTGCCCTTAATAAGGCTAATAACCTCAATGGTGGTTCAATTTTCCTTCTTATCATTGAAACAATTCTCTTTGCGGTTACCATCATCATCATGGCCGTTCCAGAAGGTCTCCCAATGATGTTGGCCCTTGTTTCTTCGATGAACTCAGGTCGACTTTTGGCTCAAAATATCTTGGTTCGCCATCCTGATACCATTGAAACAGCTGGATACATGAATATCCTCTTCAGCGATAAGACTGGTACTATCACTGAAGGTAAACTATCTGTAGTTGACTTTTTCCTTGCTGATGGCACACTTTATGCGGCTACAGGTGAAACCGATGCTCCTGATTTTGACACAATGTCAGATAGCCTTAAAGCAGAAATGATTAATGGTATCGGTCTTAATAACGATGCTATGATAGCAGAAGGCAATGCTGTTGGTAGTAATGCTACTGACCGTGCACTACTTGACTTCCTTATTGGACGTGATAACCTTAATTTTGATACCAACTCAATTACTGAGAAGAAACAATTCAACTCAGCTACAAAATTTGCAAGTGTGACGACTAATGACGGAAAAACCTACATCAAGGGTGCTCCAGAATTCATCCTAAATGACTGCTACTACTATCTTGATAAAGATGGTCATAAGCAAAACTTTACAGATGATATTAAAGCTCGTTTCCAAGAATTATCATTAGAACAAGCCAACCGTTCAATGCGTTTACTTGCTATCCTAAACACAGATGGTAATGATAAAGTCTTGATTGGTATCGTATGTATCCGTGATAACGTTCGTTCTTCAATTAAACAAACCGTTGAAACCATGAACCGTGCAGGTGTTCAAGTGGTTATGGTAACAGGTGACCGTAAGGAAACTGCCGTTGCCATCGCTAAGGAGGCTGGCATTGTTACCGGAGAAAACGACCTTGTTCTAACTCATGATGAACTCACTGCCCTCTCAGATCAAGAACTTAAGCAAAAATTACCCCTCTTGAAGGTTGTTAGCCGTGCTCTTCCAATGGATAAAAAACGCCTTATTGAAGCTGCTCAGGACCTTGATATGGTCGCTGGTATGACAGGTGATGGGGTTAACGACTCACCTGCCCTCAAATCAGCTGATGTCGGCTTCTCAATGGGTGACGGTACCGAAGTTGCTCGTGAAGCTTCAGATATCGTTATCTTGAATAACTCATTGACTTCGATTGAAAAAGCTGTCCTTTATGGACGTACCATGAGTAAGTCAGTAAGTAAATTTATTATCTTCCAGTTAACCGTTAACGTGACAACTATTTCTATGTCACTTCTCTCACCACTTTTGGGCCTCAAAGAGCCATTTACAATTATCCAAATTCTCTGGATTAACCTTATCATGGACACACTTGCTGCCCTCGCCTTTGGTGAAGAGCCTACGCTAGATCGTTACATGAACGAAAAACCAGTTGCTAAGAAGGCAAACATTCTTACTGGCTATATGAAATCTGCTATCGGTGTAGCTAGTGTCTTCATTACTGTCGTATGTTTGGCAATTCTCAAAAATGTTGGTGCTATCCAAGACTTTATCACAAATGGAACTGGCAACTTTGAGATGGTAACAACATTTACATTTACTGTATTTATCTATGCTGTCATTTTCAACTCGCTTAATACACGTAGTAATGGATTCAATATTTTTGAACATATCGGCGAAAACAAGAAATTCTCAATTGTAATGATTTCTATCGCTGTTGTTCAAACCTTGATTATCCAATTCGGTGGAAAAGTATTTAGTACCGTTCCAATGGATATTCATCACTATATCGTTGCTCTACTTATTGCTGTATTGATTATACCAGCAGATTTCATTCGAAAAGCTCTAACAAAAAAGAATTAGCATAAACTATTTAGTTAAATCTCAAAAAGGATTGGACGTTTCTAATTACCTCCAATCCTTTTTATTTGTTCATTATTCAGTCCATTGCTTAGTATCAATTGATTCATTAGATAATAGCTTTAGTGCCGATTTAGAATGAAATCAATATATTCTTGCAAACTTGCTATAGCTTAAAAATAGGATGTTCTGAAGCCTTCGTATGAAATCCAAATATGAATGTATTGTATCAGTAAAATCATTTTAAGTCTGTCACTTTTTATGACTTATATGCTCGTACAATGAGTTAACAGAGTGTAAGTTGAGGTCATAATGATTTTTACCCATAACAAAAAGGCCTTATCCAGGCCTCTTTTTGCTAAACAATATTACTTGAATTCATTTGGATTGGCTGTGTAGTTTGCCCAATCCTTGCTATAAAAACGATCATTCAAGTTATAGCTTGGGGCAGGTGTTGGATTACTTACAAAAGGATCAACAGCCTTGTCAAAGGCTACCCAACCTCTCCAGCCCATATGAATGGTATCTTGCATAAAGTAAGCTTGATCTCCATCTTTTGAGAAGTCAGCAATGTTGGTAAAACCTTGACTTTCCAATTGATAACGAATCTTCAAAACTGTTGCATCATACATTTCCTGGTTAAGTCCTGTATAGGCCATCCACTTACTATTGACTGGTGGGATGACAAAGATAACATTAGTTTTTAATTTAGCAAATTGATTGAGAACCAATTGTAGGTCACCATATTCTTGTGAAACTTCATAAGAAAGGTGTTCTTGGAAGCCTTTAAGCTTGCCGATTTTTTTAGACAAGCGTTTCTTATAGAAACGATCATCAATACCAAAGCTATTTGATTTCGTATGTTCTTCCGCATCTCTTACTGCAACTTGATCAAGGGCTTCATAAGAAAATTCATCAGGCAATTCTTTTAAATAAGGAAGAACTTTTTTATCGTAATTGGCATTATTTTGTGCTGCAAATGGACTAAATAAGGCGTCTTCACGTTTATTAAGCTCAGCCAAGAATTGTACATAAGTCTTATCAAAAGCGTTTAGTTCTTGACCTTTTGCGACCTTAGAAAGTTGAGACTTCATCGCAATCTCAGGCTTCATCTCTAAGATACGCTTTGCAGCATACTCTGAATTCTCATCAGTTTCATTTTGATTCAAAAAACTACTGAGCTGATCATTACTGAAGAACTGTTGAAAGGCTGCTGAATTGTAACCCTTCTTAGTGAACCATTGAGGAGACAAGACGTAAACAGCTGTACCATTTTTGAGTTCAGGAAGCATTTGTTGCATTCCGAGATACTGGTTTAAAGAGGCAGCACCACGTTGTCCAATAAAGTATGGACGATAGTTACGATCGTATTTTTCAGCTAAAACTGCTGGATGAAGGGCATCAAAACGTAACCACTCACTAGAACCAAAGAAAGGTACAAAACGATGTTCTTTATTGGAAAGTGCGCTTGTCTTATTAATACGACTCTTAAAGTTAGCTGTCGTCAGTGTCACTGCATTACGTTTATCAGTCTGATAATTATGTTTTCTGCCTTGTGGATAGCAATAAATAACCACTACTACCAAGGCAAGAGCACAAATTACTGGACCAAAAATCCGCCATAAACGCTTAAGCATTGCGAAGCTCCGTTACCCCTTCAACAATCTTATTGGCAGTGTTCCAGTCATCACGACCAAATTCTGAAACTGGCACACGAATATCAAAACGTGATTCCAATTCAACGATAAGTTCAACTGTCCCCATTGAATCAAGGACACCAGCATCGAAGAGATCTTCATCCATCATGTCTGAAACATCTTCCATGAAAAGTTCATCAATAATTTCAATAACTTGTGATTTTACATCCATTTTTATATTTCCTTTACTTATTTTTTAGTGAACCAAAGTTCATTCAAGAATCCTGAGAAAATCAAGAATGACAACATAACAGTGTTAAATGTGATAAAGATTCCTAAAGCCTTTGTCCATTTGTTATCAGGAAGAGGCTCAAGACCTGCTTTTTTACGTTCTTTATTAATGGTTTTCTTTTTACGTAACCAAGCATCGTTAATACCCATACCGATACCATGGAAAATACCGTAGGCAATATAGTACCAGGTAACCCCATGCCAGAATCCCATTACCATCATATTGAGAACATAGGCCACGTTTGATGTGGTATTACGATTTTTAAAAACCTTATTCCTCATCAAAACCATAACCATACGCATAAAGACAAAGTCACGGAACCAGAAAGACAAACTCATGTGCCAACGGTTCCAAAATTCTTTCAAATCACGTGAAATGAAAGGCTTGTCAAAGTTGATTGGGCTCTTAATTCCCATGAGATTAGACGCTGCGAGGGCAAACATAGAGTAGCCCGCAAAATCAAAGAAGAGATCAAACCCATAAACATACATGACACCAATCGTTGGTAGATTAAAGATACCGCCCTGGCTCAAGGCTTGTGCTTTTAATGGTGGTAAAAGCATACTTCCAAAAATCTGAGCCAAAACAAACTTATAGAGAAAACCAAGCATAATATACTTTACAGCTTGCTCTAACATGTTCAGTAGCTCGTCACGCTCAGGAATAGCTTGATAGTCATCATTAAAGCGTTTGAAGCGATCAATCGGACCACTTGTGAAGGTCGGCATAAAAAGCATGAATCGGAGGAATTCTCCTAGTGTGAACTCTTTAAGCACCCCATCACGCATCTCGATAATAATGCCTACCGCACGGAAAGTGAGGTAAGAAATACCAAGAAAGTTAAAAAGCGATTGGTTACCGTTAATAGCTGGCTCTACTTTAACAAAAACCAAAGGTAGAACCACAAGAAGGGAGTGCAGGTAAAAGACCCACTTATTATCCTTTTGACTGCGGTAACGTTTGTAAGAATAAACCCAAATGATTTGCCATACGATATAGAAAAGCAAGGCTAATAGTTGAGTCGCATGGGTACCCGTCAAGGCTAAAACAATAAAGGCTATACTAACCAAACATTCATAAATCGCAAAACGCTTTTTAAAGAAGAGTCCTACAAAAATTGGTAATAAAGCTAGTCCAAGATAGATGAAATAGAAAGGATTTCCATAGGCCTCTAAATGAGGAAGCTGTTTCAAGAAGTCTATCATCGGTTGTTAACCTCACTGATAAGACCCTTGATATCGATTTTCCCATTTGGTGTCAAAGGCAGGCTCTCACGATATAGGAACTTAGTTGGCATCATGTAAGACATCATGATGTCTTCCAAGTCAGCCTTAATCGCCTTAGTAATATCAATATCACGCTCAAACTGCTCACGAACGCCATCCTTCAGAATGACATAAGCCAAGAGATTCTGAACCTTATGGTCCTTATTGTAACGTGGTACAGCTACTGCTGAGTCGATGTACTTAGACTTGTTAAGGTTTTGCGAAACATCCTCTAACTCAATACGGAAACCATTGAATTTAATCTGGAAGTCCATACGTCCTCCATAGAGAAGAAGACCCTCATCAGTCATAGTACCCACATCACCAGTATGGTAGGCAGGAAGGCCATCAAACTCGAAGAAGGCTTCCGCAGTCTTTTCAGGATTGTTCATATAACCTTTTGAAACTGCTGGACCTGAAACGATGATTTCTCCCTGTTGACCATTTGGAAGGATATTTCCATCCTCATCGATAATATAAGTCGGTGAATCGTCCTTAGTATAACCAATTGGCAGGCGTTTAAGATTAGCTAACATATCATCAGTTACTGCTACAGCCGACAAGGCTACGGTTGCTTCTGTCGGACCATAAGCATTGATAATACGTGCTTCTGGAAAACGTTGGCGAAGTTTTTGAGCTGTTTTAACGGTTAACTCTTCTCCATCGAAATAGAAATGCGTAATCTCTGGCATCTTCTCTGCATTGAAATCTTCAGACAACATGGCCATATCAGCAAAGGATGGTGTTGAGGTCCAAATAGCAATCGGAAGTGAAAAGATGGTTTCAAAGAGCTTCTTGAAATCCTGAGTAATGGCTGAAGGAAGCGCATAGAGTGTTCCTCCAAGAGCCAGTGTTGGTGCCCAGTACATCACTGATAAGTCAAATGAGTAAGGTGGTTGGGCCAACATTTGTGGGCGTTTTGGAGTCGCAAACTCCTTGTCCGTAATCATCCAGTTGGTGAAACTAAGGAGATTGTCGTGCGAAATCTGTACGCCTTTAGGTTTACCCGTCGTTCCAGATGTAAAGATGATGTAATAAGTATCATCACCCTTAACAGGATGGGTCACTTCATAACTAGACTTGTTAGCGAAGCTTGCCTTCACTTGATCTAGAGTCACAATTGGCGCTTTAACATCCTCTAGCGGGAAATCGTTAATAGCAATAATCAGACTCGGCTCGGCCACTTCAACAATAGCTGTCACACGCTCAAGAGCTGAGTGACTATCAATTGGAATATAGGCATGACCAGATTTAGTTAGAGCAACGAAGGTTGCTAACATCTCATACTCTTGACCACCATAAACCACAACTGGTGATTTTTCTGGGATATCAAGACTATCAATCTTAGCAGCTAGGCTGTCTGAATCAGCCTTTAGGTCACCGTAAGTATGGACTTCCCCAAGAATATTGTAAACAGGAAAGTCTGGTTGAGATTGAGCAAATTGCTCAATCGTTTCAAGCATATCTTTAATTTTTGTGTTTGTCATTATTCTTCCTAGAATTCGTTATAGATAAAATTACCTTGACCTTGTCCCAGGTAATTGTAGAGATATATTAGGGCCATAAAAATGATGAAATAAAGCAAGGTTTGTCCCCAAAAAACAAGGACATTTTTGTTTTTTAACATTCTAATTTTCGATACCTTCTTTTTATATAATATCCACTCTAGTTTACCATCTTATCCTTATTATTTCCAATAAAAAAGGAAAAATTATTCAATTTCATCACTAGTTATTTTTGCACAAACTATTGCCTAAAAATCTTAAAAACAGAGCTAAAAAAGGTCTGTTAGTTTTAACTATTTTGTGTCTTTTGGGTTGTCTGCATTTGATAATACATACCCTTAGCTTTCATTAGTTGGTGATGGGTTCCGTGCTCAACAATATCCCCATTATTCATGACTAGAATAAGATCGGCATTTTCAATGGTTGAGAGTCTATGGGCAATGATAAAACTCGTTCGGCCCTTCATTAGTTTAGCGAACGCCTCCTGAATGAGAAGCTCCGTACGGGTATCAATACTTGAGGTAGCTTCATCTAAGATAAGAATCTTAGGCAAATTAACAAATATACGAGCGATAGTCAGTAGCTGACGTTGCCCTTGGGAAAGAGATTGACCCGCATCACTTAGAAATGTGTCATAGCCTTGGGGTAACTGTTTAATAAAAAAGTCAGCATTTGCTGCTTTAGCTGCAGCTATAACTTCCTCTCGGCTAGCTTTGGGGTTGCCGTAGGCGATATTATCATGGATAGTGCCAACTTCAAGCCAGGTCTCTTGTAACACCATACCAATCTGTTTACGAAGACTCTCTCGAGTGTAATCTGTAATAGGTTTACCGTCCAGTAGAATGTTCCCCGTGTCCAAATCATAGAAACGCATGAGCAGGTTAATCAAGGTTGATTTACCTGCACCTGTCGGACCGACAATTGCAACAGTACTTGCAGCAGGAATATTAATGCTCAAATCCTTGATAAGAGGTTTGTTTGGCAAGTAACCAAATTGAATATGGTCAAATTGAAACTGTCCCTGCACGTCTTCCTCTTCCAAAACCAAATGACCTGTTTCTGGGATTTCATTTTCATCCAAAATCATGTAGAGACGATCAGCACAGGCAAGAGCACTTTGAAGCTCTGAAAGGACTGATGAAATATCATTAAAAGGTTTTGTGTATTGCGTGACATAGTTGAGGAAGGTTGTTAATTGGCCGACTGTAAAAGCACCACCTGACATGATACGGTAAGCTCCGACACCTGCAATCAGGGCATAAATAAGGCTATTGACAAAGCGAGTGGCCGGATTGACCGCTGACGAGTAAAAAATTGCTCCCCTTGAATAGGCTGCATACTTACCATTGACCTCTCTAAAGTTTCGGACCATCTGACCTTGAGCATTTAGACTTTGGACCAGATCTTCTTGGGTAAGGCTTTCCTCAATCAGCTGGGTCTGCATCCCTCGCCACTTGGTCTGATGTCGATAAAGTTGGTAACTTTTTCTAGCAATGAAGCGAGCGACAAGGACAGAAAGAGGGGTCATCACCAGAACCAGAAGCATCATGAACCAGTCTAAACGAGCCATGGTAATGATAATGACAAAAATGGTTAAGAGACCAACGAAAAATTGGTTAAAAACCATGAGAAGTCCGTTGTTCAGTTGGTCACTATCAGTCGTCACACGACTAACCATATCTCCAGTTCCTTGACGATCAAGGTAACTGAGAGGCAGAGCATGAATCTTCATCATAACCCGCTGACGCAAACTCTCGCTGTAAGAATATATCAAACGGTTATAAATCAAAGGATTGAGCCACTGGATAGCACTATTAGCTACGATAACCGCAAGCATCTGCCAGATTAAACGTGACATCAAAAGGACTGCATTCTTTTTGAGAACAGCATCCACTGCATCACCAATCAAGATAGGTAAGTAAACCGTTAAAGCAACCTGAATAATAGTACCAACAGTCGCTATGACTAAGAGAGAGCGCTGACTTAAGATGTCTCGACTGAGACGTCTAAGCGTCGACTTATTATTTCTAGCTTTCATCAGCAGCCTCCTTTTGGTGTTGAGAATAATGAATATCTTGGTAGAGTTTGTTAGTGGCAAGCAATTCTTCATGATTACCCAGACCAAGTTGATGGCCCTTATCAAGAACCAAAATTTGATCGACAGCTTTTAAACTATTGGTTCTTTGCGAAATAATGATCAAGCTAGTTGATGTAAGGTTTTCTCTTATGGCTGCTAAAAGACGACTCTCAGTCAAATAATCCAATGCTGAGGTCGAATCATCCAAAATTAAGAAAGGTGCTGGTCTCATCAAGGCACGCGCAATGGTCAAACGTTGACGTTGACCACCAGAAAAATTACGGCCAAATGACTCGACTGGCTCATCTAAACCAAGTTCCTTATCTCGAACAAAGTCGGCAGCTTGGGCCATGTCAAGCGCATGCCATAGTTCCTGGTCGCCAGGTTCATGCTTAAGTCCCAGGGTCAGATTAGACCGAATGGTTCCCCTAAATAACTCAGCTTTTTGAGGGACATAGGCCACCCAAGACCGCCATTCCTTTAGATTTTTTGGTGATGCTTGTTTGTTAAAGATAGTTAAGCTGCCAAGCTGAGGTTGATATAAGTTCATGATTAGGTTGACCAAGGTTGATTTACCCGAACCTGTACCTCCAATAATGCCTAGAGACTCTCCCTCGGTCAATCTAAGGTTAATTCCCTGAAGAGATGGCTGACTAGCTGTCGGATAGGTAAAGGTCATCTGGTCTATAGCAAGCACTAACGCTTCTTGATTAGCCTTCTTGATCGGTAGAGGTGCCTCAATATCCTCATCCTCAAGATTGAAAATAGTTTCTACACGTTTAGCAGATATAAAACTTTGATTGAGATTAGTCAACATCATGGCTAATTTAAGGAGCTCCGTCAAAATTTGCAAGAGGTAATTTACCAAGGCAATCAACATTCCTTGCGTCAAGAGTCCACCTTGAATCTGGAGATTTCCCTGCCAAAGAATGGCAATTAAGGTCATATTAACAACCAAAAAAGTCAAAGGACTAATGAGACTTGCTATGACCCCAGTTTTGAGTTGCCATGTCTTCAAGTTTTTATTAACAGTCGTAAAGTTATCTAACTCACGGTCACTCTGTCCGAAGGCCCGGATAACCCTCATTCCTTCAAGTTGCTGGCGAGTACTCGTAACAATGGATTCATTAATCACTCGAATCTTCGCATATAGAGGATTGACGATACGGCTTGCCAACACAATAATAAGCGTCAATACTAGAACCATACCAAGGAACCAGAGGGTCAAGCGTGGACTAATCCGAAATGCCATAATAATAGCACCTGTCACAATAATGGGAGCTCTCAAAAAGAGTCGCAAAAATTGATTAATCCCCGTTTGAATCTGAAAAGTATCACCAGTTAGGCGTGTCACCAAACTCGAGGTTCCTATCTCATCACGCTTTTCTTTTGACAATCGCATGATTTTGGCATAAAGATTATTGGTCAAACCTTGCGCATAGCCAACTGCTGCTCGAGATGAAAAATACTGAGCTGAAATAGCAACAACAACGCCCACAAGGGCAAGTCCAAATAAGAGAAAAATCATCATAAACAGATGATTTTGGTCTTTATTCGGAATAGTTGTGTCGACAATTCCAGCAATCACTAGCGGAACGAGGAGTTCAAAACAGGCTTCGATTAATTTAAACACAGGTCCCAGGATACTGTCTTTGACGTATCCCCTAAAATAAACTAATAATGCTTTCATTGGTCTTTCCTTAAAAATGAAGTAGCCACTCTTAGAGACGTGAGAACATGCGCATCAAAAAGAGATTAAACTGTACTTCCTTAGCGTAATAAATATTTCCACCATTTGTATAAAGCTTTCCACCACCATAGTACATGGCAACTGGTTGGTAGTAGGTGTAGGTTTTTCCACTGGTATTTCCAAGACTTGGAGCAACGACATTTTTAGAATAGGCCTTTGCTAGTTCAACAGTGTTTACTCCACCATTATCAGCTACATAATCAATATAGGCTTTACCAAAATTATAAGCTTGCACTGCTGTCCAAGGATCCACCTTATGGTGGGCAGCTTCTTCCAGGTTCTCTGAAAGTACTGTCACCCCCTGACGAATACTTTCTTTTCGATTTTTGATGGAGTTGGTAACCCCTGAAGAACTTTCACTGGACTGCATCACGTCATCTGTCTTCCCCTTGGTTTCTGTGTAAATCATTGCTAGGACCAAATCTACATTGGTTGTATTATCAACATCATCCTCTGCCAAAACTTCCTTAACCATGGATTCATAAGCTAAGACATGTTGTATATTGGCATGCAGACGATAGGCTTGAATTCCTAGAAAGAGAACTAGCACAAGAACCACCAGACGTCTTATCCATTTAAACATATTATTTATTGATGATATCCTCGATATTTTTGATGAGAATTGAATAGGTGCCATCAGGATTTTGAATAAACTCAACACTATTAGCATCCTGATAGACGTTATTAGGCACAATTAATTCAATTCCGTTTGATAACGATAGCTTTTGATTCTCTAATTTCTTAATTTGACGAGAATGGTCAATATCTGAGACCGAAATAGGCTCAGGAATTGCCTCTTTGAGCTCATCAACGAAGGTCAAACGAGCTGTCAAATTATTATCAAAAAGCTGGTCTGCCAATTTTTCAGGAGATAATTCCTGGTCTTCTTCCAAATTATTGAAAATAGCCGATTTCATTTTTCCTTGGAAATTAAAGTCATCTTGATTAAAATTCTCGGCAATTTTTTGAGCCGTGTCTTCAACCATTTTAATTGATTTCTTGACAGACTGTTCAGGTTGAACCTGTAAGAGATTTTCAGAGAAATAATTGGCAAAACTACCGTTGTGTTTGATACGCTTTTCAATCAGATAATACTGCTTACTGCCACGGTTAATTATCAAGGCTTCATCTGGTGTCTGAGCCGCAGAAGGCAGATTATTTTGTGACAACTGAATAGGATGCTGACTATCTCCCAAAGAATGAATCAAACTGTCCTTTAAGGCAATGCGCAAGAATGCAAAATACTCTTGTCCTTCTTTGTCAAACTGAATAAAGACCAAATCATTGGTCTTTTGATCTTCAGAAATGACAAATTCTTCCTTCCAAAGTTGGGCAATTTTGACAGAACTTTCCATCAAATCATCCCCGAGATGACTGATGAAAACATTTTCTGCTTCGAAATACCCACGTTTAGCCTCATCCGAGAAAACTTTTGACAGTTTCTTTCGGAAATACTCGTCCAAACGTGGTGTTATTTCAAGCGGCGCTTCTGCCAATACCAGCTCCGTATCATTTGGCGAAAACTGATGAATGATAATGCGTTTAATATATAAATCTAACATAATCCCTTAATAAAGTGGAAAGGCATCTGTAAGTGTTTTGACTTCACCACGAATGCGTTCCAAAACTTCTGGTTTGTCGTGATTTTCCAAAGCTTGGATCATCAACTCAGCAATCTTACGGCTCTCAGCTTCACCCATACCACGACTTGTAATAGCTGGGCTACCTACACGAATACCAGATGTTTTAAATGGTGACAATTGTTCATAGGGAATACCATTTTTGTTCAAGGTAATATTCACTTCTTCAAGAACATTTTGCGCAACCTTACCATTTTCAACAACCTTAGTGACATCAACCAAAAAGAGGTGATTATTGGTACCACCTGAAATGACACGGAAGTCTGGGTGTTGATTGAATACATCTGCCATAGCTGCGGCGTTCTTGATGACATTTTCACCGTATTCCTTAAAGGCAGGGTCAAGTGCTTCTTTAAGGGCAACAGCCTTAGCTGCAATAACGTGTTCCAAAGGACCACCTTGCAAACCAGGGAAGACGGCAGAATTGATTTTCTTAGCAATGTCTTCATCATTAGTCAAGATCAATCCACCACGAGGACCACGAAGAGTCTTGTGAGTTGTTGTGGTTGTCACATGTGCATAAGGTACTGGACTTGGATGATGGCCTGATGCCACAAGACCAGCAATATGAGCCATATCTACCATGAGATAAGCACCTACTGCATCAGCGATTTCACGGAATTTAGCAAAATCAATGATACGTGAGTAAGCTGAAGCCCCGGCAACGATGAGTTTTGGTTTTACTTCTTTTGCTTGAGCAAGGATAGCATCATAATCAAGAAGTTCAGTTTCCTTATCTACATTGTAAGCAACGAAGTGATAAGTCTTACCAGAGAAACTAACTGGCGCACCGTGTGTCAAGTGACCACCTGCTGACAAATCCATCCCCATCACAGTGTCACCTGGTTGGATCAAAGACATGTAAACAGCAGCATTGGCTTGGCTACCTGAGTGAGGCTGTACATTGGCAAATTTTGCACCGAACAGTTTCTTAGCACGTTCAATAGCAAGAGTTTCAACCACATCAATCACGTCTGTACCACCGTAGTAACGCTTACCAGGATAGCCTTCAGCGTATTTGTTGGTCAAAAGTGTCCCTTGAGCTGCCATAACAGCCTTAGAAACGACATTTTCAGAAGCAATCAATTCAATATTGTTTTGCTGGCGTTCTTCTTCTTTTGCAACGGCTTCCCAAAGTTCAGGGTCAAATGCTTTGTAATCTTCTTTGTCAAAAATCATTGAGGTCTCCTATTTATTGGTCTAATGGGTTTTTCTCAACTCACCCATACACAACTGAAAGTTTTCTCACACTTTCCTGGGTCTCTGTTAGTCATTTATTCTATGGTCAACTCTGGTAGAGCTGCCAATAGGTCATCTTTTGTAATCTTTCCCTGTCTAAGAATTCTAGCTGGAGTAACAGACAGGTCCAAAATCGTCGAATCTAGGCCCAACAGGGCATCATCATCTTGATAGCCAGTCACCTGAAAATCAAACTGCTCTCTGATCTGGTCAAAATAACGGCCACTTGCCATACCCGACTTGTTAGCAGATGGACCAATCAGGGGTCCTTCCGCTTGAATCAATTTTCTAGTCACAGGATGGTCTGGCAAGCGAAAGCCAACCGTCGCCAATCCTGAATTAATCCACTTGGGTACTTGGTCATTAGCCTTTAAAATGATAGTTAAAGGTCCAGGCAAAAAAGCATCATAAATTTTTTTGAGATAGTCAGGCTGCTCTTTTGAATAAGACAGGATATCTTCATAAGAAGCGACATTCAAATTCATAGCTTTATCTCTAGGACGATTTTTCAGCTCATAGACATGGTTTACAGCTCTCTCATCCATAGCCTTAGCAAATAGACCATAGACAGTCTCTGTAGGAAGAACGACTGCCCCTCCATTTGCCAAGATTTCTTTTAAATCCGTGTTAGTTTCCATCATCCATCACAACCATTCTATCCTGCCCAAATTGGTCCTTAAGAACACGCACACACTTATCTGGAAAATGAAGAGACAAGAGTTTCTTTAAATCCTGACCCTGCTTATAGCCAATCTCAAAATAGAGTTTTCCTTGAGGACTTAGATACTCAGCAGCCCCCTCAATAATCTGTCTATAAATGGCAAGGCCATTTTCATCAGCAAACAAAGCCATCTTGGGCTCACTAGCCAAGACATTTAGACCAACTTCGTCCTTATCATTTTCAGAAATATAGGGAGGATTGGACACAATAATGTCAAAGCTATCAGAGATAGCTTCAAAAACATCCGATTGAATAAAGCTGATGTCTACTTGGTTGAGCTTGGCATTTTCTCTAGCAAGTTCTAAGGCAGCAGCAGACAAGTCGCTGGCTGTTACCAACCAATGGGGTCGGCTCGCTTTCAATGATACCGAAATAGCGCCGCTCCCAGTTCCAATATCAAGAACCTTAAGCTCTGTCTTTGGGTTTTCCGCCAAAATTAGGTCCACTAATTCCTCGGTTTCAGGACGAGGAATCAAAACACGCTCATCAACTTGAAAACGTAAGCCATGAAAGTCCTCAAAACCTAGTATATACTGAGCAGGCTTATGCGCTTTTAGTTGATCAAAGATACTGGAAAGAAGCTTTTGGTCTTCTTCTGTAACTTCTTGTCGTAGATGAAGAACAAATTGCGTCAAATCCCAGTGTTTCAAACCACGATAGACGAGGGACAGGGCCTCTGGCTCTTCTCCAACAGCCTCAAGCTCCTTCTCATAGTCAGCCAAGACATCCGCTAGAATCATTTATTAAGCTCTTCCAATTTTTGAGTTTGATCATAAAGAACAAGAGCATCGACAACTTCATCTAGTTTACCAGCCAAAATCGTATCTAGTTTTTGAAGGGTCAAACCAATACGATGATCGGTTACACGGTTTTGTGGGAAGTTGTAAGTACGGATACGCTCTGAACGGTCCCCTGTACCAACAGTCGATTTACGTTCAGCATCTTGTTCATCTTGAGCAATCTGTGCAAAGTGATCCGCAACACGCGCACGGATAATCTTCATGGCTTTATCACGGTTCTTCTGTTGCGTACGTTCTTCTTGCATTTCTACTTTAATGCCAGTTGGAATGTGAACCATACGAACGGCAGTCGCAACCTTATTGACATTCTGACCACCAGCACCAGAAGCGTGATAGATATCAACACGAAGGTCTTTAGGATCAATTTCATAATCCACTTCTTCAACTTCTGGCATGACCAAGACAGTTGCCGTTGAAGTATGGACACGTCCTTGGCTCTCAGTCACAGGGACACGTTGGACACGGTGTGCTCCCGATTCATATTTGAGCTTAGAGTAGACTGATTGACCTGAAACCATGGCAACCACTTCTTTGATACCTCCGACACCATTGTATGATGCTTCCATGACCTCAAAGCGCCAGCCTTGTGTTTCAGCGTATTTTTGGTACATATTTAAGAGGTCTCCCGCAAACAAGGCTGCTTCATCACCACCTGCAGCCCCACGGATTTCGAGGATAATATTCTTATCATCATTAGGGTCTTTTGGCAAGAGGAGAATTTTCAAACGTTCTTCGTACTCTTCTTTAGCGGCTTTGGATTCTTTGAGTTCTTCCTTTGCCATTTCTTCCAAGTCAGGATCACCGCCTGCTTCCTTAATCATCTCCTCGGCATCTGTGATGTTTTGGATAACTTGCTTGTATTCACGGTAAACTGTTACAGTTTCACGGGTATTAGCCTCCTCACGAGACAATTCCATAAAACGCTTAGTATCCGAAACAACCTCAGGGTCACTAAGTAGCTCTCCTAATTCCTCGTAACGGTCTTCAACCGCCTGCAGCTGATCATAAATGTTCATTTGTTACTGTTACTCCTTACATAACTGATAATCGTTTTTAATCCTCTTTTAAAGGAACTATTTTCTTGCGAGGTGGGTTAAACCAATGCTTTCGACAAACGGAAATATAACTCTCATGACCTCCAATTTGAACCTGCGCACCTTCATAAACCGGATCTCCATTTTCCATGCGTAGAACCATAGTTGCTTTCCTTGAGCAGTAATGACAGATGGTTTTTATTTCATCAATCTTGTCAGACAAAAGCAAGAGATGCTTTGAACCTTCAAATAGGTTGTTTTGAAAATCATTTTTTAAGCCAAATGCCATTACGGGAATATCCAATTCGTCAACAATACGTGCCAAATCATAGACATTTGCCCGAGTCAGAAATTGAGCCTCATCAATCAAAACACAATAAGGACGGGGATTCATAGTAGCAATGTATCCAAAAATATCCGTGTCATCACCAATTGGATAGGCCTTACGTTTCATGCCTATTCGACTAGAAATATAGCCGACCCCATCTCGATTATCCAGACGACTGGTCATAAGCACAACTGGTTTTCCCTGTTCTTCATAATTATGGGCAACCTTGAGAATTTCAATAGACTTTCCCGAATTCATGGTGCCGTAGCGAAAATAAAGCTGTGCCAAACCAGACTCCTTTAAAATATATTTTGTACTTATTTTATCATAATTCGAGACGCAAAAGGGCCTGATACTGAACAAATTTTGAAAAATATCACATTGTTTTCTTATTCCTGACTCAAATAAGAAAGTCAGTACCAATCATTTTAATAGAGCACACAGTCATTCTGTTTGAATAATACTCGTTTAGCTCTCGCATCTTCTTTATCTTAACATTAATTCTTATGAATAAGCCTGAGTCAATTTTTCAAGAAGCTCTTTTTTCTCTTTATCACTAGCAAAGGAAGCCTCTATCGCTGTCTTGTTGTGAACAAAGAAATCTTGCACAGAAGTGTTAAAATGCTTGTGATAGAGTTCGTATTCTTTGGTTAGGTTTGTATCAGAAACGGTACGATTATCAGTATTAATCGTAATGTTAGCCCCCGCTGCTTTCATTTTTAGGTAAGGGAAATCAGCAACTGTATCAGCAGCCTTGGTCTGGAGATTACTTGTCAGACACAATTCACCTGTGACACCATTTTTTACAAATTCTTCCAAAAGTTCAGGCTCTTGAGCCAGGATAGTCGCATGTCCATTACGCTTGATTCCCATTGCAATAGACTGAGCTAGAAAGGCTGGGCAGCCACACTCTCCTGCATGGAAAGTCATAGGACGGTCGTAAGTCTGAACTTGTTCAATCAAAGATTCAATAGCCTTTGGTCCAAAATGATGCTCATCACCGGCAAAATCAAAGCCAACAAAATCAGCATCTTCAACCTCATTGGCTTCATCAAGAATACGAGAAGTCAAATCTTGATCCGATTGACGCATTCCACAAACCAGGGCCTTAGCCACAATACCGAATTCGTCCTGAGCTTGACGTAAACCTTGACATACAGCTTGAATAGTTTCAACGACAGTAAGTCCCTTATCCATAGACAACTCAGGTGCAAAACGCACTTCAATATAGATGACATTCTCTAGAGCAGCCTGTTTAGCGACATCATAAGCAGCAATGGTTAAAGCTTCCTTAGTCTGTAACAGTGGGCGAATATAATCGAAGGCCTCCAAATAATCCAGAAGACTCTCACAGGTATGTGGCGCTGTCACATGGTGTTTGAGCTCTGCATCATCTTCGGGCAGTTCAATCTGCGCTAATCTAGCAAGGTGACGAATGGTCTCTATTGACAAAGAACCATCCAAATGGCAGTGCAATTCTGTTTTAGCCAAGTGATGAAAATCGATTGCTGTCAATTTTACTTACTCTCCCAATCTTTGTTTTTGTTAATCAAATAAAATTAATTTTTACTATATTATCATTCCATAGAAAAAAGTCAAGATGCTAGAGCTAATGAGACGTAGCAGATTCTTGAAATGCCACTAGCATTTTGTTAGGATGTAACTATCAAGAATACAAGGAGAACTATCATGTCTGATTATATTTTACCCGAAGTTTGGGAAAATTCAGCTTCTATGGGAGGGGCCTGGGGTGGTATTAACCAACCTACTGCTGGTGCTCGATTTGAACAAACCTTACCAAAAGGCGATCAACCTTTCCAACTCTATACTCTTCCGACACCAAACGGTATCAAGGCAACTATCATGTTAGAAGAACTTAAAGAACTCGGTGTGACTCAAGCAGGTTATGATGCTTATCGTATTAAGATTGGTGATGGTGATCAGTTTGGATCAGACTTTGTTGCTATCAATCCAAATTCAAAAATTCCTGCCATGATGGATTATTCTGAAGAACAGCCCGTTCGTGTCTTTGAATCAGCTAACATCCTCCTTTACTTGGCTGAAAAGTTTGGAAAACTTATTCCAACTGATCACGCTAAACGTACTGAAGTTCTCAACTGGCTCTTTTGGCAAACAGGCGCGGCACCATTCCTAGGCGGTGGTTTTGGTCACTTCTTCCATTACGCTCCTGAAAACATCGAATACGCCATCAACCGTTTTGCTATGGAAGCCAAGCGCCAGCTAGACTTGCTTGATAAAGAACTGGCAACCAAACCTTATATTGCTGGGGATGAGTATACTATCGCTGATATCGCAATCTGGTCTTGGTATGGCCGACTTGCTCAAGATAAAATTTGGGACAAGGCTGGTATCTTCCTTAATGTAAAAGAATACAAGCATCTTCAAGCTTGGGCTGAGAAGATTGCCAACCGTCCAGCTGTTCAGCGTGGACTTGATGTTGATTATAAAGAGATTTAATTTTTGCAACGGTTAGTTTAGGCTAATCGTTTTTGCTTCTTTTCATGATATAATAGAAAAAAATCACAAGGAGATTTTCATGACTGTATTTCAAGCTATTTTAGAAAAAATCAAAGCTTATGACACTATTATTATTCATCGCCATCAAAGACCAGACCCTGATGCTATCGGTAGTCAAGTAGGTTTGAAAGAAATTTTGAAAACAAACTTTCCAGATAAAAAGGTCCTTGCGACTGGTATCAATGAACCAACTCTATCTTGGATTGCTGAGATGGACGAGGTAGCTGACCAGGATTATGAAGGAGCTCTTGTTATCGTTACTGATACTGCCAATACTCCTCGTATTGATGATGACCGTTATAGTAAGGGCGACTTTCTTATCAAAATTGACCACCATCCTAATGATGATGCTTACGGAGATCTGCTTTTGGTTGATACTACTGCTTCAAGTGCCAGTGAAATTGTGACAGACTGGGCCCTCACTGTTGGTTTAGCCCTTTCAGATGCGGCTGCACGTGTTCTTTATAATGGCATAGTTGGCGATACGGGACGCTTCCTCTTCCCATCGACAACTGCAAAAACACTTCAGATTGCAGCGAAACTCCGTGAATACGACTTCGATTTTTCTGCCATGGCACGTCGTATGGACAGTTTTCCTTTCAAAATCGCTAAATTACAAGGCTATGTTTTCGATAATCTTGAAATCGATGAAAATGGAGCAGCTCGTGTCGTCTTAACACGAAAAGTGCTTGATGACTTTAATGTCACAGATGCTGAAAGTTCAGCCATTGTTGGCACTCCTGGTCGCATTGACACCGTTCAATCATGGGCTATTTTCGTCGAGCAGCCTGAAGGTCATTACCGTGTGCGCCTTCGTAGTAAGTCTATTGTCATCAACGAGATTGCTAAGCGTCATGACGGTGGTGGACACCCACTTGCTAGTGGTGCCAATTCCTACAGCTTAGAGGAAAATGACCAAATCTATCAAGAAATCAAGGATACTGTTGCCCATGCAACTCACTAATCGTCGTGTACATCTTATGGGGACTGTTATTGATGTTTCCATCTATCATAATCAACCAGAACCCATACTAGACCAAGTTGAGGCACTGCTTCATCTTTATAATAAGCGATTCTCTGCTAATGACGACAGTTCCGAACTCATGCAGATTAATAAGGCTGCTGGCATACACCCTATAAAGGTTCACCCAGAACTGTTCGAACTGATTTCTCTTGGAAAATGGCATAGTTGCCAAGTTGGAAGCCACTTAAACATTGCCATTGGCCCTCTCATTCAAACTTGGCGGATTGGCTTTTCTGATGCCAGACTTCCTCATCCCTCAGAAATCAGTCCACTTTTAAACCTTATCAATCCAACTGCTATTATCCTATCCGAAGACGATTACAGTGTCTTTCTCAAAGAAAAGGGGATGAAAATTGATCTGGGTGCCTTAGCTAAGGGTTACATCGCAGATCGAATTGCAGACTTTCTCAAAGCTGAAAAAGTAACCAGTGCCTTGATAAATCTAGGAGGCAATGTGCTAACCTTCGGACCAGCTCTCCATAATCCCGACCATAAATGGCGAATCGGTATTCAAAATCCTAAGGAGACGAGGAACACCAACTTAATGGTGCTTGCTATCAGAGACCAATCTGTCGTCACTTCTGGAATCTATGAACGTACTTTTGAAATAGATGGTAAGACTTATCATCATATTTTTGATAGTCAAACTGGTTATCCTGTCACTAGCAATCTTGCAAGCCTTACTATCATTTCTCCACTTTCAGTTGATGGTGAAATTTGGACGACTCGTTTATTTGGGTCAAGTCTTGAACATATTTTCCAAGAAGTTAGTGCCCATGCAGACCTTGAAGCCATTATTATTGATAAGGACAACCACTGCTTTCAAACAAGTGGTGTATACAAGATACGACTTTCCTAAAAAATAGGGAAAAAGACTTGTCAAGAAGTTAAGGTTTTGATAAACTAGAATAGTTAAAAAAAACTATGGTGCGGAAAGTACCATGGCAGAAAGGAAACATTTTAACATGAAAAAAGATATCCATCCAGATTACCGTCCAGTAGTATTCATGGACACAACTACTGGTTACCAATTCCTTAGCGGTTCAACTAAGTACTCAAACGAAACAGTTGAATTCGAAGGTGAAACTTACCCACTTATCCGTGTAGAAATTTCATCAGATTCTCACCCATTCTACACTGGCCGTCAAAAATTCACACAAGCAGACGGACGCGTGGATCGTTTCAACAAAAAATACGGTCTCAAATAAGCAACATCTCGTTGTTGAACCATTCCAAATGGAATGGTTTTTTCTTTATCTTTAAATCTATTTCTATTACAGAATCTTTATTGAAGACTTAAAAAAACAGCATCCCAATGGATACTGTCTTAATTAACTATTAAACTCCGGCTTTACCGATAAGCATTGCCCAGATAAAGAAGATGGCAAATCCGAACAAGAAAATCAAACCTGCAATGGCGAGCACTTTCAACCATGTTGGAAAATCTTTCTTAGCCTTAGTGACAAGCACATAGTTCAAAAGCGCAAAGAATGGAGTTGTCAAGAATGAACCAATCATAGCGAAACGAAGCATGGTACCAACTTGACCTTGGAAGAAGATGATGATGATAAGACCAATAATTGATGTCAATGTCATCCATACATTCAAAGGTGTTGCACCAGACTCTTTCTTGTTAAACAAAAGTCGTAGAGAAGTCTCATTAACACGTGAATAACCATCAATAACTGTGATGACGGTACCAAAGATACACAAGAAAGCAATGAAAGTAATCAAGTAGCGAGACCAAGTACCAAGCACTGATTCATACATGCCGACGAATTGTGCGATATAGGCCGCTGAGGCTGCTACTACAGGTTTACCAGTTGGATACTGAATAAGAGCACCAAGAGCTACAAAGAATACTGCCAAGATAGCCGTACCAATATAGCCAACATTAAAGTCAAAGAGCGCATCATCAGTATTAAAATCAACTGTTTTCTTTTTCTCAGCAGACCAAAGTGAGTTGATGGCTGAAATTTCGATTGGAGCTGGCATCCAACCAAGAAGCGATACGATAAATGGAAGAGCTGCTAGTTGCCATGGACTTTTCTCTACGAAATCCACACTATACTCTGGGTGTTTGATAGCAGCAATAATAACCGCTCCAACGGTTGCAATGGTCAAGGCAGACATAATCCATTTGGCCATACCATCAAGAAGTTTGTAACCTCCAAAGAGCAGCATTCCCCAAATAATAGCAACCAAGATGAACGACCAAACAGTAATGGTCAAACCTAGCATCGGAAAGGCACTCGCAATGATAGCTGCACAGAGGATAGCTACTCCTGCTGTATTAACCAAAGCTGAGAAAATATTGAGGATGAAGAATACCCAAAGGTAGAACTTCCCTTTTTCAGCATACCCTTCAACCAGAGTTTTTCCGGTGTCTGCTGTGTATTCCGCACCAAAACGGAAAAATGGATATTTAAAGAGGTTAGCTAGAATAACC
Organism: uncultured Streptococcus sp.; assembly: GCA_934229725.1. Lineage (GTDB taxonomy): Bacteria > Bacillota > Bacilli > Lactobacillales > Streptococcaceae > Streptococcus. The sequence goes on from CAKQDX010000002.1 coordinate 122,448, forward strand.
AGACCTAACAAGGCCCAGCCATACATACCTCCGGCTTGTGTTGAAGAAACGATATGGGAACCACCTACGGCTGCTGAAGCCATTAGGATACCAGGTCCCATTGCTTTTATTTTACTACGCCAGGTTGACTGACTCGTAACACTCGATTGTGACATAAAAAGCCTCCTAAAACAATTTTCAGAATAATCTGAATTGATGTTTACTATTTTACACAATTGTGTAAAAAATTTCAATAGTATTTCAAATATTTTCTGAAAAATCGAAAAAAACCATCCAAAAGGACAGCTCTTTCACTATTTAAACAATCCAGTAAAGAAATCTACGATAGCTTGCCAGATTTGCGCAAAAATATTTTTGCTATTTTCAAGTGTCTTGTTAGCATCAAATTTCAAGTTGATTCCAGAGAAGGTATTTCCAGCTTTAGAAACGATAGAATCTTTCAGTGAACTCAAGCTTGACTTAAAACTTGCACTATCAATGATTGAGGACTTAGATAAATTCAAAGCAAAATTAACCAAAAGATTGATTTGATTATCAGAAAGATTCAAGTTGTAATTATTAATGGTTTGCTGAACAATTGTTTTAGCTTGGTCTTCAGTCAACTTGTTGCCTTTATCTGCAACTGCAGATTTGATATCAGTCATGGCTACATTAAGCTTATCAGCATCATAGTTACTCTTACCTGAATTTTCCTCATCGATTTGAGAAAGGGTTTTAAGTTCCTCTTGAGCAAGCTCCTTACTTTCATCTGAAACTTTGGCTCCATTTTGCTCAAGGGAATAATAAATACCAGCCAAGGCGCTTTCACCAGTAACGGCAATCGGTGCTGCTACTGTAATCTTAGCATGTTCAATACCAAGTGTCGTTGCGGCATTACGATACATATCCGATGTAACTTTCGTGATATTTTGTGGCGTTACAATATCAACAGTCAAGGTTTCTTTAGCACCTAGTTTTGCGATTTTTACCGAAGAATATAACTGTAAACTAGAATCGTCTGCAACATTCATGATTTTTGCATATGCTGATGTCGTTAGCGTCTTAACATTGGTATCTTTACTGCTATCATAACCCAACAAATTCAAGGTCTGGTTGCGTTGATCTTCTGACAAAGAATACCCCATGACATAGTCAGGTTGAACATAAGATTCATCAATAACCTTTTGAACGTCTGACGATGTGGCTGCTTGAGCAGCTGAAGCAAAGGTGGTCACTGAGGCTAACAAAGCAACCCCAGTAACAAAAAGTTTTTTCAATTTCATGTGTTTTTCCTTTCGAAAATAGATTAGTATCCATAATCTCCTAAAGGACGGCCGGCTCTAGAGTCAGCCGTTCACCTATTATACCATGACTTGAAAAAATAAGGTCAAAAAAACTACTCATGCAACTCCAATGGAAGACCATCAGGATCGTCAAAAAAAGTCATCTTTTCGCCAGTAAAGGTATCCCTGCGAATAGGTTGGCAAGAGATACCTTTTTCTTCTAAGTCTTTTACAACCTCTTCTATATGAGAAACCTTGAAAGCTAAATGACGTAAACCACAAGCTTCAGGATAGGATGGACGTTGAGGTGGCTCCACATAAGCTGGATCGCTGGTCTTATTGCCAAAGATTTCAAGCTCTATAGACCCACAACGTAGGTCTAACTTATAATCATGACGCTCAGGACGATAATTTTCCCTTATGATTTCAAAACCAAGTTTATTGACATAAAAATCTCGAGAGCGCTCATAATCAGAAACTATGATGGCAACATGGTGTACCGTATTTAAAAACATTTTTTCCTCCTTAGAAAAAGGCCTTACGGCCTTTTCTCAACTTTGAAATTGGTTATATGATTTGTTAAAGGCATCAATAATATCTGAGTTAGCCTTATCATATTCTACTTGAGTTTTCAAAACTCCTTTGACAATTGTACGCTGAGTTGCTTCGGCATCAGTACATGTCACAAGAGTAACTTCTGACTTACCAGGTGTATCATCAACCACCGCTACTTCAGTCGGTTGAACAACTGTAACCTCACTAATGACATAAGTGTAGACTTTATTTTTATCCGTAAGATAAATCTTCATGCCTTTCTTAGCCCTATCTAGAGGTGAAAAAAGCATGTCAGAAGCTCCTGCAATACCAAAAACATGGTGACTAGCCAGAGCATAATTGTTTTCCCCACCCATGACTTGAGTTTCCTTCATGGTTCCTGCACCGTAAGTCAACTCTGTATTTCCAAGACCTTTGAAAATAGGGAGATTGATACCGACCTCAGGAATGGCGATACCACCAATAACCGGAAGCTTTTGAGCGTCCATCTGCGCCTGCAAAACGGACCCAGTACTGATTGATTGAACATTTTCAAAGTCAAAGCTAGTCTTAGCTTCCTTGTTTTTCTCAATTGTCTTTTTAGAAACATTACTAACTTGATATTTATTGGTGTTCCAGGCAATCACAGTATTACGGATGGACTTATTGAAAAATAGAGCTAGACCAACAACCAAAAGAACAACAATCAAGACCCAACGAAGGATTTCAAGCCATTTATGGCGCTTTTTAGTTGTCTTGTTTTTCTTATCTCTGCTCATCAGTTATCACCACTTTCTTGGTCGGCCTCGGGAGCTTTCACAACTTCTTCTGGTTCAACCAAGGCAAAAGTTACAATTCGAGCAGAATTATCCAAACGCATGACCTTAACTCCTTGAGTGGCACGTCCGGTTTGGGAAATATTGTCAACTGCTGTACGAATGATAACACCTGTATCAGTCATGACCATGATGTCCTCGTTACCAGAAACGGTAGCAATACCAGCTAAATGACCATTCTTATCAGTGATATTAGCCGTCTTGATACCTTTACCGCCACGACCCTTAGTTGGGTATTCAGTGGCTGAAGTACGCTTACCATAACCTTTTTCAGTGATAATCAATACTTCTTGGTCATCCGTAATGGCGGCAGCACCAACGACTTGGTCGCCATCACGAAGAGTCACTCCTTTAACACCGGCAGCCATACGACTCATGCTTCGAATGGTATTTTCTTTAAAGCGTACACTGTATCCAAACTTGGTACCAATGATAATTTCTTCATTACCAGTAGTCAAGAAGACATTGATTAGCTCGTCACCTTCTCTAAGTTTCAAGGCAATCAAACCGTTTTGACGGATGTTCTTAAATTCTGCTTCTTTGGTACGTTTAACCAGACCTTGGCGAGTTACAAAAACAAGGTGATTATTTTCAGAAGCTTCATCACTCTTAGCATTAATGACAGTTTGAATGGTCTCACCTTCGTCCAACTTCAAGAGATTGACAATAGGTAAACCTTTGGCTGTACGACCATACTCAGGGATTTCATAGCCCTTGAGACGGTATACACGCCCCTTATTAGTCATGAAGTAAAGGTGATCATGAGTGCTTGTTGAGACAATATCTCTAACAAAGTCATCATCGTTAACACCAGTACCTTGAACACCACGTCCTCCACGTTTTTGTGAGCGGAACTCATCTTGAGCCAAACGTTTAATATAGCCTTTGTTTGAAAGCGTAATAACCACATCTTCTTCTTCGATGAGGTCCTCATCTTCAAGTGAGACAACTTCACCGACCATAAGTTCGGTACGACGAGCATCTCCGAATTTTCGCTTGCTCTCATCCAATTCTTCTTTGATAATGGCAATAACACGTTCAGGTTTCGCCAAAATATCGGCCAAGTCTGCAATCAAGGCTAACAGATCATTATATTCGTTTTGAATCTTATCACGTTCCAAACCGGTCAAACGACGCAAACGCATATCAAGAATCGCTTGGCTTTGACGTTCGGTAAGTTCGAAACGAGCCATCAACTCAGCCTGTGCTTCCGAATCCGTTTGACTGTTACGAATAATTGCAATCACTTCATCCAAATGATCAAGTGCAATTAACAAACCTTCTAAAATATGGGCGCGTGCTTCAGCCTTATCCTTGTCAAACTGTGTACGACGAACCACAACTTCTTTTTGGTGGGCAATATAATCCGCCAAAATTTGACGTAGTGAAAGGATTTTTGGCACACCCTTTTCAATAGCCAACATATTGAAGCTAAAGTTAGTCTGAAGCTGTGTCAATTTGAACAAGTTATTCAAGATAACATTAGCAGAGGCATCACGACGCACTTCAATGACAAAGCGAACTCCTTCACGAGACGACTCATCACGAACAGCCGTAATTCCTTCAACACGTTTTTCTTGGGCCAAACGAACAATATGTTCATGGACCTTGTTCTTGTTGACCATGTAAGGAAATTCTGTAACGACAATACGCTCACGACCAGATTTTGTGGTCTCAATTTCGGTACGAGAACGAAGCACGATAGAACCCTTACCAGTCTCATAGGCACGGTGAATACCGGTTTTCCCCATGACCAGACCACCCGTTGGAAAATCAGGACCAGGAAGAACTTCCATCAACTCACGTGTTGTGACCTCAGGATTGTCCATCATCAATTTGACAGCATCAATTGTCTCAGACAGGTTGTGCGGTGGGATATTGGTCGCCATACCAACGGCAATCCCTGTTGCCCCATTAACAAGTAAATTAGGAATACGTGATGGCAGAACAATTGGCTCACGTTCCGAACCGTCATAGTTATCTTGAAAATCAACAGTATTTTTGTTGAGATCACGGAGCATTTCCAAGGCGAATTTTGACATACGCGCCTCAGTGTAACGTTGAGCGGCAGCTCCGTCTCCATCCATAGAACCAAAGTTACCGTGACCATCAACCAACATGTAACGGTAGCTCCACCATTGGGCCATACGAACCATAGCCTCATAGATAGATGAGTCACCATGTGGGTGATATTTACCCATGACATCCCCAGTGATACGAGCTGATTTTTTATGTGGCTTATCAGGTGTCACCCCAAGCTCATTCATACCATAAAGGATACGACGTTGTACTGGTTTTAAACCATCACGAACATCTGGCAAAGCACGAGCAACGATTACACTCATGGCGTAATCGATAAAACTCGTTTTCATTTCAGATGTCAATTTAACGTCAATTAAATTATTATCTTGCACCTTTAAAATGCCTCTTTTCTTTCATTCAAATCATTCCAAACTCTAATAAAAGAGTATAGAAAATTTCTATAATATTATACCATAAAAGGGCAGAACCTATTAACAATTTCAAATACCCCTTAAAAACCTTATACCTAAAGGCTTTCAAACTGCTTTCAACCAATTAAATTCAAAATAATTAAGCAACATTCTCCATATTACCCCCCTAAATCTCTATATTTTCTTCTTTTTTGGTTATATTTTGGTTAAATCAAAACCTCGAATTACATCAATATAATCATTCTTCATAGCAGAGGTAATATGAGTATAGATTCGAGTTGTCGTTTTCTCATCAGTATGACCTACACGTTGCATAATCACTTTTAATGGCAAACCCATCTCAACTAATAAACTAATATGAGAGTGCCTAAACACATGACTGGTAGGCTTTAAATCAGGTCTTATTCCTGACTTCAAAGCATACTTCGCTAGATAAACATTAAAGCTTCCATTATCAAACAAAGACTGAACATTATTCACAAAAACAAACGACTGATATTTCTCACTCTTATTATGCTTAAACGCTTCAAGTAAAATTTCTTTACAACGGTCATTAAAATAAACTGTTCGATAAGCACTTGCCGTTTTAGGTGATGATAATTTAAACTGATAATCAGCATTTAATTTAGTAAGTGTATGATTCACAGTCAAACACATATTTTCAAAGTCAACATCCTCTTTTTGTAAGCCTGACGCTTCACCAAAACGCAAACCAGTAAGATAAAGGAACTCAGCCAACAACGCTGAAATTTTATGTCTTTTTATAGTATTTAAATACTCAAATAACGCTTTTGCTTCTTCCTTCGAATAAAACTTCATATTCTTTTTATGTAGCTCATCAATACTACTATACAATCGAGGCAATTTAACTTTCGACACAGGATTATCAGATAACATATCTAAGCGTTTACCGTAATCAAAAATCATATTTATTACCGAAAGCATTACTCTTAACGTTCCTATTTTTTTGTCTAACGATAAAATATAATCTTGTATTTCAATACTAGATATTTTGTCTACATTCTTTTCATAAAATCTTTGACTAAAATCCTTAACCAATTTCATCTGCGTATAGAACGTACTATCTTTAACACTTACTTTTCTAAAAGCCAACCACGACTCATACAGCCTACCAAACGTAACTACATCCTTTTTCACCTCCAACTTTTTTTCAATCATCCCCTCTAAAATTCGCCTTGCCTCACCTTGTGCCTGACGTGTTTTAGACTTTAATGTGCAAGAAACTTGTCTCCACTTTTCGCAATTCGTATCATAAAATTTCTCATAATAACGATACTTACCATTTTCTAAAGCTACAAAAAACATAACTACCTCTTTTCTAAAATCAAAAAGCAGGTATCTAGTTAATACCTACATTATATCATTATTTGTACTTATTATTCTCACACCATCGCAAATACTCATAAAAACCTCTAACATTGATTAAGGTCATTCTCGTTGACGGTCTCAACAATATCTCCCTAAATTCCTTATTTTTTCCGATAGCTGTCATATACTTTTCCAACGTTTTCTTTGAAAAAGTCGGAAAATACTTACTTATCAATTCTTCTTTCCCAACCATAATATCAGGAAAATCATTAACGTTCAAAACCATGTTTACCTCTTTCGTTCGTTATTTATCCAAAAATATCGCCTCTCCAGCGAATCGATTATTCGGTTTTTGACAAAATAAAAAGGCTATGAAACAAATCATAACCTTAAATGTTTTTCAAAATTACAGTTGTCCAATCAGACCTTGCCGACAGCAAACGTAAAACATTGACTGTCTCAGCTCCTACGACATCATAAAATAAAATATAGTCATTAACCACTTGATACCTAATTGACGTTTCAATATCAACTCGTGATGATAAACTAGCACCTACCATCGGACTATCAGACAAACGACTATAAATTAACTCATCTAATTCTCTAACAAAATTATCTATATTCTCAGCATATGTTCCTAACTGCTCTTTATAAAAAACTGCATCTTGAATATCCCGTAACACCTGACGGGAAACATTAACTTTATAACTCATTATTCAATGCCAAACGCTTTCCTAAATTCATCTTGTGATACCGTTTTTTCACTTGCCAAAGAATGATAACCCTTTTGTAATTCCTCAAAAAGTCTTACTCTTGCTTGCATCATCCTATACTCATCAAAGTCAATCACAGCATACTTAGCATTTCCGTTTTTCGTCAAAATAACTGGAGAACCCACAGAAACATCTTGCAACGACTTATTATAAAATCTCATATCTGAAACAGGAATTATATTTTCCATATCAACACCTCTTAAGCAATATTTTAATTAAAATTATTATATCATAAAACAAAAAAATAGGGTACAGCCCTACTAGACTGCACCCCACCTATTTTAATTACTCATCATCATCCTCATCCTCCTCAATATACTCATACTCAATTCCACGCAACTTATCAATCAACTCAGTAATCTTATCTTTTGCACCAAGATACACAGCACCCAAGATAACAATGATTCCAACGAACCAAGACCACCATGCCATTTTCTCACCTGTATGAGGTAAAGTTTTCATCTCACCTGTAGATGTTTTAAAACTAACAGTACCATCAGAGTTAGTCTTTCCTCCCAAATTTTCAGCACTTGTCTTAACCGTATTACCTGCAGTATCTACAGCAGTAACAACAGCATCTTGCGTATTGACTACTTGATACCCTGATTCAAGAACAACTGGTGCTTCATAGCTTACATTTTCAATAACTTGCTTAGTGGCTTGTGATACTTGACCTGCATTAGTACCAACGTTTTCAACTGGATTTACAACAGGTTGGGTATTCTCAGACTGCTTATCATTTGACTTAACCTTGTCTGCTTTTTCCGAAACTGGTTTTGAATCCTTACCGAGTGAATTACTTGTAGAATCTTGCTTATCTACAGGTTTAACTGGTGACGTGCTATTTGAAACCTCTACACCTGCCCCGTCTTTAACCGTTACATCCTTACTAGATTTTGTTTCCTTACCAAGTGAAGTGCTTGTAGAATCTTGCTTATCTACAGGTTTAACTGATGACGTGCTATCTGAAACCTCTACACCTGCACCATCAGTTGGCTGTCCTACGGTTGAATCTTTACTAGGTTTTGACTCTTGACCCAAAGACGTATCACTCAAAGAACCTTGATTATCAACTGGTTTAGCAGTTGACGTGCCACTTGAAGACCCTACGTCTGTCCCAGTTGTTGGCTGCCCTGCAGTCACACCTGTATCGCTCGTAGAGCCTTGATTATCAACTGGTTTAGCAGTTGACGTGCTATCTGAGGACCCTACATCTGTACCAGTTGTTGGCTGTCCTACAGTCGCACCTGTATCGCTCGTAGAGCCTTGATTATCAACTGGTTTAGCAGTTGACGTGCTATCTGAAACCTCTACACCTGCCCCATCCGTTGGCTGTCCTACAGTTGCCCCTGTATCGCTCGGAGAAACCAAAGCAGAACTGTCCCCCAAAGTCGCAGACGAACTTGCCCCATCAGCAAATACAGCACTTGCATTAGATAGTACCAAAGTTGATACTGCTACCATTGATAATAATTGTTTTTTTGTCATTTTAAAAAATCTCCATTTTCTTTTTTTATTTTAACAACTATAAGTCCTTTGACAGACTCATAGTCTTATTCTTTAACAGCATAGCTATAGTAGCTTGCAGGTTGACACACTCGATAATGCACCTTATCCTGAACATTACTATAGTTACATTCAGATACAAGGAATGTTCCATCTTCATTTACATGTTCAACAAAGCCAACATGTCCATACTGAGGAAATGTTCCATCATTCCCCCCTGCAGTTGAGACAACAGCTCCCTCAACTGGTGTTGAAGATTCTTTCCATCCCTTAGAAACCAACGACCTTACCCAATCTTGACCGTTACCATTACCATTATAAATTCCTGCATCTTGACAGATTCCTGTCTCTTGCAAGCGATTAGCAACATACCAAGTACATTGTCCTGCAGGATATGAGTTAGCACCCAACGTAGTCAACGAAGCAGACGTAGGCTGACCGTATTTCAACTTATCAGCATACTCGCTAGGGAAATCCCACGAACTAGCTAACGAACCACTCGCAAGATTTGAAGTTGGTACATCGCTACTTGTTGACGGTGGGTCAGGCGTTCCACCATGCTCGTCTATATACTTGTCCATTTTTTCCATGAACTCAGCACGTCTTTTTCCTGAACCTGACGTATCAGTAAAATAAACCCCACCGTCACTAGGACTTAAAGACCCATTCGCATTTTTTTGAGCCTTTTCATCCTGAATCTTAAAGGTCTCATTATGATTCGCTATAATCGTTTGTTTTGTCAACGCAACTACAGCAACCTCATCATTAAAGTTATTTGCATTTTCAGGATTTGAATCAAAAGCACCATAACCGAACATGTTAGAACCTGCATTAGTAGCTACACCTGCAGTACCAAGCGAACTTTCATTCATAGCGATTGAAAGAATAGCCCTAACATCCAAATTCGACTTTGATTCCCATTCAAGCAACTTAGCACCATTGATTCGGTTTTTATCATAATTAACCCCCAACGTACTCATAAATCCGTCAATCTGTTCTGCAGTAATGCCATATCTATGAACTAACAAATTATGAGTATAAGCATCACCATCCGACCAATGCTGACAATATTTAACTTGCCCATTTGTACCTAATGAACTTGTACCACCTCCTGAACCATCTCCAAGAACAGCAATAAATATAAAACCAATCAAGAAAATCGGTATCAAAGGTGGAATCAACATTAGCAAGACTAGCTTTATTTTCTTATGAGCAAGTCCTCTTATCAACACTACCTCCTATTTCTTCTTAATTGTTCCTTGATATTTTTTTCATTAACCTTATAACGTTTAAATCCTGTCTTAGGCTTTTTCACTTCTTCACGTTGTTTCCGTTGCTTCAACAAACGCTCTTTTGTCTGTTGATTTTGCACTTTTTGATTAGGAACTTTAGGCATTTGCTTATTCAATTTAGGTTTTTGAGCCACACGATTACGATACTTATTAGCCCTACTCAAAACCTCATCACGAGCTTGTCCTTTCTTCATTCCTGCACCTGCATAACCATAGACATTTGCCATTGCTCTATCACGAGTATTACGGATTCTATCCTTCGTATCTGCTAGACGTTGCATACCAACTTGTCTCCTATGTTGTGCAACCTCTTGACCTGTTTCATCAGACCATCCATTTTTATGAGCTAAATATTTACCTTTTGCTTTCAGATAAGTATTATCAACTCCCTGAACACCCTTACGGAAAGCACTACCAGCACCGTGTCTCATAGCACCAGTTGCCATCTGACGCATCATAGATAGACGAGATACATTCCTTTGACTACCATTTCCATAACGTCCTGAACGCCCTCTTCTAACCTGTCTCATAGTACGATTCAAACGTCTCATTCCAACATTACCGAAATTATAGCCTAAGCCACGCATGAATGATTCTGCACCATTAAATTGAAAATGTGAAATGAGCCAATCACGCTTACAATAAGCTACAATCAAGACAATAATTTTCATGGTCGTAGAGGCAAAATAATTAGGGAACATTGCCTCAGTAACTTTAGTCAGAACCATATAGAAATAAAGAATAAAAACAGTCAAGAAGTTTACTGCAGATGCCGAAACCTCAACAGTAATAGCACTCTTAATAAAGCGATAGAACATATTTTCAAATGGAGGGAATATCGCCAACAAGAAAATAAATGGTGATAGAATCAGCAACAAGAAGAATACCATTTTAAGAATGAATGATATTATTGCCATCAGAATAATAATAATTCCCATACCAATTGCATCAAACATGGAAATAAAGCCATACAAGAACTTATCTCCCCATGCGTTTTGCATCCGAGGTACTTTAGGTTTTTTCTCATCACCTACAAATTTGTCAATAGTTGTCTTATCATTGAATTTAAACTTATCATCACCTGACTTATAATCTAGCAATTCTTTAAGCGTATCAGTCGTGACCTTATCATCATTAGACGTAAACGTCCCATCAACATTCATTTCCTTAACATCTGTATTCATATAGACGTAAGGTTTCCAAATAGCTTGTCTAAAATAAAGGTCAAGAACCCCATCAGCACTATTATAAGGCTGAGTTGTTCCAACCATTGAAGCCGTCAATTCAGAGGTCAAAGAATTAGTATTGTTATAAACACGTTGAACCACATAAGAACCATTGATATTTGAGTAAAAGAGCAAAATAGCTATATACACAAATGCCGAACGTCCTAATGACGTAAAGAAATTACCACCTTGAATGTGTCGAGTGTAAGCATACATCACCATGATTAACCCTGCTAACGATAGTAAGCCAGTTGTTAACAAACTACTAAACACACTCGCAGACGTTGAAATAATCGTTGCCAAATAGCTATCAAGATTCGTATTATTTCCTGCTTGAATAAACTCATAAACCATTGAAGCCAACCAAAAAATTTGTTTCGTTAACCAAAACGGAATCGAAATAACAGTATTGATTAGATAGTTGGTCTGAGCATCCATATTCAGGAATTTCTTCGGAAAATAGACCTTACTATTAAAAGACGATAATTTCTTTTTTCCCATATCTTGATAAGTAATGGCAATATTAGTATCATGCTTTGGGTCTGAATCCTTATTATCAGCAGGACTAGTAGCACTTTGAACAACCGTAGGCTTATTACCATTTAGATTACTAGGTTTTGCTCCATCACGTTTAGGGTCAGGTCCCATGATAGGCTGTTTTTTATCACCACCACTTGAAGCATTACTACCACTTGTCGAAGAACTATCACTTCCTGAAGCTCCGTTTTTCTTAGCTTCATTTTTCTTCTTAATGTCCTCAGGCTCCTCAGGACCATAAGTCTTAGAATCACTAGATTTCTTACTTGAATCAGAACCCTTATAATTTTCTTTTAAGAGTGCATTTTCATAACCAAGATTATAAACATCCTTACCATAAGTATTATTGAAAGGCTGACTATTCGACTTTGCCAAAGCAGGAGAGGCAAGCCCTAAACTAACCAAGCCTAGAGCTACCAAAAGAGCCAGTTTAGTCTTTTTCATACACCCTCCTTATTAAACCGATTTCAACTTAGACTTAACCGTATCAAACAGCCTGTTAATCTCAGGAAACATACCCTCAACCGTGATACGTTCTCTACGACCAAATGTATCAAAATAAATACATTGAGCATGCCCTGTATTAGCTAACCATTTTCTAGTCGTATCAGTCTTTTCAACACGCAAGTAATCAAGAACCTCATCAATTTCAGTTTCTTCCAAAAAGGCAAAGACCGTACCGAAACCAGTTGTATCATCATTAGTTACTACATCAGCAACCGATTGTGTACCAAGAACAAGGAAATTATTAAACGAACGTCCAACACGTTTCATCTGTTTCAAAACAGAACGACCTGCAGACGTTGACTTAAACTGCCAGGCCTCATCCACAACTACAACGGTTTCAACTTCTCTATCACGTTGCCCAAAGAGCTTACAGAAATAACCAATACCATACATGACGACCAAGCTATTTTTCTGAGCTTTTTCAATCTCATCCGTTTCCTCAGACGGTAAGTCAAGACCTGCAATTTCAAGAACCGTTGTTTTAGCAGTTAAGTCAATAGCATGGTTTTTACCATCAGAAAAACAAAGCGAAAGAATAGAATCCTTAGATTTCTTATCCAACAACATACCTGCAGAACGAACTTTTTCAACATCAGATTTCATCATTTCCTCGAAAACGTGTCTCATCCCAACAAGCTCCCCTGCTTGACGTCTTGCCATCACAGTTTCAATCGCAGTCATATAACCATACTCAACAATATCAGAATGATTCGTCAACACAGCCGAAATCATAGACTCAGCAAGCTCACTAGCATCCGTACCAGTAAGGAACACGATAGGGTCAAGAACACCATGATTTTTCGGATTGTTTGGGTCAAGAGTCACGAAATCAATCGACCTGATATAATCTTGCAACTCAGGAAACTCATCATTTTCCTCTAACTCAGCCAAAACACGTTCATACTGCTGTCTCATCTCAGACTTAGGGTCAATATAGAGAGACTGAATTTTTAACATGGAATGATAAGTAAACAAGAGCTTAATCAAGAATGACTTACCACGACCAGTCGCACCAATCACGGCAACGTGTGGATTCGCAGTCAATTTTCCCTCAACATTATTCTTGTTTGCTTGAAGCAAATTGACATAGACAGGATTAGAGCTTGCCTCAATCGCAGACCTATAATCACCTTGCCATGATTTCAACTCATTATCTACACGACCAATCGCAAATCCAACATCAGTACCAACTTTCCGAGTTGTAAAGAAAAGATTCTCACAAAAAGCAGATAAGGACATTTTTTGAATGAAATTCTTATCATAGGTCGTTAGAACCTCACCTATACGTGTCTTATACAAAAGATACAGTTGGTCAGCAGAGGCTTTAGACACTTTAACCCCAATAGAAGCCAAGGTCTTAGTCAAAATTTCATACTGCACTTTCAATTGTTCCAACGATTGAGCTGAGAAATCCAAGCAATGAAGATACTGAACAATAGGCTCACCCTCATCGATATTCTCTTTCAAATCATCCAAAAGAAGAATCGAAGAAACAACCTTAGCATTTTGAGTATCACCATTCTCATCGGCATCTATCGCCGTTCGATTCAATCTACGTCTATTACGATTAGCCTTACCTTCAACTCCCAAAGCACCTTTAACAGCCATAAAATTTCCTAATACAGTAGAACCAACAGGAAAATTTAAACCTACCAGTTTATCCAAAACGTGCATAAATGAAACGTTTTGAGGAACTTTTACAATCGGAAGATACCAACGATAAGTCGCATCGTCAAAATCCGACATTTTAATGACGCTAACATTTTCAAGTGTAATAGCTACATCATCAATATTCTCAACATTATCCTTAACAGCAATCAACTCAGACTCATTATCATAAAGGAATCCCTGAATAAAGTGTAAACGCTGCAAAAACCAATTCTCATCAGTTGTTAAACGAGTAACATCAAGACCTGACAAATCAGAATAAGCTGTCTCCTCTTGTTGAACATATTCTTCATACCAATTTTCAGGAACACCCTCATAGAAACCTAGCAAATTCATAGTCATATCTCTGGTACGTCTAAAAGCTTGTCCCATTGTTTGCTTCAAATCAACAGACAAATGAATTGATTTCAATGGCACAATGACATGATGCCAATAATCGAATGGCATACCAATGGAATCAACCAACGTTTCGACCATGCCATTAAGCACATATTCAGCCAAATCTGCTGTTGCTGAATCCCAATCAATATCATCAGCTAATAGTTTAAAACGTGCTGATAAATCTTGATTCACAGGCGTTGTCTTAATCATAAAATCTCGATAATTCAAACAATTTGCCAAAGCAGAATATTCAACATCCTTTAATTCCTCTTTGCCTTTTTCGTCAACAGAATTGACAATTTTTGACGGAATCCGATAAATGGCAAACACTGAACCATCCTTACGAAGCACAAGATTACCATGCACATCCCAAACCTGATTCAACATCACATCATCATCCATGTTCAACAATTTACTTATAAAACTCATTAGACCTCCTTTCTACCACGCATCTTTTTAGGTTTAACACGCTTATAAATCAAGCCCTTATTGATTACCAATGTTTTGTCCTTACGACCAAAACGAATATAAAAAATAAGGTAATCTTTTAAATACTTAAATAGACTCTTACCTTGAACACGCAAATCCGAAAATAAACCTGCAAAATACCAACCAAGAAACCCTGCAGATACAATCTTAAATCCAAATGCAAAGTGGAACGGTTTATATAATTGCCAAATCAAAAACGAAATAATGACAAAATAAATCACTCGACTTAACTTGATAGGTGTAGGTAAGCTATACTGCTCATTTAATTTTTGAATCCATACAGGCTGAGATAGAGCCTCAGTATAAGAGTAAAGCTCTTTATCCTCAGTTGACTCTTGTTGCTCCTCTCGACTCATCAAGCACCTCCACCTTTAACCTTATCCATGATAGTCTTAACTGAATCCAAGAAAGCAATAGGGTCCTTACCAATCCAATAAGCAATCGCACCAATGACACAAGCCCAAATAGCACTACCAGTATCACCTGAGACAGCGGACTTTGCTACTTTCCATACAACGATTCCACCAATCACCCAAATACCAAAATTTTGAAACACCCATTCATATAACCCTTGAAACGTCATTCAGTCTTATCCTCCTTTTTAACCTTTGCATAATCTGCAGGGATTTCATGTGTTAACTCTTTAACAAAGTAAGAGTCATTTTTCTTAGCTAATTTGAAACTAAAATTCTCACTATGCGTTATACCCTTAATTTCAAATGTTGCTTGCACATAAGCATCCACAGAACCATCTTTATGAATTTTGTAATAAGCCCAATCCGTTGACTTATAAATAGCACCATTGATAGTTGTCACACCATCAGCAATCAAATCCAAGTTTTTCTGACTCGTAGTATAGTTTTTGAAGAACAAATCCATGAAGTCATTCAACTTTTTCTTATCTGAATTTGACAATTCTGTAGTTTGACTTGACAGAACCAATTCTTTATCATCAGAACTAGATTTTTTAAGATTCGTTACTGCTGAATACCAAGGCAGACCTGAAACATAATACTTTCCATCTTCACCACCAAATGGGACATTAAATCCAACCTTGATATTTTCTGCAGAATCCCCTGAACCTGACTTATAGACGACCTCATAAACAGCTACGTTATCTTTAATTTCTTGAAGATAACTGCTTAACAAGGACGTTTCCTGTCTTAACTGCCCTTGATTCTGTTCTGACGGTACATAATTGTAATAGCTATTCAATTCATCTAACTGCTTTTTCTGAGCCTGATTATCCATTGAATAAGTGAAATAAGCATTGACATAACCATCCAAAAACTGCTCTAAACGATAATCAACCTTATCAGACGATACCTTTTCAACCTTAGGCTTTTGATTACCAGTCAACTGCCCATAAACATTCAAACCAATAGCTGTAGTAGCTAACAGACCAAATCCAACCAATCCAGTCACAAATATTGTCGTCATTTTTCGAGATGAAATCTGCCTCATCTGATGTTTTTGTTTTTTACCAACTTTTTTCAAGACCTTTGGTTTAGCCTTTTTCTTAACAATTTTTTTAGCCAATTAAACCTCCCTTTCAAGAAACATCAATGTAATATTTATCTTTAATCTGCAGTAAATATCCTGCCCTCAAATACTGACTAACAAAATTAACCCAAGAACCAGTCTTATAAAAAGTTACAAGCAATTTATCAGAGTCAACTTGACCTATGACCTTAATCATTGCCTCGACCTCATCCTTAGATAAATATTTGTAATAATGAGTCGCAATAAAATATATTGAACGACCTTGATTCAGCAAATAAGCAACTACCGTAGAATCACCATCGTAAAGCTCCTCTACAGCTTGTTTAAGCACATACGCCTCACGCAGACTAAAAATTCTATCAACATTCCAATCAGTTATTGAACATATAAAAAAGGCATCTTCTTCAATGCCTCGCTCAAACATACGTTGCCGAACTTGATTTTCTGTAAACTTCATCAAGTCCAAATTACAGAGCTTTTTAGACTTACCATTTTCCCTAGTCCTAATCACTGCAATCATTTATCTTATAATTCTTCCTCCAAACGACTAAGCAATTTTTTTGCTTCCTGCAAATGTTCTTGAATATTTTCAAGAGTCTCATTAGCTCGTTTAACATCGTACTCAGTCTCCTCACTAGCAACTGACCTACGACTTTTAGCATGAATCGAATCTACAATAGCAGACACAGACCTACCTAAACTCTCAATCTCATTGCTACGCTCCAACATCAACAAAACCCATTTTGTCATACTCACTTACCTCTTAAATTTTTCCAAATCAGACACAGACATATCAGCATTGATTAACTCGTTACAGGAATCCCAAGCACATTGATTGAAATATCTAAGCAAATCAAGTAATTCCTCACTCTCATTATCTACATCAACACTATCTAACCCCTCACGGATACGTCTAATCATTCTGTCAATACTATCAAAAACCTCATAAGTCTCTTGTCTAACCGTTTTACAAGTCATTAAGACCTCCCATCATAAATATCACTCCAAGACACACCAAGAATCAATACCCTCACGACCTAGATAATAATATCCTAAATCAATAATTTTGGATTCAATCTCATCAATATTTTCATCGACCCACTCAGATAGTTCATCATTCCCTTTAAGCTCCTTAAAATCTTGTAATGAAAGCAATTCAAGATTATCTACAACTGTTTCTTCCAAAGTCCATTCTTGAAAACTATTCAAATAAATGTTATCAGGGTCACATCCTTGACCTAACTCAGTAACCTCACAACCATCAAAATAATTATTCAAGCTTTCTTGAATTTCATCAGACCAATCCAAAAACTTTTTACCATAAGCAAAATCTGAACAAGCTGAAATAAAATCAGGATATACAATCTTAAATGACATCACCTATACCTCCATCTTTTTTTCAAAAAAATAAGTGATTAGCCTATGAAAACTAATCACTTTGTCTTATCGATTCTTTAAAGCTAGTTTGCAAAATCTACAAACTTTTGACCTTTTTTACGCAAAGCACCAACAGCCTTACGCATTTCACCATTGAAATACCAATATTTTTTCAACTCAGTTTCAATATCAGGAATATGATACTGACTCAATTCTCGACCAGTCAAATCCTGCAGTGCTTCATCTTTAACATAGTCTTTCAATAGCATAGCATTATTAAAGGCTTCTTCCCAATCCTCTTTAGTTAAAGCCTCCCCTAATGCAGCCGAAGTAGTTTTGATTTTTTTCAAAACAGCATCTAATTGTTCATTATGTTCTGCCATTTTCTAAATCCTCCAAATTTTCTATGACAGTTTTATGACTTGTCAAGGTCATTTAACTCACCTTAATTTTTCCCAAAGAGCAATGATAATGTTATAAATACAAAACCACCAAGCCAACATAACGGAACTATAGTAAATCCATGCTCACACATCTTGAACACATAATCAGGAAAACTATCAGCAACCACTACATAATTTGAAAACATACCAAACATAAAAGCAAACAGGCAATCAAAAAACAAACATACAAGCAGATAAACGATAAGACCAAGAACAAATCGAACCAAACACACTATCTATATACCTCCTTGTACCTTAATAATGACTTTTCCAAATGATAATCAGTTGCTAACTTAATAATCATTTCCACCTGCTTATCTTCATCCTGCATCTGGCAGCCAAACAATAACAGCTTGCGTTTTGTATTAGCCATATCCGATAGAGAATCAAAATATTCTCTTTGCACAAAACCTAAATCATCCTTTATCACTTTAGGACAATCACAATTCCTAGCTTTAACTAAAAGCTCATTCATATCCTCACGTTTTCGCCTGAAAACATCACTATCTATATCTGAACCATAAAAATATCGTTCAGGTATCATATCTACACACTTTCTCAAAATATCAGGTATAGAATCATTATCCTCTAACCAACGTATCAACTCCTCTTGCTTGTAAGCTAAATTCAATCAAAGCCTCCCTAAAACGTAACTAACATAACATCAATGTTTGTTT
Organism: uncultured Streptococcus sp.; assembly: GCA_934229725.1. Lineage (GTDB taxonomy): Bacteria > Bacillota > Bacilli > Lactobacillales > Streptococcaceae > Streptococcus. The sequence continues at coordinate 141,241 of CAKQDX010000002.1, forward strand.
CGCTTAATTTCATAATACTTTCTATAATTCATACTATCAGCACGCCACAAAACTACTACAACAGCCAAACCATAAATAATATTTCTAACATCACAAATTACATACCAAAATGCCACCCAATAACTTTTTTGACTATGAGTAATAAAAGTAAAAATAAACGCAAGAAATATATCTACAACTATTGTGCTAACAAATATTCTAAAAAATACATATCTTAGAATACTAGCAACCCTTTTATAACTAATCAAAAATACTCCTTACCTTTTTAATTCTATTAATCAAAAGTCTATATTTTAAAAAATCGTTTTCATTAAAATCAAGAACATCTTTTTTCCACGTAGAAACAACAAGACTATGAATAAAACTTTCAGAAACAAAATAATTCAATAGTTTATTAAACAATTCTAGCTGATAACTATTAAAATCAAACCCATCAACAATGACATAGAGTCTTTTTCGCCCCTCAGGAAAATCATTACCCCTCATTTTTAAGACTAACAAGTAACTAATAAACTCATCAAAATCATCAAATAAGCCATCACTCCTCACAAAATTCCTACCAGTATTAACTCGTTCTGATAGAACAACAACTCTAACATCAAGATTAGCTTTTAAATAACTCACAAACCAATCAAGAAAATACGTTTTCCCTGAACCAACAGCCCCATTAACAGACATATAGGTTTTTTCATCCTTAGTTAGACGTTTAAATATATCAAATACACAATCACGTGAATCTAATATAGATTCCAACTTTTTACCCTTTGCATCATAAAGGTCATAAACTCTTTCCATAACACCCTCACTTTAAACTATTTTTAATGTCATCCAAAATCTGCTGACCTCGTTCAGTTATCTCACCACTATTCAAAATCATAGCAAGATAATCTTCTTGAGTTATCTTGTCATACTCACTTACTAGAGCCAAGCTAGGTGCTACTTGCTGAGACAACCACTTAATCGTTTTTTCTATACTGTATGGTTCAGGTTTGGTACTTAACACCAAAGGGAGACTGCCACCAAACAACTTTTGCCACTTCTTATCAGCAAGATAAGCCCCCCATTCGTTTAAACCATCATAAACATCAAAATTCGCATTGATAAGTCCTCTTGCAACCTCACCTAAATCAATACCTTGCAAATATTCCTGTACTACAGCATTAGCTTTTTTCTGAGCTAATCGAATTTCATATCTGTTCCATTCATCATAAACACACAACGCATCCTCAACGCTTATACCATCTTGTTTCGCACGTTCATAGCGTTTTTCATAAAAATTAAAGTAGAGTTCAGATTGACGAGAACCAAAATATAGCGAGATACCCTGTCTGTTATCTTCTCTATCTTGTTCATCCTCGAAATTAAGAGAACCACCACCGATATAGTTCCAACGTCTTAACTTCTCAAAATATAGCTCTTGATTGTAATACTTAGTAATCATATCCGACAATTCGAATTGTTCACTTTCATTTCCCTTACCGAGATATAACTCATCAATCGCAATATCAAGACGAGTCACATTCATACTTGCTCGATACGAGAAATCAAGATTTTTAAAAAAATCAAACCACGTCAAATCATACTTAGCTAGAATACATTCAAATTCCCTGCACCCCTGACCTGACATCTGCAGTGTTATCTGATAATTACCAGTATCGAATTTGTCTGCAAAATCAAATATCCAAATATTACCACGTTGCCAAACATGATTATAATTCATCAATCCTGACTGAACAGACCTGAAATCCTTAAACTTGCAATGCAGAAACATGGTACAGAAGAAATCCAAATCACGAACATCCTTAAATGTGATTCTCACATAGTCTATCAACACACGCAATCGCTCTTTTTCAGCATCACCATAACCAAATGCACTTTTTATTTCATTAAATCTAGCTAAAGACAACGCCTTTTTACCAGTCTCATAACGACTTATCAAAGTCCTATCAATACCACATACTTTCGCAAAATCAGCTTGTTTAAGTCCTGTTTTCTGCCGAAATTTTTTAAGATACCTTGCATCCACCTACTTTTCACTCCTTTTTTGCAAACTTTGTGACCTGTTTTTTTCGATTTTGTGACCTCACGCTGAAACTTGCAATCGCAAGCTACACAAGGCTTTAGGGAGGTTTGAATACCCAATTTCCCAAATTGTTACCCCCCTATTAGAGAGAGGGGGTTGTAATCAAAACCCCTCCCTCTAATCAGGGCATAGCTGGTCCACAACAAGAACGTGTACGAGCCAAGCTACGCTTGGCTCTAGTTCTTGTTGTTAGCTATGCCCTGATTAGAAAGAGTGGTCCTTACACACTTTCTAATTGAAGGCATCACGGTCAAAATGGATAGAAACCATCTCTTTCCATGTACCATCAAAGTTTTCAAATGAATCAAAAAGCCCCTCTAAAAGAAGACAATCCTCCTCAGTCAAAACAACTTTACCATTATCTCGTTTAAATTCTTTAAATCCTCCTTTTTCAATAACATCTATAACATTTTTAATCTGTCCAAATGACTTATCAATAGACTTAGACAATTCAAAAATAGTCTTTAAATCAGACGAATCAGACAAACTTTGAACAGGCAAATCAATAGAATCATCTAAAGCAATATCATCTTGATTTTCTACAACATCCTCACTATCAACACCACCCTGATAATTCGGTTCATGTGGATTTTCAATCCTAGAATAAGTTTCAAACACATCAAAGAATGAAAAACCTTTTGTCAAATTAGGTGCATAAAATTCTTGTGCAGGCAAGCCAAAGATACCACTATATCCACGACCATAAACCTTTTTACCATTCAAACGCTCAATAAATCGAAATTTCTTATTAGCATTTTCATCACCAAAAGTCATCTGATAACCACTATCTGACAAACGCCCCATTGAAATATGGTGCATCATATTATCACGTAACTTAGTAGGCAAATCATCATAGGTAGGTTTTTGCATAGCCAAAATAACATAAGACCCCACCTGACGACCTTTAAGAATAATTTCAAGCAAATCATCAATCATCTGTCCACCAATCTTAGCATTACGATTAAGTGAAGCCATCAATGCGTTCCACTCATCAACCATCAGAATGTTAGGTTCAAGACCATATTCATAAAAACGTCCTAATTCACGTTCACCACGCTTTTTCATCTCAGCACGCATATAATCATAACGGTTATTCATGGTCTGCTTAAAATCAGCAACCATCTTAGCTATATCCTCTTTTTCAAAGAAAACACGACCTTTAAAAATATCCAAATCCCCTAGAGGTACGAAATCAGCACGTTTAGGGTCACCAAGATACACAACACATTTTTTAGCAAGACCAACTAAAATCTCACGCAAAAGAACTGTCTTACCACCACCAGTACCACCAACAATAAGCAAGTGAGGATTCTCAGTCATAGACCATTTAACAACCTTAGAAAGAACAAGCTCATACTTATCATTCAGGACAACATCCTTAGCCTCAATTCGATTAAGGAAAGCTGAATAGGCAAGCTCATAAACAACAAATTTTTCTTCATCAATCTTATTCATAAAATCCATGAAATAAGTTGTTTCAAGCTCAGAACCAATACGAGAGAATCGGTCTTGAAATTTACTACCTTGTGTTCCCAAATAAAGCCTTAAATCATATTTACCTTGTTTAAGATACACTTTAGGAAATTTTTTCCTAGACCTACCACCCTGCTTACGACTAGCCTTTTCATAATAAAAACCCTGCTCATTTAGAAAATTTGCAGTAAGCCACAAACGATAAATCCTTTTATACAATGGAATCCTATCCTCAGCAAGTACATGCAAAAAAGACACCAATGGATAAATCAATACCAAAAAGACCACTACAGGAATCATACTCAAATAATTCAGAGCAACAAACTGCTCATAATTTAAGTAAGAATAATAACCAATAGCTAAAATAAAAGGCAAAGCCCAAAACAATTTAAGCATCCAAATCAAATTCAAATGCCAAGGCTTTATCCTAAAACCTCGATAAATAAAAATAATACCACCCCATTTCAAAATAATTTCAAATAAAAAAGATAGTAGCTATATCATCCCAAACTACTATCTCAATAAAAATTAAAAAGTATTACTCAAACAACCTTATTTTGGTTTATTATCATCATTATGTTGCTCAGGTTTTGGAGGCTTAGGTCCTTGTGGTCCACCAACCTTAAAAATACCACTAGCAAACAACTTAGCTTCACCACTACCGACCTGAGAATAAGTCACCACAATATCATTAAGTGATACTTTATCACCAAATTTCAATCCTAACTCATCAAAAGCTGACAAAGGCATGTCCGTAATCGTAACAAAGACTTGTTTATGTACCTTAGAACGCAACGCTACATCAAAGCCCTGCATTTCCCCAGTCGCAACCTGACGATAAGTACCATCGCCATTAGGACGGTTCAGGTCATCCTCATAAACAAGATTATCTCGAACCTTTTCAATAAAAGTTAACTCGCCAAGCTGTTCAGCAGGATTTTCAATTACATCATTCAAAATACGATACTGTTTACCAAAAATATCGAACTTGTCACCCAAATTCAAACCATAGCGTGCCATAAATCTAATACCTCACTTCCTTATTTTAAAACATTCAATTTCTTAGCATAAACAGATACATACGGAGCAACTTGACGACCCTCAGCATAATCTTCAAAAAACATAGGCTCACAGCCATCAAAATTGACTCTAGCATCCTCCTCAATCACACCATCAATCACAGGAGTAATTACATAAAACAATCCATGACGTTCATTCATAAGCAAATGACGAATATAAGAACCACGTTGTCCATTAACTTGACGAGGTGGCTGACCCTCTTGACCCAAATAAATAGCTTCGCCAATAGCACTACTATTTAACTTAATATTACTTAATTTCATTATTCAAATACCTCACTTAATTTTCTTTCCCTGACTTAAAGCCAAACACACCCAAAACAAATAAAACAATTCCTGAAAGCATAGCTAAAACAGTTGATTTTTCACCAGTATGGGGAAGAACAGAACCTTTTTCAACAACAGGTGCTTTAGGAGCAACAGGTTCAACGGGTGTCACAGGTTTATCCTTAACAGGTGTCACAGGTTTTGGATTCTCAGGAGTTTTAGTCTCTACAGGACCAAAGTAAATCACATCATCATTCACATAATGAAAGACATCGTTTTTAATAGATTCCCCTGCTTTAACACGCAACGCAGAAATAACAGCTTTAACTTGAAATTTAGATGATGGACTCAACTTAGAAAGGAAGTCCTTATTAACATCAAAATTCCATTTACCAGTCTTAACATCATAACTTACAGTAACATTCTGACGTAACATCTCATCAGTCACTTTTTCACCAGTTTTAAGCGTAGCACTTGTTTTATCAGTCAACTCAGCCATATAACCTTGATACTGGTCATGAACCGTATCAAGGTAATCTGTAAAGCCATAACGATAAAGAGGTTTAGCAGAAACATCAACCAAAGAACCAGTCAATGGATATTTAACAACATCACCAAGTTTAACTGTCCCATGATTCACGTCTTTACCATCCTTATCAGTAACCTCTTTCTTAACTGTCAAAGGTTGCTCATAAGTATCTTTATGCCAAGAAACAACAGGTACAGCAGGCTTCTCATTAGTGTTTTTTAACTTAAAGTACAACTGACCTGCAGTGTTATAAATCCAAGTATCATCAATCTTCAAAAAGTTAACCCAAGGCGTGAAATCCCCTGCTTTAACATTGAAAACCTTATTCAAAGTAAAGGTCTTACCAATAACATCATTAAATGATTGACTACCATCATGTCCTTTAGAATAAAGAACATTACCTTCTAGGTCCTTAACAATATAGTTAATATTCTTATTAACTGCCAAGTTAGGACCAGTCACATTCAAATCATATTTATCCAAATTGACACTTGAAATGGTAATTTTTTCAGAACCATCTCCATTATTAGAAACTGAATAATTAACCTTACCATTCAATGTACCAGTCGCAAATGATGAAACACCATCATTTAAATCATGAACACTTGTAAAAGTGCCATCATTATTGACCGTTACCTTTTGCCATGTATTATACTGACCTGCATCAGTTACAGATTCAGCCTCACCTTTACCCTCAGACTCAACATTAGTAGCCTTATTATAATCAGCAACCTGCTTATTATAATCATCTACAGTCTTATCAATAGCTTCAGACTGCTTCGCATAATCTTCTTGACCTTTTTTCTCAGATTCCACAGACTTTGATTCAGTCTCAGTTACAGTTAAACCACTGTTCTTAGCCTCAGAAACAGAATCAATCAAATCCTTAGAAACAGGAACAGAAGTTGTATAAGTTGGGTTCTTAGAAACCTCAACAGCCTCAGTACCATTTACAGGTGTTACCTTTGTTGTTGTATTATCTACAGAACTTGTCGAATTAACCTCATCTGCAGATACAACACCACCAAATAAAACTACTGCCCCTGCCAGAGCAATCCCTGAAACCACCTTTTTACCATACTTACGAACGAATCCGTGACCTTTTACATCATTTTTAAATTCCATTTAATACATTTTCCTTTCCTAAAACAAAAACCAACAACAATATTTTTTATATTCACGATGGAGAACGTGAACTTATCATAATCAATCTCCTTTTTCCCAATAAAAAAAGCCATGTAAAACATGACTAATATATAGAAACTCCCTTTTCATGCCATCGAAGCCTAAAACGCATTTTGACATCCGTATCAAACCCATATAATAGATTAGCAAAAGTCGGATAAATGCCTTTTTCAGTACAATTATAGGCAATTATTTCATCCTCATAATCATCAACAAACTCTTTCAAAGCATTTATATCCGTTTGATTATAGGCATAAGGATAATGTGGTCGATATTCTACACCCTCAGAATCCGTTATTAAAAGAGAATAAGTTTTCTTTTCTTCTACAGCTCTATCACCTACGACAAAAGGTCTAGGAACTATAGAAATATTATAACCAAGAATAAAGAACACCTCCTAACTAAAATAACTCCCACTTAATACACTTACGCCATTTTTTACTAGAATGTAATAATAACTCACAAAGACCATCATTTACTACAGTACCATGGTGAATAATCACTTCACCATCAGCATAATAACCATCTAATAAATCAAAATCAATACTGTTTAGCACTAACGAATAACAGAAAGACCTCTTAGCCCCATTTTCAACAATAAGAAGACCATTAGCAACTTCATCATCAACATAAACTTTGACAACAGACTTCTTTTTAGAACCCTTTAAAAGAGCTATCAACTGAGACTTTACAAATAAATTGGAAACGAAATTCACATATACACCCCACATATAAAGCAAACAAATGCTACAAAGAAATATACTCTATCCATGAGCAATGCCCCATCGGCCCAAAGATTAACTCCTTTATAAAAAAGGTAAAAAGAGAACAAAATAAGAGCAACACCCATCATAATATTTACCTCAACTTACTTTTTCTAATAAGCCATTCAATAAATCAACAACCTCAGTCTTATAAACAAGTTTTACCTTATTATCTACTAACATAACAGGTATATCTTCAACTTTTTTAGTTGAGTTAATTTGCTTAATAACACCATGAGCCAAACTACCATTAAACCCTAAATCAGTTAGGTCCTTATAAGAGAAACAATCTTCTCTATCAAAATCAGTATTTGCCAAAGACTTATAGGAAATCAAATCATCAAGACTACAATCAAAAATAGCTGACATCTTAACTAATGCTTCAATATCAGGAAAAGCATCACCTGAAACCCATCGTTGAATCGAACGAAGACTAACACCTAATTCCTCAGCTAAACGTTTATTATCATAACCCTTATGATGAATAAGGTGTTTTATATTACTTTCAACTTTCAAATCCATAATAATCACCTAAAAAACAAAAACATCTGACTCAGCACATGACTTAATAAAATCACTTTGTGCATCGCCATCATACCCACAAATATAAAATGTTAGACCATAATTATGCTCAACATCCTCAATTTTACGAATAATATCATCAAAATAACCTTCAACAAACTCCTTTAAACTATCAAGACTAGACGAATAAGGATAATAAGGAATAATCTTCTCATTAGTTTCCTTATCAGTAATTTCAATTCTATAAAAACCATCATCTAAAACAAAATCAATCTTATAAAATTCATCTTCCATCATAGAACACCTCACAAATAATTCTTCAAACAAACTAGCTTACAAGAATTTACCAAACTGATAAACTCTTATAAACTAACAAAAACTTACTTATTATTAGGACGAAACCTCATCTAAATAAGTTTTGTCAGTTTTTCTAACCAAATATTTCTATTAAAAAAACTCTACGGAAATCCATAGAGTATGAGTACACTAAAATAAATACGCATGCTCTTATCTTCGCACACTACATCATGCCAAATATTGACACTTAGGACAAGTCACAGCACTAAAAGTGACTTACTCACCTTGCCCATTAGCAGACCCAAAATGAATCCACACACCGCCCACAGTCTTGTTAGCCGTGATTTCTGACATAATCACCAACCAACGCTGTCTCCACCCCGTTAAGGGTAGCAGTTCTAGTTTTTCGCTCTACACAGGAAAACTTTACAGCCAAAACCTTAATACTTTTTTAATCTATAATTAGCTCACTAGCTTTTTCCTACTGATATTCGTTTCTCAAAGTATTATTGGTTTTGATAGTATTGCTTACTTCTATTGACCTAATACTTTATATAAACACATCTATCAGCCCCTAGTAGGCTAATTATAGATTAAAATGTCAAAACAACAAAATCTATTAAACACTAAACAAAAATTTTGTATAATAAAACCTTGTCTTTTTTACCAAAACATACTACAATAAAATTACCACATTTTATGACGTTGTTTTGATAAAAGTTAATTCATTTATCATTATGACGTATTTTTTATACAATTTTCAAAGAACTGAAATACTCTCTATTCTAAAAAAGAGTATTATTTTAGCATAATCAAAATACATAATTCAAAGCACGAAAGCTCATTTTAATTACAGTAATTGTTATGCCACAACCTGTAGGTTGTTTATGTATATATAATAACACCCTGTAGGTTGTATGTCAACAGTTTTCTTGAATTTTTTTATATTTTTTTTAAAAGGATAAAAATATGTTCAAAGAAAGACTTAAAGAACTCAGAAACCAAGCAGGACTAACACAAAAAGAAATTGCTAACAAATTTAACACTAGTCAACAAAGCTATGCAAAATGGGAAAACGGAAAAACAAACCCATCACAAAAAAGCTTAGAAAAACTTGCAGAATTCTTCAATGTCTCTATAGACTATCTTATAGGAAAATCAAACGTAAAACACCCTGAATCAGATATAGACAAAGCTATAGATAAATCAGTCGCCTACAACGGAAAACCCATCACAAACAACGACAGAGAAGCTATAAAAGCCTTTCTAAACACCTATTTCTCAAACAAGGACTAAATAACCCTATGAACCTGCTAAAACTCATTAGACAGGCTGAAAATCAGGGATGCAACATCATCTTTTTAAAAGACTACACAGAACAAGGCAGATACCTTGAATACAACAGCCAACATTTCATTTTTATCAACGATAATCTATCAGAACTCATGAAAATAAATGTTATCTTACACGAACTAGCACATTTTAAAAATCAAGACACCAAAAACAGCTTATCTAATATAAACAGTTTTTCACACCATATTGAAAATAATGCAGAAAAAGAAAGAATCATAAATCTTATGACTCTAACTAACTCAACTTATCCTATTGACGAAACATTCAATTATCTTGACTACATGAAATCAACAGCAATTCCTGAAAAATACGAAAACATTGTTAAAGAAATTGCTAAAACACTTTATCAATCAAATAAAAATAAAAAATAGACTAGGATAAAGCCTAGTCTTTATTCGTCTGAACTACTAAAATCATACTCCTCACCTTTAGATTCCTTTGCCTTTATCTCATCATAAGTTTTAGAACCCACTTTTACAAAAGTATCATCATCAACAGTTAGAATATCATTATCTAAACGATAAGGCATCGTAGCATCATTTCCAATAAACACATTTTTATCCTTGTCTATAGAAAAAATAACATCCTCATCTACCTTTTTACCTTTATTACCCTGAATCTTTATCACTGATTCATCATCAATAGTAGCTCCCATATTGTTAGAAGCATTATAAGTCTTGTAATAAGTACCATCCAAATTTTGACCACCACACGCAGTCAAAATTACTGCAGATACAATCAACAAACAAACACCAAAAATTCTTTTTCTCATTGTAATCACCATTTTCTTTCACTTTTCTTATATTTTACAGAATTAACTACCTAAAATCAATATCAAGACAAAATAAAACGTACCAATCAACCTGACTGATACGCTTTATTTTGTACTCATAACTAGATACTTGCATGGTTAAATTTTGGTTAACTTCCAAAATACCTAAAACAATTTATCCTCAAAAACTTACATCACAGCACCTCAAAAAAACAACTAAATTTTATACCATAAAACGCTTTATTTTTCAGTCTTGTAAAACGCTTTCATTCAATATTTACTTAATATCTCGTGACATCTGTTACTTAAAGTGGTAGAATAAGCATTGTATGGGGTAACCCAATAAAAAATTAAGGAGATGTTTAGACCATGACTGCAACTAAACAACACAAAAAAGTCATCCTTGTCGGTGACGGTGCCGTAGGTTCATCTTACGCTTTCGCACTTGTAAACCAAGGTATCGCTCAAGAACTTGGTATCATTGAAATTCCACAATTGTTCGAAAAAGCTGTTGGTGATGCACTTGACCTTAGTCACGCCCTTGCATTCACTTCACCTAAAAAAATCTATGCAGCTAAATACGAAGACTGTGCGGATGCTGACCTTGTAGTTATCACTGCTGGTGCTCCTCAAAAACCAGGTGAAACTCGTCTTGATCTTGTTGGTAAAAACCTTGCCATCAACAAATCAATCGTTACACAAGTTGTTGAATCAGGATTCAACGGTATCTTCCTTGTAGCCGCTAACCCAGTTGACGTATTGACATATGCAACATGGAAATTCTCAGGCTTCCCTAAAGAACGCGTTGTAGGTTCAGGTACTTCACTTGACTCAGCTCGTTTCCGTCAAGCACTTGCTGAAAAACTTGACGTTGACGCACGTTCAGTTCACGCCTACATCATGGGTGAACACGGTGACTCAGAATTTGCCGTTTGGTCACACGCTAACATCGCTGGTGTAAACCTTGAAGAATTCCTTAAAGACAAAGAAAACGTTCAAGAAGCTGAATTGGTTGAATTGTTCGAAGGTGTTCGTGATGCAGCCTACACAATCATCAACAAAAAAGGTGCTACATACTATGGTATCGCCGTAGCCCTTGCTCGTATCACTAAAGCTATTCTTGACGATGAAAATGCAGTACTTCCATTGTCTGTATTCCAAGAAGGTCAATATGGTGTAAGCAACGTTTATATCGGTCAACCTGCTATCGTTGGTGCACACGGTATTGTACGTCCAGTTAACATCCCATTGAATGATGCTGAACAACAAAAGATGAAAGCTTCAGCTGATGAATTGCAAGCTATCATTGATGAAGCATGGAAAAACCCAGACTTCCAAGAAGCTTCAAAAAACTAATGTGACATTAGTTAACTAGAAAAAGTCTCCGAAAGGAGGCTTTTTTAGTAGCTTAAAAAGACAAAAACAGCCAATTCAAATGAATTAGCTGTTTCATATTATTTAGCTGAGATAGCTGCTTTAGCAATATAGCTAAGTGGTTGGTTAAAGTGTGGCAAGAAGAACAAATCAAGTAATTGAAGACGATCAATAGTGACACCTTCTTGAATTGCCAATGAGAACATGTGGATTCCCATTGAGATATCCATACGTGATACCATTTGAGCACCAAGAACTTTACGGGTATCTTTGTCATAGACAATCTTGATTGTGACTTCATCATTTTCATCTTCCATGAAGGCAGCTTTTTGAAGATCTGTTGAAGAGACTACTGCTGGATTGAATCCGAAACGTTTAGCTTTTTCTTCTGTCAAGCCAGTAGATACCATGTTCAAGCCATAGATTGAAATACCATTTGATCCTTGAACACCGTTTGATTCAACATCGCCACCACCAGCATTATGACCACCAACAATACCTGAGCGAACAGCGTTTGAAGCCAAGGCAATATAGTTAACATCATCAAGGGCATTATCATAAACGGTAGCACAGTCACCAACTGCATAAACGTCCTTAACTGATGTTTCTTGTTTCTTATTAACAAGGTAAGCACCATTACGGAATGTTTCCAACTTACCAGCACCAAGAGCTGTGTTAGGACGGAAACCAACGGCAAGAACGACCATGTCAACATCATAAGCATTTTTATCAGTGACGATACGTTCAACTTTAGTATCCCCTTCAACTGCCTTAACAGTTTCACCAAATGCCAATTTAATACCATGGTTTTCCATGTTTTTAGCCATAAGATCAGTCAAGTCATGGTCATAATAACCTGCCAAACATGTATCAACAACATCGATAAGAATAACTTCTTTACCGTGACGTTGGAAAGCTTCAGCCAATTCAACACCAATGTAACCAGCACCAACAACTGCTACACGTTTGATATCTTGTGATTTGTCGTTCAACTTATCGATAACTTCTTGAGCATTTTGGAAAAGTTTAACGAATTGAAGGTTTTCAAGAGTAGCTTCGAAAGTACGGCTACCTTCTTTAATTTCAGCGCCTTTGATTGGAGGCAAGATTGGTTGTGAACCAGTAGCCAAAATCAATTTGTCATATGATTCAACATGTTCTTTACCATCAACAAGAGCTGTAACGGTTTTACCATCAAAGTCAATAGACTCAACTGGCGAGTTCATATAAACCTTAGCACCCTTGCTTTCAAGTCCTTCTTTGTTGGCATAGAAAAGACCATCAGAACCAGAAATTTGGTTACCAATCCAAAGAGCCATACCACAACCCAAGAATGAAATGTTAGAGTTTTGGTCGAAAACAACAACTTCATTTTGGTCTCCGTAATTATCGAGAATAGTATTGATACTAAAAGTACCAGCGTGGTTAGCACCAACAACTACGATTTTTGACATAAGTTTATCCAACTTTCTTTTGATAATAGTTTTACTATAATATTCTACCATAATCGGAAAACGGTTACACCTTTTATGCTCAGACTTTGTTACTTTTTGAACAAATTAAGTATTTTGCTCTATATTTCAAATCATGCTAAAAACTGCATCGTGATGACAGATAGTATCCCTAATTCGACCTCGGTAATACTTACAGTTAGTAATCACTACTTTGCTCTTAAGAATACAAAAAAGAGTGAGTGACACTTACCTCACTAGAAGAAGATGTCACCACTCTATTTTAATTAAACCAATTCATTGAAATCCCAAACATCTGTCCACCCTTCATAAAAGTCAGGTTCGTGACAGACCATAAGAATACTACCTTTGAAAGCTTGAAGAGCGCGTTTTAGTTCTTCTTTAGCATCAACATCCAAGTGGTTGGTTGGTTCGTCCAGAACAAGGACATTATTTTCACGATTCATCAGGAGACAGAAGCGAACCTTAGCCTGCTCTCCCCCTGAAAGCACTTGAATTTGGCTTTCGATATGTTTAGACGTTAACCCACATTTGGCTAAAGCTGCACGAACCTCAGCTTGATTTAAGGCTGGGAAGGCATCCCAAACCGCTTCAAGGGGCGTCTGACGTGACCCTGCTGCTTCTTGTTCGAAATAACCTAGGTCAATGAAGTCACCTGTCTCAACTTCCCCTTCAAGGGGTTGGATGATACCAAGCAAACTCTTAAGCAAGGTAGTCTTACCAATACCATTGGCACCGACAATAGCTACCTTTTGATTACGTTCGAAAGTAAGGTTCAAAGGTGCCTTGGTCAAAGGACGGTCGTAACCAATAACGAGATCTTTGGTTTGGAAAATAAAGCGTCCAGGTGTACGACTTTCTTTGAAATGGAATTCTGGTTTTGGCTTCTCTGCCTGCAACTCGATAATATCCATCTTATCCAATTTCTTTTGACGAGACATGGCCATGTTTCGAGTTGCAACACGCGCCTTGTTCCGGTTAACAAAATCTTGCAGGTCTGCAATTTCCTTTTGCTGACGTTCATAGGCAGCTTCCAATTGGGCTTTTTTCATAGCATAGACAGATTGGAAATTGTCATAATCGCCTGCATAGCGAACCAAGTCTTGATTTTCAACATGGTAGACAATGTTAATCACATCGTTCAAGAATGGAATATCGTGAGAAATGAGGACAAAGGCATTTTCATACTCTTGAAGATAGCGTTTAAGCCAGGCAATGTGTTCTGCATCCAAATAGTTGGTTGGCTCATCAAGCAACAAGATATCTGGTTTTTCAAGCAATAACTTAGCCAAGAGAATCTTGGTCCGTTGACCACCTGAAAGGTCCGTTACATCTGTATCCATACCAAAATCCATGACACCAAGGGCACGAGCAACCTCATCTATCTTAGCATCTAGGGTATAGAAATCACGAGTTTCCAAGCGATCTTGGAGCTCACCTACTTCTTCCATTAGAGCATCAACATCAGCTCCTTCTTCAGCCATAGACATGTAAATTTCATTGATGCGTTCCTCGGTTTTAAAGAGCTCATCAAAAGCTGTACGAAGAACATCACGAACGGTCATTCCTTTCTCAAGGACAGCATGCTGATCCAAATAACCCGCTGTCACATACTTAGACCATTCCACCTTACCTTCATCAGGTTGCAATCTCCCAGTAACGATGGACATGAAGGTTGATTTTCCTTCACCATTAGCACCAACTAAACCAATATGTTCTCCTTTGAGCAAACGGAATGAGACATTTTCAAAAATAGCACGGTCACCAAATCCGTGACTAAGATTTTTGACTTCTAAAATAGACATAGCATATCTGGGCTGAACCTGCCTTCAGCCCTTTCCTTTCTTGACATTAACTTTACTATTTTACCATTTTTAAGGTAAATTTGGACCATAAATCATCCAAAAAGCAAAGAAAAAGCAGGACAAGCCTGCTCAATCTTTAGTTGTTTTTCAAAATGCGTTTGAAGACAGGATATAAAAGAGGAACCGCAATGATTGTAACAACTGATGTCCCAAAAGTCCCACCAATCTTAACCACTGAAGCCAACATTGCAGCTTTTAAAGGGAGAGATGCAACAGCAGTGTTTATAATCGTATATTTGACAAAATTAAGAATGATTTTCGTCACTGCAGCTATCACCCCAATGAGGATAACATAGCTCGTTTTGTCATTTGACTTGAGGGCTTTCTCAAAAACGAGATGAAGGACATAACAGACGATCAGAGATTCTAAAATCGTGATCCAAACCTCAGCAGCATAACCATTGAGAATATCAAACAGTCCTAATCCTACTGTTGCTACAAGGGCACCCTTTTTTGATCCGAAAATCAAAACAGCAATTACAACCAAGGCATTTCCCAAATGGACAAATTGAGGTCCGAAAGGAATACGAATAAACTGCACACTCACAATAATTAAAGCAGCATACAAACTGAGTTCGACCAATTCACGAATTTTATTATTTACCATTTTTTTCCTCCAATAATTTTTCAAATCCATTAAATAAATAGCCTATGTGGGACTCATAGCAAAGTCCATATTTTACAGGGCGACCACTGGACATGGTCGATAAAAGAACCCTATCCATGAAATTCAAGGCCAAGTCACAGACTTCAAGCAAATCCAAGTCATGAAAATATCCTGACGATAAGATAGCAGTTAGGATGTCACCACTCCCATAAAAATGTGTCGAATAACTAGGACGCATGAGGTAGGTCGTTTGCTCATTTTCTTTATCAAAATAAGCTAATCCAATTTTTCCTTCCTCTAGTGAGACTCCGGTCAAAAAGACTTTTTGGGGGCCAAGTTTGCCTAAATCCCTTAAAAGCTTCTCAATAGTAGCTTTATCATAGGTGTCTCTTTCCAAATATGGGGACCCAGTCAAAAGGGAGGCTTCTGTCATATTAGGGATAACCACATCCGCCTGCTGACAAAAGTTTCTCATAGCTTCCACATAAGTCTTGTCAAACCCCTGATAGAGCTGGCCATTATCTCCCATTATGGGATCAACAAATAAAGGGATTTGCTTCTCTTCAGCCAATTGAGCAACTAAATCTAGCTCCTCTCTTGACTTGAAATAACCACTAACCAAGCCATCCACTTTAAAGTCCAACTGCTTCCACTGCTGGCAAAAACCTTTCATGTCCTCTCTAAGATCTCGTAGATAGATATGCTCAAACTCGCCAGTATGTGAGGACAAAAGAACCGTAGGTAAAGGAAGGACTTCTATTTGACAGGACGACATGATGGGGAGACTACTGGTTAAGGCAACCTTCCCCAAACCAACCAAATCATTAGCAACTATAAGAGTCGTCATCTAGTTTCCTTCCCAAACTTTTTTAAATTGTTTAACAAAGCCCGTATGGAAGTAAATATAATAGGCTAGTCCAAGACCGATGATAGCTGCCACAATATCAAAAGGAAGTTTCATGATTGCAACTGCTGGTGTACCATAGACAAAGGCACGGCCCAATCCGTAACCCACCAAATCAATGAGAGCTCCAAGCAAGAGACCTAAAATGGCTCTTGATTTAGACAATTTACCTAAACGTCCGCCAACTATAAGTGCAATAGCAAGAACTTGTAAGCTATGTGTCACTAAGGTCACCCACATTGGAAGAGGATAAAAGAGAAAGTCACCAATAAAGGAACCCACCCCTGCTATAATGACAGCTTCCGTCGGAGGAAAAATCAAACCAACTAAGAAAATAACGATACCGTTAAAATAGAAATGACCTCCTGGAACAGGAATGGATAAGAGACTCGAACTCAAAATAATGACAAGTGCCATAAAAAAGGCAGAGAGGGTTAATCGTTTTGTTGACATACCTAAAACTCCTTGATTAATAAATATAATTCAAGTTTATGAAAATTCTGACGATTATACAAGAGGGCTTTTTAGAAACTGTACGGGTACAGAATTTCAATCATCAAAAAATCACCACACAAGCGTGTGATGACTCATTTTATTTATCTTTTTTATCAAAGTATTTGACTGGTGCTTTTTCTAGATTTCGTAGTGATACCTTAGCCGTTGCATTTGCCTCCGTACCATAGTCTGAGAAATCAATGGTTAAGTCATGGTCAAAGTCAGCAACGGTATAGTCAACCACAATCTCTTTGACTTCCTTAGGAGCAATCTTGGTCTTATTAGCAATCTTATCTCTGTCATCATCTTGAGAAAAGACCATTGTAGCAACCTTGACTTCCTTATCTTCTTGTTTAACATCAAGAACTACCTTCATCAATAGAGTGTAGGCATTCATGGTTTCCTTACTTGTGTTACTAAGTTTATAGTGTACACGGACAGCCTTTTGTCCTTCAGGCGATTCAATTTTATTTGCAGAAAGAACTTGAACACTAGCATCTTGACCAGTAAACAACAATTTGTTTTTATCGTAAGTCCATGTAGGCTCCTTTTCTGTCGCACAAGCCGACAAACCAATGATGGTCAAACAGGCCAAAGCAACAAGGCCTAAAATTTTCTTAAAAGTCATTTTTATAATCTCCTTAAACTTGTTTTGAAGGGGAATTAATATTTCCTTACAACCTTTTTATTATGTCAAAATCTAATAATCTTGTCAAATTTCCCCAGTAACCTTGCCTAAAGCCCATATCTAAGGTACAATAAGGAAAAATCTGTAAGGGGTCAGTTATGAGTATTTATCAAGATATTATAGAAAGCATTAAGCACGATATCCAAAATGGGAGTTTGGAAAAAGGAAGCAAGTTACCCTCCATTCGTCAACTTAGCCAGACTTACTCCTGTAGTAAAGATACTGCCCAAAGAGCCCTCTTGGAGCTCAAATATCAAAACTATATTTACGCTGTCCCCAAAAGTGGCTACTATGTTCTTGAGGGGCGCTCCGATTCAAGTGACAAAGTCCTTCTCAATCTTAATGACTATAATCAGTTGGCCTACGAAGACTTTCACCTTTGCCTAGATGAAAGTTTGGCTGGCCATCAAGACTACCTCTTCAATTACTACCATGAACAGGCTGGACTAACAGATCTGGTTGAAGCGTTGAAGAATCGACTAGCAGCTGATGATATTTATGTGAATGCAAACCAGATTGTCATCACTTCAGGAAGTCAGCAAGCCCTTTACATCCTCTCACAGATGGATTTTGGTAATGGTGGTCATAAAATTCTCTTGGAACAGCCTACCTACCACCGTATGAACCAACTGGTTAACCGTCAAAAATTGACCTATGAAACCATAAACCGTGGATTTGATGGACTCGATCTTGACCTCCTTGAAAAGTACTTTAAATCTGGCCAAATTAAGTTCTTCTATACCATTAGCCGTTATTCCAATCCTCTAGGTTTGAGCTATACCGCCAAAGAAAAGGAAAAGCTGGCTCAACTAGCCAGTCAGTATAATGTTTATATCGTTGAGGATGACTATATGGGGGACTTTAGTGACAGTAAAAATCTTCCGATTCACTACTATGATACCCACGACCGCATTATTTATATCAAATCATTTTCCATGGCACTTTTCCCTGGGTTACGTTTAGGTAGTGTTGTCTTACCACCAAATCTCAGAGCGACCTTTTTGGCTCACAAAGGACTTATCGACTACGATACCAACCTCATTATGCAAAAGGCCCTCTCAGTCTACCTAGATAACGGCATGTTCCAAAAAAATATTAAAAAACTGCGTGATCTTTTTCAAGAAACCATGGCTAGAAGTCAAGAAACCATTGAACGAGCTAATGTGACTTTACCATACCAAATTTCTCCTAGACATATCACTTGGCAACTGCCTAAAGGGCTTTCTTTAGAAAAGTTTAAAGCTCAAACAGAGATGCGTTTCTTAGAGTCTTCCTTTATTAGCCCTACATCTGATACCTTTCTGCAAATAGGGCACGAAGAGGAATTGAAAACTTTTTTGAAACTTTTGCAAACCATAGACTGAATACTCGTCCACACAAAAAGCCATCAAACGATGGCTTTTGTTTATGGCTCTATAATTTCTGTAGTGGGTAAAACCACTGTAGAGATTATAGAGCTTTTTGAGTGTACACAAAAAGTCCCATAAGAACTATAATGAAAAGCGACAAAACCATCATTAGGAAGAACTTATGAGACTTATTAAGAATACCACAGAATTAATTGGAATTAAAGACCCTAACATCATTATTTCTCTTGTTTTTGAAAAAGATACCTACATTGAGGTTCAAGCAACACTCGATTACCCTGCACCACCATGCCCTCACTGCCAAGGAAAGATGATCAAATATGACTTTCAAAAGCCTTCTAAAATTCCTCTCCTCGAACAAGCTGGAACACCTACACTACTACGTCTTAAGAAGCGCCGTTTTCAGTGTAAAAGTTGTAGAAGAGTCACGGTGGCTGAGACATCAATCGTTGAGAAAAACCATCAAATCTCCAATCTAGTCCGACAAAAGGTTGCACAGTTCCTTACTGAAAAGGTGTCACTAACAGATATTGCCAGAAGACTTCGTGTATCAACGTCCACTGTCTATCGTAAACTTGACCAGTTTACTTTCAAGGAGCATTATGACAAACTCCCAGCTGTTATGTCCTGGGATGAGTTTGGCTTCAAGAAAGGTGAACTCGCTTTTGTAGCTCAAAACTATGAGACCAACAAACTCATAACCATCCTTGATAATCGCCGTCAAACCACTATTCGAAACCACTTTTTGAAGTATCCATTGAAGGTTCGCCAAAAAGTGCAGTTTATTACAATGGATATGTCAGGAGCCTATATTCCGCTGGCTCGCAGACTCTTTCCAAACGCCGAAATCATTATTGATCGTTTCCACATCATCCAGCACCTTGGTAGAGCCTTTTTGAAGACAAGAATTGCCATTATGAACCAGTTTGATAAGAAGTCACTCCCTTATCGAGCCTTGAAGAATCACTGGAGACTCTTCCAAAAGGACAGCCGTAAGCTATCTTGTAAATCATTTCACTCGAAGACCTTTGGTCAAACCTTAAGTCCACAAGAAGTCGTTAGGAAGACACTTGACTTTTCAGGAGAGCTCGCTAATTATTATAACCTCTATCAGCTCTTGCTTTTTCACTTTCAAGAGAAGAGAGTAGATGAGTTTTTTGAGCTCATTCAAGAAAACTTAAAAGACGTCAATCACTACTTCAAAACTGTCTTTAGAACCTTTCTTAGACACAAACCATACATCAAAAATGCGCTAGAAACACATTACTCAAATGCAAAATTGGAGGGGACCAATAAGCTTATCAAAGATATTAAACGTCTGGGCTTCGGTTTTAGAAACTTTATTAACTTTAAGAAACGTGTTTTCATCACGCTGAACATACAAAAAGAGAAAACCTATCAGGTTCTCTCTAGATGTTAGCTTTTCGTCACCCACTACAGTTGACATAGAGCCTTGTTTATTTAGTTTGTTCAAAGCGAAGGTGGACAATCACCTTGTCTCCATAACCGTTACGCTCCAAATCACGTTGTAAACGATAGGAAATGTAATGTTCAGCAATATTGATAAAACCAGCTTCCATAAGACGATTTTCAACCAATGACTGAATCATGTTAATGGTTGGGCGTTCCACTTGGGCGTCTTGAAGATCAAGCACTACTTTACGAGTTACTTGAGCTAGGTTTTGGCGCCAAGCATCATCAATAACATACACAGTCTGGGCTGCTTTTAAGATGGCTTGGTAGATTTTATCAGGATCAAATTCAGCAACTTGACCATTACGTTTAATAATTTGCATGGCTACCCTCTTTTCAAGTTTTTTTCTTTTATTATGCAGAGAATTTACATATTTGTCAAGTGCGTACCAAAAATAACACTATTCTTTATTTATTTTTCTAAGAACTAGTCATTTCACTAATAAATTGACTCTCCACCAACTCTATCTTCTCTTCAAATTCTTCAAAACTTTTGCAATTCTGAGGTATATAGAAAGGAAATTTGAAAATTTCGCCTCCAAAACCAGCTAAATTCCCAATAAAAATTCTTCCCCTCTCCTCCTTACTAGGAGAAACGACACCAGCAGTTTCAAATTCTAACACATGAAGGTAAGAAATAATTTGATACAAATCTTCTCGTACGATGGACTTTCCAATCAAGTTTTTATATTTAGCATCCAAAACTATTTTCTTATTGACGTTATAGAAATCTGGAAAAACTGTTCTTTGTTTATCCTTAAACAAACTAATCCCTTGTTTACGCTTCTTATTTTCGGGATGAATAAATAATCCTTCTAATAAACAATTTAAATATTCTTCCCATAGCCAAGAGACATCAAATAATATACCATACATTTGCTCCCCCTCAATATCAAATCCATGTTTCTTACCTTCAAGAATCATTAAACAAAGCTTTTGTAACGATAAATACTCATGATAGTAAGGATGTCTCACTGGATTGTTGCGATTCTCTTGAATAATCCTAAATCTATCAACAAATTGAACGTTGGTAGTATTCTCAATAATCTTATCTACAAAATTTCTGGTTTCTCTATCAACATATAAAACATGTTTACTAGTTTCAGACTGGCTTAAAAAGTCAATGGTGTGTCTAATTAAATGAATAACACGATTATCAGTGGTTAATTCACGTGTAGAGTAAGCAATTTGACCTAAAAAAGGGACGTTATTTCTTATATGACGACTAATATCAATACTTCCCCTAACGCAATTATCATTATAATTAAAGCGTCGATATTCTCTATACAATCCCTTTTTTAAGGCATTTTTTAAGAAATGCGGAAACACATAGCAAAGAAGTTTGTATATCTGGTCCTCAAAGGATATACCAATTGGTAAATTTGCCAGATTTATATTTAATACCTTCTTCAACATATAGTAAAGAAAATAATCATCATCTCCTTTAGAAAAACGTGAACGAACAATTAGTTGTTCATTTCCTTTACCAATAAAACCAACAATATTACCAGTCTTTAGCTCGCTATTATATGTCTCTATGATTTTACTATCTTCTTCCAAATCTTCTGATTCAGCAATCGTCTCTGGAAACAATATAATATTTGATTTTTTTGCTAAATAATTTAAAGTTCTATCTAATATAACACCAGAAATAAGCGGGTATTTGGAAATGAAAGCTTCTTTAGAAATACCCCATTTATTATCAGTAATATTTTCAATCATTTGCTTTCTTCAATTCTATCGTAGACTTTCTTTAGTTCTTCCAATTGTTCAAAACTATTATATGAAACTCGAAGATAGTCAACTAATAATGGGAGAAGATAGTCATTCCATAATAAGTCGTAATTATAACCAAGTTCTGATAGTTTCAAGAAGTAACTTGCTCCAATATGATAGTTTGAATTAAGACCTTCAATTTTATCTATTTCATTATTCAGATTGCGTAATTTACCTTTAACCTCATCTAATTGATTTTCATCGATAACACTGTCTAACATCATTAGAGATTCTTCAGCAGTAATTTCAATAAATCTGAATCGTCGACGCATTGCAAATTCAAAACTGTCGACTGAACGATCAATATCATTCATAGTACCAATAATGTAAACATTTTCGGGTATATAGAACTTATCACCGGGATTCTTACCATCGGTACCATCGTAAAGATTAGCGAACTGTGTCGTTACGGAACCTTCAACCCCTCTATACCCTGGATCAATGGAGAAGAAAAGCTCACCAAAGATTTTGGACATATCACCTCGGTTGATTTCATCAATAATGAAAACATAAGGTTTAGCAGATTTACTTTCCTGAGGTTCTACATAATCTAATAGCCCATAATCTTCTTTCAAATGATCTAAGACTTTCTTTTGGTAAGTCTCGGATTTTAATCCCGTATCTTTATTTCTATACAACAAAGCAACTTTTTCCTTTGTAGCAACAGGAGAATCAAATTTAATATTACCCATGCTATTAATTGTTACGGTAGCTTTACTCCTAGGAAATTTATACTCTTGTCTTTTTTCATTTATGTTAAGAACTAACTTATCCCAACACTCATCAAAATTATCTTGACCACCAGTTTGATTACTTCTTTTGGCTTTACCGCAAAAATCCATAAAGATACCATTTCGTCGCTCAAATCCAATCTCACCCTCACGATTGACAGGTCTCAAGCCCTCAACAAAATCTGAGTAATCATAGTTAGGATGAAACTGGACGAAACCAAATTGTTCAGACTTGTCTAATTCATCGACGTTACATCCAATCATATTTGCTGCAATCTGGCGAGCCAAAAACGTTTTTCCTGTACCGGGTGCACCTCGGAAAATAAGATTTTTTGAGTTCTTTAAACTGTTCGTATATTTTTCTACTCGTGAAAAAAACATCTTGTTTTCTCCTCCCTCTCTTATGGACAAATAAGTGTCATAAAAAGATACTAGATTATCACTTGGCACACCTTCAGAAAAAAGATCCAAAGAACCCAAGTCACATTGCAATACTTCTTCAATATCTTTACTAATTTTCTGATTCCATCTGAAGATATGTAAAGATTTTATTTTATAATTTTCAAATGTTGCTCGTATATTTCCCCCCACAAACTAGGACCAATATTGTAGTCTATCTAAGGAAGTGTTGTTAAACCATTACCATTTTTCGGACCATATGAACCGCTATTAAATAGATGAACTTGATATTCAATATTACTTATTGAAATTGATGTGTAATTATGTATTTTTTTGTACTGATTCTTTTCGAATCCTTCCAATCCAAGTTCAGTACTTCTATTATTATTTATAATATTCGCTTCAGCTTGTTGTACAAATCGTTTCAATAAATACTTAAATTGATTGTAAACTTCTCCATCATTGCCCATCTTTACTCTCTCCAATCAAGATTTAAATATGATGTCTTAAAAATCCATCTTCTCAGATGGATTTTCTAACTATTAACGTACTTCTGCTTTAACTTTTTCAGTGAGAGCTTTGGTAATTTTTTCCATGTATTTGGCAACTTCTTCGTCAGTGAGGTTGTCATTTGGATTTTGGAAGGTAAGGCTATAGGCCATTGATTTCATTCCTGCACCAAGTTTTTCACCTGCATAAACGTCAAAGAGTTTAACAGCAACCAAGCGTTTTACACCTGCTGAGTTAATAGCATCAAGAACTTCTTGATGAGTGATTTCTGCCTTGAGAAGAAGGGCGATATCACGTGATACTGCAGGGAATTTTGTGATTTCAACAAATGGTTGATCTGGTTGCAAGGCAGCTTCTACAGCGTTAAGATTAATTTCAGCTACATAAGTTTCTGGAATACCGTAGTTCTTGGCGGTTTGAGGGTGTACTTGACCAAGGAAACCAATAGTTTGACCATCAAGTACAATAGTCGCAGTACGACCTGGGTGCATACTTGCTAGATCTTTTGTCGCTACATAGTCAACTGAAACTTCAAGCTTATCGAAGAGAGCTTCCACGATACCTTTGGCATAGAAGAAATCAACTGGCGTTGCTTTGGTTTGGAAATCTTTTTCAGCGACAAGTCCAGAAATGGCAAAGGCGAAGGTATTGATTTCATTTGGCAAATCTTCTTTCGGATTGCCTTTTTGCTCAAACACTTTACCGATTTCATAGATGGCGACGTTGCTATTCTTACGGTTAACGTTGTAAGCAACGGTATCAAGCATACCAGAAACCATGTTTTGACGGAGAGCTGAGCGATCAACAGTCATTGGCCACATCAACTCAGTCAAGTTACTTGGTGTCACTGCAAATTCAACAGCTTTTTCAGGTGTTGTCAAAGCATATGAGATAATCTCAGTCAGACCGGCTCCTTCAGCAATGGTACGAATCTTACGGCGTAGAGCTTGTGTTTTCGTTAATTCACCAGCTGTACCTGCTGCTTCTGGGAGTGTTGTAGGCAATTTTTCATAACCATAAATACGGGCAATTTCTTCGACCAAGTCAGCTTGGATCGCAATGTCCCAACGGCGACGTGGTACAGATACTGTGAATTTTTCAGCATCACCTGAAAGACCAAAACCAAGTTTGGCAAAGACATCTTCAATATCTGCAAATGTCAATTCAGTACCAAGGCGAACATTCACGTAGTCAAGGCTTGTAGAAACTTGAACTGGCTCTGTGTCGACTGAACCTGCTTGAACACGGCCTGCAAGAACAGTACCATTTGCCAATTCTTGCAACATAGCTGCTGCAAAATCAAGGGCTTCAAGGACAGTATCGTTATTGACACCTTTTTCAAAGCGTGATGATGATTCTGAACGAAGGTTGAGACGGCTACTTGTCTTACGAACTGATTTTCCATCAAAAACAGCAGCTTCGAGAACAACGTTTTCAGAGTTGTTATCAATTTCAGTTGAAGCGCCACCCATAACACCTGCAAGAGCTACCGGTTTGTCAGCTACTGTGATAACAATATCTTCAGCAGTCAATTCACGTTCTTCACCATCAAGAGTGACCAATTTTTCACCGTCACGAGCATCACGGGCAACGATACGTGAGTCTTCAAATTTGTCCAAATCGAAGGCGTGCATAGGTTGTCCAAAGTAGAGAAGAACATAGTTTGTCACGTCCACCACGTTGTTGATTGGACGAATACCAGCATTCATGAGAAGGTTTTGCAACCATTGTGGACTTGGTTGAACAGTGACATTCTCAACCACACGGCTAGCATAAGTAGCCACCTTATCGCTTTCGATAGCTACTGAAATCTTATCAGAAGCTGGTTTGCTGTCTTCAGTGACCGTTTTTTCTGGGAAGTGAACAGATTTTCCGTAGATTGCTGCAACTTCATGAGCGACACCACGCATAGAAAGGGCATCCGCACGGTTAGGCGTGATTGACAATTCGATGATTTCATCATCAAGGTCAAGATATGGGAAAATGCTATCTCCAGGTACGGCATCTTCTGGCAAAATTTGGATACCATCCGCAAATTCTTTAGGAATAATACTATCTGGAAGACCAAGTTCAGCCAAAGAACAGATCATACCGAGAGATTCCATGCCACGAATTTTACCTTTTTTGATTTTGTAGTTGTCTGCGATACGAGCACCAGGAATGGCAACAATGACCTTGATTCCAGCAGTAACATTTGGAGCGCCACAAACAATTTGACGTGGACCTTCAGCATCTCCTGTATCAACTTGGCACAAGTGTAAGTGGGTTTCAGGCACATCTTCACATGACAAGATATGACCAACAACCAATTTTGACAAGCCCTCATCAGGTGTTTCAACACCTTCCACTTCAATACCTGTCGTTGACATTTTTTCAGCGAGTTCAGCAGTGGTAACATCCACATCAACCAACTCTTTTAACCATTTATAACTAACTAGCATAATTATGATACCAAGCCCGTTAAGAGCTCTCAGCAAAAATAGGAAAGGCAACGCTGGTGCATCAGCACCTAGGCGCCTTTATCTTTTTTGCCCAGAGCTTAGGGCGGGTTCAAATCCTTTCTCTATAATTAGGAACAAAATATTTAGATTCAAAGACAACCAATCTCGAACTTT
>CAKQDX010000003.1 GCA_934229725.1 uncultured Streptococcus sp.
ACTGTTGGCGTGATGGTTACTTTACCATTGCTAGCAGCCGTTCCTTCACCAATCTTATTACCGTCTTTATCGTAAAGGGCAACAGTTGAGCCTGGTTCTGCGCTTACTTCAACTGATGGCTTAGTGCCTGCTTTACCTGTGAGGTCTGTGTTCACTACTGGTTTCGCTGGGGCTGTGGTATCTGTCGCTACTTTAGGATCACTTGCGTCTGATGTGTTTCCTGATGGGTCAGTTGCTTTAGCTGTTACATTACCTACTGGAATATCAACTGTTGGCGTGATGGTTACTTTACCATTGCTAGCAGCCGTTCCTTCACCAATCTTATTACCGTCTTTATCGTAAAGAGCAACAGTTGAGCCTGGTTCTGCAGTTACTTCTACTGATGGCTTAGTGCCTGCTTTGCCTGTGAGGTCTGTAGCGACAACTGGTTTCGCTGGAGCTGTGGTGTCTTTTGCAGGTGTAACTAAGTATGCAGCAGCAATTTTATCTACTGATTTATCAGGATAAGTAATAGTAACATTACCCTTTTCATCCGCAACGTATGTTGTTCCTTGTGGAAGCGCAGTATTCGCGTCTCCAACCGTTTTTTCAATAGCTGCCTTCTCAGTTGCACTTATATTATTAGGATCAGCAACTTCTACTTTTGCTCCTCCAGGAGTTGGCTCATACTTCTTAGCTGTCTCAAGAACGGTAATTGTAAGATTTCTCGTTACTACTTTACCATTTTTATTTCTAACAGCATAGGTAGCAGTGGAACTACCTGCAGACTGCGTCATATCAACATTACCACGATAGTATGCCTTACGCTGTCTATAAGTATTTGAGCCAGCTGTATCCAGGAAACCACCATTAGAATCATTCGTATATGCTAGTCCTTTTGCCAAATAAGGATTATTAGGAATCCAAAATTTTTCAACTGACGGTGATCCTGCTGCTTGAATTGTTACATTGACAGAATCACCTGGGTAAACTGTAAGATGTGACTCGGTAACCAAAAGTTGAGTGTAGTTATCACCACTAACTCCTCCACCTACATAGGTCAACTGTGTTTTTGTAACTGTAATCGGTGCACTCTTAGCTGACTCACTTCCACCTGCTGGTGTTGAGGTAGCTGTAATTTCTCCTTCTGGAAGGCTGTTTGTAGGGTGAACAGTGGCTACACCTTGGTCGTTTGCTACTGCTTCACCGATCACAACGCCATCATTATTATAAAGTTTTACAGTTGAGCCTGCTGTTGCATTTACAGTCACATCAGCTGGTGTACTTGCTTTACCATTAAGATTTGAAGTAATTTCTGGAACCTGACTTGCTGGTGCAACTGGTTTTGGTGTTTCACCTTGAACTTCAAAAGTAATGGTCACTTCTTGTGGAGCTTGATTATAATGAGCTGGGTAAGTAACCACTACGGTTTTTGTATAAGTACCTGCTTGTGTAGCAGTTGGAGCTTGGCCGTCTTTCCATGCAAATGTTGTTGCACCACGATAGTTATTTGGGAATTCTGGTGTTCCAGCTTTATTGGTTACATAATTAGCCGGAGTAGCATCAAAACTTCCACCAACTTTTGCAGTATACTTTTCTTTGACTGCTACTGCTTGGAATTTTGAACTTTCATTATCAATGAAGTTATCCGCATAACCAGTCATAATATTCGTTCTTCCGCCAATAACTCCTGTTCCTTGCATACCTGCAACATAGTCAAGTGGCTTAGATTTATCTACGATCGGTGTGTCAAATGTAATCGTCCACATAACATTACGAATTGCATTATTATCCGCTGTCATCGTATACAAAGCTTGTGAACGTTCTGCTGTTTGAGCCGCTACCGCTGCTTCATTTCCTTGAATTGCTGGATTTTTTATATCTTTGTAAAGTTGGGTCAAACGTTGAGTCATTTCAGAGCCTGTATAGGTATCCATTCTACCATTTTGACCCATCAAGTATGATCCATCATTATCCTTCCAGTAATTACGCGTATTGACTACTTTTCCATTTTTGTCAGTTTGAACAACTTGCCAGTTTGTGGGTGCGCCAACAGAATCTTTAGGGATCGTAAAGTAAACATAACCACTGGCTGCATTTCCTTTACGACCTGGGTTATCAAGAACTGTCCAATGGACAACATTATTAGCCTTGTCTACTTCGTAGTTAATCTTAACATAACCTTCGACATCTTCTTTATTTGAATAATCAAGGTTTTGTGCACCATCTGACGCACGTGTTCCAGTTGATGCTGAACGTGTTGCTCCTTGTGCGATACTTCGACGACTACGTACACGAGGCGCATTTGCAGTTTCTGACGCACTAATATTATTTGTGATAGCGCTCTCTGAGCTTGCTGTAGTTGATGGTGTTGTAGAAGCTGTGACTGAACGAGATGCCTCAGATGCAGTTGCTGGTTTTGCGGTTGATACATTTGTTGAGCCTGTAACTTCTGAAGCAACTACTGGACTTGTTGATGTCGCTACTGAATTCGCCGGCGCTGAACTTGCAACACTTGTTGAAGCTGGCGCTTCCGAACTTACTGCTGCACTTGGTGCAACTGATGTTGTAGGTGCAGCCGACGTCGCTGCGACTGTTTCAGTGGCAGCTGGTGTTACCGTAGTAGTTGAGACACTTTCTGGTGCTGTAGTTGGCGAAGTTGTAGCTGCGACTCCTTCACCTTGACTTGCACTTACAGCTGTAGCTGCAACTGTTGCTCCATCAGATGTCGTTTCATCCGCTTGAGCTGTGTGACCAATCATGATCAAAGTACCAAGCAAGACCGAGCAGACTCCAATATTCAATTTACGAATCGAGAAACGACTCTTCTTACTAAAGATATCTTTACCCATCTTTCCTCCTAGACAAGCAATCATTAGATTTTGATTACTCTTGTCTCTTCTAAAAATAATTTAAATTGAATTTCCCTAACGTCAAATATATCATATAATTAGAATTGAATCAATATTTTACCATTATAAAATTAGTTTTTCCTATTTTTTTAAAATAACTTAAGCATTATTCTTTTCAAAGTATTATTTTCTAACACCTTCTTTTTATACAGAACCTATACAACTTTACATATATAATTCAAAATATAAATTAATCATTGTATTTAAAGCATTTATAACATCTTACAACATCAACATATATTACTTTTTAAAAATCTTACAATTTTCGAATCATAGAATAATTCTTACCTTTTACATCTTCAATATTTATAGGTACACTCATAATAAAACTAATAACCAAGCATAAATATACAAATTTTTAGATTTATTAATGTAATTAAATTGAAAATATATCAGTATTTTTAATAATTTCTTTCTTCCATAAAACTTTGTTTCTGACTGAATAATTAAAAATTAATCTATAATGTCTGTAATAGATAAAACTGCTATAGAGATTATAGAGCCACTATTTTTAAGACTAGAATTGCGATTATAAATCATTTCATCAAGAAATCACTACCCTATCGAACCTTGAAAAATCACTGGAGACTCTTCCAAGAGGACTGCCGTAAGTTATCTCTCACCCCTTTTTACTCAAAGACCTTCCGTCAAACTTTAGAACCACATAAAGTCATTGAAAAGACACTGAATTTCTCAGAGGAACTCTGCGACTACTATAATCTTTACCAACTCTTACTATTTCACTTTCAGGAGAAGAAAGTAGATGAGTTCTTTGAACTCATAGCGGAAAATATTAACAAGGTCAATCACTACTTTCAAACTGTCTTTAGAACTTTTCTTAGATACAAACAATACATCAAAAATACGCTAGAAACAGACTATTCAAATCGCGAAACTTGAAGCGACTAATAAGTTGATCAAAAACATCAAACGGTTGGAATTTGGTCTAAAAACTTTATCAACTTTAAGGAGAGTGTCTTCATCACTCTGAACACACAAAAAGAGAAAACCTATCAGGTTCTCTCTAGATGTTAGCTTTTCGTCACCCACTACAGTTGACAAAGAGCCGGTATTCATCACTTTGAACAACACAAAAGAGACCCACCCCTTTCGGGATGAGTCTCTTTTTCGAAAACTGAAATAGTCTAACTAACTATAATGAGGGTTTTGACCTTTTTACTATTTTAGTCTTCTTTTTTGCGTTTTCCTGCCAAACCAAGTCCAGCTGCCGCAAGGATTCCTCCGAGAGCCATAGCTGCCATAGACGCATCATCACCTGTTTCAGGGAGAGCTGGTCCTTTAGGAGCTTCTGGTGTAGTTGGTGGTGTCACTGGTGGAACCACTGGTGTTGGAGGAGTTGGTGGTGTTGGTGGCGTTGGTGGTGTTGGAGGAGTCGGTGGTGTTGGTGGTGTTGGTGGTGTTGGAGGAGTTGGTGGTGTCACAATATTGTTGAACTCAGTATCTTCTGGCAATTGAGAAGTTGCTGTCAAGACTTTACCGTCTTTAGATACAGAAACAACGACTGTAGCAACCATCTTATCGTAGGTAACAGTTGAATCATTACCTTGTACTTCTTCTACTGTGTAGACGTGAGTACCTTCTTCACCACGTTTGTACTCAAGAGCTGAGAACTTGATCTTACCGTTAGCATCATTGCTTACAGTTTCAATCACATTACCCTTGCTATCTTTAAGTACGAAGCTAAACTCACCAGCTTTAAGTTGACGACCTTCAAGTTTCTTAGTGAATTCAAATTCAACCTTAGTTGGGATATTGACTACACGTTTTTCTGTTGGTTTTTCTGGTTTTTCAACAGATTTCTTAGTTGGGTCGTATTGGTGAACGATTTGTGACGCAGTATTTTCGATGTCTACACCATCTTTAGCAGTGCCTTTGATAGTTGCAGGAATATCGAACTTGTAGTAGCGTCCGAATGCCAATTTAGCAGTATCGATCACTTGAGTATTTTCTGCATCACCGAGTGACTTAGTAAGGTCAGACTTAGATGTTGCAGTGATTACACCATTTTCAACCTTGATGTCAAACTTAGCTGTCACATCTTCTCCTGTTACAGAGTCGTATGCTTTAATATCTGCGACATTGATGTTCAAGTTTTCGCTGTCATATTTATCTGTAACACCAACAGATTGGATATTTTGAGCGTCAGTGAAGTTGTTTGTATCAAGCCATACTTGGTATACAAACTTATCACCTTTCTTGAGTGTCTTAGTATTAAGGTTTTCAGCTTCGTTATTAGCTGTGCTGTCAGCGTAAGGATCTTTATTAGTATCGCCTACTTTATCTTTCAACTCAGCATCATCATCAACAAGTTTCATACCAGTGATATCGAATTTTTCTTTAGAAACAACATATTTCTCTGGTTGGAACTTAGGTTTTTCTGGTGGACGAACAGTATTGTTGAATTCTTTATCTGCTGGGTCAGTAACCTTAGTGATAAGAGCTTTCGCTTTACCATCATGTGATACTTCAACAGTGACAAGAGCTTTCATACCGTCGTATTGAACAGTACCGTCAGTACCTTTAACTTCTTCTACTGTGTACTTGTAAGTGCCTTCTTGGCCTTTCTTGTACTCAATAGGTGAGAATTTAACGTTACCTTTAGCATCATTGCTTACAGTTTCAAGAGTCTTACCTTCTGAATCTTTAAGCACGAAGCTGAATTCGTTAGCTTTAAGCTCACGGCCTTCCAAACGTTTAGTGAAGTTGAATTCTACTGAAATTGGAACACTGTTAACACGTTTTTCAGTTGGTACGTTTGGTTTTTCAACTTTCTTAGTTGTTGGGTTGTAGTAGTTAACAACTTGAGCTGCTGTATTTTCGATATCAGCACCAGCTTTAATATCTTTCTTAACTGTTGCAGGAATATCAAATTTATAGTAGCGACCAAACTCGAACTTAGTAGTGTCGATAACTTGAGTGTTTTCAGCATCGCCAAGTGACTTAGTGAAGCCATCTTTAAGGTTAGCTGTAACAACACCATTTTCAACCTTAATGTCAAACTTAGAAGTTACATCCGCACCTGATACTGAATCGTAAGCCTTGATTGCTGATGCATCGACATCCAACTTAGTTTCATCGTAGTCATCAGTGATACCAACAGTTTGGATATGATCCTTGTTGTTAGCGTCAAATTGAGTTGTATCAAGCCATACTTGGTAGTAAAGTTTTTGACCAGGTTTCACTGACTTAGTATTCAAGTTTTCAGCTTCGTTGTTTGATGCATCATCAGCGTAAGGGTTGGTATTTGTATCTGCAACCTTATTAGCCAATTCTTTATCATCATCAACGAGTTTAGTACCTGTTACGTCGAATTTCGCTTCAGAAACAACATATTTTTCTGGTTGGAACTTAGGTTTTTCTGGTGGACGAACAGCATTGTTGAATTCTTTATCAGCAATTTCACCAACAGTTGCTACAAGAGCTTTAGCAGTACCATCATGAGAAACAGTGATTGTTACATTCGCTTTCATTGTATCGTATGTAACAGTCGCATCAGTTCCTTTGACTTCTTCTACTGTGTACTTGTGAACGCCTTCTTGGCCTTTCTTGAATTCAAGTTTAGAGAATTTAACGTTACCAGCTGCATCATTCTTAACAGTTTCAACAACTTTACCTGCTGCATCCTTCAACTCGAATGTGAATTCGTTAGCTTTAAGTTCACGACCTTCCAAACGTTTAGTGAAGTTGAATCCGACTTCAACTGGAACACTGTTAACACGTTTTTCAGTTGGTTTGTTTGGTTTTTCAACAGATTTATGAGTTGGATCATAGTAGTGAACAACTTGATCTGCTGTATTTTCAATATCCACACCGCCAGGAACGTTTGCGTTCACTGTTGCAGGAATATCAAATTTATAGTAACGTCCAAAGGCGAACTTAGTAGTGTCGATAACTTGAGTATTTTCAGCATCGCCAAGTGACTTAGTGAAGCCATCTTTAAGGTTAGCAACAATCTTACCACCTTCGATTGAAATATCGAATTTATCTGTAACATCTTTACCAGTTACTGAGTCGTAAGCCTTGATTTCTGAAGCATTCACAGTCAACTTAGTTTCATCGTAGTCATCTGATACACCAACTGTTTGGATGTTATCCTTGTTGTTGGCGTCAAATTGAGTAGTGTCAAGCCATACTTGGTAGTAAATCTTTTCACCACGTTTAACTGACTTAGTATTCAAGTTTTCCAATTCGTTGTTAGATGCGTCATCAGCGTAAGGGTTAGCATTTGTATCTGCAACCTTGTTAGCCAATTCTTTGTCATCATCAACGAGCTTAGTACCTGTGATATCGAATTTCGCTTCAGAAACAACATATTTTTCTGGTTGGAACTTAGGTTTTTCTGGTGGACGAACTTTGTTGTTAAACTCTTTGTCGTTAGCGCCAGAAGCGTTACCGCCATTTGCAGAGTAGTTAGCAACAGTCTTAAGAACTTTACCTTCTTTAGTAACTTCAACAGTTACTTTAGCTACCATTCCATCGTAAGATACAGTAGTATCTTTACCTGGTACTTCTTCCACAGTGTAAGTGAATGTCTTACCAAGATCTGCTTTGCTGAACAAGAGTTTTTCAAACTTGATGTGACCATCTTTATCGTTGGTTACTGTTTGAAGAACCTTGTTGTCTTGATCTTTCAATACGAAGCTGAACTCACCTGCAGTCAACTCACGTCCTTCAAGTCGTTTAGTATAGTCGAACTCGAATGAAACTGGAACGTTGTTTTCACGTGTTTGAGTTGGTTTGTTAGGAGTTGTAACTTTCTTATTGTAAGGGTTGTATCGATGGATAGTTTGGTTTGCTGTATTTTCAATATCAACACCGTCGTTTTCTTTAATATCCTTAACAGTTGCTGGGATATCAAATTTATAGTAACGACCAAACTCGAATTTAGTTGTATCGATAACTGGAGTTGCATCTTTATCGCTGATAGGTTTAGTCAAGCTTGCTTTAGATGAAGCACTGATAACACCGTTTTCAACCTTGATATCGAACTTGTCAGTAACATCTGCACCAGTCTTACCATCGTAAACTTTGATTTCAGCAGGATTGATGTCAAGCTTAGCTTCTTCGTAGTCATCAGTGATACCTACAGTTTGAAGATTGCTTTCCGCTGTGAAGTCACGAGTGTCAAGCCATACTTGATAGTAGATCTTTTGACCACGTTTGAGGGTCTTACCATTCAAGTTTTGGATTTCAACTTTATCAGCTGAATCATCGTCATCGGCAAGTTTGTTACCAATGATGTCGAAGCTTGGTTCTGAAACAACATATTTTTCAGGTTTGAAGTTAGGGTTAACCTCGTTATCAAAGACACGATCGTCTGCACCGTAAGCATCTCCACCTACTGTAGCGTAAGAAACGACTGTTGTTAATTGAGCACCTGGTGAAGGTTGGATAACTGAAACAGTAACATTGACTTTCATTGGGTCGTAAGTAACTGTCTTATCAGTTCCTTGAACTTCTTCTACAGTGTAGTTGAATGTCTTACCAATATCTGCCTTAGCATAATTGATAGTATCGAACTTAACCTTACCTTCTGCATCGTTCTTAACAGTTTCAATTTCTTTACCTTCTGAATCTTTAAGTACGAAGCTGAATTCTTTATCTTTCAACTGACGTCCGTTAAGTGTCTTACCAAATACCAACTCAATAGCTGTTGGAACATTGTTGACACGTTTTTCAGTTGGTACCTTAGGTGTTTCAACTTTCTTAGTTGTTGGGTTGTAGTAGTGAACGAGCTGAGCTGCTGTATTTACAATTTCAGCACCATCAAATGCACCACTGCTTACTTTAGCTGGGATGACAAACTTGTAGTAACGTCCAAATTCAAACTTAGTAGTGTCAATGATTTGAGTGTTTTCAGCATCGCCAAGTGACTTAGTGAAGCCATCTTTAAGGTTAGCTGTAATCACACCGTTATTAACTGTGATATCGAATTTATCTGTTACATCTGCACCAGTCTTACCATCATAAGCCTTGATTTCTGATGCAACTACATCCAATTTAGCTTCATCGTAATCATCAGTGATACCAACAGTTTGGATGTTATCCTTGTTGTCTGCATCAAATTGATTTGTATCAAGCCATACTTGGTAGTTGATAATATCGCCACGTTTAACAGCTTTAGTATTGATGTTTTCTACTTCGTTGTTTGATGGATCATCAGCATAAGGGTTTGCATTTGTTTCTGCATACTTATCTTTCAACTCTTTATCATCATCAACAAGCTTAGTACCAGTGATATCAAACTTACCATTATCTTTGCTAAGAACGTATTTCTCTGGTTTAAACTTAGGTTCTTCTGGAGGACGAACAGTGTTGTTGAACTCTTTATCAGCGATTTCGCCAACTTTCGCTACGAGAAGTTTAGCAGTTCCGTCATGTGAAACGGTTACTGTTACATTCGCTTTCATTGTATCGTATGTAACAGTTGAATCTGTACCCTTAACTTCTTCTACAGTGTAGTTATGAACGCCTTCTTGACCCTTCTTGAACTCAAGTTTAGAGAATTTAACGTTACCAGCTGCGTCATTGCTTACTGTTTCAAGAACTTTACCTGAAGCATCTTTAAGCACGAAGTTGAATTCGTTGGCTTTAAGCTCACGGCCTTCCAAACGTTTAGTGAAGTTGAATTCGATGTCAACTGGAACACTATTTACACGTTTTTCAGTTGGTTTGTTTGGTTTTTCAACCTTCTTAGTTGTTGGGTTGTAGTAGTTAACAACTTGGGCTGCTGTATTTTCGATGTCTGAACCACCAGGTACATCAGCTTTAACTGTTGCAGGAATATCAAATTTATAGTAACGTCCAAACTCGAATTTAGTTGTATCAATGATTTGAGTATTTTCAGCGTCCCCAAGTGACTTCGTGAAGCCATCTTTAAGGTTAGCTGTGATTACACCGTTAGCGATTGAGATGTCAAATTTAGATGTAACATCAGCACCTGTTACTGAATCGTAAGCTTTGATTTCTGATGCATTCACAGTCAACTTAGTTTCATCGAAGTCATCTGTGATACCAACTGTTTGGATGTTATCCTTGTTGTTAGCATCAAATTGAGTAGTGTCCAACCATACTTGGTAGTAAAGTTTTTGGCCACGTTTAACTGACTTAGTATTCAAGTTTTCCAATTCGTTGTTTGATGCATCATCAGCGTATGGGTTAGCGTTTGTATCT
This sequence comes from uncultured Streptococcus sp., assembly GCA_934229725.1. Lineage (GTDB taxonomy): Bacteria > Bacillota > Bacilli > Lactobacillales > Streptococcaceae > Streptococcus. The sequence goes on from CAKQDX010000003.1 coordinate 10,086, forward strand.
GCAACCTTGTTAGCCAATTCTTTATCATCGTCAACGAGTTTAGTACCTGTTACGTCAAATTTCGCTTCAGAAACAACATATTTTTCAGGGTTGAACTTAGGTTCTTCTGGTGGAGTTACACGGTTGTTGAACTCTTTGTCAGCGATTGCACCTACAGTTGCTACGAGAAGTTTAGCAGTTCCGTCGTGTTTAACGGTGATCGCAACATTAGCTTTCATTGTATCGTAAGCGACAGTTGCGTCTGTTCCCTTAACTTCTTCTACAGTGTAGTTGTGAACGCCTTCTTCACCCTTCTTGAAGCTGAGTGGTGCGAATGAAACGTTACCAGCTGCATCATTGCTTACTGTTTGAACAACTTTACCTGTTGAATCTTTAAGTACGAAGCTGAATTCGTTAGCCTTAAGTTCACGACCTTCCAAACGTTTAGTGAAGTTGAATGACACGTCAACTGGAACGTTGTTAACACGTTTTTCAGTTGGTTTGCTTGGTTTTTCAACTTTCTTAGTTGTTGGGTTGTAGTAATTAACAACTTGAGCCGCTGTATTTTCAATATCTACTCCGCCTTTAACGTCAGCTTTAACTGTTGTTGGGATGTCGAACTTGTAGTAACGTCCAAATGCGAACTTAGTTGTATCAATGATTTGAGTATTTTCAGCGTCGCCAAGTGACTTAGTGAAGCCGGCTTTAAGGTTAGCTGTAATCACACCATTGTTAACAGTGATATCGAATTTATCTGTTACATCATCTCCTGTTACAGAGTCATACGCTTTAATCTTAGTAGCATCAAGTTCCAACTTAGTTTCGTCGAAGTCATCAGAGATACCAACTGTTTGGATGTTATCCTTGTTGTTAGCGTCAAATTTAGTTGTATCCAACCATACTTGGTAAACCAACTTGTCGCCACGGTTAACAGTCTTCGTATTGATGTTTTCAGCTTCGTTGTTGTTTGTATTATCGACATATGGGTTTGTATTTGTTTCACCATATTTATCTGTCAATTCAGAATCATCGTCAAGAAGTTTGTTATCAGTGATTGAGAATTTCTCTGCATTCAATACATACTTCTCTGGTTGGAACTTAGGTTCATCTGGTGGAGTTACACGGTTGTTGAACTCTTTATCAGCAGCATCTGTTACATTCGCTACGATTGCTTTAGCTGTACCGTCGTGAGAAACCACAACTTTAACAGTCGCAACCATTGGGTCGTAAGAAACGGTGCTATCAGTACCACGAACTTCTTCTACAGTGTAGTTGTAAGTCTTACCAAGATCATCTTTACCAAACTTAAGTTGAGTGAAGTTAACCTTACCAGTCGCATCATTCTTAACTGTTTCGACAACGTTGCCATCTTTCTTAAGAACGAATGTGAATTCTTGATCTTTCAATTGACGACCTTCAAGAGCTTTCGTGAATTTAAGATCAAGTGGAACTGGAACACTGTTAACACGTTTTTCAGTTGGTTTGTTTGGTTTTTCAACTGTCTTGCTTACTGGGTTGTAGTAGTTAACAACTTGTGCTGCTTTATTTTCAATATCAGCACCCGCTTTGACATCGTCTTTAACTGTTGCTGGGATATCAAATTTATAGTAACGTCCAAATTCGAACTTAGTTGTATCAATGATTTGAGTGTTTTCAGCGTCGCCAAGTGACTTAGTGAAGCCATCTTTCAAGTTAGCTGTAATGACACCGTTAGCGATTGAGATATCGAATTTAGATGTAACATCCGCACCTGTTACTGAATCGTAAGCCTTGATTTCTGAAGCATTAACAGTCAATTTATCCTTGTCGTAGTTATCTGTGATACCTACTGTTTGGATGTTATCTTTGTTGTTTGCATCAAACTTAGTTGTATCCAACCATACTTGGTAGTAAAGTTTAGAGCCACGTTCAACTGTCTTAGTATTCAAGTTTTCAGCTTCGTTGTTGTTAGTGTTATCGACATATGGATTTGCGTTTGTTTCACCATATTTATCTGTCAATTCAGAATCGTCATCAACGAGCTTAGTACCTGTGATATCGAATTTAGCTTTAGATACAACGTATTTCTCTGGTTGGAACTTAGGTTCTGTTGGTGGAGTTACACGGTTGTTGAATTCTTTATCGGCAGGATCTGTCACGTTTGTGATCAATGCTTTCGCAGTACCATCGTGACTTACTTTAACAGTTACAACTGCAGCCATTGGGTCGTATGTGACTGTTGAGTCTGTACCCTTAACCTCTGTTACAGTGTAAGTGTAAGTACCTTCTTGACCCTTCTTATATTTAAGGGCTGTGACTGTTTCACCAGCTTTGTTTGTGTAATCAACTGGTACGAACTTGAAGTTACCATCTGCATCGTTGGTTGTAGTTGCGATAACAACATTGTCGCTGTCTTTCAACTCGAATGTAAATTCGCCAGCTTTAAGCGCACGGCCTTCCAATTTCTTAGTGAAGTTGAATTCTACTGAGATTGGAACACTGTTGACACGTTTTTCAGTTGGTTTGTTTGGTTTTTCAACTGTCTTACTTACTGGGTTGTAGTAGTTAACAACTTGAGCTGCTTTGTTTTCAATATCGGCACCAGCTGCGACATCGTCTTTAACTGTTGCTGGGATATCAAATTTATAGTAACGTCCAAATTCGAACTTAGTAGTATCAATGATTTGAGTGTTTTCAGCGTCGCCAAGTGACTTAGTGAAGCCTGCTTTAAGGTTGGCTGTAAGAACACCGTTGTTATCAGAAATATCGAACTTGTTAGTTACGTCTGCGCCAGTGACTGAATCGTAAACCTTGATGTCTGAAGCAGTAACAGTCAATTTATCCTTGTCGTAGTTATCTGTGATACCTACTGTTTGGATGTTATCTTTGTTGTTTGCATCAAACTTAGTTGTATCCAACCATACTTGGTAGTAAAGTTTAGAGCCACGTTCAACTGTCTTAGTATTCAAGTTTTCAGCTTCGTTGTTGTTAGTGTTATCGACATATGGATTTGCGTTTGTTTCACCATATTTATCTGTCAATTCAGAATCGTCATCAACGAGCTTAGTACCTGTGATATCGAATTTAGCTTTAGATACAACGTATTTCTCTGGTTGGAACTTAGGTTCTGTTGGTGGAGTTACACGGTTGTTGAATTCTTTATCGGCAGGATCTGTCACGTTTGTGATCAATGCTTTCGCAGTACCATCGTGACTTACTTTAACAGTTACAACTGCAGCCATTGGGTCGTATGTGACTGTTGAGTCTGTACCCTTAACCTCTGTTACAGTGTAAGTGTAAGTACCTTCTTGACCCTTCTTATATTTAAGGGCTGTGACTGTTTCACCAGCTTTGTTTGTGTAATCAACTGGTACGAACTTGAAGTTACCATCTGCATCGTTGGTTGTAGTTGCGATAACAACATTGTCGCTGTCTTTCAACTCGAATGTAAATTCGCCAGCTTTAAGCGCACGGCCTTCCAATTTCTTAGTGAAGTTGAATTCTACTGAGATCGGAACACTGTTAACACGTTTTTCAGTTGGTTTTTCTTTTGGTGTTACAGATTTATGAGTTGCGTCATAATAGTTAACAACTTGAGCTGCTTTATTTTCAATATCAGCACCAGCTACGACATCGTCTTTAACTGTTGCTGGGATATCAAATTTATAGTAGCGTCCAAATTCGAATTTAGTAGTATCAATTACTTGAGTATTTTCAGCATCGCCAAGTGACTTAGTGAAGCCTGCTTTAAGGTTAGCTGTTACAATACCGTTATTAATAGCGATATCGAACTTGTTAGTAACGTCTGCACCAGTAACTGAATCGTAAACCTTGATGTCAGATGCAGTAACATTCAACTTAGTTTCGTCAAAGTCATCTGAGATACCAACTGTTTGGATGTTTTCTTTGTTATTTGCGTCAAACTTAGTTGTATCCAACCATACTTGGTAGTAAAGTTTAGAGCCACGTTCAACTGACTTAGTATTTAAGTTTTCAGCTTCGTTGTTGGCAGTTGTATCGACATATGGGTTAGTATTTGTTTCACCATATTTATCTGTCAACTCAGAATCGTCATCAACGAGCTTAGTACCTGTGATATCGAATTTCGCTTTAGAAACAACGTATTTCTCTGGTTGGAACTTAGGTTCTGTTGGAGGTGTTACGGTATTGTTAAATTCTTTATCAGCAGCATCTGTAACAGTTGCTACGATTGCTTTAGCTGTACCGTCGTGAGAAACCACAACTTTCACAGTCGCAACCATTGGGTCGTAAGTAACTGTGCTATCAGTACCACGAACTTCTTCTACAGTGTAGTTGTATGTCTTACCAAGATCATCACGACCAAACTCAAGTGTCTTGAAGTTTACTTTACCACTCGCATCATTATGAGCACGTTCAACTTCTGTACCATCTTTCTTCAAGATGAATTCGAATTCGTTAGCTTGAAGTGTACGTCCAGCAAGAGTCTTAGTGAAGTTAAGGTCAAGTGGAACTGGAACACTGTTAACACGTTTTTGTGTTGGTTTGTGTGGTGTTTCAACTGTCTTGCTTACTGGGTTGTAAACGTGAACTGTTTGGTTGGCTGTATTTTCAATATCAGCACCAGCTTTAACAGATTCTTTAACAGTTGCTGGAATATCAAATTTATAGTAACGACCAAATTCGAACTTAGTAGTATCGATAACTGGGTTGTTTACTTTATCTTTGATAAATTCATCTTTAGAAGTTGCAGTGATTGTACCATTTTCAACTTTGATGTCGAACTTGTTAGTAACATCTGCACCAGTTACTGAATCGTAAGCCTTGATGTCAGTAGCGTTAACTGTCAATTTATCAGCATCGTATGTATCTGATACACCAACGTATTGAACGTTGTTAGCTTCTGTGAATTTAGTAGTATCAAGCCATACTTGGTATACCAATTTAGAACCGCGTTTAACAGTCTTAGTATTCAAGTTTTCTGGTTCGTTGTTGGCAACACCATCAAGATATGGATTTTCATTTGTTGCTGTGTACTCGTTACCAGGTACATCATCGTCATCATCAGTCAATTTATGACCAGTGATATCATATTTTTCTTTACTTACAACGAATTTTTCTGGTTGGAATTCAGGAGGAGTTGGTGGTGTTACTTTGTTGTTGAATTCTTTATCGGCAGTACCGTCAGTAGCATTACCGTTGGCATCAACCCCACCAGTTGAAGATACGTTTGTAACTGTAGTCAATGAATGACCGTTCTTAGCAACTTCAACTGTAACAGTAGCTTTCATCTTATCGTAAGTCATACCAAACTCTTTGTTGGCTGGGATAACTTCTTCTACTGTATAAGTGTGAGTACCTACTTTAGTGTTGTCGAATGACAAGTTAGAGAATGAAACATTACCAGCAGCATCATTCTTAACTGTTTCAACTACTGCACCTGTAGAATCTTTCAATACGAAGCTGAATTCACCTGCTTTAAGTTCACGACCTGCCAATTTCTTAGTAAAGTCGAACTTAGTCACAACTGGAGCGACAACATAGTTGTTGAATTCAGTATCAGCTGGCATTGTAACCGCAGCGTTCAAAAGACCTGTTTGAGCGTCTTTTGTGACATTGACAGTCACAACTGCGTTCATTGAATCGTAATCAATGTTTGTATCTGTTCCAGCTACTTCACGTACAGTGTAAGTGTGTGTACCTACAGTTGCATATGAGATTGGATCAAATTGGATTGAACCATCAGCCGCATTCTTCTTAGTTTGGATGACATTGCCGTTTTCAAGCAATTCGAATGTGAAAGCGTTGGCTTCAAGAGTCTTACCTTCCAAACGTTTTGTGAAGCGGAATTGTGCTTGTGTTGGAGATGAAGTGAATGTATTGTTGAATTCTTTATCGGCTGGAAGCGTGTTAACAGCTTTAAGAACATGACCATCTTTAGTAACAGTGATTGTTACTTCAGCTTTCATTGTGTCATATTGAATACCAGCTTCAGAGCCTTGAACTTCTTCAACAGTGTACTTGTGAGTACCAACTTGCGCATTTGTGAATGTCAAATCGTCAAAGGCAATCACACCACTAGCATTGTTAGTCTTCGTTTGAAGAACAGTTCCGTTGGCATCTTTTAATACGAAGCTGAACTCACCATCTTTAAGGGCACGACCTGCAAGAGCCTTTCTGAAGTCGAATTTAGTCTTAACTGGTGCAACAGCAAAGTTGTTGAACTCAGTGTCAGCTGGCATTGTAACAGCAGCGTTCAAAAGACCTGTTTGAGCATCTTTTGTGACATTTACAGTTACAACTGCGTTCATTGGATCGTAATCAATGTTTGTATCTGTTCCAGCTTTTTCACGTACAGTGTAAGTGTGAGTACCTACAGTCGCATATGGGATAGCATCAAATTGGATTGAACCATCAGCTGCGTTTTGTTTAGTTTGGATGACATTACCGTTTTCAAGCAATTCGAATGTGAAGGCATTAGCTTCAAGAGTCTTACCTTCCAAACGTTTTGTGAAGCGGAATTGAGCTTGTGTTGCAGCAGGTGTGAAAGTATTGTTGAACTCAGTATCTGCTGGAAGCGTATTAACAGCTTTAAGAACATGACCATCTTTAGTAACAGTAATTGTTACTGCAGCTTTCATTGGGTCATAAGTCATGCCAGCTTCAGAACCACGAACTTCTTCAACAGTGTACTTGTGAGTACCAACTTGTGCATTTGTGAATGTCAAATCGTCAAAGGCAATCACACCACTAGCATTATTTGGTTTCGTTTGAAGAACAGTTCCGTTGGCATCTTTCAATTGGAAAGTGAACTCACCATCTTTAAGAGCACGACCTGCAAGAGCTTTAGAGAAGTTGAATTTAGTCTTAACAGGAGCTACAACGTAGTTGTTGAAGACTTTGTCATCTGCGCTTGAAGCAAAACCACCAGTACCACTGTATTTAACTTTAGCTTGCAAATCACCTTGAGCGTTCTCCGTTACATCAACAGTCATAGTAACTGTCATTGCATCGTAGTCGACATCCTTATCTGCACCTGGTAATTCGGTAATAGTATAAGTATAAGTACCTACTTTATTAAATGTTAATTTAGAGAAGGTTGCCTTACCATTTTTATTTGTGACAGTTTCTTCCACACCAGGTGCAGAAGAGTTTTCCTTAATCTTAAAGCTGAATTCACCATCTACAAGGGTACGTCCTGCCAATTGTTTTTCAACTTCTGGAGTGACTTCAACTGGTTCTTGCTTCACGTAGTAGTAAACAGGTTGTTTATACGGTGTCAAAGTGTTAAGCAAGTCAACGTTGGTACCAATACCAGTTACCCCACGTTCCAATTGTGAGTTAGCTGAACCGTGTCCAATTCCATCTCCTAAGAATGGCACGAATACACTATGATATGGTGCATATCCAGAAGCGTGTTGGAAGTCAAATGTAACTTCTTTACCGTTAGGATATTGTGTAACTGCACCTGTTTTTTCACTAGTTTCAGTATATGAAATTGTTCTAAGAGGTGATTTTTTAGAAACTAAATCTTGTGAATTCCATTCACCTGGTTTAATAGGCTTAGTTTCTGCTAGCAACATATAGCCATCGGTACTTAATGAACCATCAGAACGTTTACTTTGTTGTCTTGGATCAAGCAAGTAAACACGAATAACGACTGAACCGTCTTCTCCAACAACCTCTTTGATACGTTTGATACCGTAACGGTCCGCATCCATGAATTTCGTACCAACTTTGTAAGGACGACTTACAGTACCTGATTGATCCATTGCGTCAGCAGTTTGGTAAAGTTTGTATCCATCAAATTGACGTTCGCCAGATGCTGTGAAACGTTGTCCTTCTTCAGCTTTAAGAGTATATCGAGCTAACTCAACTTCATTACCAGTTTCTTTATAATCTTGAACAGTTTTATCTGTTTTATTGGCATTAAATGTTGGGCTGTTTTTATCAACTACTTTATAGTAAGTTGTTTTATTAATTGTTACTGGTATTTTAGCGTTTGAATCAGTAACCGTACGACCATTGTAAGCTGGTTCAACAACGTTGATAATATCAGTTGTAGTACGAGCATTATAAACATCAGTATAAAGCGTTTGCTCAGCTGGTGTAAGTTGGTGTCCAGCAGCTACTAAGTCTGTGATACTCTTTCCAACTGCATAACCACTTTGAATAAATGGTTCTGCTATTTTACCTTTTGGAGCAGTCCCAGCTTTATAATCTACTTGGAAAGTTAATTGGCTATTAGACGCTGCCGTAGTAGTCGTGAACTTTTGAACGCCACTAGAAGCGGTAATCGTTCTAGTTTCAACTACACTACCAGTATTTTTGTCGAGTAATTCAACAGTTGTATCGGTAGAGTCATCAAATCTCTTATAGGCACGCGCATAATATTTTGTACCATAACGTTCATTGAACTTAGTAAGATCCCAAATAGCAAAAGTATAGAAGTCACCTTCTTTAGCTTGATAACCAGCTGGTACTGTTTGTGATGAAACAGTTGCACCATTTGGATCTGTCATTTCAGGTGTAGCAACTTCACCGTCTTTTAGGAAAGTTGTTACAGCAACTGGCTCGTTATTATGGTCTGTCAAAGCACGACGGTTACGACGACTGCTTCTTGTTGCCAAAGCTCCACCGTTAGTCATATCAGTTGCTGCACGGTCAAGTGTCGCACTACGATCTGCTGCTGATCCTACAGAATAAAAACGTGAATAACCACGTGCTGTAACATTTGGCTTAACGCTTGTTGCTGTCGCCGCAGTTTCAGCTGCTGCTGTTTCTTCAGCTACTGGAGCGACTGTTGCTGTTGTACGGTTAGCCGCTGTTGCTGCTGGTGTTGCTGCAGCTGTTGTTGCTGCTGCCGCAGTTTCAACTTTACCGCTAGGTGCTGCTGCAGTTGAAGCTGCAGGAGCTGGTTTAGCTGCTTCTGATGTAGCTTTGTTTTCTGCAGGTTTAGCTGCTTCTGATTTAGCGCTTGAAGAAGCTTCTTCTTTTGCTGCTTCAGAAGTTGCTGCTTCAGCCTTTGGAGCTTCAGAAACAGAAGCTACTGAGATTGGTAGCGTTGAAGTTGGGGCTTCAGCCGCAGCTGCAGCAGTTGGATCTGATTGAGCAACAGAAGTTGCTGTTTCTTTGACCAGATCTGCAGTGCCTTCAGCTCCTACAGCTGCAGAAGAATCTGAAGACGACGTTGACGCTGCGTCAACCTCTTCAGCCTGTGCGGTGTGAGCAGCAAACAATGCTGTCCCAAGCAAGACTGAAGCGACACCAAACGAATATTTACGCAATGAAAAGCGTTGGCGTCTGTTGAAAATGTCTTTCATTATAAAGTCTCCCTCTTTAAAAAAGTTAGTTATATGTCACATGCATTCGAGAATTTGTATCCTCGTATCCATGATTCAATTGCATTTTAACATTCTGACAATTCATAGTCAAGTGATTTAGACAACTTTTTTAAAAAAACTCAAATTGTCAGACATTTTACTTTGATTTTACTCATTAATTCTTGCCTAACAGCTGTAAAATACAGGAAATAACTGAGTTTTTCTTTAATTTACCATCTTTTACCGCTTCTTATTTTTCTAATCCACTCATACAGATTAATCATAATTTTAATCTTAGCAACTTCAGTGGTGCCATATAATTATCATTATTTTTATTTATGTTCTCATTTTCACCTTACTTAAAGTAGAGAAATCACATAAAGGCGGACTATATGTCCTTCGCTATTGAAAAGGTTGCCTAAACCGACGATTGCCTCCTTCTTTTTGTTAAAGGTACGGTTTTCCCTCAAAATTCCCTATTTGAAAATGCTTGCCAAGAGTTAAAAATCTTAAAAGGTTTATTAATACCCGCCTGTTTTTATCCATTCTTTCCTCACAATTCAAAAAAGGCACCCCATTTCCCTAGTGCCCCTCTCAAGATTTTGTTACTTACTAACGGTTTCTCTGAGACTTAACATTAGTCTATTTAGCCTCTTTTCTTAAAATCTTAAAATCCCAAGCTTATAAACTTGGGATTCTTATCATTTTTTAAGAGAGGAACTGCTTGTCTATTTCTTCCTTATATGGTTGTCGTTCCAGCTCTGTAATTCTTGATAGGACTTGACTTTACCTTCCTCCTTAGTCGGCTTAAAGGCGCTAACCGGTAACTCGTAGGCATCTTGCCCCACTGGTGCCATCCAGTGTAGCAAGGTATTAACCCAAGCCTCGTTGGTGACTTTATTTGGGAGACTGTAAATTCTCGCATGTTTGGTCTTAATCGCCTCGTAGGCATCTTTTTGCTCTTTAGCAAAGTTGGTATTGTCCATATTAAGACTTCTGTCCTTGGCTGAAAGGTAGTATAAAGCAGGCAGATTACCAGTTGGAGTTTTACTACGATCATCAAAATCTTTACCATTAGTTGCACTTCTAAACATCTCAAGACCAAAAGGTGCTAACGTCTTAGAGATATCAACACTAGCGTACTTAAATTCCGTCTCCAATGTATCGGAGTTGGTTGGAATGTACATTTCCTCTATCTTTTGTGAATAAAGATTGAGGAACTTTTTGTTGGAAATCGGGTCAGCTGACGATGCCCCAAATGGCAATTGTAGGTAGCCCTGTCCATTGAGCATGAAAAGCAATAGACTTGCCTGATTTAGATAATCTTCATCCCCAGCTTTTTTAGCCAATTTCAAGAGGTCAATTTGTTTCGGTTTTTGATTTGGTTTTTCCGTGTCATAGACATAGATATTATAGTAGTCATACTTGTAAAGACTGTCACCCTTGGCATTTTTCTTACCAGATTCATCCCCCTTGTACTCTTGAGTGACGAGATATTGACCAGCTACCCCCACAATGTTAAACATGTTTCTATCCTGACCAGGGTTTGGTGTCACGAGTAAAAATTCCTTATTATCCCCGAAGGTTTTCAGAGTAATCTTAAACAAAGGATCTTCTGCATTGCTGCCTGAATAGAGGGTAGTGCTTGACTTGCCGGATGCGTTCGAGCCTTTAGCAGCCTTACTGCTACCATTGACAGCAAAAAAGATAGCTATCCCAGCAATAACAAAGAGAAGCGCCACTAAGAGACCAATAAAAACAGCCTTGGTCGTCTTATCACTCTTAGGTGAGGGCTTTGGCATAAACTTATTTTCCATAATAATCTCCCATTTTTCAGTATTACTTCTAGTATAGCATAGACAGGGAGGATTGATAAGGTGCATGGGAGGTCTAATAAGACTGGGGTCTCATTTTCATTTGACAAAACCACTCAGACAACGTACAATTGATGCAAGTAATATTCGGAGGTAAATGGAGACATGAACAACTAAGTCTATTCACAATAAACCTGCTTTATTTGATAGATTGTTTTCATGTCTTTTTTGCGCTCTTTTTCTGTAGAAAACTTATTGGTGGTATCTGTGTTTTTTTTGCATCCATACCATCACTATCTCCTAGAGGGCTTTTTAGCTAGATTCAAGACGGTTCTATCTTATAAGGTAGGACTGTTTTTTGACCTTTGATATTGTTTGAAGCGAAAATCGTATTTTCCATGAAATAATATCCACAAACCCACTGACCTAGGAGGTCCTATGATACAGATTCAACACCTAACCATAACACATACTAAAGATTTTCGTGAACTCGTTCATGACTTAAATCTAACAATAACTCTAGGCGAAAAAGTCGCCATCATTGGGGAAGAAGGCAATGGAAAATCTAGTCTTCTTGCCCTCCTGGTTAATCCAAAAACACATTTCGACCATCTTTCTTACGAGGGAACTATTACTAAACCAGATAGCCCTCAGGTCTATATTCCCCAGCAAATTTCGGAAAACTTGCAAGCCCTAACCCTTAACGACTACTTCTTTGCAGATACTTATGACCTAGACTATGCTACCCTCTATCGTCTGGCTGATGAACTTCATTTTGATAGTGATCGTTTTGCTAGCAGTCAGCTTATCTCCACTCTGTCTGGTGGTGAGAAACTCAAAATTCAACTCATTCGAGAATTAGCCCGTCCCCACGACATCATTTTTCTTGATGAGCCCTCAAACGATATGGACTTGACTACTATGACTTGGCTAAAAAATTTTATCAAACATTCTGATCAAACCATAATCTATATCTCACATGACGAGGACCTACTAAGCAAGACAGCAGATACCATTATCCACCTAGAACTCTTTAAACGTCGTCGACAAGCCAGGACCAGTGTGGAACATCTCGACTATGATAACTATAGTCAACAACGCTACGATGCTTTCCAGCAACAAATGCAGCAAGCGAAAACCGAGAAAAAAGCCTATGACAAAGCCATGGCCAAGCATCGCCGTATCAAACAAAATGTCCAAACTACTTTACGGAATACGCATGATAGCACGCAAGGACGATTGCTTGCTAAAAAGATGAAGGCTATCCTCTCGCAAGAAAAACGCTACGACCGTCTTGCCCAAGACATGACGCAGATGCCTGATAAAGAAGACAGTATTGAACTATTCTTCTCTCATATCGACCCTCTGCCTCAGGGAAAATATCTCTTAAATCTGGATGAGAAGCAGATAAACATAGCTCCTCACCTAACCATTGACCATCTCAAACTTTCTTTGAAAGGGCAAGAAAAAATTGGTATTGTTGGAGATAACGGCTGTGGTAAATCCACTCTCTTACACTTTCTCTACCAAGAACTTAGCAAGAAGACAGACCTGACTATTGGCTACATGCCTCAACGTTATGACGCTATCTTGCCAGTGGAACTGTCTCCAATAGCATTTTTGAGTAAGACTGGCGACAAGTCTGAACGAGAGGTTATAAATTCCCATCTCGCTAACCTCAACTTTAGTCATGATGAAATGAACCATGCCATTTCTGATTTATCTGGAGGACAGAAAGGAAAACTACTTCTGCTACACCTGGTCTTAAAAAGCCCTCAGCTCCTTATCCTAGATGAACCAACCAGAAATTTTTCACCCACCTCACAACCCCAAGTCCGACAGCTCTTCGAGAACTATCCAGGTGCAATTCTTACAGTCTCACATGATGTCAACTACCTCAGACAAGTTTGCCAAAAGATATATCGCCTGGGCTCACACGGTTTAGAAGAAGTTGAGATTTAGGATACAAAACAATACTTCGATTTTGCAAGGAACATCTCAAAACATTTTATATCAGATACAAAAAAACTCAGGCAAAACCTGAGTTCTTTTCGTCTTAATCAATTTCAAGACCACCGGTATAGAGTCGGTAGTAAGTACCACCTTGCTCCATAAGACTGTCGTGGTCACCACGTTCAATGATACGTCCGTGATCCATTACCATAATCACATCAGAGTTTACGATGGTTGAAAGACGGTGGGCGATAACAAAGACCGTGCGTCCTTCCATAAGTCGGTCCATCCCCTCTTGTACCATTTTTTCGGTACGAGAGTCAATAGAGGATGTCGCCTCGTCAAGGATAAGAACTGGTGCATTGGCAAGGGCAGCACGCGCAATGGCGATTAGCTGACGTTGTCCGTTAGACAAGCCTGCGCCATCGTCTGTCAGAACAGTGTCATATCCATTGTCCAAGTGTTGCACAAAGGAATCCACGTTAGCAATGCGGGCAGCTTCAAGGATTTCCTCACGAGTCGCATCCGCACGGCCATAGGCAATATTTTCAGCGATAGTTCCTGTGAAGAGATGGGTATCTTGAAGCACGATACCAAGTGAGCGACGAAGAGAGTCTTTTTCAATCAGTTTGACATCGATACCATCATAGGTTATCACACCAGATTGGATGTCATAGAAACGGTTAATCAAGTTGGTAATCGTCGTCTTACCAGCACCCGTCGCACCGACAAAAGCAACCTTTTGTCCCTTGTCTGCATAGAGGTTAACGTCGTGAAGGATTTGTTTCTTACCATCGTAAGAGAAATCAACGTCTTGGAAGACCACATTTCCGACCAACTCGACCAATTCGTAATCGCCATTTGGACGTGGGTGCTTCCAAGCCCAGTGGTTGGTTTTCTTTTCTGTCACAACCATTTGACCGTCTACCAATTCGTAATTAACCAAAGTGACCTTACCTTGATTCACTTCCTCTGCTTCATCCAGAAGGTCAAAGATACGATCGGCACCAGCCAGCGCCATAAGGACAAAGTTAAGTTGTTGAGACACCTGAGTAATAGGGCCATTGAAGGAACGGTTCAATTGTAGGAAGGCCATGAGACCACCGATAGTCAAGCCACCCACACCATTGAGGGCAAAGACCCCACCGACCAAAGCAGTCAAGACGAAGGATACATTTCCTAAGTTCCCAAGGATTGGCATGAGGACATTGGCATAGCGATTGGCCAAGTATGAGGATTGGAAGAGTTCTTCATTAATCTTGTCAAAGTCAGCCATGCTTTCTTCTTCGTGGACAAAGGCCTTGACCACTTTTTGACCTGACATCATTTCTTCGATAAAGCCATTCTCAATTCCTAAATTCTTTTGTTGCTCACCGAAGTAACGGCCTGATTTAGCGGATACATTTTTAATAACCAAAAACATGATACCTACCATGACTAAAACCACGATAAAGAGAAGTGGACTCACGGTAAGCATGGTTACTGTCACACCAATAAGGGTAATAGCCGTTTGCAAGAGTTGGGGAATGGATTGCTCAATGGCCTGACGGAGGGCATCGATGTCATTGGTATAGATCGACATGATGTCCCCGTGTTTATGAGTGTCAAAGTAACGAATAGGGAGCTTTTGCATACGAGCAAAGAGCTGATTACGAAGGGAACGTAGGGAATCTTGTGAAATCGTCGCCATGAGGAGAGAAGCCACATAGTTGGCAACCACACCGATAAGACAGAAGACAGCCACTGAAGTCAAGAAACGTAACAGTGGCCCAAAATCATGACTACCAGACTTGACCATGGGTTGAACGTAAACGTCCACCAAGGACTGAATCGAAGCCGTCAAATTAACCGTTGCCAAAGAAGCTACAACGATAAGGACAAAGGAGATACTAAGTGAAAGCTTGTAGTCTTGCCACAAAAAGCGTAGAAGACGTGCTAGTGAGCCCCAGCTGGCTTTTTTCTTATTTTGCATCTGCTACTCCTTTCCCTTGTGTTTGCATCTTGTAAACGTCACGATAGATGGCATTATTAGCCACCAAGTCGTCATGACTACCAATAGCATCGATACGGCCATCATTCATGACGATGATACGATCTGCATCTTGGATAGATGAAATCCGTTGACCGATGATGATTTTAGTCGTGTCCTTAAGACTTGAAGCGAAACCTTGACGAATCAAACTATCTGTCTTGGTATCGACTGCTGATGTCGAATCATCCAGAATCAAAATTTTCGGATTCATGAGGAGGGCACGTGCGATACAAAGACGTTGACGTTGTCCCCCTGAGACATTGGCTCCACCACGTTCAATCTTGGTGTCATAGCCATCCTTAAACTCTTGGATAAATTCATCAGCTTGGGCAATCATACAAGCTTCAATGATTTCTTCATCTGTTGCCTGTTTATTTCCCCAGCGCATATTTTCCTTAATGGTCCCTGAGAAAAGAACGTTGGTTTGAAGCACCATGGCAACTTGTTTACGCAAGCTATCCAAATCATAGTCCTTAACATTGTGGCCAGCAACCTTGACTTGACCAGTTTCCACATCATAGAGACGAGGAATCAGCTGAACCAGACTAGATTTTCCTGAACCCGTTCCACCAAGAATACCGATAACTTCACCAGACTTAATATCAAGCGTAATATCTTTGAGGACATGGGTCTTGTCACCATTTTCATCCGTGTATGAGAAGTCCACATGATCAAAGCTGATAGAACCATCTGCAACTTCTGTCAAACCATTTTCAGGTGAAAGGATAGTCGCTTCAGTACTGAGGACATCATTAATACGTTCCACAGAAGCCATAGAAATGGACAACATGACAAAGATCATCATGAACATCATGAGTGAGATGAGGATAGTCATGGTGTAGCTGAACATAGAGGTTAATTCACCTGTAGATAGGTTACCGACAACGATGAGGTGAGCACCAAACCAAGAAATCATGAGGAAGGACGCATACATTGACAACATCATGGCTGGGTTAGACATGACAACCACACGAATAGCACGCATAAACATTTGATAAATGCGACGTGAGGCCTTCTTGAATTTGTCAGTCTCTTCCTGCTCCTTAACATAGGATTTCACCACACGCATGTTGGTGATATTTTCCTTGATACTGTTGTTAAGGTTGTCATAAGCCTCAAAAACCTGAGTAAAGAGAGGATATACAATCTTGGTAATAAGCGCTAGAATCACACCAAGGAAGAGCGTTACGCCAACGAAAATCCAAGCCATTTGACCATTGATAAGAAAACTAGCAGTAATGGCAAAAATCAGGTTGAGCGGGGCACGCACACAGATGCGGATAATCATTTGATAAGAGTTCTGAACGTTGGTAACATCAGTCATCATACGAGTTACCAGACCACCAGCTGAGAACTTATCGATATTTTCAAAAGAGAAACTTTGAACCTTCCTGAAAATGGCCTGACGTAGATTCTTGGCAAATCCAGCAGAGGCAAAGGCCGCATAGCGAGCCGACTGCATACCGCAGAAAAGGGATAGAAAGGCGCAGACCAACATGAGGCCACCGTAGAGCCAAATGTTAGACATGTTGGACTGCTGGACACCTTTGTCCAAAAGATTAGCCATGACAAAGGGAATGGAAATCTCAAACATGACTTCTAGCATCATGAAGAGGGACGCTAGGATTGAGGGCTTCTTGTATTCCTTTATCTGGGCGATCAGGGTTTGAAACATAGTTACCTCCGTTTTTTATTCTTTTTCTTTTTTTGATGCTTTCTTAAGTGATGGCGGACGTCAGCGACCGACGCAGTCGTTCCATGACTAGTTATCGAGCCAAAGTCTCGATAACTCCGCTTCCTATAACTGCTTCTGCAGTTATAGGAATATCATCACGGCGAAAGCATCGTTGTTGAGCAGAGCGAACTGTTTGCATCTAATTCTACTCTCAACAAGACTGAGCAAATTTAGACAACAATTGCCACGGCGAAAAATATCGCCTGCTCGATGCAGAGCGTGTTTCAGGCAGCGATAGTTAAAGCAAGTTCTCTAAGTCATCACAGCGAAAGCATCGCTTGTGAGCAGAGCGAACTGTTTGTATCTAATTCTACTTTCAACAAAGACTGAGCAGATTTAGATAACTGTTGCCACGGCGAAAAATATCGCCTGCTCGATGCAGAGCGTGTTTCAGGTAGCGATAGATTAGGCGAGTTCTCTAAGTCATCACGACGAAAGCATCGCTTGTGAGCAGGGCGGACTGCTAGCATCTAATTCTACTTTCAACAAAGACTGAGCAGATTTAGATAACTGTTGCCACGGCGAAAAATATCGCCTGTTCGATGCAGAGCAAAGCTTAATATGAACAGTCTAAATGCTCATCCTTTATCTATAAAAGAACGGTCATACCCTTTTGAGGGCATATAAAAGCCCCTGAGGGATGGGCCCTAGGGAGACTTCGTTTTAATATAGATGTTACTTATAGTATAGGTTAATGTGACTTAAATTGCAAGTAAAATACTATGAGACCAGGATTTCTTCTGATTTCCTCATTTCTTTGACCTGAAATCTGTTCATTTTTCACAAACTTATCCAAAACATTCGGAAATTACTCTTAATCGTAGCGGAAATTTGTTTTCTTCTCCTATTTATAATAGACTATCACTAACATTAGATGAAAAGGTGATTCTATGACTATAAACCAACTGCTTCAAAAGCTGGAGTCTACCAGCCCCATTCTCCAAGCGAACTTTGGAATCGAGCGTGAAAGTCTGCGTGTCGATAGGCAAGGACAGCTGGCGCATACGCCTCACCCATCCTGTCTGGGAGCTCGTAGTTTCCACCCCTATATTCAGACTGACTTTTGTGAGTTTCAGATGGAACTCATTACGCCAGTTGCCAAATCCACCACTGAGGCTCGTCGCTTTTTGGGAGCCATTACCGATGTAGCCGGACGTTCTATCAGTAAAGACGAACTTCTCTGGCCCCTATCTATGCCACCTCGCATCAAATCCCAAGAGATTCAAGTTGCCCAACTGGAAAATGAATTTGAACGTCATTATCGTAACTACTTGGCTGAAAAATACGGAACTAAACTACAAGCTATCTCAGGTATCCACTATAATATGGAACTTGGAAAAGATTTGGTTGAGGCCCTATTCCATGAAAGTGACCAGACTGATATGATTGCTTTCAAAAATGCCCTCTATCTTAAGTTGGCTCAGAACTATTTGCGCTACCGTTGGGTGATTACCTACCTCTTTGGCGCTGCACCTATTGCTGAGCAAGGCTTCTTTGACCAAGAGGTACCAGAACCCGTGCGTTCCTTCCGCAACAGTGACCACGGTTATGTCAATAAGGAAGAAATCCAAGTATCCTTTGCAAGCCTGGAAGATTATGTCTCTGCCATTGAGAACTATATCGAACAAGGTGATTTGATTGCCGAGAAGGAATTTTATTCAGCTGTTCGTTTCCGTGGCCAAAAGTCTAATCGTTCCTTCCTGGACAAGGGAATCACCTATCTGGAATTCCGTAACTTCGACCTCAACCCCTTTGAGCGTATCGGTATTAGCCAGACTACTATGGACACCGTACACTTGCTCATTTTAGCCTTCCTTTGGCTTGATAGCCCTGAAAATGTTGATCAAGCCCTGACTCAAGGTCACGCGCTGAATGAGAAAATTGCCCTCTCTCATCCTTTAGAGCCACTACCAGCTGAAGCCGAGGCTGAAACGAAGGATATTGTTAAGGCCCTAGACCAATTGGTTCAACACTTTGGACTTGGTGACTATCATCAAGATTTGGTTAAGCAAGTCAAGGCAGCCTTTGCGGATCCAAGCCAAACGCTCTCTGCTCAACTCTTACCTTATATCAAAGACAAGTCCCTAGCTGACTTTGCCTTGAACAAGGCTCTGGCCTATCATGACTACGATTGGACCGCCCATTATGCTCTCAAGGGCTACGAAGAGATGGAACTTTCTACTCAGATGTTGCTTTTTGATGCTATCCAAAAGGGGATCAATTTCGACATTTTGGATGAACAAGACCAATTCCTCAAACTCTGGCACAAAGACCATGTCGAATACGTCAAGAACGGTAATATGACTTCCAAAGACAACTACGTGGTGCCTCTTGCCATGGCCAATAAGACTGTGACTAAGAAGATTCTAGCAGATGCTGGTTTTCCAGTTCCTGCTGGTGACGAATTTACCAGCCTTGAGCAAGGGCTTGCCTATTACCCTCTGATCAAGAACAAACAAATCGTGGTCAAACCAAAATCAACCAACTTTGGTTTGGGAATCTCCATTTTCCAAGAACCTGCCAGTCTTGAAAACTATCAAAAAGCCCTTGAAATTGCCTTCGCGGAAGATACCGCCGTCCTGGTTGAAGAATTTATCCCAGGTACTGAATACCGTTTCTTCATCTTGGACGGGCATTGTGAAGCTGTCCTCCTTCGTGTTGCTGCCAATGTCGTTGGGGATGGCAAACACACTATACGTGAATTGGTTGCTCAGAAAAATGCCAATCCTTTGCGAGGCCACGACCACCGCTCACCACTTGAAATCATTGCCTTAGGAGACATCGAGCAACTGATGTTGGCCCAACAAGGCTACACACCTGACGATGTCCTTCCTGATGGGGAGAAGGTTAACCTACGCCGTAACTCTAACATCTCTACAGGTGGCGACTCTATTGATGTCACTGAGACTATGGATTCCTCTTACCAAGAATTGGCCGCAGCCATGGCAACTAGCATGGGAGCCTGGGCTTGTGGGGTTGACCTGATAATTCCAGATGAAACCCAAATTGCCAGTAAGGAAAATCCACATTGTACCTGCATTGAGCTTAACTTTAACCCTTCAATGTATATGCACACCTACTGTGCTGAAGGACCGGGGCAAGCTATCACTCCAAAAATCCTGGACAAGCTTTTCCCAGAATTAGTAGCCCATAAACATCAAAACTAAAATATCATAAAGCAAAGCACCTTTATCAACATGTGATAAAGGCGCTTTTTCTATGCAAGTACTAGTCTCCTGTCTCCTCTTTGGGGTGAGCTTCCAAGTACTGAATATTTTGAATATAGACGTCTTGAGCCTGATCAAAGGCAGCCTGATTGGTATAGGGGTAGTCGATGTAAAATAGGTCCTGCCAGCCGTTAAACTTTTGACTATTGTAAAAGCCTTGAATCTTAGTAGGAAGGAAATCCTTGTTATAACTAATGCGCAATTTGAGCAAACTCTTGTCCTGAAACTGCGAAATGATACTGTTAGAGGTTTCTTGATCCTTAAGATCAGACCAAACCCTATCCAAGCGGATGTCCTGGGTATAGTGGTCGGCTTTAATGCGAGCCTTATCCACAGGCAGCTTTTGAGTCGCCCCTAAGAGGTAGGACAACTCCCCTTGAAAATAATCCTCGATGGTCAAATCACCAAGACTAGACCCATACAAGATACCATCCTTAATGGCAATGTTTGATCCAAAGAGTCTTTGATTAGCCACATCAAAGGACATCCCCTCATCCTGTCCATAAAGTTTGATAGCGTAGGCATCTCTCACCCGATAGAAATTTTTAGCTACGAGAGCCTTATCAAGGGTTTCCGTTTGCTTGGCTTCCACCTTGACCTTGGAACTTGTAGGTTTCTTGGTAAAAGCTGTCAAAACCATCAAGCACAAAAGTAGAACGAATATGATCCAGATAGGCATTGTAGACCTGAAGGCGGTCTTCAGCTTTAACGTGTCTCCATGTTTCAAGATCTTTCAAGCCTCCTTTTTTAACAATATCAGCATAGTTTCCACCGTTTAGCACATTCCTCGCATTTTTCCACTTCTTAATCATTTTACGTCTGATGGCATTATCAGCAGGATGATGAACATCCAGATACGTGTGGCTGTTATTGAGGTAGGCTGGCAAATCAGCATTGAGGCCCTTAGACAGACCATAGTTAGCCGAGTCTGTATCGGCAATATCAGCCCCATCCTCTATCTTATAATGCTTAGGATTAGAGTCGATGCTACCATCTTTCTTTTTCTTGTAAACATTCCACTCAGATACAAATTTCCCTGTATCCATATTGACAATGAATTCAATAAAGCGGGCATTACTAACACCGTAGGGCCCCATAATGCTGGTCTGTGGCAGCTGAATTTTCATATTATGCGGATAGGTGAAATCACCTAAAGTTCGATTATGGAAGGAAGCACCTGTGGTGTAATCCAGATTAATTTTCTTGTCCTTGCTATAGGCTAAAAGCTTATCCAAATCCGTCTTGCCCTTGTAGTTGGTCCTAATATAGTCCATAGACTGCTTATCAATCCAAGATCTGAATAGATGGAGCTTGATGCCTAACTCATCCACACCCAAGCCCTGATCCGTCTGATAGGTTTCCATGATAGCTTCACGGAAGTAGCTATAAAACGGACTGGTTGGCTCAAGTTGTTTGGAAAATTTATAGCCCGACTTCCCAAGTTGGAGAAACTGGTACTTATCCACATAAACCTGCATATGGTTCATAACTAAATTAAGCTTGTCATGGTTAGGCAATTGAGAAGCTTGGAAAAAGGCTGCATAAGTATCAGAGCCAACTTCCTTACTTTCTTGATCAATGTCATTCAAGGTGTTGTCAAAGTGATCAAGAGAAGTCTTTTTCATTTTACTTCTTACCTGAGCCACATAGGCTGGCTTAATCGCCTGATCCCAGTGGTCACGAGCTATAATCGCATCAGCTTTTTGCGAAATCACAGCCAAGCGTTTCTGATAGGCCTCATCTGTCAAGGCGAGCTTCAGAGCATCCGACGGCGTTGCTTGAACCACAGACAAATCCCCATAAGCATCCGACTTTAGGACAAGATTGACCTGTTTATCATAGGAATGATTGATATGGAGAGCTAGACGAATCTTTCCATCCTCCTTACGCACCGACATCGGATCAATTTGATAAGATTGGATGACCCCAGCCTGACTCAGAGCCAGTCTGTCTAAATTTTCCAAAGAAGCCTGATAAATGTAGGAAATTTCCGGGTCTTTGACCCTCTTGACCAGATATTGGTTTCGACGACGGTCGAAAACCACAAGACCAAGTATAAGGATTACAGCCAAGGCACTTGCCAAATACTGTAAAATTGCTTTCTTCATAGTACTTCCATTATATCATAGGACAGCAAATTATCCTGAAAAGAGATGAAAAGCAGGTCATATCTAACCTGCTTCCCTGCCTTATAAATCACTCAAGTGACGATGTTTAATCTTAAAGTCAAAATAAGCATTTTCCTGAAGTTTATGGAAAATCTCTCTGTAAGCTTCTTCATCAAAGTGATCCCCACGATAGAGAATCTCAAAACTCAAGCCCTCATATTCCAGAAAGGCATTTGACGTCTTAAAACCATTACGCTTGTAGAAATCCCAACGAGCCGCACGTTGCTCTGGATTATCATTAGGCTCATCCAAACGCTCCACCTCTAAAACCATGGAACGTGTTGGCCCATAAAACTCCACTAATTTATCAATGATTTCACTACCATAGCCATGACTCCTCATTTGAGGAACAATAGCAAAAAAGCTAACATAAAATACCTTGGCATTATAGAGAACTGAGGCAAAGCCAATAAAATCATCTTCGTCATAAAAGGCAAAGAAATGATAATCCTCACGACCATCCAGTTGTAAGAACTCACTCAAAGGAATACGTTCTTCCTCTGGAAAGGCCTCATTGTTCAAACGCTCCACCCTATCTAAATCTGGAAACTCCTTGGTAATTAATTGGCTACGTAAAGCCATAACATTTCCCCCTTTTCTTGATGCTTATATCTATAAGCCATTATATCATCTTGACGAACAGTTGCAAACTACAAGGAAGGATGACTAAAAGATTCCGAAGACTTCAGAAACAGCTAGCATCGAAAAATGTTGCGTCTACACTACAAAAAAGATAAAATTGATGTATAAACGCAACAAAAGGAGGGATAGTATGTCAAATAAAGAAAGAATACTGCACCATCTTGCACATCATAATGGCATCATTACTTATAAAGACTGTAAAGCTCTTGGCATACCCACTGTCTATCTAACTAGGTTAGAACAGGAAGGAACTATTTTTCGAGTTGAAAAAGGAATTTATCTAGATGCTAACGGGGACTATGACGACTATTTCTTTTTTCAATATAGATTTTCAAAGGCTATCTACTCTTACACATCTGCATTATATCTATTAGGCGTTACTGACGAGATCCCTCAATATTTTGAGGTAACTGTACCTAGAGGTTATCGCTTTAACACCCCTCCTTCCAATCTCCTAATCCATACGACAACTAAGAATTTTATCGAGATTGGGGTCACACGCATTAAAACTCCAATGGGGAACTACGTTCAGGCTTATGACCTAGAGCGAACTATTTGCGATTTAATTATTAACCGAAATCACATTGATACAGAACTTTTTGTGAAAACACTTCAGAGTTTTGCTAAAAATCCGAATAAGAATATAGGTAAACTTTATGACTATGCTACTAAAATGCAGGCCATAAAAGATATCAAGCAAACTCTGGAGGTTCTTATGTGAACAAAGCAACATTAACCCTACTCTGCCACAAAATCTCTAAGCAAACTGGCTTAACCTTTAACTCCGTGATGACCTATTATTTTCTTGAAATGATCCTAAAAAAGTTAAGCCAGAGTTCATACTCAAGAAACTATATCTTTAAAGGAGGCTTTCTTCTCTCGAATGTCATTGGCGTTGAATCACGTAGTACTGTCGATATTGACTTTCTATTCCAGAACATCACACTATCATTTGAAAATGTTGAGAAGCAACTCAAGGATATTCTTGCGATTCCAATAGAGGGTATCAATTTTACGCTCCAATCTATAGTTTCTATTAAAGAAAGTGACCTTTACAGTGGGTACCGGGCCAGCATTCTTTGCCAGCTAGAAAACATCAAACAAATGGTTCATTTAGATATCGCAACAGGGGATATTGTAACGCCACACCCTATTCATTACGACTATAAATCTCTTTTTGAAGATGGCCACTTCCCAATCATTGCTTATCCCATTGAAACCATTATTGCTGAAAAGCTACAAACGATATACTCTAGAAACTTTTTGAATAGCCGTAGCAAAGACTTTTATGACATATATATTCTTTCAAAATTGAAGAGGGAAGAAATTGACACCTTACAGCTCCAATTAGCCATAAAAAGAACATTTGCATTTCGTGGTACCACATTTGATTATAATAAAAATATTGAACTTCTTAAATCATTTAAAAATGATGAAACCCAAAACCAACAATGGCAAAACTACGCAAGAAAATACAGTTATACTAATGGTATCTCATTTAAAGAAGTTCTTGATGAAATAATCATGTTGTTAACTCAGCTTCCTTTTAGTAGGGACTGATAAAGTCATTTGATTAGTTTTACTCACAATATATACAAAGTTATTTTTTCAGGATGAAACCTAGAAACCTACATATATTGAGACTTTGTCTGCAATCAAAAACAACGACCATTTCTAGTCGTTGTCTTTTTTGATGTATTAGCTTTCGCTTATTTTTTCAATTCCCAAATTTCTTTAGCGTATTCTGTGATAGTATCATCAGAAGTAAACTTATGAGATTTAGCAATATTAGCCAAGCTCATGCGTGCCCACTTGTCATGGTCACGATAAAGCGAATCAATTTTCTCTTGAGCTTCTACATAAGCTGCGAAGTCTTCCAAGAGGAAGTACTCATCGTTATGTGTGATAAGCGCTTCATAGATTTCAGTACCTTCTGATTGAGCATTTGGAATAGTACCATTGACAAAAGTATCAACAACACGACGAATCACAGGGTTATTTTCATAAACCGCACGAGAATAGTAATCGTGACGAGCATAGTGTTCGTAAACTTCGTCTTTGTTCATACCGAAGATGACAACATTTTCGTCACCAACTTCGTCTTTGATTTCAATGTTGGCACCGTCAAGTGTTGCCAAAGTAATAGCACCAGTCATCATGAATTTCATGTTTGATGTACCAGATGCTTCCTTAGAAGCCAATGAGATTTGTTCAGAGACATCAGCTGCTGGGATAATAATTTCAGCCAAGCTTACACGGTAGTTTTCAAGGAAAACAACCTTAAGTTTGCCTTGGAGGCTTTCATCATTATTGACAAGGTTAGCCACTTCATTGATAAGTTTGATAACTGATTTAGCGAAGTGGTATCCAGGAGCAGCTTTGGCACCAAAGATGAAGACACGTGGTACCATGTCTTTATCTGGATTATCTTTAAGATCCCAGTAAAGTTTGATAATGTGAAGGAGGTTAAGCAATTGACGTTTGTAAGCGTGAAGACGTTTAACTTGAACGTCGAAGATAGCATCTGTAGATACTTCAATGCCTGTACTTTCCTTGATGTAGTCTGCCAAACGTTGTTTAGCTGCTGTCTTAACTTGATAGAATTGATTCAAGACTGCTTTATCATCCAAGTAAGTGGTCAAATTTTCAAGCTCATGGATGTCTTTACGCCAACCGTTACCAATCACATCATCAATAGCTGCAGAAAGTTCTGGTGCTGCAATTTGTGTCCAACGACGTTGAACGATACCATTAGTCTTATTATTGAATTTTTCAGGATAAATAGTATAGAAATCGTGGAGAGTATCTTCTTTAAGAAGCTCTGTGTGAAGTTTAGCAACCCCGTTGACTGAGTGACCACCAATGATTGAAAGGTTAGCCATGTGCACTTGGTTGTCTTTGACGATACGTGTGCGTTCAATAACATCCGCAGCAACACCACGTCCAGCCATTTCAGCTACATAACGGTTGTCGATTTCCAAGATGATTTGGTAAACACGTGGAAGAACACGTTTGAAGAGTTCCTGATCCCATTTTTCAAGGGCTTCTTGAAGAATAGTGTGGTTAGTATAACTCATGGTCTTAACAGTGGCATTCCAAGCATCAGTCCATGAGAGTCCGTATTCATCAAGAAGGAGACGCATAAATTCAGCTGGCGCAACTGCTGGGTGAGTGTCATTGATATGGACAGAAACTTTTTTATGGATATCTTTCAATGGCAAGCCCATCTTGAGATAAGATTTGATGATTGTTTGGAGACCTGCACTTGTCATGAAGTACTCTTGAACCAAACGCAATTCTTTACCTTCGACAGTTGAATCATCTGGATAAAGAATAGCTGTGATATTTTTCACACGACGGCGATCTTCCAATGTTCTGTAGTCCAATTCGTATTCTTCAGGAATTTCAACATCCCAAAGACGAAGGTTGTTAATGACGTCGTTTTGGAAACCAATTTGTGGCACATCGTAAGGAACCGCACGAAGAACTTGAGCGTTCTTATAAGTTGGAACAATACGGCCTTCTTCGTTAGCTTCAAGGTAAACATCACCATAGAGTTTAACATCTACAATATCATGGTCTTTACGAGTTTCCCAAACATTTCCTGTTGAACCAAACCATCCATCTGGCAATTCCACTTGGTAACCATCAACGATACGTTGTTTGAAGAGTCCGTAACGATAACGAAGACCATTACCAAAGCCTGGGTAACCAGTAGTTGCAAGTGAGTCCATGAAGGCAGCTGCTAAACGACCAAGACCACCATTACCAAGAGCCATGTCGTGCTCTGCTTCTACAACTTCACGGAAGTCAATGTCAAGTTCCGCAAAACCTTCTTTAACAACGTCAAGAATACCAAGGTTGAGAAGGTTAGTTTCCAACATACGACCTGGAAGGAACTCAATTGAGAAGTAGTAAGCAATCTTTTCTTGTTTTTCTGAAAGTTCATGGTTACGTTTAATCCATGTGTCTGTGTAATACTTACGAATCAAACCAGCCAAGGCTGTAAAAATTTCAGTAGGTGTTGCTTTAGCAACCTTGATGAGTTGTTCTTGGTGAAGCGTGTCTTTAAAGTCACGAATAAATTGTTCTGGAGTTAAATTTTCAAGTTGCATAGAAATCCTTTCTTAATTGCCATTATCTCAAATGCAATTTAAAGCAGTCGGTCACAAGATACCCCCTAAATAGGATATCCTATTTCGAGAGTTACCATAATTAATGGCACAGACGAAAGGGGAAATCTTTTTCTGATAAAACACCAGTCATAGACGGCAGAGAGGACTAAGATCACATTGCCCCTTTTAAAGGCTTTATTAGATAAGACCTAGCATCCCAATCACAAAGTAATATGAGGAGAATATCATCACTTATTTTTAGGAGAATATCTCTTCGTATTCTAGTATGTTCAAGCAGACTACAGACTAGTTATGTAGATTATACCACAACACAGCAAATCCTTGTAGGTAAAAAAGCTGAACTTTCTGATGAAGTTCTAGAACTTCATTCGTCTTTACAAGACCAGTAACAAATAATGCCCTGTTATGGTTAAAACATGAGTAATTTTTCTCATGACACGAAATAACTTTTCTCAATTTGAGAAAAGTTATCATCGTTTTAAACTAATTGCTTATATAAATCAACATATGCCAAGCTTGCAGTATCCCATGAGAAGTCACGAGTCATTGCATTATCTTGCAATTTTCTCCAAGCTTTAGGATCATCTTCATAAAGATCAAGCGCTTTTTCAAGGGTTTGTACCATCCAGTAACCAGAGAAGTTACCAAATGAGAAACCTGTACCCTCACCAGTGACAGCGTTATATGGCTCAACCGTATCACGCAAGCCACCGACTTCGCTAACGACTGGCAAAGTACCGTAACGCATAGACATCATTTGAGAAAGTCCACATGGTTCAAAAGCAGAAGGCATTAGGAAAATGTCACAGCCTGCATAAATTTGTTGTGCCAATTCAAGGTTAAATGTGATATTGGCTGACATTTTTTGAGGATAAGCTTGTCCAAACCAAGAGAAAGAATGTTCATAATCGCCATAACCTGTTCCCAAAAGAACAACCTGAACATCATGTTGCAAAATGTTATGCAATTCATTAACAACCAAGTCAAATCCTTTTTGGTCAGTCAAACGTGATACCATACCAATCAAAGGGACGTCTTTGCGCACTGGCAAACCAACACGTTCTTGAAGGGCAGCTTTATCTTTGGCCTTACCAGACAAATCTTTAACGGAAAAATGATAAGGAATATGAGTATCTGTTTCTGGGTCAAGGAGGTCTGTATCGATACCATTAACAATACCAGATAACTTACCTGATTCCATACGCATAATTTGGTCTAGGCCTTTACCAAATTCAGGTGTTTTAATTTCTTCTGCATATGATGGTGAAACAGTTGTTACACGATCAGCATAAAGCACAGCAGCCTTCATCCAGTTGAGACAGTTGTTCCAACGAAGTGTTCCATCTTCATAACGTTCATAGCCCACGCCAAAAAGGTCGCCCAACATGCCACTATCAAATTGACCTTGGAATTCAATATTATGAATGGTAAAGACAGTCTTGATATTTTTATAGGCTTTAATCCAGTGGTATTTTTCCTTAAGCAAGAAAGGAATCATGGCTGTGTGGTAATCATGCACATGAAGAACATCTGGAATGAAGTCAATTTTTTCCATTAACTCCAAGGCAGCCAATTGGAAATAAGCAAAACGTTCGCCGTCATCCCATTCACCATAAACTGTTCCACGATTGAAGTATTGTTCGTTATCTACAAAGTAGAAGTCAACGCCTTCATGGGTGGTTTTCTTCATGCCAACATATTGCCAACGCCATCCCAATTTCGTGTAGAAGTAGCCCAAATCTTCCATTTGATCACCAAATTTTGCGGCAATCATATTGTAGTAAGGAAGGATAACGGCAACTTCATTTCCATCTTTAACTAATGATTTAGGAAGAGCACCGATTACATCACCAAGACCACCTGTTTTAGCAAAAGGTGCACCTTCAGCTGCTACAAATAAAACTTTCATCGTACAATATCCTCTGTTACAACGCTTCCTTTTGTAATAACAACAGGGTTGTTTTCAGTTCCTCGAATGGTTACACCATCAGCAACTGTTACGCCTTTATCAATGATAGCGTAATCAACGGTTGCATTTTTACCAATTTCAACACGAGGGAAAACAACAGAGTGCGTCACACTAGAACCTTCTTGCAAGTCTACATTACGAGACACTACTGAATCTTCAACATGACCACGTACAATAGAACCAGATGCAAACTGAGCACGTTTAACATCAGAACTATTTGAGTAGTAAGTTGGCTCTTCGTTTTTCACTTTTGTATACACTTTTTGATTTGGAGCAAAGAGTGAATAGAATTTTTGAGTATCCAACATATCCAAGTTAGCGTCAAAGTAAGATTTAACAGAATGGATATTTGAAAGATAGCCAGTGTATTCATAAGCAAATCCACGCTCTGCAGCTGCTAAGTCACGAAGGACATAACGTAGTTTACGAGGTTCTTCTTTAGCAGCTTCTTCTTCCAATTTTTCAATCAAGTAAGGAGTGTCAACGACAAAGATATCTGTTGACATGTTATAAATTTCTTGACCATTATCTTGGAAGAGTTCATGCGAAACAATCTTATCAGTTTCATCAATTTCAAACACGCTGTTAACTGATGAAATCTGTTCTTTAGGCAATTTCTTATAAACAACTGTAATTTTTTGATCAGTCGTATTATGAAGGTGGAAAACTTGATTAAGGTCAATGTTAACCAATACATCACTGTTAAGTGCTACAGTCTGATCTGATCCTGAACGTTTCAAATAAGTCAAAATTTGACGGTAATATTCATCATCAACAGTTGAGTTTTCAACAGGAGTATTGTAAATACCAAGGTAGTAGTGACTCAAGAGAGTAGACAAGCCCCACTCACGACCTGAACGAATATGGTCAAAAACTGAGCTAATATTTTCGTTTTGGAAGATACCAAAGACACTACGAATACCAGCATTAGCCAAATTAGAGAGAGGGAAGTCGATGAGGCGATATTTTCCACCAAATGGTAGGCTGGCGATAGGACGGTGTTCCGTCAAACCATCCATGTCATGATACCCTACGGTATTTCCTAGAATTGCTGAATATTTATCAATCTTCATCTTTTGGTACCCCCACTACTTCATTGTATCCTACGACTTGCACTTCTTCTGTTCCGTCAATTTCAACGCCTTCAGAAATGTGTGCTCCTTCACCGATAATGGCACGTTTAATTTTTGCACCTTTAGCAATGACTGCACCACTCATGATTACTGAATCTTCAACCACAGCACCTTCACGAATTTGAGCGTTAGTTGAAAGGACAGAATGTTTAACTGTTCCATCAACGATTGAGCCGTCGACTACAAGGGAATCCTCAACATGGGCATTTTCACCAAAGAAGTTTGGTGGAGCAATCATGTTACGTGAGTAAATCTTCCATTGGCGGTTACGGCTATCCAAAGCATTTTCTGGTGAAATGTATTCCATATTTGCTTCCCAAAGGGATTCGATAGTACCGACATCCTTCCAGTAACCTGAAAATTCATAAGCATAAACGCTTTCACCAGTTTCCAAGTAAGCAGGAATAACATGTTTACCAAAGTCTGACATTTCAATGCCACCTTTTTCTGCTGATACCAACATGTTACGAAGACGTTTCCAGTCAAAGATGTAAATACCCATTGATGCTTTAGTAGATTTTGGATGTTCTGGTTTTTCTTCAAATTCTACAATGCGATTATTTGCATCAGTATTCATGATACCAAAGCGACTTGCTTCTTTAAGTGGTACATCAAGTACAGCTACCGTAAGACTAGCATTATTATCCTTGTGTGACGCTAGCATTTCATCATAGTCCATCTTGTAGATATGGTCACCAGACAAGATAAGGACATACTCAGGATTGATACTGTCGATATAATCAATGTTTTGGTAGATGGCATGGCTAGTACCTTCAAACCAACGGTTTCCTTCACTTGCAGAATATGGTTGAAGAATTGAAACACCAGAATTTACACCATCCAAGCCCCAACTTGAACCATTACCAATATGGCTATTCAAAGCCAATGGTTGGTACTGAGTAATAACACCAACATTGTTAATGCCAGAGTTAGCACAGTTAGACAAACCGAAGTCAATGATACGGTAGCGACCACCAAATTGTACCGCAGGTTTGGCAATGATTTGGGTCAATTTCCCAAGACGAGTTCCTTGCCCACCGGCAAGAATCAAAGCCAACATTTCATTTTTCATGTAAATTCCTCCAATTAGTTTTAGCCTCTAATCGTGTGAAGAGAAAGACGGTGATGGATAAAATTCCTTATTACCGTTTTTCTTTCACGAAGTTGAGTATGACAAATTATAAATTTAAAGCTATTGTTACGTTCCACGATAATAGCAAAACTAAAGCCTTACTAAAAGTCTTATTTTAGACGACGTTTCACACGCCAGATACTTGCACCAAGTGCTGGCAAAGTGAAGGTAAGGGTATTTTCATAATCCTTCCACTTAGATTTTTGCGTCTTCGTATTAGGATTTCCTTCCTTCCAAACACCACCAAATTCTTCCATTTCAGTATTAAGAACTTCTTGGTAGATACCTGCTACTGGTAATCCAATGGTGAAGTTTCGACGTTCTACTGGTGCCAAGTTGAAGACACATACCAAGAACTCACCCTTTTCACTCCAACGAATGAATGACAGAACACTTTCAGCACGGTTATCCGCATCAATGATTTCCAAACCGCTGTACGAATCATCTATCTGCCACAATGCTCGATGGTCTTTATAGAAACCATTAGCAAAGCTAGTAAATTTTTGCATTTGTTGGTTCATTTTATCTTCAAGGTTGACCCATTCCAATTGGTAGTCATACTTCCATTCTAGGAATTGGCCAAATTCAGAACCCATGAACAACAACTTTTTACCTGGGTGGCAAAGCTGATAAGTATAGAGATTACGTAGACCAGCAAATTGATTGTAGCGATCGCCCCACATCTTATGCATCATACTCTTTTTACCGTGTACTACTTCGTCATGTGAGAATGGTAAGACATAATGCTCATTGAAACAGTACATGAAGCTGAAGGTCATCAGATTGAAATCATACTGACGATAAACCGGATCTTCTTCGTAGAACTTAAGAATATCATTCATCCAACCCATGTTCCATTTGAAGTCGAAGCCTAGACCACCTTCTTCAATAGGCTGAGTAATTGGTGTTGCTGCCGTTGATTCTTCAGCAATCATCATAACACCTGGATGACGTTCTTTAACGACTCGGTTTAATTTTTGTAGGAAGCCATAGCCTTCTAAGTTTCGATTTCCACCTTCCCTATTTGGTAGCCATGGACCTTCATCGTAGTCCAAATAGAGCATATTAGATACAGCATCTACACGGATACCATCGATATGATAATTTTCAATCCAATAAAGTGCACTTGAGATAAGGAAAGACTGTACTTGATTTTTTCCTAAATCAAAATTCAAGGCTCCCCAACGATAATTATGGGCACGGTCATGGTCTTGATACTCAAATGTTGGCGTTCCATCAAAGTATGCCAAGGCATCATCGTTTTGAGTGAAATGCCCTGGAACCCAGTCTACCAGAACACCAATGTTATTTTGGTGACAAGCTTCAACGAAGTCTTGGAATTCTTCTGGTGTACCGTAGGTGTGTTCAAATGCGAAATACCCCATCAGTTGATACCCCCAACTCATCCCTAGAGGGTGAGCCATCAAAGGAAGAAACTCAACATGTGTGTATTTCATCTCAACCAAGTATGGAATCAACTCTTCTTTGAGTTCTTTAAAGGTGTATGGTTGACCGTCTTCTTTTAGCTTCCAAGAAGAGGCGTGAACTTCATAAATATTAACGGGACGTTTTTGAAAACCTAAACGCTTACGACGGCCCATCCAAAGACCATCTTTCCATTTTTTGTCAACTTTTTTACGAATCACAGCCCCTGTTCCTGGTCGAGGTTCCAAGTAAGTGGCAAACGGATCCATTTTTTCGACCACTTGACCACCCTTGCGCTTAACCAAAAACTTATAAAGCTGACCTTCTTCTGGGAGGTCTGACGTTACCTCCCAAACACCGATATGATTTTTAACCATGTCTAAGGGTTCGTCAAACCATCCTGTAAAGTCACCAATCACCTGAACATTTTCAGCATGGGGTGCCCAGACACGGAAAACATAGCCCTCTTCACTACCATCTATCTCATGTGAACCTAGATAATTTTGTAAATGGAAATTCTCACCTATTCCAAATGTATACATAGCTTCATCATGTTTCATATCATCTCTCCTTTCTGAAAATTGAGAATTCTACTACACTAAAACTTTTCTAGATAATGCGTGAGCTATCAAAGCCTCTATGTAAGCGTTTACTAAATTATATCATATTTTCTATGCTCTGTCAGAAAATATCTAAACTTTTTTTCACATTGTTAAAAACAAATGCTTTATTTAGATGACCAGAAACATGTAATTCCACAATACCTGAGTCATACTCTGCTTTAAATACAAAAAGGTTATCATAAATTTCTGCGAAACTACGGTATGAAAATTCAGGACTTGTTTTTTTTCTTTCAATCAACTTAGCAACCTTGGCAATCAAAGATTTTTTAAGCGTAACTTGGTTCCAGTCCACCTGATTAACTTCATCTGGCGCATTATAGCTGTTCATAGCACGTTGTTCATCTTCATTAGTAATGGCACCATCAGGACCAGTTCCCACCATCTTGGTACGTTGAAACTCCTGACCAAGTTGCATGAAGCACATCCCCTGCATGCTCAGATTTAAAGCATTCGCTAAGTAAATACGATTTTCAATGTCTTCTTCAGAATCTTCAGGGTGTAAGTGATGCATGAGATCGTTAAGATTGTAATTATCATGAGCCTCAATATAATTTAAGACTTGTCCTGGCATCAAGTAATTGACAAAACCACGACTTCCCAAGAGACTCTTAGCAATTTTATCTTCTGTTGGAGCACCTGAAACAAAACCTTTACTGATATGACCATAGACTTCTGCCCCCTTAACGGCATCACGTGAATTGTCGTTGAAGAAACCTATACGAGGAAGGAGGGCTGCATTATCCTTCTTAGCCTTTTGTTCACTGGCCAAGCCTATTCCCATATCCCATCCTTCACCATAGAGTAAAATACGGGAATCAATGGCATCCATGGCTGAGCGGATAGCATTCATTGTTTCAACATCATGCAATCCCATGAGGTCAAAACGAAAACCATCAACGCCAAATTCTTCAACCCAGTAAGTCAAGGAATCAATCATATACTTACGGAACATTTCCTTGTCACTCGCTGTTTCATTTCCACAACCAGAACCATCTTGAAACGAACCATTGTCATGCATACGGTAATAATAAGCCGGTACAGACAATTGGAAGGGTGAACTGTAAGAAGAGTAGGTGTGGTTATAAACAACGTCCATAATAACCCCAATACCTGCCTTATGATAAGCCTGAATCATGTTCTTCAGTTCCAAGATAGGGGCTAAAGGATTCTTTTGATCAGCGGCAAACTGGCGATCGGGAACGTTATAGTTTTCAGGATCGTATCCCCAGTTGTAAAGGATATTCCCCTTTTCATCATAAGTCTTATGGTGGTCAAAAACAGGTTGCAATTGTATGTAATTGTATCCCATGCCCTTGATGTAATCGAATCCAGTCACATCACCATGAGTATTCTTTGTTCCCTCTTGACAAGCACCAAGGTAGGTTCCTCTGTATTCTTCTTTAACTCCTGACGTCTTTGACTTAGAGAAGTCACGGATATGCATTTCACAAATGACTGCAGAACAAGGATTCTTTGTTCGCCAGTGGGCATTGGCTTTTGTGACTTTTTGATAGCCTTTTGGAATCATTCGTTCTGGATTGACGACCAGACTCTTTTTGTTATCTAAGCTAAGGGCAAGGCTATAAGGATCCCGTGTATCTTGGTAGAAGCTTTCTTCATGATACACACGATATTGGTAGGCCACTCCATCTAAGTTTTGTTTGATTTTAGCTGTCCACACACCTTGATTATTTAACTGATGGTGGTCCTTGTTGATACTTGTCCCTCTTTTCATTTTTATGATGCGTGGACGTTTTCCATCTTTTCTATAGATGAGCACCTGAACACGATGTGCCAAAGGTGCCCACAAACGGAATTCTGTTTCTTTGGCATGGTATTTGTGACCTAACCAGCCTTGAAAGCCCCATTTTTGGTCGAATTCTTTCTTACGAATGGCCATGTCAAAGGCATGATGGTCACGCTCAGTAAAGCAACTGCTAGTCAAAGCAGCTGGCTTTGAATAGTAAACTTCAGGATCTCCCTCTACTAACCAAATCTCATTGGGAGCATCCCCCAAAAAACGACGAATATGATAATCATGTGTTTGACTAGACCAGTTCCCGCTTTTTACTAACAAATTTACAGAATCAATAAAACGGGACGCTGGAAATGAGACTTCTCCAATCAAGCCAAAGTCATCTTGATCTGAAAAAAAAGCATCCTTTCCCCAGTAGCCGTCTAGCCACCTCCACATGCTATATTTTGAATATTCACCGTGCATACTGTGAAAATGAACGATTACCCTGTTGTCCATTTTTTCTCCTTTTCTATCTATGTAATACATACACTCATTATAACACAAAATAAAGGTGAATTTGAAAGCGTTTTTTTCTAAAGTAAGAACTATTCTCCCTACCAATCAAAAAAGGATATGAGAAATCCACTACTAAATGCAGTTATTTCTCATATCCTTTGTTTATTTTTAGACTATTGTAGGCTAGAGGCCAATTTAAATCATTATTCTTGAGTCATCAAAACCTTACGAGGTTTGGTACCTTCAGCTGGTCCGATAACACCTGCTTCTTCCAATTCTTCCATCAAACGAGTGGCACGGTTGAAACCAACTGATAGACGACGCTGAATCATGGAAGCACTTGCTTTTTGCGTTTCCAATACCAGAGCCTTGGCTTCCTCAAAAAGCGGGTCCCCTTCTGAGCTACCACCATTGGCAGATGAAGCTCCTCCAAAATCATTTTCAGAAACGTCACCAGGGTCGAAACTTTCGTCATAGTCAGCTGAGGCCTGATTCTTGATAAAGGTCACAATGCGTTCCACATCATCATCAGAAATGAAAGAGCCTTGCAAACGAACGGGATGATTTTCATCAATCGGTTTGAAAAGCATGTCCCCACGTCCAAGTAATTTTTCTGCTCCATTTTCATCCAAAATGGTACGACTATCTGTTCCCGAAGATACGGCAAAGGCCACACGAGATGGCACATTGGCCTTAATCAAGCCAGAGATAACATCAACTGATGGACGTTGGGTAGCAAGAATCATGTGGATACCTGCTGCACGCGCCTTTTGCCCCAGACGGATGATAGCATCTTCCACTTCCTTGCTGGCCACCATCATCAAGTCAGCTAACTCATCGACAATAACAACAATCAAAGGCAAGGGAATCTGTTTCTCTTGCGATTGGGCATTCCAGTCTTCCACCTTGGCATTGTAGCCGGAGATGTTACGTACACCAAACTTACTAAAGAGTTCGTAACGATTTTCCATCTCATCCACCACTTTTTGAAGGGCCTTGGCAGCCTTACGTGGATTGGTCACCACAGGGATGAGAAGATGGGGAATATCGTTGTAAACAGAGAGCTCAACCATCTTAGGATCGACCATGAGGAACTTAACCTGATCTGGACGAGCCTTCATCAGAATACTTGAGATGATGCCGTTAACCGCAACTGATTTACCAGAACCCGTAGATCCAGCAACTAGTAAGTGAGGCATGCGAGCTAAATCAAAGCTACGAGCTGAACCGTCAACCGCCTTACCAAGTGGAACTTCCAAGAGTTTATTAGGATCTGTCTTAGCCTGTTCCCATAGCTCACGGAAAGACACCGTCGCAATCTCA
Organism: uncultured Streptococcus sp.; assembly: GCA_934229725.1. Classification (GTDB taxonomy): domain Bacteria; phylum Bacillota; class Bacilli; order Lactobacillales; family Streptococcaceae; genus Streptococcus. Next base: position 46,912 of record CAKQDX010000003.1, read on the forward strand.
GAGTTAGGAACTTCGATACCAACCAAAGATTTTCCAGGAATAGGCGCCTCAATACGGACATCTTTTGCAGCAAGAGCCAAAGCCAAGTCATCCGCTAGATTGGAAATACGATTGACCCGAACCCCAACAGCAGGTTTGACCTCGTACTTGGTCACAGATGGCCCAATTTCGGCACGCTCAACCTTGACATCAATATTGAAACTCTTAAAGGTATCCTCAAGGATACGTATGTTCCTACGAACAATGTTTTTCTCTTTAGACTGACTTTTAGGTTTGTCTGGTGCAAAAAGATCGATAGTAGGGAGTTTGTACTGCAAGAGCTCCTTGGGTGTAAAATCTACCTCAACAGGTGCATCATCTCCCTCAACCACCATAGATGGTGGAAACTCTTCCATTGGTAAGTCCTCTGGATAAGGAGGAAAGTTTGCTTGGAAATCCTCATAATCCTCTGGAGGAAGATCGTCATCGTAGGCCTCAGAGGCGTAATCACTGATTTCTGGTTCGGGAGAATAAATCTCAGCTTCTTGCGGTAATTCCTCTGCTTCGTTCTCTAAAATTTCGCCAGTCTCTTCATCAACGGTCAAGTCAGCCAGACGTTCTTCCTCTGCACGTTCTTGCGCTTCACGCTCTTTCTGGGCCTGGCGCTCTGCCTTCTTCTCCTGCCGTTGAGCTGTTCGTTCCAAACGCTTTTCAGCACCTCGTTGCCATACTGCTTTAGCATAATCCATGACATCCAAAACATCCCAGGGACTCATAATAAAAGCACCCAAGAGAATGAACAAGCCACCAATCATGAAACTACCAAGATTTGAAAAGAGAAAGTAACTAGGCTTATACAAGAGAGCACCTAACAAACCTCCCCCTGTGAAGCGAGCTACCTGCACACTCACAAATTCCCCAAAAAGCAAATCCATCGTTCCAGGGAAAATATCTAGACCATCCATACGATCTAAAGTAAAGAGATAAGCATGAAACTCTATCAAGAGGCCTACAAAGACCATCCAAAATCCCGTCACATAGTTGCTATGCTTACGCAACCATTTAAATCCAAAAAGATAGACATAGATGGCAAAAATCAATGGATAAGCCAGACTGCCTACAAACACACGAAAGAAATTGTAGAGTGTTATCCCAAAGAAACCCAATCGAAAGACTGGGAAAATTAAGACAAAGGCAAAAAAGAAGGTCCATAGCATTCGCTTAATCGCCTTCTGTCTGTCTAATTCTGCTTTTGTGGGCCGCTTCTTACTGCTCTTAGAAGCCGTCCCCTTTTTCGTTTTTTTCGTTCTAGCCATAGCTGTATTATACCACGTTTTTAAACATGAAAAAAGAGAGACAAGTCTCTCTTGATCTTGAAAGCAAAGTCTTCTTTTGAGACTTTCCTTCTTTTAAAATTATTCTTCAATCAAAGATGTTGAGTGAACTGGGCGGTTCTTACCATCTGGATTAATATATTGGATAGCTTGGTTAATAGCGACAGGGGCTTCACCCATACCAACCGCAATCAAATCAATCTTACCTTCATATTCTGCCGCATCACCGATAGCATAAACCCCTTCTTGTGACGTTTCAAACTTAGGATTGACCGCAATACTTGAACGTTTGTAATCGACATTCCAATTGCGAAGATTTTTGTTATTAGTTGAGAAACCAAAGCTGACAATCAGGGCATCTAATGGCAATTCCTCAACCTCGTCTGACTTCACTTTTTGAACCGTCAAACTTTGAGCAAAACCATCCGCACCCTTAATTTCAAGTGGCACATAAGGTGTCATCACATTAACTGATGATTGATGAAGTAGTTCAACACTGTGCTCATGGGCACGGAAGGCATCACGACGGTGAATCAAGGTCACACTCTCAGCAATACCATCCAAGTGATTGGCCCAGTCAACGGCTGAATCACCACCACCAGCAATCACAACCTTCTTGCCAGCAAATTGGTCCAGACTATGCACATTATAGAACAAGTTATTGTCCGCATAATCTTCTTCATTGTCCACACCCAAAGGACGTGGAGCGAAAGCACCATTTCCACAAGCAATGACGATAGCCTTAGACAAGTGTTGCCCCTTACTAGTTTTTATCGTGAAGACACCATCCGTCTTCTCAAAGGTTTGTACTTCCTCTTTCAAATGAATATCGACACGGTCTTCAAAACGCTTGAGCTGAATCAAGAGGTTCTCTGTCAATTCTGCACCTGTCGTTTGAGGAAAGGCCGGAATATCGTAAATTTTCTTTTCTGGGTAGAGAATGGCAGGCTGACCGCCAAGCTCTGACAAACTTTCAATAATATTAACAGTCATGCCACGTAGGCCAGCATAGAAAGCTGCCCAAAGGCCGACTGGTCCACCACCAATAATGGTAATATCGTAAATCTTTTCTTCTGACATTTTATTTTCCTTCTGCTTTTATCTCTTCTAAAATCTGACGTTCTTCATCTGTAAAATCATAGTTTTCCAAAAGATCTGGTCGACGCTCTAAGGTCTTACGCAAACTTTGCTCCATCCGCCAACGTCGAATATTGACATGATGCCCTGACAAGAGAACATCAGGTACCTTCATACCACGAAATTCAGCTGGACGGGTATACTGTGGAAACTCCAAAAGCCCTGATGAAAAACTATCATCCTTATGACTGGCTTCCTTCCCCAAAACCTCTGGAATCAAGCGGACAGTCGCATCTACAATGGTCATAGCAGCCAACTCTCCACCTGTTAAGACAAAGTCTCCTAGTGAAATCTCGTCCGTCACTAAGGTTTTGATGCGTTCGTCATAGCCCTCATAGTGACCGCAGATAAAGACCAACTCCTCTTCTTGTGCCAATTCTTCCGCATAGGCCTGGTCAAAGGTACGTCCTGCAGGATCTAAGAGAATGACACGAGGTTTGGTGACGTTTAGCTTGTCAAAGGTATCAAAAATTGGCTGGGCACGTAGCAACATGCCTTGTCCGCCACCGTAAGGTTCGTCATCTACATGACGAGCCTTCTCTGCATTCTCACGGAAGTTATGATAGTTGATTTCCAAGAGTCCCTTTTCCTGGGCCTTGCCTACGATGGAGTGCTCTAAGGGAGCAAACATATCTGGGAATAGCGTCAAGATATCAATCTTCATCGTCTAATCCTTCCATAAGTTCAACCTCAATACGGCCAGCCGCCACATCAACATTGAGAACCACTGGTGGGATATAAGGCAGGAGCAAATCTTTCTTGCCTTTGCGTCTCACTACCCAAACGTCGTTGGCCCCCGGTTGGAGAATCTCTTTAACCTGACCGATGAGGGTATCCCCCTCATAAACATCAAGACCAATGATTTCATGATAGTAAAATTCACCGTCATCAAGGTCTGTTAGATTTTCCTCAGCAACTTTGAGGCTGTACCCCTTGTACTTTTCGACATCATTGATATGATAGAGTCCCTTAAACTTAACAATATCAAAGTTCTTGTGTTTACGGTGACTGGCAACTTCAACATCCATGATGTAGTTGTCTTTGTCATCAAAAAGGGCTAGGAGACTCTTCTTCTTAAAACGTTCATCCGCAAAATCCGTTACAGACAAAACACGGAGTTCCCCCTGTAAGCCCTGTGTGTTTACAATCTTTCCAACGTTATAGTATGTCATTTAAATTCCTTATTTATTTTTCTCAATCAAAGTAAGCAGTGACTTTAGATTCTTCCTTGCTAGAAAGGTGAAAAACTTCAGTGAATGGCTTGGTCATTCATATTTAAAGGCAAGGCGAGCCTATGTCTGTCATCATCACATGAGTCTTTTTAGTCACGTCAGATACTTCTATTGACTTTAATTTTATAGTAGCATGAATGGTCTTGTTTTGGCCAATTAGCTTCTCTATTCTATCAAAAAGGATACAAAAAAACCAGCTTTCTCTAGCTGGTACTGATAGTCCGTACGGGATTCGAACCCGTGTTACCGCCGTGAAAAGGCGGTGTCTTAACCCCTTGACCAACGGACCATAGTTTATCTTTTTACCCTCAGATAAAACTGGGGTAGCTGGATTCGAACCAACGCATGAGGGAGTCAAAGTCCCTTGCCTTACCGCTTGGCTATACCCCAAAAGACTCTTACTATTTTACAGAAAGATAGGATGACTGTCAACACTTTTTAACATTTTTTCATAAAAAAACAACCGGCTAACCGATTGCTTTGAATTAGGAGATTTCATCATCTAAGAGTACTTAGATGGATGATACGAGGTTGAGTGACCTCATATGAAAAAAGAAAAGTTTTAGGATAATTCTATTGTATGTCTTGCTAGACATAAAGTCAATATATTTGACTGACAAAATCAGAAAAAATTTTCTTTAATCAAATACTCTTGGTCATTTTTTACAGTCGAGCTGACATGAACCTCCTTAATCATCGTTTTGTGATACCAGATGATGTCTAAAAGCATAGACTACTGCTTGGGTACGATCATCTACGTTGAGTTTACCCAAGATATTCGAAACGTGCGTTTTGACAGTCTTCAGCGAAATAAAGAGTTCGTTAGCAATGGTTTGATTGTCATAGCCTTTAGCTAAAAGTGCCAGAATATCACGTTCACGTGCCGTCAAGTCATCGTGTAAGTCCGGATGACTATCGTGGTATTTAATCTTATTGTCTACCTCAGTCTCGATGGCTTCTTCTCCACGGTAAACCTTACGGATACTATTGAGAATCTCTGCCGCACTGCTGGTTTTGAGCATGTAACCTTTAGCACCTGCTTCAATAACCGGATAGATTTTTTCATTGTCCAAATAACTGGTCAAAACCAAAATTTTAGCTTCAGGCCATTCTTTGAGCAATTCTAAAGTGGCTTGTACGCCATCTAACTCAGGCATGACAAGGTCCATGACAACCACATCTGGACGTAATTCCAAAGCCAGGTCGACACCTTCACGGCCATTACCTGCCTCTCCAACCACTTCTACATCTCCTTGAAGATTCAAGAAACTTTTGAGGCCCAAGCGGACCATTTCATGGTCATCGACCAAAATCACACTTATCTTATTCGACATTATTTTCTCCTCTCAATATTGGCACACGAACATCAATGGAGGTTCCTTTACCTTTAGCAGATAGGAACTGTACGGTCCCAGCCATTTCATCGACACGTTCTTGGATATTTTTCAGTCCGTAACTCATTTCGTCAGTCGAGGCATTCAAATCATAACCAACACCATTATCCAGCATTTTCAACTGAATCTCCTGACTATTTTGGTAGAGATAAACCTCTATTTGACTAGCCTTGGCGTGTTTTAGGGTATTAGAGATAAACTCTTGGGCAATCCTAAAGAGATTATTTTCAATCCGCTTAGGCACTTTCTTAACCATATCCTTGTAAATCACACGAATATTTGATTTATCGGTTAGCTCCTTAAGAATCATCTGCAAGCCTTCTTGCAAGGTCTTGTTTTCAAGCTCAGTCGGGCGAAGATGCAAAAGTAAGACACGCATGTCATTCTGAGCGTCAGTAAGCATGGCTTCCACCGCCTGTATCTGATTATGGAGGTCCTCCTTAGTCAGCTGATCCACCATTTGAGAAACACCAGACAGAATCATACTAGCCGCAAAGAGTTCCTGACTCACCGTATCATGAAGATCACGAGCAATACGACCTCGCTCCTTCTTGATAATATCACGGCTTTGAAGGGCCTGAGCATTCTCAGTCTTTTGCAGGTCTTGAGTCAATTTGCGCATCTTATGAGACAGGCGCATCATGTTCTTGTCTAACTCAATATCTCCCTGGCGCTTAACAGATTGGTTATTGATAATCCGACGCAAATCCTGATTGACCGAACGCATACTATTATCATTAGCAATAGCCCACAGGATATAGAGTAGAATGAGCAAACTCAGAACCACAAAGAACATGTTAAAAAGAAAGTGAAACGCTTGGGAAAGACTGCCAAAAACCAATGAAAAATTGAGATTGAAACTGTCCATCACAACCAAGGTGACACCGACCAGGACAACAACTGAATAAATAAGGATTAAAAATAGGTACTGTTTCTTCATTTGCGACGTACCTCCACTGGCCCGGCTCCCACATTGAGAATTAATTTGACTGTTCTATAGGCATGCTCATACTCCGCACCTTGCAAGGTCAAACTTTCATAACGAAGGTCATATTCATCTTCATTGAAGAAGGTAACAGAGCTATAAATAGCAGATATGTTAAGTTTAACAGAGACATCAATGGGCACCAAGACCGTTGTTGGCCCATACAGTTTCTGAAGAATCACAACATTGTCTCTACCTGAAACAATAACCTGAGTCAAATCAATCACATCTGTCCCAAAGAAACGGATAATATTGATGTCATCAAAATCATAGCGATCACTCACTGGCTCCATACGGGTCCCAATCCACTGATTTCGCACAGCCCGAGGATCTAAATCGTCTTCTTTGAACTTGATGAGGGCATAGCGATTCTTTTTCTTAACCTGTGAAAAATGGTTAATCATGACATAGGCTACACCCACCAAGATAGCAAGTACCACATAGACATTCCACATGGAAACCAAAAAAAGCGAAATTAAACTAATCGTCAAGACAAAATCACTCTTAGACTCTTTATTAAAGAAACGAATAGCCAAGAGAGTCAAGACTAGAATAAAAATAAAACTGGTAATATCATTGTTAAAGATAGTGATTAACCCTAAAGTCAAAAGTAAGGCTTCCACTACCAAGAAAAAATTAAATTTGGTCATAAGGACCTCTCACATAAAAGTATACAGGCTTCATTCTATCAAATTTTAGGCCAATTGACAAAAAGTGCAAAAAAAGAGAGGTCACACAACCTCTCTTTGATATTAATTCTGTTGAGACTTTCCTTAGATATAGACTAACGTCAGCGAACTCTCGTGGCGTCTCATAACTAAAATCTCGCATTCCCAAACATCTGGAATTTTAGAGTTTCAGCCATAGTCATCACAGTGGAAAGTCTCGGCTTATGCTTGCCTCGTTCGCATACATAAAACCATTCACATTCTTTTCAGAGCGTCTCAATGACAAGCAGTCTATTGTTGTTCTGTGTGGGTAGCTTCTGTAGATGTTTCTGTACTTGAAGATGTGCTTTCAGTGCTTGAGCTGCTAGATGACGAATGAGTCGTACTTGTTGAGCTTGACTGAAGGCTTGAACTTGCTGTTGTGATAGAAACGTAGAGAATCACCGTACCATCAACGGCAGTACCAACTTGTGGGTCTTGATAAAGAACCTCAGTACTACTAGGAACCTTATCCTTATCCAACTTGGCACCTGTATTATAGTCGTGATATTCAATACTACTACTTGAAATATTTTTCCGGTTCAAGGTTTGCACTGCTGTTGAAACCGTCAAGCCTGTTACATCAGGCATACTGATGGTCTTAGGTGTCGCCACACGGAACTTGATCTTAGCCTTAGAATCTTTAGGATTAAAGGTCTTGTTCTTACTAGGACTTTGAGACAAGATTTCACCTTCATCGGCACTATCATCTTCGACATTTTGAATATCAATTTGATCTTCAGATACCCCATAATTTGAGGTCAAGTCTTTGATAGCATCCTTGTAGTTTTTACCCTTGTAGTCCTTCAGAGTGAATCCTTTGTCGCCGGAAGAAACATAGACATCAATGCTTGTTCCTTCTTTACGAGTCGTTCCGGCTGTAGGATCTGTCTTGATAACCTTGCCCTTGTCGACAGAATCATCCTCAACTTCTTTGACATCACCGACCTTAAAGCCTGCACTTTCAAGTTTCTTCTGAGCCGTTGACAACTCTTGTCCGACAACATTTGGCACCTGCGCATTATCTGGATTAGTAAATACCAAATAGGCAAAGATGATAATGCCAATAAAGACTAGTCCTAGGAAAACCTTAAGTAGAGTTGAAAAGAGATTTTTCTTCTTTTTAGCTGGAGAAGGTTTTTTCCTTGGGTGTTTGCTTTGGGTTGGCGTAGGCTCTGATGGTTTAGCAACGGCCTTTTTCTCAAGGGTTGATGACGGAACTGGATCAACCTTAGGCAGGGTCTTGGTATCTGTCATGTCATCAAAGACTACCTTAGCATCACGGCTATGACTAGGATGAAGACTCGTCACTAAGTCACGACTCATTTCAAGAGTACTATGGTAACGATTTTCTAGCTTTTTAGCTGTTGCTCGAATAACCACATTCTCCAAAGCTTGAGGAACGTTATGGTTCTCAGCCAAAATCGATGGTAGGGGCTTTTGAAAATGTTGGAGGGCAATGGTAACTGCACTGTCACCATCATAAGGAATATGTCCTGTCAACATCTCAAAGAGCATGATACCCATAGCATAGATGTCACTCTGAATAGTCGCTTTAGACCCTCTCGCTTGCTCTGGAGACAGATAGTGGACTGAACCTAACATAGAATTGGTCTGAGTCAGGCTCGTTTCAGCAAAGGCTACTGCAATACCGAAATCGGTCACCTTAGCCGTTCCATCCTTTGTTAAAAGAACGTTTTGCGGCTTCAAATCCCTATGAATAATCCCTTTTTGATGGGCAAGAGTCATGGCAGAGAGAACTTCTCCCATGATACGCACAACGTCTTGGTTAGATAGAGGTGCATGATCTTGAATATATTTCTTCAAGTCCGAACCATCCACATATTCCATCGCTAAGAATTGCTGGCCGTCTTCTTCGCCAATATCTCGAATCGCAACAATATTTGGATGACTGAGTTCAGCCATGGCACGCGCTTCCCGTTGGAAACGCGCCACAGCCACCTGGTCGGTCTGATAATTGGTCCGAAGCACCTTGATAGCCACTTCTTCATTATCCAAAATCAGGTCGTTAGCCAGATAAACATCCGCCATACCGCCACGTCCGATAGCTTTAAGGATTCGATAACGTCCAGCAAACAATTTGCCGACTTGGATCATTATCCTTCCTCACTTTCTATCTTAACAAGAGCAACTGTGATATTATCAAGACCACCTGCCTCATTGGCAGCTGCCACTAAACGGCTAGTCTTTTCTTCGACAAATCCAGGACTGTTGACAATATGAACAATCTGATCAGTTGAAATCATATTTGTTAATCCATCTGAATTCGCTAAAATATAGTCTCCAGGTTCCAATTGTTGCACACCGAGGTCCGCCTCAATTGGAGCAGATTGTCCTACAGATTGCGTAATGATATTACGTTGCGGGTGGACAGCTGCCTCTTCCTCTGTCAATTGACCAGCCTTGATAAGGGCATTGACCAAAGAGTGGTCACTTGTCAATTGTTTGTATTCACCATTACGAATGTGGGCAATACGTGAATCCCCAACATGGGCAAAAATCACAGCATTATCAACAAAGGCAAGAACTTCAATAGTTGTTCCCATGCCCTTGTACTCTTCATTTTGACCGAGTTCATAAATTTTACGATTTTCTGCATCAATAGCAGCAATCATCCAATCACGAATCTTACTTAATTCACGAAAATCTGTGTTGATCCAATCACGACCAAGGTCCGTTACTGACATCTCGCTGGCGATATTTCCAGCTCGGTGTCCACCCATTCCGTCCGCAACAACGACAAGGGTAACACCAGCCTGGTTAACAAATTTATTAACAAAATCTTGATTGTTTGACCGCTTTTGGCCAATGTCCGTTAATAATGAAATTTCCATAATTTTCTTTCTGACTTGCGTCAGCATTTCCTCCTCTGTAATCCTAGGCTTTTTTACGCAACTGCGCGATAAAGAAACCATCAGTTAGATACTGTTCGGGGGTGATTGCCAAACAGCCATTAACCATTATGTTTTGACATGGATGGTCTAAGGCAACTTGCTCAAAATCAGAATGGGTTTCAAGAAAAGCTTGAATAACCTCTTGATTTTCTTCAGCTATAATGGTGCATGTACTATATGTTATTATACCACCTTTGCGTAGGGTTTGACAAACACTGGATAAGATATCCAACTGCACAGCCTTAAGTGATGCAAAGTCTTGGAGATCCTTATTGTACTTAATGTCTGGTTTCCGACGGATGAGCCCAATTCCTGAGCAAGGAGCATCCACGAGTATCTTATCAAAACTATCAGCCGGAAAGATTTGATGAACCTGACTAGCATCCAGTTTCTGTGTCTTAACCTTATCAGCCAGACCAAGTCGTTGCGCATTTTCCTTGATGAGATCTAGTTTATGATCATAAAGGTCAAGCGCTGTTACATGTCCACTGGTCAAATACGAAGCCATATGGACCGTCTTACCACCAGGAGCCGCACAAGCATCAAGGATTTCTTCTTCACCTTGAATTCCTAAAGTTGGCGCAACCAGTTGACTGGTCTCATCCTGAATGGTTAACAAGCCCTCTTTAAAATATTCTGTTCCAGCAAAGTAGCCAGAAGACTTGACAAGCCCAACTGGTGAAAGTTCTGAACGTTCAGCACCAGTTGCATCCGCAATTTCTTCCAAACGAGACACATCTGTCACACGAACACTGGCCTTGTTTCTCACAAAAAGACTTTGGAAAATAGCAAGGGCACGGTCTTCCCCATACTGGTCAATAAGTTTCTTCACCAACCATACAGGTAGGGAATATTGAACAGAATAGCGTTTATTGACACGTTTAATCTTACTTGGATCTGGCAATGGTTGACTAGACAATTTCCGAAGAACGGCATTGACCAACTTCTCAGCACCCTTTTTATTACCTCGATTTTTGGCAATAGACACAGCATCATTGACCACCGCATGGGCTGGAATTTTATCTAAGTAAGCCAACTGGTAAAGACTCAAAAGCAAGAGGTCGTAGACCCAAGCTTCAAGTTTGTCTCGATCCTCAATAACATGGGCCAAGATCCATTCCAAAGTAATCTTGCGGGCAACGGTCCCATAAACAACTTCCGTCACCAAGGCCCTGTCCTTATCTGTTAGATGCGACTTGCTCAGACGTGCATTGAGGGCAATATTCGAGTAAGCCCCTTCTTGGAAGACTTCTTCTAAGACTTCAAGTGCCTGTCCACGGGCTGTTTTTTTCCAATCATTGGCCAAATGCATCACCTACTTCAAGATTGCGACCGACCCCATTGAGAAAATCAGTAATAGCCATACGAGGCTTCCCTGCAGGCTGAACAGTCTTAAGCGAAATAGCCCCCTGACCAGTTGCAACAACCAACCGTTTCTTGGTCTTTTCAATGATTCGTCCAGCCTGTCCTTGGCCGTCTACCAAATCTGCCTCATAAATCTTGAAACGTTTGCCGTCAAGCAAGGTATGTGCCACAGGCCATGGATACATGCCACGGATTTGATTGAATATGTCGCGTGCTGACTTGTTCCAATCAAGGCGTTCTTCTTCTGGGCTAATGTTTGGTGAAAAGGTTACCTGACTAGCATCTTGAGGAACAGGTTTAACTTCTCCTGCAATATAGGCAGGCAAGGTCTCAAGCAAAAGGTCACGACCCAAAACGGCCAATTTTTCAAACATGGTACCGACATTATCCTCGTCAAGAATCGGCAAGGCCTTTTGGCTGACCATGTCCCCAGCATCCATTTCCTTGACCATCTCCATAATCGTCACACCAGCTTCTGCGTCACCATTGATAATGGCATAGTGAATTGGTGCCCCACCACGGTATTTTGGCAAGAGAGAAGCGTGAACATTCACCGCAAAATCCATGCTATTAAGCAACTTGCTTGGCAAAAATTGTCCATAAGCCGCAGTCACAATCCCATCAGCACCTAGTGCCATTACTTGAGCCATCTCTTCTGAACCCGACAATTTTTCAGGTTGATAAATAGGCAAATCATGCGCCAAGGCCACTTCCTTAACTGGTGTCATGCGGATTTCTTTTTTACGGCCGACAGCACGGTCTGGCTGTGTGACAACAGCGACAATTTCGTAAAGCTCATCTGTCAAAAGTCCTTCCAGCACTGTCGCTGAAAAGGCAGGCGTTCCCATAAATACTAATTTTGTCATATTTTTCCTTTTCTAGATTAAGTAAAATTCTGAGGTTCGTGATCAATAATCAGACGCAGGTCCTTATTTTCAGGTTCCTGGGTCATATCAAGGACCCCATTAAGCGTCTCTTCCAAGTTATCTTCAAAACGGTATTTGATAATAATCTGATAATGATAAAGGTTATGTGTTCGAGCAATAGGCTTAGGCGTTGGTCCCAGAAAAGTCACCTTGTCCGACAAGTGCTCTTTCAAATAAGCCATAACCTCATAGCTCTTGCGGACTACAAACTCTTCATCCTTGTGAGAAAGCGTGATTCCTACCGTATAGAAATAGGGCGGATAGGCCAGCTGGTGGCGAATCCCCATCTCATAGGCATAAAAACCTTCATAATCCTGTTGCTGGGCAAACCGAATGGCATAATGGCTAGGATTATAGGTCTGAATAATAACCTCTCCTTCCTTGTCCGCACGACCGGCACGACCAGCCACCTGAGTCAAGAGTTGGAAGGTACGCTCAGCCGAACGAAAATCCGGTAAATTCAAGGACGTATCCGCATTCAAGACCCCTACCAAGGTAACATTTGGAAAATCCAATCCCTTGGCAATCATTTGGGTCCCAAGCAAAATGTCAGCCTTGCCACTTCCAAAAGCCTCCAAGAGTTTCTCGTGAGCCCCTTTCTTACGTGTCGTATCAACATCCATCCGAATCACCCTGGCTTCAGGCAAGAGTTCTGTCAACTGGTCATAAGCTTTCTGTGTTCCTGTACCATAATAGCGAATCTGACGACTCTGACAGTTAGGGCAGACGTGTGGTATTGCTTTTTGAAAATCACAATAGTGGCAATTCATGGTCTTGGTATCCATGTGCAAGGTCAATGAAATATCACAGTTGGGACAATCATCCACATAGCCACAGTCACGACACATGACAAAAGAGGAATACCCACGACGGTTCAACATTAATACAACTTGTTCCTTACGTGCCAAGCGTTCTCGGATTTTTTCCAAGAGAGGGGGCGTAAAATCACTCGCCTCTTGTCGGCCTACAAAGTCCTTAAAATCCACCACTTCTACCTGCGGAATTTTAGCTTTAGGATTGGCCCTTTCCGTCAACTCAAGAAAATGGTAAACCCCTTTCTGAGCCCTCGCTCGTGTCTCAATAGAAGGCGTCGCTGAGCCAAGGACAAGAATAGCGCTATGACTCTTGGCCCTAAGCAAGGCCACATCTCTAGCATGATAGCGAGGATTGGATTCCTGTTTGTAGGTAGCTTCATGTTCCTCATCGATAATGATAGCCCCAATATTTTCCAAGGGAGCAAAGATAGCCGAACGTGCCCCTACAACAACTTTGGCTTGACCAGACCTAACCTTACGCCACTCGTCAAATTTTTCACCGTCTGACAAGCCTGAATGCATAATGGCTACCAAGTCTCCAAAACGAGAGATGAAACGATTAGTCATTTGGGGTGTCAGGGAAATCTCTGGAACCAAGACAATGGCTGTTTTCCCCATGGCCAAGGTTCTCTCAATAAGATGCAGGTAAACCTCAGTCTTACCTGATCCCGTTACTCCTTCCAACAAAAATGGTTTCCCACCATGACCAATCTGACCTGTCATGACTTCAACGGCATGAGCCTGTTGCGCATTCAGCTCCAGAAAATCTGTCCTTGCTACCTTTTCAAAGTAGCTGTCTGCACGACTGACCTCAACCTCAGTGATGACCAAAGCTCCAGCTTCAATGAAAAACTTAACCACATCTCGAGAAAACGATTTATGGAGGTCAGCCAACTTCCCAGATTCACTTTTTCCTAGCAAGAAGTCCCTTAACTCTAACCGTTTCTTGGCTCGTTGCGAAATGTCCAAAGTCTCTAAAATGCCTCTTTGAACAGAATAATGCTTCTCCGTTTTTATATTTTGCTTGTCCTTAGCAATGTAATCAACCGTTACGCGACCAGATTGCACCAGACGAGGAATGGCTTGACCTTGTTCCTCTGATAATTGGGAGAAAAGAATGTGGTCTCGCCCCTGAAGAAAAGTGACCCTCTCCTCTTCACTCAGCTTATCAGTCGCCATGATAACTTTGTCATACTGAGAATTAAGAAGACCTGGAAGCATAGACTTCAAGATGGAAATCTTATAGGAAAAGACCGTGTGTCGCATTTGGTCAGCCAGGTCCAGCTGATCCTGATTTAGGACCGGTTCATAATCCAAAAGCTCCGCAATAGGCTTCAACTCTGGAAGATTGTCTCCACTTTCCTGCTCTTCCAAACCAAGGATATAGCCTTGCAAAAGACGATTTCCCTTACCAAAAGGGACATGAACCCGCATACCGATAGCAATTTGACCTTGCATTGATTCGGGCACAAGGTAACTATAAGGCCTGTCCGTCTGCATCAGAGGAACATCTACAATTATTTGTGCAACTAAAACCATATATCTCCTCCCATCACTGCCTTAAGACCAGTATTTTGTAGTGCTCAGGATCTCCTGAGTTAGATTATCATCATAAAGAAGGAAGCTGAGACACTATGCCTCAGCTCCCCCTGTCCTCATAAACCAAAGCTAGACTTTGATTTTAGATTTTATCGCCTTCTTCTTTTTCTTTAGCGATTTGTTCTTTGATTTTACGTTCTTCTTCCTCAGCAGCTAGACGTGCTTGGATAACTTTCAAACGTGCCAATTCACGTTTACCTTCTGGATCTGGGTGAATTGTGACATTTCCAGATTCAATTTCTTCAAGGGCTTGAAGCGTAGATTTGACAGCTGAAAATTCTTGAGTTGGTTCAGCACCAGCTGCCAATTCATGAGCACGTTTGGCTTGCAAAATAACCAATGAATATTTTGAAGGAACTTTATCCAAAAGCTTATCAATAGAGGGTTTCAACATCATAATTCTATACCTATTCCTAATTTATTTATCTGATAATTTCTTTTCTGAAATCATATTACGATAGCGGCCAATCACACGATCTACTCGGAAATGTTCTGCTTCAATGACACGTTTGACACGTTCAGCAGCCAAAGGCACCTCGTCATTGACGATAGCATAATCGTACTCGCTCATAAGAGCAATCTCTTCACGGGCACGCTCAATACGTTTAGCAATCACTTCCTCAGAATCTGTTCCACGACCAACCAAACGTTCTTGAAGTTCGTTCAAATCTGGTGGTGTTAAAAAGATAAAGACAGCATCTGGAACTTTTTTCTTAACCTGGAGGGCTCCTTGTACCTCGATTTCAAGAAACACATCAATGCCCTTATCCAAGGTCTCATTAACATAAGTCAATGGTGTTCCATAGTAGTTACCAACATACTCAGCATATTCCAACATTTGACCGTTGCGAATAAGCTCCTCAAATTCCTCACGAGAACGGAAGAAATAATCCTTTCCATCAACCTCACCAGGACGCTGGGCACGTGTAGTCATTGAGACTGAGTATTCAAATTTGTGGTCAGGTGTTGAAAAAATTTCCTGACGGACAGTTCCTTTTCCGACACCAGAAGGCCCTGAAAAAACAATTAAAAGTCCACGATCAGACATGTCTTCTCCTTAAACTAAGATTAAAAATCTCTTTAAACTTGCCGTAAAAACAGAAAAGCAGATGCTCATTTCTACAGCTTGGGGGTTGTTGATTGATTCCGTGACAGCTCACTCACTGGAGCATGCCTTTTACCTTACCATTCTACCAATAAAAGCGACTTTTTTCAAGGTGAGGGAACCATTAAAAAGAGTGAATCCTATTTTCCTAGCACTCACTCTTTTATTCTTATCTTTTAAACCAAGCCAGTCAAGAGACCTTGCATAAATTCTTCCGAATGGAATTCACCAATATCATCAATTTTTTCACCAAAACCAATCAATTTTACTGGGATATCCAATTCTTGGCGAATGGCTAGAACTACCCCACCCTTGGCACTACCGTCCAACTTAGTCAAGATAAGACCAGTCAAGGGTGTGATTTTTGAAAATTCCTTAGCCTGACTAAGCGCATTTTGACCTGTTGAAGCATCCAAAGCCAAGAGGGTTTCATGAGGAGCTTCTGGGACCACACGTTTGATAATACGGCCAATCTTTTCAAGCTCTGCCATGAGGTTGTCTTTATTTTGCAAGCGACCTGCCGTGTCAATCATGAGAACATCAACGTCCTCAGCAAGAGCCTTTTCCATACCATCAAAGACTACTGAAGCAGGGTCAGCCTTCTCAGCACCAGTCACCACTGGCACCTCTACACGACGCCCCCACTCGACCAACTGGGCAACAGCCCCTGCACGGAAGGTATCAGCAGCAACCAGCATGACTTTTTTGCCTTCTTGTTTGTATTTGTGTGCCAACTTACCGATAGATGTCGTCTTACCTACACCATTGACCCCAACAAAAAGCATAACAGTCAAGCCATCCTGGAAGTTAATTTGCTCATTGTAAACATCGTCCTTCTCATAGATATCCACAAGCTTTTCGATAATCAAGCGTTGCAAATCCTCAGTCTTTTTGACATTTTCAAGGCGAGCTTCATAGCGTAAGTCTTCCGTTAATTGTGTCGCAACATTGACCCCAACGTCAGAGAGAATTAGCATTTCTTCCAATTCTTCGAAAAATTCTTCATCAACACGACGGAAATTAGCGAAAAATTCATTCAGACGGGCAGCAAAACCAGTACGGGTCTTTTTGAGTGTCCGATCATACTTTTCTTGTTCTGTTTCTACTTGGAAAGGAGCAACTTCTTCGGGTTTTTCCTCAACTTGACGGGTTTGAACCGCTTCAAAAGTAACTGTCTCACCTTTTTCGGCAGCAGCAGCTACTTGAGCTTTCTTGGCATAATAGTCAGCCATGACATCAGCAAAATGGTTATCCACAGCAGCTTGACTTTCTTCAGGCTCTTGACCTACTTCTGACTCACTAGAAGCAATACTATCCTCAGAAAAATCTTCAACCGTTTCTTCTTCAGATACTTCTTCGCTGTTCACGTCTACAGCGTCAGCCACTTCATCAACAGATTCTGTGGATAAAGCTTCTTCTGGATTTTCTGACTGACTTACCTGCTCAGTTTGACTCTCACTAGCTGACTCGCTTGTTGATAAATCTTGATGATCAAGGAACTCGACTTCTGAGTCAAAGTTTTGCAAGTCTTGATTGTCAAGAGACTCTGTTTCTGAAATGTCATTTGTTAAATCATTGCTGGCAACAGTTTCTGCAGCTTCCTGTGACTGTTCGTTTTTCTGTCCAAATAATCGATCAAATAGACCCATTTGGTTCTCCTTATTTCTCTAAAATATAGTTATGGATGGCCTCAGCCACACCAGATTCTTCATTCGTTTTGGTTGTTACAGCATCTGCGACAGCCTTGACCTTGGCAACACCATTAGCCATTGCCACACCTAGACCAGCCCATTTCAACATGGTCAAATCGTTTTCCTCATCACCCATGGCCATGACTTGACTTTGGTCAATGCCCAGATAATCTGACAATAGTTTCAAGCCCTCGGCCTTATGAACACCCTTAGGCATCACTTCAAGGATAATTTCTCGAGACTTAAAAACTTCAAAGTCTTTGGAAAGCTGTTTTGGTAATTTGGGAATTTGTGCATCCAAAAATGCTTCCTCACAGACCGTAACAATCTTATTATAGACGATATTCTTCGGAATGTCATCAATGCTATCCACATCAACAAAGGTCAGGGCTGGATTAGCCTGGCGGTAGAGAGAGTGGTTTCCTTTACTTGGCACACCATAGACGATGCCATCACTGAGAACATCCATGGGAAGTCCCAGAGGTTCAAAAGCAGCGTAAACCTGCTCTATATCCTCTCGACTCATCTCCTTCTTTACGAGGATATCGCCGTTATTGCGCTGAACCAAGCCACCATTAAAAGTCACGCTGTAATGCTTGTCATCCAACAAGCCCAAATCTTTCAAAATATGGTCGATTGCAGGAAGAGGACGACCAGTCGTAATGACCACGTGAACGCCCTTAGCTTCTGCCGCCTTTAGAGCCTCTCTATTTTCAACAGTAACCTGCTTATCCTTGGTAAAAAGCGTCCCATCCAAATCCAAGGCCAGTAGTTTAATCTCAGACATCTGAACCTACCAACCCTTCCATAAAATCAAAGACGGCACCATCTTTATGGTGACCAATCACTTCATCAGCTACAGCCTTAATCTCATCACGCGCATTTCCCATCGCAATAGCACGTCCCGCAAAGGTCAGCATCTCCATATCATTGAGATTATCACCAAAAGCCACAACATCCGAAGCCTGACGCCCTAACTCTTGACAGAGATGGTAGAGACCAAAGCCCTTATCCACACCCTTAAGAATAATATCCATAGAGTCAAAGCCAGTTGTCACAGCCGTCATATCCTCAAAAATCGTGTTAAGATAATCGCCACGCTCTATGATGGTATCCCCTTGGAACTTAGCCGTCACCTTAAAAATATCATCCGTCACTGATTCAAGGTCTGTCGCCACGACATTTTTATAATAACGTTCCATAGCCTTGAGATAGGCAGGGTCAGCATCGCTAGGTGCATAAGCCCCCTGACGGCCTGACAGGAGAATACCTTCACAGGTTGGCAAGGCTAAAGTCGTATCAGCGATTTTCAAATAATCTTTAGGGTCTAGTTTTGACTCAAACAAGACCTGACCCTTATACTGAACCAAGGCTCCGTTTTCCGCAATGATGGCAATACGGTCCACAAACCCGTCAAAAAGCTCCTCCAAGGCTAAAAGAGCCCGTCCAGAGGCAACTGTAAAAACATAGTCCTTGGCCTCACAAGCGTCCAACAGGCTATCCAAACGTGCTTTATCATAAGTACCAAGATGATCCAAAAAAGTACCATCCATATCTGTTGCTAAAATTTTCAAAATAATCTCCCTTCAGGTCGAATACACTTGCTCCTATTGTACCAAAAATAAGAACATAAGTTAGGGAAAAGCCATGGTTATGAGAGAAAATATAGTATTTCACTTGCAAATTATGTTTTTAAGTTGTATCATTACTGTAGTACAAAAATAATGTAATGATATTTCCTAGAAAGGAGTCTCTTATGGCTTGGACATTTGATGAAAAATCACCCATTTATCTTCAAATCGCCTATCGCGTCAAACTTAAAATTGCTTCCAAAGAATTAAGCATGGGGCAACAACTTTTACCCGTTCGAGAATTCGCTCAAGAAGCCGGTGTCAATCCAAACACCGTACAAAGAGCCTTCCAAGAACTGGAAAAAGAGGGCTTGGTTTACTCTGCCCGTACTTCTGGTCGCTTTGTCACCGAAGACGAGAAACTCATTAACCAAAAACGACACGAAATTGCTCAAAACCTGATCAAAAATTTTGTCACTGAAATGTCGGCTATTGGCTTCAGTTCACCTGAAATTAAAACCATTATCACCGACTACATTGAACAAAGAGGAAAGGAGTTATAGACTGATGACTGATATTGTAACTTTAACGAATCTCACCAAAACCTACAATGGTTTTCCAGCCCTAAGAGATGTGACCATGACTATCCCTTCAGGAAAGATTGTCGGTCTCCTAGGACCAAATGGAAGTGGTAAAACGACCCTCATTAAGATTTTGAATGGTCTCCTTCAGCCATCTTCTGGCCTTGTAACCATTAACGGATTTGAGCCATCACCTATCACCAAGGCACAAGTGGCTTATCTACCTGACACAACCTACTTAGACGAAAGTAAGACCATCCAATACTACTTGGACTTCTTCCAAGACTTCTATCCCGATTTTCGCTATCCTCTTGCCTTGCAACTCCTAGAGGATCTAAA
The DNA here is from genome assembly GCA_934229725.1 of uncultured Streptococcus sp. GTDB lineage: Bacteria > Bacillota > Bacilli > Lactobacillales > Streptococcaceae > Streptococcus. The sequence goes on from CAKQDX010000003.1 coordinate 66,587, forward strand.
CCTTCAACCTAATCTTCGCCTCAAAGACCTTTCAAAAGGAAACAAGGAAAAAGTTCAGTTGATTTTGGTTATGAGTCGTGAGGCCAAGCTCTATCTTCTTGATGAACCTATTGGTGGCGTTGACCCTGCATCTCGTGACTATATTATCAGGACCATCATCAACCAATACTCAGAAGAAGCTTCTGTTATCATCTCAACTCATTTGATTTCAGATGTTGAATCTATTTTAGACGAGGTTGTTTTCTTAAAGTACGGTCAGATTGAACTTCAAGGAGATGCCGATAATATCCGCCAAGCCCATGGCAAGTCTATTGACAAGCTCTTCAGAGAGATGTTCCACAACTAGGAGGTATGAGCATGTTTTGGAAATTAGTTAAGTATGAATTACAATCAGTCCGCAAGTGGTACCTTGGCATCTATGGGATTGCCATCCTACTGTCCATACCTTTGGGCTTAATGCTTCAAAAATTAATAGTCACTTTTGAACACAGCCACAAGGAACCAAGCCTACTTTTTATGGCCTTCTTTACACTGATTGTTATTGCTACCATTGTTGTTTGGGGAACCATCTATATTGCAACTATTGTCCTCATCATCAAACGCTTTGCGACCAGCATCTTTGGACGAGAAGGCTACCTAAGCAACACGCTTCCTGTTTCAGCGCACCAGCTTATCTTGTCTAAACTCTTTGTAGCCTTTATTTTAGATACGATTTCATCTCTCGTTGTACTCGCTTCAATTGGCATTATAGCCGCTTTCAACCTTGATATGAAAGATATCCTCCTGACTACCAGCTACTTTGGTCAAATCTTAAAAGAAATAGGGGCTCTCTACCTCTTCATCCCTGCTACAATTTTAGGAACAATTGCCGGTATTCTACTTTATTATCTCTGTATTAGCATAGGCAATCTCTTCAACACTAACAAAATTCTTATGGGGTTTGTCGCTTATTTCGCTATTCAGTCCATCCTATTCTTTATTGGTTTCTTCTTTGGATTTAGCGCTGCTTTGACTTCAAATATCACAAATAATTCAATGAACAATTTGACATATATTTTGGGTATCATTCAGTCTATCGTTATTATCGCTGCAAGCTACTTTGGCACCTACTATATCATGACCAAGCGCTTAAACTTAGACTAAAAGAAAAACCGTGTTCCTTCTGGAACACGATTTTTTTGCATTGAAAAGACTTATTTACCTTGTTCTTTACGGTAAGTCTCGATTTCCGCCTTGTTACCCCAAACGAAGTGTCCTGGACGTACTTCAGCCATTTCTGGTTTATCGACAGAATAGTCATGCTGGTTTGGATCATAAACCTTCAAGACTTTCTTACGCTCCAAGATTGGGTCTGGAATAGGAACAGCAGACAAGAGTGACTTGGTGTAAGGGTGAATAGGATTGTTGTAGAGTTCTTCCGTTTCGGCAACTTCCACAATTGTTCCCTTATAGATAACAGCGATACGGTCGGAAATGAAACGTACCACTGACAAGTCGTGAGCGATAAAGAGGTAGGTCAATCCCAACTCTTTTTGGAATTTCTTAAGCAAGTTCAAAATTTGGGCACGGACTGAAACGTCAAGGGCTGAAATCGGTTCATCGGCAATAACCAAGTCAGGTTGCATAACCAAGGAACGCGCAATCCCGATACGTTGACGTTGTCCCCCAGAAAATTCGTGAGGATAACGTGTCAAGTGCTCTTCGAGAAGCCCTACTTCTTTGATGATCTCCTTGATTTTAGCCTTACGGTCTTCTTCATCCTTATAAAGGTGGAAGTTATACAAACCTTCAGACAAGATATAATCAACCGTCGCACGTTCATTCAGACTCGCTGCAGGGTCTTGGAAAATCATCTGAATACGACGGATAAGGTCATTTTTCTCAGAGTGAGATAAATGTCCATTAATTTTCTTACCATCAAATATAATGTCGCCATTACTTGTATCATTTAGACCAATAATGGCACGCCCGATAGTCGTTTTACCACTACCAGACTCACCAACGAGGGAAAAGGTTTCACCCTTGTTGATGAAAAAATTAGCATTGTGGACCGCAACGAATTTCTTGCTTCCCTCACCGAAGGAAATTTCCACATCTTTTACTTCAACTAACTTCTCAGGCATTGCCTTCCTCCTCATCTTCTAAATGTGCAAATCCCATATTGGCACGGATTTTTTCATGTAGATTTTGGATGACCTCAGGTTTTTCAACTTTTGGCGCATCCTCATGTAAGAGCCAGGTCTTAGCCCAGTGAGTATCAGAAACTTGGAATTGTGGCGCTTTTTCCTCAAAGTCAATTTGCATGGCATAGTCTGAACGCAAGGCAAAGGCATCTCCAACTACGGGTGTATAAAGTGACGGTGGTGTTCCTGGAATTGAGAAAAGTTCACCCTTATCAGCAGCCAACTGTGGTAAGCTTGACAGCAAGCTCCAAGTATAGGGATGGCAAGGTTCATAGAAAATTTCCTCAACCGTAGCAAACTCAATGATTTCACCAGCATACATAACAGCAACCTTATCAGCGATACTAGCTACGACACCAAGGTCATGGGTAATGAAAATGACTGAGAAACCATACTCCTCTTTGAGTGATTTCAAGAGATCAATGATTTGAGCCTGAATCGTCACATCAAGAGCCGTTGTTGGCTCGTCACAGATAAGAATATCAGGACGACAAGCTAAGGCAATGGCAATAACGATACGTTGACGCATCCCACCAGAATATTGGAAAGGATATTCATTGAAACGTTCCTCCGCATCAGGAATACCGACCTTGTCCATATAGTCAATGGCCATTTTCTTAGCTTCCTTAGGCGATTTACCTTGGTGCTTGACAATGACTTCAACAATTTGACTACCAATAGTCTTAATAGGGTCCAGACTGGTCATAGGATCCTGAAAGATTGTTGCAATCTTAGCCCCACGAATTGGTGCCCAATCTTGGTGACTCTTAAGTTTTGTTAAATCTTGACCACGATAATTAATAGATCCACTGGCTACACGACCATTTTCTTCAAGCATCCCTGTGAAAGTTTTAGTCAAGACTGATTTACCTGAACCAGACTCACCAACCAAGGCCAAAACCTCACCTTCAACCAAATCAAGAGAAACCCCTCGAATAGCTGTCAAAACACGGTCACGAACGTCAAATTCCACGACGATATCGCGAGCCGATAATATTACATTTTTATTTTCTGTCATATTGGACTCCTATCTATGCGTACGTGGGTCACTAGCATCCGCTAAGTTTTGACCAACAATAAAGAGGGCAAGAGAAACGAGAATCAAGGTTGTCAATGGAATCCAGAAGAGATAAGCATTGACCGTAACGTTCTGAGCATAGTCTGAAATCAAACGACCTAGACTAGGCGTTGTAACGGGAAGCCCCAAACCAAAGTATGAAAGGAAGGCTTCGTAAGAGATAAATCCTGGCAAAAGCTGACTCGCCATGGTTACGATAACTGACACCAACTGAGGCATGATATTTTTAACCACAATCTTTGCCGTTGGTGTTCCCAATGTACGGGAAGCCAAGTTGTACTCCAAATCACGGTAACGCATGATTTGAATACGAATACTATAGGCAATACCAATCCAACCCGTCACAGTCATGGCAAAAATCATATTCCAGAAACCAGCACCCAATGAATAAGTCAAGACGATAACCACAAGGAGGTCAGGAATATTTGAGATGATGTTGTAGATTTCCATCATAACCATATCGAAGGTCTTAGAAATCCCCCAAACAGCACCCACAAGCAAACCAATGACAACATTAATGATGGTAGCAATGACAGCGATAAGGATTGAATTACGAGCACCAAACCAGACACTGTCGAATAGAGACTTACCATTACTGTCCGTACCGAACCAATATTGAGCATTTGGGTGAACATAACGCAAACTGAAATCATTAACTTTTGAGACATCATTGAAATCAAATTTTGAAAACATCGGGTAGATAAAACTCATCAAAACGATGGCAATCAAGATCCCCAACATGACTACTGTTGATTTCTTTTTAAGGAACTGACGCATCACCGATTTCCAATAAGAATAAGCCGGTGCATCAATTGTTTCAGAGGCAAAATCATCGCGCTTTACAAATTGGAACTTACTTTTATCAATTGAAGCCATTATTTACCTCCTTTAGATGTCAATTTGATACGTGGGTCAATCACTGTCATAAGGATATCACCCACAAGCAATGAGAAGATGGTGAGAGCTGTGAAAATAAACACCAGACCCACAACCATCGCATTATTTGAAGCACGAACAGAGTCAATCAACATTTTACCCATACCAGGATAGGCAAAAATGGTTTCTGTCAAGGTAGCTCCTGTGATAACACTGACGATAGACGCTGGAATTCCTGAAACCAAGGATACCATCGCATTTTTGAAAATGTGTTTGTTCGAAATTTCTTTTTCTGACAACCCTTTAGCGCGTGCAAAACGAACGAAGTCTTGAGATTGTAGGTCAATCATGTAACGACGAATCCAAATAGCAAGCCCTGGCGTTGACAAGAGGCCAAGAATAACAGATGGCAAGACATAAGAACGCCAGTCACCTGCTCCCAAGATTGGGAAGGAATCCGGAAGACCAAGTTCAGAACCAATCAATCGAATGATATAAACCAAGGCAATAGTTGGTAGAGAAAGCAAGAAGGTCAAGATACCTGTCGACACACTATCAAAGAGGGTGTTCTTTAAGCGGGCCATGTATGAGCCTAATGGGATAGCCAAGGCATAAGACAAGACCAAACCAATCAAGCCAGCAATAGCAGAGCTTGTCACCATTGATGGGTACTGGTAACGACTTTTCGTTGCCGTATAAGGATCATTGCCAAACAAAGAACGGTCTCTTTCGTCAGCCTGACTTGGTGATTTATAGGTACGAGAGTAAATATCCACTGAAGATGGTTTTTTACCCGTTGGGAAATTCACATCAGTTGTTAAGGTTTGGCCTTGGCCCTGCGTAATGACATCAAGGACGCCCTGATCCGCATAGGTTGGATAAGATGTACCAAGGTTCATCTTCACAAAATTTTGGTGAACAAATGGGAACTGACCATTAAAGTAAAGCAGATATTTATGCTTAGTCCCTGAACCAACCACCGACCAACCGATTGCTGGATCATTTTCAATTCGAATGTAACGTTTCAAGTTCGGATTTGTTTTATCTTTCACCCATCCCGTATTGTCAAATTCAAAGAGGTGCTTATAGAAGCCAAACACACGTTCAAGTACAGGCACATCACGTGTCGCATAAAATTGCTTACTTTCCTTGAACTGCTGCAAATGCCAGCCACGTCCCAAACTATCCACATATTTTTGGTAGATAGCCTTATTGGCTTTGGTTGGCTTAGTCGTTACAGACTTATCAAGCGAACTTGCTTTTTCCTGCAACTCCTTGGTGTCATAGTAATCAATATAACCCATTCGCTCATAGATTGTATTTTCATAGTTAGCCTTCGAATCGGCTGTCTTTGCAATCTTGTTATAGTTAGGGTCCTGTCTGAAAATCAGACGCCTCGGCACCATGGTATAAATAATGGTGTAGGTCAAGGCCGTCACGACAAATATTGACAATAGAGAACGAAGGGTTCTCAATAAAATGTATTTTTTCATGTCTCTTCCTTTAACTCCAAAAGAACTTTCCCAATCCAATGAGAAAGTTCTATCGTCCTTTTTTTTAACGTCATTCTCATGATTTTTTGAGCGTGTTCGTTGGACTTAGACTTTTCTTTAAACCAGTTTTCACGGGCTTTATCATCATTTTTCTTAGTGACAACAGCCTTTTAAGGTTCAAGATGCGTGAGCATCTGTCAGAACCCTCATTTCCTACTTGAGTAGTCATCTGAGTCTGTTATCAATCAAGCATGCGTTGGTAGGGCACTCTGATTAACCAAAGTGACATGATGATGACCTCCCCACAACCTTGCTTGTCCTTCTGTTTAACATTCGTTACGCACTATCTTCTTTTTTTCATAAGCATTCTCCAAAAAATCATAGTTATGTCACCATTATACCATAAAAATCGAAACAACAGCAATTTTCAGAATATTTTGTCTTATACTTTCTTTCTCACAATTGATACCTACTTTCAAAAGCATTTTGATAGATTTTGGGCCAAAAGAAAAAGGCTTATGCCTCTTTCCATTGCATTATTTAACGTGTTTAGCAAGATCTTTTTGAGCTTTTTCGTTAGATACTTTCTTTTCTTTAAGCCATTTTTCACGACTTTGTTCATATTCTTTCTTAGTAACTACTTTTTCTTGTGGTTTAACATATTTGAAGTAGTCACCTGAATTTTTATCACCTACTTGAGTATATGAACCTGTGAATGGTGTCAAACGTGAAACAACTGGTGCCGCACCGTTACCAACTGTCAAAGGCATCACAAGTGAACTATCTTCTAACCAAGCTTGGGCTTGAGCATAACGATCATAACGTACATTAAGGTCTGTTGTTTCAGAATCTGCTGAGTCAAGCAAGGCATCATAATCTTTAAGTCCTACTTGAGCTGCTGCCGCATTATCTGGATTATCATAACCCATGAAGGTCTTGGTATTTTCACTTGATGTTGTCTTAAAGATATTAAGGTAAGTTGATGGATCTTGATAGTCTGGACTCCAAACAACACCATTTGAAATATCCCAATCTTCTGCAGCCGCATTTGGCGCATTAAGAGTTGCATTTTGCATATCATCAGATGACAATTGATTGATATCGATTACCACATTGTCACTTCCCAATGATTTTTCAATGGTTTGTTTCAAAGATTGCGCTTGAGAAACATTAAGTTTAGAAGTTTGGTCAACTGGAAGGTCCAAGTGGATTGGGAATTGAACACCTTCTCCTTGGAGAGCTTCTTTAGCTTTACTAAACTCAGTTTTGGCTTTTTCAGCATTGTAGAGACCATCTTGACCATCAGCAAAGTTGACGCCTGACCACTCATCACCATATGAACTCATCTTTTCAGTAACAAGATCTCCAAAGGTCTTATCACCTGCACTCACAAAATCAGAAGGAACAAAGAGATTTCGAATGGCTTTAGCTGCTCCATCCTTACCATTGACTTGTGATTGATATACCGTACGGTCAATAGCGAAGTTGATTGCTTGACGGAAGTCTTTATTCAAAAGAGCTTTTTTCGTTGAAGTCTTTTCAGCGTCAGTCTTTTTAGCAGTGTATTTGTAACTTTGACGGTCAATATTGACACTCATGGCTGATGTTGACGCACCAGCTGCTGTATAGAAGATATTATCTTTATATTTCTTTTCGACAGAAGCATAGTTAGAGCTCATCGGGTAAACACGAGCAATACTATAAGCACCGTCAGTGAAACTACGTTCCAAAGATTCTGGATCAGAACCATCATCATATGTCAATTTGATAGCATCAAAGTGAACGTTCCTCTTATCCCAATAGTTTTCATTCTTAGTCAACTCAATTGATGATTTAGCTGTCAAAGATTTGAGAAGGAATGGACCATTGTATAGGATAGAGGTTGGGTCTGTTGACTTACCGAAATCTTTTCCTTTAGTCTTAAGGAAGTCTGCATTGACTGGGAAAAGCAAACCATAAGTTGTCTTAGAGTTCCAGTATGGCTCTGGTCGTTTAAGTGTATATTGCAAGGTATGGTCGTCAATTGCCTTAACACCAACCTTTGAGAAATCTTTATTGGCACCTGATAGGTAGTCAGACAAACCAGCAATAGAATCTTGAACCAAATAGAGTGCGCCGGCTTTTGAGTCTGCCGCATGCTTAAGACCAGTTACAAAGTCCTTGGCTGTAACGTCAGCGTACTCTTCACCATCAGAGGTATACCATTTAACCCCTTTACGGATTTTATAAGTGTAGGTTAGACCATCTTGAGAGACAGACCAATCTTCAGCCACTGAAGGTACAAGATTACCATATTTATCTGTTTCCATAAGACCATCAACACCATTTGTCACAGCAGTTGTTGTAGGTCCTGTATTTGAGGTAATATAATCCAAAGTTTCAGGATCTGAACTGTAAACGTAACCATAAGTAGTACCACTGGTACTAGACTTAGATGAACAAGCCGCCAAAATACCAACACTAAGGACGGCAACGCCTGCTAAGGCTAACCATTTACTTTTTTTCATAAGATTTCTCCAAAACATAAAATTTTTTACAGCTTCATTATAGCATAAATAATCAAAAAGAACAGTTATTATCAGAATCTTTTGTACAATTCGATAATATCTGTAAACACGAAAACCACTGCGATTCCTTGTCAATAAAGGGGTCCCAGCAGTTTATGTTGATTAATTTTTAATCACAAAAGTTGCATAAAAAGGCCTAGCCACTCGGCCAGACCTTCTTCTATCATTACTTTTAATTATTAAGTGCTTGAGCAGCTGTGATAATCGCTAGATTGTAAATGTCTTCGGCACTAGCACCACGAGAAAGGTCGTTAACTGGTTTATTTAGACCTTGCAAGATTGGTCCAATAGCTTCGAACATTCCCAATCGTTGGGCAATCTTATAGCCAATATTACCAGCTTGCAAACCTGGGAAGACAAAGACATTAGCTTGTCCTGCTACATCACTATCTGGTGCCTTAATAGCCGCTGTTGCTGGAACAAAGGCTGCATCAAACTGCAACTCACCATCAATAGCCAGGTCAGGACGCATCTCCTTAGCAAGAGCTGTTGCTTCAACAACTTTATCCACTTTTGGTGATTTGGCAGAACCTTTTGTTGAGAAGCTAAGCATGGCCACTTTAGGATCAAGCCCGAAGATGGCAGCTGTATCGGCAGTATTAACAGCAATTTCTGCCAATTCTTGAGCGTTTGGATCAATGTTAATTGCACAGTCAGCAAAAACCAAACGTTGGTTAGTGTTTTCACGATTCATAAGGAAAACACCTGAAGTACGTGAAATCCCTGGTTTTGTCTTGATAACTTGAAGGGCAGGACGTACGGTATCGGCTGTTGAGTGAATAGCACCTGAAACCATACCATCAGCAAGACCAAGTTTCACCAACATAACACCAAAATAGTTAACATCACGAAGCAATTTGTCCGCATCTTCGATTGTTGCTTTTCCTTTACGGATTTCGACGAATTTTTCCTTCATTTCCTCAAAGCCTTCATAGGTTTCAGGATTAATAATCGTATAGTTAAAATCTGCAAAGCCAAGATCATTCAAGATTTTGTGAACCTCAGCTGGGTCTCCCAAGATAATAGGATCCACCAATCCTTCAAATTTCAAACGGGCAGCTGCACGAACCACACGGTCGTCATTACCCTCAGGAAAAACAATCTTAATGTTCTTTCCTAAAATACGTTCACGAAGTTCACCAAATAGACTACGCATAAATACTCCTCAATCAATCTTTTTTAGTTTGTAAGTCCATGATAACGGTTTCAAAGTCATCTGTCAAGGAAGACGCAAAGACCATCTCTTTCTTGGTAAAGGGATTGACAAAAGCAAGACGGTGACAATGCAAGGCCTGACGTTCAATTCCATAATCTAGAGAGCCCCCATAAAGGTCATCTCCCAAAAGAGGAAGACCCAAATGAGCAAAGTGCACACGAATCTGGTGCGTCCGTCCAGTATGAAGGTTAATATCAACCAACTTAACTCGCCCATAGTCCCCTACCAAACGATAACTGGTATGAGCGTATTTTCCTGATTTATGGACCCGACGTGTGATGATGGAATCCACATCACGCGCAATAGGGGCAATGATTTCTCCCTGTTCCTCAAGTTTAGTATCACCCTCCACCAAGGCATAGTAGTGCTTCTTAATGGACTTCTGCTGCAACTGCTTGTCCATACGTGCATGGGCATAACCGTGCTTGGCAAAAAGCATGAGGCCAGACGTGTCCTTGTCCAGACGTGTCACAATATGCACACGTTGGTTGGGATAATTATTGCTAACAAAGTGATGTTTGACGAAATTTGCCATGGTGTTGTCATGATTGACACTTGGAATACTGGCGTAACCATATGGCTTGTTCACCACCAAGAAGTTGTCATCTTCATAGACAATATCCAAGTCAAACGGGATGGGGGTTAAGGTATCATGTGGTGCCTCATCAGGAATCTCTATAGCGACCACATCTCCCTCATGGACAGGGTAGGTCGCAAACTGCTCCTCACCATTGACCCAAATATGACCACCCTCAAACTTAATCTTGGCCAAAAGTCCTTTGGAAACATCATGCTCCTTCAAAAAAGTCTTTACTCGGCAGGAACGTCCCACAGTAAATTCATATCTCATTCTTCCATGTCTCCGATAAAGGAATCACGTACACGCTCCCAGAAACTAGTATGACTGGCACTAGCCACAAAGGAAATCTTACGCTGGTCAATTGAGAACTCTACCTTTTGCACATTACGATTAGTGTAGGTTTTATTATCAACCGAAAGCGTGTAGCTCCCCATACGGGTAGGATAAATGGTAATTTTCTCATTCTTAGGAACAATAAGTGGACTGCCCAAGGTACGGTAAACACGGTTATTAAGACTGGCAATCTCAGTCAATTGTAGGGCCTCAATAGTGGGATGAAGAACTGCACCACCCAAGGATTTATTGTAGGCAGTCGAACCTGTCGGCGTTGCTACAGACAGTCCATCCCCACGGAAACTCTCAAATAAGATGTCATTGAGGCAAACATCAGCTGCCATAGTTTTTTCATTACGTTTAATAGCTGCTTCATTAAGGGCAATTGATGTAAAGGAACGGCCATCAGCCAAGGTTAGCTTGACATTTAAGAGTGGGTAAGAAATCTTGTCACCACGATCCTTACGCAAGGTCTCAATCAACTGCTCAACCTCACCATCCAAATAATCTGTATAAAATCCCAAATGCCCCGTATGAATGCCAACAAAACGCACACGAGCAAGCTCTTTTTCATACATATGAAAGGCTGATAGCAACATGCCATCACCACCGATAGAGATAACCACATCAGGATTTTTCTTGGTTAAATAAAAATCAGGATCGTCTCGAAAGGCATTAAAAAGTTTTGAGGCAACACGCCTACTCTGGGGCTTGCCATTAGCAATAATAGCCACCTTCATCTCATCCGAAAAGGTCTTCATCTGTGTCATCACTATTTCCTACACTATCTTTCAAAGTTCTGTTGATTGGATCAAAGAGCAACTGAGCATCTCGAATATCATCACGTATCTTACGCATCTCTTCATCAAGCTGATAGGCCATGCGTGCCGTATTTTCCAAGCGAAGTTTAATCTCCTCTGGAAAATTCCCCTGATATTTATAATTAAGGGAATGTTCAATAGTGGCCCAAAAGTTCATAGCCAAAGTCCGAATTTGAATCTCGGCAAGGATTTCCTTACGGCCATCAATGGTATCAACAGGATAAGACACGATCACATGATAAGAACGATAACCCGAATGTTTACGGTTCCTAATATAATCACGCTCTGAGACTATGGTCATATCACTACGGTGACGCAGAAGACCCAAAACCTCATCCACATCATCAACAAATTGAACCATAATACGCAGTCCAGCAATATCTTGCATTTCCTTGGCCAAATTCTCAATAGACAGGCCACGGAGGGCAATTTTTTCCTCAATGGAAGCCACTGACTTCACACGGCCCGTCACAAATTCAATGGGCGAGTGACGATTTTTCTTACGAAATTGTTTACGAATGCCTCGGAGCTTAATCTTGAGCTCACCTACGGCCTGAATATAGGGGTCTAAAAATTCTTCCCAATCCATGGTCAAGATAGGACTCCTCCTTGTCAAAAGCTTTAGTTTTTTATAAAATAAATACAATCTGTTATATTATACCATATTTAAAGGACGAGGGAGGGACACACATGAACCATTTAGAGATAGAGTACAAAACTCTGCTCACCAAAGATGAGTATAATCGTTTGGCTATGCTTTTCTCCCATGTAACACCTGTTACGCAAACAAACTATTACATTGACACCATTCAGGGTGATATGAAGAGCAAAAAGTTGTCTTTACGCATCCGAACGCTCCCAACTCATGGAGAACTAACCTTGAAAATTCCTGAGAAGGTTGGAAACATGGAGTACAACGTCACCATGGATTGTGCAGAGGCCAAGGCTATGACCAAGTCACTTGACTTTCCCGATTGCCAAATCAAGTCCATTCTTCTGGAGCGTGGGGTTAAGTTAGAGGATTTGACCATTCTCGGGCATTTAACCACAACTCGTCGTGAATACCAGACCAACATTGGACTCATGGCTCTTGATGTCAATGTTTACGCTGACAAGAAAGACTACGAACTGGAGTTGGAAGTTTTGGATGCCGAAAAAGGCAAAGATGACTTTGATGCCTTTCTTAAAGAAAATAACATTAACTTTAAATATGCCAAAAGTAAGGTAGCACGCTTTGTAGCTACCCTCAAGCGCGATAAAGACTAATTAACAATAGCCGATAAAAAATCTGCTCATTAGTTACGATGCAAGTCTATAAAAGAATTCATTCCATTTCTGAGACAAGGGTTGTGCCTTGTCTTTTTTGATAACCAGAGGAGTAGCCAGAAATACCATTACTGTTTGGTCTAAAAACGCATACAAGAGATAATTTTTCTCCAAAGGTTCGTCATTTTTCGTTCTTATCATGGTTTGATGGCTGAAATTTCTGCTGCTTTTTGCTAAAATAGAACTATCTGTAGTTTAATTTATAATAGCCCTAATTGGGCTTAGCACTTATTTATTAAAGGAGTCACCATTATCATGGTACATCAAAAAGCAAACCCACAATTGAAATTGTTCTCTCTCAGCTCGAATCCCGAAATTGCTGAAAAAATTGCTGAGGCTTCCGGATTGCCACTTGGTAAAGTTTCTTCACGTCAATTCTCTGATGGAGAAATCATGATTAACATCGAAGAGTCTGTTCGTGGGGACGATATCTATATCATCCAATCAACAAGTAACCCAGTTAACGACTACCTTTGGGAATTACTTATCATGATTGATGCCTGCAAACGTGCCAGTGCAAACTCTGTCAACGTGGTTATGCCTTATTTTGGTTACGCACGTCAAGACCGTATCGCTGCTTCACGTGAACCCATCACTGCTAAATTGATTGCCAACATGCTTGTTAAAGCTGGCGTTAACCGCATTTTGACTCTTGATCTTCACGCTGTCCAAGTTCAAGGTTTCTTTGACATTCCAGTGGATAATCTCTTCACGATGCCTTTATTTGCAGAATACTACAACGAAAAAGGATTCACTGGTAGTGATATTGTCGTTGTTAGCCCTAAAAACTCTGGTGTCAAACGTGCTCGTGGTTTAGCAGAATACCTTGATGCCCCAATCGCTATCATCGACTACGCCCAAGATGACGCTGAACGTGAAGAAGGCTATATCATCGGTGAAGTTGAAGGCAAAACAGCCATCATTGTCGATGATATTCTTAATACTGGTAAAACTTTTGCCGAAGCTGCCAAAATCCTTGAACGTGCTGGTGTGAAAGACATCTATGCCGTAGCCAGCCACGGTCTCTTCGCAGGTGGAGCAGCTGAAATCCTCAACGTTGCACCAATCAAAGAAATCTTGGTGACAGACTCTGTTGCAACCAAAGAAAAAGTTCCTACAAACGTTAAATACATTTCAGCAAGTGAGCTCATTGCCAACGCTATTACTCGTATCTTTGAACGCCAACCACTTAGCCCACTCTTTGCTTATAAATCTCAAGAGGACTAAGCTATGGTTTATTTGGACAATGCAGCGACAACACCATTGAATGCCGCTGCTATCTCAGCCATGACCCATGTCATGACTGAAAACTTTGGAAATCCATCTAGTCTTCATGCTTATGGGCGCCAAGCCTCCAAAGGACTTCGTGAGGCACGTGAGGAAATGGCCAAACAGTTCGAGGTTCCTGCCCGTAAGCTCATCTTCACTTCTGGTGGGACTGAGGGAAATAATACAGCTATCAAAGGTTACGCCCTCGCCAATCAAGCTAAGGGAAAACATTTGATTACGACGGCCATTGAACACCACTCGGTCCTTCATACCATGGCCTACCTGGAAGAACGCTTTGGTTTTGAAGTAACCTATATTCAACCGAAAAATCAGGTTATCACAGCCCAACAAATCGCTGACGCTCTACGTGACGATACCATTCTCGTTTCTGTCATGTATGCCAATAACGAAACTGGCCAACTGCTGCCTATCAAGGAAATTGGTAACTTGCTTACTGACCACCAGGCTGCCTTCCATGTGGATGCCGTTCAGGTTGCAGGGAAACTGCCTATTCACCCTGAGGAACTCGGTACCGATTTCGTCTCTATTAGCGCCCACAAATTCCATGGACCTAAAGGTGTCGGCATGCTCTATCATAATGACTTGCACTTTGACAACCTCCTCCATGGTGGTGAACAAGAGGAAAAACGCCGTGCCAGTACTGAAAATCTAGTCGGAATTGCAGGGATGACCGCAGCTTACAAGCAAGCCAGCGACCACTACCAAGACAATTACCAACATGTGGAAACAATTCGTCAGACTTTCCTAGGCGCTCTTACCGTTCCTTACGAAATCAATAGCGCTGGTCCTAGCCTACCTCACGTTATCAACATCAGTTTTCCTGGTAAGGAAAATGGACCTCTCTTAACTCTGTTAGATTTGGCTGGCTTTGCTGTCTCAACAGGTTCTGCTTGTACTGCCGGAACCGTTGACCCTAGCCACGTCATTCAAGCCCTTTATGGCAAAGATTCTGACAAGCTTAAGACTGCTATCCGCATTAGTTTATCAGAAGATAACACTGCTGAAGAACTTCTAGCTCTGGCCGAAAAACTTAATCAAATCATAGGAGACTAACATGGCATTTGAAAAAAGCATTCATTTAGCTGACTGCAAATACCGTTATAGCATCAGCCCTAATGTCAAAAAATTCACCCTACGTGACACGACTTTTGTGCAAAATAAGATCGGAAACTACGAGTTGCACCGCCTGCTCGAAAAAGTACCTAACTCAGGCGAAGGTTTCCCACTCAAAATCACTATTAACAAAGACTTGACCGGCTTCAAATTGTCTATCACAGACAAATCTGGTCTTCGTAACGTTAATATCTTTAAAAAAGAAGACCACCATATCTTACAAGAAAAATTTTATTTCTTAATGCAAAGTTTGGTTGATCGTCAAGTATTTGAGCAAGAAGAAGTCTAAGACATTTTTCTAGCTACATAGAAAGAGCCTATCCTTGTGATAGGTTTTTTATATCGCGTCATTTACACTCTTTTGTTGCAATCTTCACAATCTTTTCTTAAAATATAAGATATTCAAACTAATTCAAGAAAGGAAAGCGATCAATGACTTTTGAGAAAAACATCCCAAACGCCACCGCCAAACGTCTCTCTCTCTACTATCGTATTTTCAAACGATTCCATCGTGAAAATATTGAAAAAGCAAGCTCCAAGCAAATTGCTGAAGCTATCGGGATTGACCCTGCTACTGTTCGTCGGGACTTCTCTTATTTTGGTGAGTTAGGTCGTCGTGGCTTTGGTTATGACGTGAACAAGCTGATGACATTTTTCGCTGAACTCCTTAATGACAATTCAACCACCAAGGTACTCCTTGTTGGGGTTGGGAATATTGGACGTGCTCTCCTCCACTATCGTTTTCAAGAGCGTAACCGCATGCAGCTGGTCATGGCTTTTGACACGGACGATAACGAATTAGTAGGCACTCAAACTGAGGACGATATCCCTATCTATGGGATTTCTCAAATCAAAGATAAGATTGCCCAAGAAGACATCAAAACAGCCATCCTGACTGTGCCATCTATCAAGGCACAGGAAGTGGCTGATCTTTTGGTTGTGGCTGGTATTGAAGGCATTCTCTGCTTCTCTCCAGTAAACCTTAATCTTCCACGACATATAGTTGTCCAGTACGTGGACCTCACCAGCGAACTACAAACCCTACTCTATTTCATGAAAGAAGAAGAAAAATCAAGGAGAAGCAATGACTAAACCTATTATCGGAATCACAGCCAATGTAAGGCCAAACCCAGCCCATGAAGATATTAACTGGTCCTATGCCCCAACTGGCTTTGTCGAAGGGGTTCAAAGAGCCGGAGGCCTAGCAATCCTCCTACCTGTTTCTGATCCTTCGGAAGCCAAGACCTACATCTCCATGATTGATAAACTCATCCTCATTGGTGGACAAAACGTTGACCCTAAATTCTACAACGAAGAAAATCATGCCAGTGAAAATGACTTCTTCCTCGAGCGAGACCTCTTTGAGATGGCACTGATTGAAGAAGCTACCAAACAAAAGAAACCAATCTTTTCAATCTGTCGTGGGACCCAACTCATGAACGTTGCCCTAGGTGGTAGCCTCCACCAAGACATCGAACACCACTGGCAAGACAAACCTTCGGATTATCTTTACCACGAAATGGTGATTGAAGACCACAGCAAGTTGGCAGAAATTTACGGTCGAGAAACCTCTATTAACTCTTTCCACCATCAAAGCATCAAACACTTGGCCTCTGACCTTCGTGTCATTGCGCGTGACCCTGAAGATAACACTGTCGAAGCCGTTGAGTCAAACACACCCAACCTTCGCTTCTTAGGCGTACAGTGGCATCCTGAGCTTCTCCTAGACAAACGTGAAGAAGACCTCAAGCTCTTTAAATACGTCGTTAACGAACTATAAAAGCAACTGAGACTGCATGAACTCAGTTGCTTTTCTTGTATTACTATTTTATCGGGACTCTTACTAGAGCTCAAAATCCTCTCTTTCCTCTCGGAAAGAATAATAGGTGGATTTGCCTACAATCAAATGATCAAGGAGACAAATTCCCAAGTCATTGCAAGACCTCTTTATCTTTTGCGTAAAATCAATGTCATTATGACTAGGGTAGGCCTCACCAGACGGGTGATTGTGAACCACTATTAAAGACGTCGCCATCAGATGACAAGCATAATGCAAAATCTCACGAGGCTCTGCAATCGAACGACGCACCCCACCAATAAACACCGTCTTTTGCTGAATAATACGATTCTGCGTATCCAGGTAGATGGCCACCAAATGCTCCTGAGGCTTGTCCCCAATATCCAACATCATACGACGAGCCACCTGCTGACTAGACATAATCTGCTCAGAACGAGCCAACTCAGCCTTCTCAATCCGCTTAGACAGCTCCACCATAGCCTTCAACTCGATAGACTTCACCCGCCCAATACCAGGAATGGCCTGAAGTTCATTTAAAGACAAACGAGACAAATCTGCCAAACTCGTCATCCCTTTCAAAATACGACTAGCCATAGATAAGACCGACTCCGACCTAGTTCCCGTCCGCAACACTATGGCCAAGAGCTCCTGATCTGACAAAACCTCTGCCCCCTTCTGCAAGAGACGCTCACGAGGCAAAAGTCCCGACTCCTCAGCTACAATACTATACATAAGAAAAAACCTCCTACTTACTTATTCGTAAGTGGGAGGGGGAAATTAAACGGCTGAGGATTTTTTTAAACCTATTTTTCTTAAAAAGGCCTTTTGATAGGCTGAAAACTTATTCTTGAGTGTCAGTGGTTTCGGAATCTGTTCCATCTCAATAAGATGAACCTTATGTCGTTCGGCATAAGATATTGCTTCAGAAGTCACTATACGATAATCGATTCCTTCATCCCAAACTTTTCGATAAAAGAGATAATCCAGAACATTCTCATCAAAATGAGAAAACACGGGTTTATCCTTTAGGATAATTTCTTCCAAAAAATCTTTTGACATCCACATAGAACCTTGGAAAACATAGAGTGACTTATTGGTAGCTTTTAGACATTGGTTATTTAATTCAAGTTCCTGATTATGGTTTAAAGTGCTGATTGAGTCTGTCCAATAAAGTTCCTTAGACAAATCAGCAAACACCAGACCAACCTCTGGAAAATGTGTAAAAATTGATACTACTCTCTCTTCATCTAATAGCAAATCCATTAAGGAAACTCTTACAGCTTCGTCAACAAGGCAACCTTCATTTCCAAAGTCTGATGTGTGAAAATGCCCAACAAAGTCATACTCTCTAAGCTGAGATGCCAAAGATACTAAGGCATGATAATGATTTTCAAAGGTTTGAGAAACAAGCTGGAATCTATCTTTATCAAAACGATTTAATAAGATAACCTCAACTTCATTTCTATCGATATGGCTTGAAAGGGTAAAATAGTAGAAAGCTGACAAACTTTTGTCCATCAATACTTTTAGTCTCTCTACATCACTAATGTGTACATGAATAGCTAAACGATAATTGGATCTTGTAATTGTGTTAAAGTTAGAATCAACCACTTTATCATCTAAAAAGACCAAACTATCAGGGGAATGATAACGGTTCAGATGCGACTTGATTAGTGCCACCGGATAAGTTGATAGGTTAGTAAGATAATCTAAAAGTAGTTTTCCTTTTTTCTCATCACCTGTAAAAGCTTTCAACTTAATAAAGGGTACCTTATGTTCAAGGATAGTTATTGGTCTGTAGTAAGAAAAATCAGGGTGAATTAGATCTCCTGCCTCTTCGTCAATGGTATTAAAGACAGCATCATAATGGAATCCCGCTTCAGTAAGAACACTGGTAACCTTAGTTTCATAATTGTCAATAACATCTTGAACGTCGGTAAAAGTCTTTATAGAAGTCCAAAATTTTTGAAAGGCATCTGAAGCAACAACATGCTTTTTGAAAGATATAAAATAACTTTGTAGATGCTCATCGAAATATTTGGTTTTTCTAAAATCCGTCATCCCCCAAAAGTCAACATTCGAGCGTTTTTCAAAGCCTTCGACTAGGTCAGTCATATCCCATAGAGGACCAAAGCAAGTATCATTCATGAGTGTAACTGAATCGAAATCCGTTAAATGGTCAAAACCGACATGAGCCATACCATCTCTCCAAGCTGCAAAATCAAAGCCTAGATTTTCTCTTTGTAATACCTTCTCTACACCCAGATCTTTGAGAGTTTGTAATGCGGACCCCGTTAGTTGACTATTTGAAATCACAATAAGTTTAGAAAAAAGTGGTCTAAGCTGCTCTAATTGATAGAGCACATGACCACTTAATTCGTTGTACTTATTATAATGAACATATAACAAGAGACGTTTCATTTATTCCTTAATCTCCCATTTTCCATTTCTCTGAACCATACCAGTTGCAGAATCTTTTGCTGACTTATCATCATCTTCAATATCTGTTCGATTTAAGAGAATGACTGGTGAATTGGCTGAATCAGCAAAAGCAATCATCTGATCATCATTATCTCTAATAGAGACTTGAAGCTTGAGCTTAATATCATTCAGATGAGCCAAACTGCATTTATATGTGAGTGTTTTTCTTCCTGAACCACTGGTCTTATTGTCCAAGGAATTGTCATTATAAATCCAGATACCACGGTCAATATCTGTAATTGAAAAGGCAATATAGGTCTCAATATCTTCATTCACATCATAAGAAATCTCGAATGAAATATCTTGATCAGGACTGATAATATTATCAGTCAAAAGTTTAACTTGTAAATTAGTGATTTTGGGATTTTCAACCACCACATCATCATTTGAAACTTTTTGACCCGCAGCATTATCAAAGCTATATTGATTGGCAACTTCATCAGGATCACCAACAACTTTGACTAGACCATGTTCAATCAGAACGGCCTTATTACAGTACTTTTTAACCGCTGACATGTCATGGGTAACCAAGATAGTTGTCTTTCCAGATTGCTTACGTTCCATGAAATAATCATTACATTTACGTTGAAAGGCCTCATCACCTACGGCTAAGACTTCGTCCAAGATAAGGATATCCCCTTGAGCCTTGATAGCGACTGAAAAAGCCAGACGAACTTGCATACCGCTTGAGTAGTTCTTCAACTTTTGATTCATAAAATCATGAAGTTCAGCGAAATCTACAATGTCATCATACATGGCATCTACTTCTTCTGTTGAGAAACCAAGCATAGCACCATTCATATAGACATTCTCACGGCCAGTCAATTCTGGATTAAATCCAACCCCCAGCTCGATGAAAGACACCAACTTACCATCAATGGTAACCTTACCTTTTTCTGGAACATAAATCTCAGAAATAATTTTTAGAAGCGTTGATTTCCCAGAACCATTACGTCCAACAATTCCATAAAAATCACCTTTTTCGACTTCAAAAGAAATATCTTTCAAGACATGTTGTTCAGTATACCCTTTAATCCCTTTAAAGCGATTAACAAGAGTTGTTCTTAGACTCTGGCTCGCCTCAGTTGGCAATTTAAAATACTTACTTACATGATCTACTTTTACAGCAATATTATTTGACATTATAGAATCTCCGCAAATCGTTTAGCATTTCGATTAAAGACAAGGAAACCAATGATAAAAATTACAACAGGAATCGCATAAGGAACAAAAGCAATCAATTTATTATTAATAATATCCCATCCTCTTGGGTTTACTGGGTCAATAATAAAATGACGCATATCCTGTAAAATCTGAGCGATTGGATTCAGCATCATAACCTTTGCAACAAACGTCTGGTTCCTTTGAAGAAGGTAAGTGATGGAATAGATAATCGGACTCGCATACATACCTGCTTGAAGCACAACTTCCCAGATAGGACCAATATCACGGTATTTAACAAAGAGTGCTGACAAGATAAAAGCAACTCCCATTGCCATTAAGAGAACCTCCATGAAAAGAGGAATAATGACCAAGGTATTAATACCAATCGGAACCTGATTAATTAAGGCAAATGCAAAAACAACCACTAGGTTAATCAAGAAGTTAATTGCAGCTCCTAATACAGATGAGATAACAATTGTTTGCTTCGGAAAGTTTAGTTTACGTAAGAGATCACCTCTTGAAACAATAGAGAGCATTCCCATATTGGTAGCCTCAGTGAAGAAACTCCAAAAAATCATGGCTAGAAGCAAGCCTACAGCATAGTGTGGTGTCCCGTCATCAAATCTCAAAAAACGAACGAAGACAAGATACATAATTGTAAACATCATCAACGGTTTCAAAATAGACCAAAGATAACCAATAAAAGAACCCTGATAACGTAATTTAAAATCTGTTTTAATCAGTTCCTTAAGCAAAACTCGATTTTTCTGACTAAAGAATTCCATTTAGTCCTCCTTATACATGAATTTTGTCAAAATCAAACTCGTAAATACAAAGGTGTGAAAGGCTCTATTTTTACGATAACCATATGTTTTCAAACGACGATAACGCTCGCTTAATCCTTGATCCATTATAGTCACAAAGTTCTCAACCAGCTCTTTCTTTTCAGCATCCAGTGGCAAAGAGAGAAGGTTTTCTGCCTGATTCTGACTAGCCTTAATCAACTTCCAGTATTTATTGAATAAGGTTTGAGGTCGAATCCAATTCTGCATACGTTTACGAAGCGTTCTAGCTCCTAGAACATTATCTGCATGCTGACGGTAAAGCTCTGTTGGCTGGTCAATATAAACGAGATTGCCAAATGCTGACGCAAGCAAACCTAAATACCAGTCATGCATCAGGATCCCGTTAGGTTCATCACCAGTCCATAATTCAGCCAGAGCATGATTAATTAGAGATACACCGCCTGTAACAGTGTTCTCCGTCATTTCTTGAACCAACTCGGTGTTAGCATGGTCTGACTGAGTACGTATCATACTCCCATGAAGCACCTCCAAATCCTGATTTACAACCTTTAAATCCGTATATACCAAAAGTGGTTTATCAGATGGGTAGTGACTTGCTTTCTCAAGTTGAAGAGATAGCTTCTCAGGTAACCAAGTATCATCCTGGTCTGAGAAAAGATAGTAGTCAGATTCTTGATACTTCAAAAGCGTAAAGAAACTCTTTATAACACCTAAATTTTCAGTTTGATCAGGATTGATGAAAACAATGCGATCATCTTCTGAAGCGAAGCGTTTGATAATGTCTCTCGTTTTATCCTTAGAACCATCATCACGAATTAACAAGGTCCAATCAGTATAAGTCTGTTGCTGAATACTCTCTATTTGCTCTGCTAAAAAGTTCTCGCCATTATAAGTAGACATGAGAATAGTTACTTTCATGATAAAAATAGCTCCTCGTATTCACCCACGATTTTTTCCCAGGTGTAATTTTCTTTCATATTTGCTTTAGCAGCATTTCCCAAGTCTTCAAACGACACTTGACCATCTACAGAATCGATAAGATTAGACAAATTTCCGTCCTCTTTATTCCAATACAAGGCAGTATCTTTAGCTACTTGATGGTTAAAGTCTACGTTATAGATAAGGTTGAGGTTCGTTTGAGCCAGAGCTTCTAATAAACCTGGATTCGTTCCACCTACTTCATGTCCATGAATATAAGCGAAAGCCTGGTTTCGGATATACTTAAGCAAATCCTGATCATAGACAGTTCCCACAAATTTCACACGTTTATCTTTATCAAATCCTGTTATCTGTCTTAGTTCATCAAAGTAAGGATTTCCTTCGTGATTACAGATGATAACAAGATCACGTTCTGTAGAGGACTTCATAAACTCTCGAATCGCCGTTTCGTAGTTATTTTCAGGAACAAAACGCCCTAATATCAAATAATATTCTTTTTCTTGAGTTTGCCATTTTTGATACCAATCTCGAACAGAGTCATCCTCAGCAGTCAAGGTCGTCTTTGATAAATCCGTTCCATAAGCAATAAAAGTTGTATTAGACCACGGATAGGTATTATGAATATAGGTTTCAATCCCTCGATTATCAGAAATAATGAGGTCTGCATACTTTGTCATTTCTTTTTCAGAGTATTTGAGATAACTTTGAACAGGTTTAGACCACTTAGCACGCTTCCATTCTAAACCGTCAGGATTGACTAAAAGAACTCCACCAATAGACTGAATTTTCTTTGCGAAATAGGCGATGAAGGCACCTATAGTATTCCCTAAAATATAAAAAATCGGTTCTTGAATTCCCTCTTTTTTAATAAGCTTCAAACTATAATTGATAGCCATCATATCATAAGCTATAACACGCGCAGGACCTAGTTTGGGAGGATTAACTGTAAAACAATCCGCCCCCTTATAATCAAAATGCTTGCCTGTACGTTCATCCGATAAACAAGCCACATGATAACGTATTCTAGGCGATACCTTATGCGAGACCAATTTCTCAACAAATGTCTCGAAGCCACCGTACTGAGCGGGTAAACCACGACTACCTATGATAAAAATATCCTTCAAAGTTTACCTCCATTCGCAACGTCTCTCAAATACACAGAATCATACATAGTAGCTTTTATTATACCATTTTGGAAGGTATTTTGCATGACTGAACAGAACGAGTAAAACAAAAAGGCCATCAAAATACGGCCTCTTTATCCATAGACATGGAACACTATATTCTATCTTAATTTATTTTCTTAAGCTGAAATAATTTCTTTATAGCAGATTTGACACTCTTTGTTAGAGCTTTTTGGTTATTTAGAAAATCTATGTCAGACTTATTGACTTTTTTATGATGCAATTCATTATCCTCAAGCTTTTCAATAATATTAGCGTAAACACTTTCAAGAGAGTATCTCTCTTTCAAACTAGGAACAGCTTGTACTGCTTCACGTTTTTCTTGATTAAATTGAGCAAGGGTATCTGAAATGGTTCTTGTTAATGCATCTAAATCACCCAAATGGTACATATGACCTTGCTCATTCATATATTCAAAGGCAGACCTGTGTCCTGCATTATCAGATAAAATTGTTGGAATGCCATTTAAAACAGACTCAACGTAAACAAGACCAAACGTCTCCATACTAGATGGAAAAACGGCTAAATCCTTATCAGTAATCATAGACCAAGGATCATCTACATGTCCTAAAAAGGAGATAGACTTCAGATGGTGTTCTGCAATATAATCATCACAAATTTGCTTATAGTCCTCATCCCATGCCCCTAAAAATACAAGCTCAGTTCCTTCTAGATTAAGTAATTGAAAGGCCTTAATCAACTCAAGCTGATTTTTTCTTTGAGTCAAGCGACCAACTGAAATGATACGATTATGGAAATTTGAGTCTGTTTTAATCTCTTCTTTCGGATCCATTTGAGTATATGGGGCAAAGGTATAAATCCTTCTGTTAGGAAAATACTTTTCCAAATCTTCTGTTAAAGCGCCCGTAACAGCAAAAATGTCATCTGAGAATTTATCTATAAAGTCCAGTTTTTCCTTATAGTAACCAAATTCTCCCTCAGGAAATTCATGGATTAACCAAAAATGTTTGACATTCTCAAAAGCCGCAGCAAGTGCGCCTTGAAAAACATTGACCGTATTACTGATGACAAGGTCTACCTTGTTATCTACAATAATATTTCGAATATCTTTAATATTCTTATTGTAAGAGGTCACTCGCATAAAATGATTACCTGGTGAGCCACCTGGTGCTTCTTCCCACCACCATTTGACTGCTGAAAGGCCATAAGTTTCAATCCCTGCATTTTGCAATGCTGTTCGATACTCTTCTTGAGATGGTACTTTATAATCCGGAAAAACATTTAAGACACGATAACCTTTGTCTACTAGAAATTTCATCAAATTGACAATAGAAATTTCAGCACCATTGTCCAGAGTCCCTGTCGGAGAAATAAATAAAATTGTCTTAGTCATAAATTATGCAAATACCCCCCAGTAATGGAAAAGAATCAAATACATAGCAACTAGGAAATTAGCTATTAAAGTCACTGTTGCTATTTTCAATCGTTTATGTCGAGATAAATCGATATTAGCCATATTAGCTACTAGAGGTAATAAAAGAATGATAAATGGCGTAAAATAACGTCCTTGAGAACCAACTGATATATTAGCCCCCCTACCAAGAACAAGAGGTGTCCACTGCATATACATCACTGTGATTGCAGCCAAAATCTCTAATAAGAAGAGAATCCATGATGCATTTGCGAAATCTTTGGTGAAGAAATCCTTCTTGCTTGAGAGGAATAAGAGCGTCAAAACCATGATGTCAATGAAAATTAACCAAAGTGGCATTTGCAAGGTAAGGTTACCAAGGTAGCCGAACATTCCAAGGGACAAGATACCATTCAAATTATCATTCAACTCAGGATTGAAAAGTGTATTACGCAAAACGTCTCCATAATGGTGAAGACCTCCTTGATTCTTCATCAAAAATTGAAGAACCGCAACAACACCCACAATAAAGAGAAGATAGAAGACGACTTTAAATTTCGAAATAAAGGCCTTGACTGCTTGCATTGGACGATTTAGGAAGGCAAGGACACCTTCAAACTCAAATGGTACAAATGGTATTAATCCCAACACTAAAATGTTATTTGGTTTAGTCGCTAAAAGCAAAATCGCAAGACCTATCACTTGAATAAGATTACGATTGGTAAAACGTTTAGAATAGGCAAGATTGGTGATAAAACCAAGAGCCAACATCACTTCCAAATAGTTCATCACATCATAAGAAAGAGATGAAGCCTGTTGAACCATAATAGGTAAAAGCGATATAAACATTAGGGCTGTCTTTCCATACTTGAAATAACGTATTAAAAAGTAAATTCCTAGAATATAAGCCAACGCATTAAAAATACGGCCCATATAAATGATCATACCAACTGTAGGACTAATCCAGCTTCCAATCGTCATCCCAATCAACTGTGGAATAAATGAGATTGATTTCAAACTCACACCAAAATGAAAAGGTTCCTTGCTCATATCAATTTTTTGAGCAAAAATCTGTTTATATTCTGCTAGTTTAACCTTATCATTACTTGGAATCTCGTCCATCCACTTAAAAGATTTCTCAGTTGGTTTATGGAAAGTCTCCCATGTCATGCGTGCATGATTTGTCTCATCTGGCACACGATTAATCGGAAACACAAACATAAATGAGAAAATAAAAATCGTTGCTAATATGAAAAATAAATTTTCAACTTTTATCTGTTTAATTCTGTTCAAAATAAGTCACCATTTCATCTTTCTTGTTTAAGGTACAATTTTCAAGGACTGCTCGGTAAGCTGATTCTGCTAACTTCTGTCTTAAATCTGGAGATAAAACCAAAGCTTCTAGCTTGTCAAACCACTGATCATCAGTAGCTAACAGACCTGTTTCACCATCAATAACCACATCCGAAAAAGCTCCTATCTTGCTCGCTACTGTTGGCACTTTTACCAAGGCAGCTTCAATCCACTTAATCTCAGATTTGGCACGATTAAAGATAGAATCCACAAGCGGTGCCAGGTTAATATCAACCTCGCTAATCAAGGCAGGCAGTTTGTCCCAGTCCACATAATCGTGAGTGACAATTTGATTTTCAAAAGGCTTCATATCTTTTGGAATATCAAGAATTCCGACAATATGTAATTGAACATTACTATATTTTGTAAGCAGTTGCTTAATAGCTGGTTTAATCAATTCAAAATTCTCATTATGACTAATTGAACCAGAGAAATAACCAATCTTAACAATATCTGATACTTGAGAATAGTCCTTAATAAATTGACTACTGATAGAGATTAACTCATCAGAGGCTAGATTACGATTAAGCAAAACCTTGCCTTGATACTTCTTCAACTCCTCTTGCAACTGGTTAGTTGAAGTAATGGCACCATCACAGTTATCTAACATATAACCGTAATTACGAACCCCAGCATCATAATTTCCTTTTTCAACCGGATCAAGACCTTGCGTATAACTCAATTGGTCCGTGTAAACCGTATCAAATACCAAATCATCTATATCAAAGAAAACAGGTTTTCCATATTCCTTAGCCAAATGACAGAGACGCAAAAGCTCAGGCGAGATTGGAGAACGATAGATAATAATATGACTAGCATTTTGAGCCATTGACAGTTGCAAATCTGATAGGTTAACAACCTTAACTTCAAAGCCATGCTTACGCAATTGCTCCGCCTTATTCAAGACACGGTAACGAGTACACTGTGGAATAATATTTTCAACACCATCAATCAATAAAATATATTGTTCACGAGGAACAGCCTTGAATTTATTGACAATATCTTCCAAGATTGCCACAGGGTAATCCGTTTTTTCTGCAACGAAGTCCAACAAGTCAGGGACTTCTGACTCACGCTCAAGGCCCTGCCACAAGAACTGGTCTTCATCATAATTTTTCAAAGCTGTGTATTTGACCAAAGGACTACCTGCTTTGAGCATCTTAAGTGGGTGGATATACATGGCAGAATCTTCGTATTCTTGTACGACAGCATCAAAACGATAACCTAAATCAGCAAAATACTTGGTAAAACGTGTCTCATGTCTACCAATCGCCTTGTCACGAGAGTCTGTGTCTGTCAAATGTGTCCAATATTCATAAAAGTCATCATCATTTAACATGAGCTTTTCAATAACTAGAAAATACGACTGAAGGTGCTTAGGAATATAGCCATATGGATTCTCCTTAGTAACATCTTCTTGCTCTTCTCCAAATGAAATTCCCCAGAAATCAAGATGTCTATTAGTCATCTCTTGACAAAGCTGAGACAAATCTCTCATTGGTCCAATATTGGTATCATTTACCAAGAACAGTTGATCGTAATCTTTAAGCTTATCTTTACCAAAAGCAAAGATACCCTCTCTAAAGGCTGCTGTGTCATATCCCTTATTGTCACGGGTCAAAACTTGTCCATAAGGTTCAAGTTTATTGACATCATCAACATGAAGCTGACCGTTTACAACAACAATGACATCATCCATCAACGGGGACAAGGCCTGTAAAAAACGTAATTTATATTCTTGCAAACGATTTTCAGATTCGAAAATGACATAGACTAGCGCTCTTTTACCAGTAAATGACAGGGCAGACCGTTGACTATTTCTAAGACGACGTAACTGATGAACCTTAAGCGGAGTCACATGACGACGTAGCTGTATCAATTTGACTTTTAAAGCTCTCAAATAATTTTTAATAGCCTTTGGATTCTTAGCAATTACTCCAGCTGTCTTGATAGGAGTGATAAGGGCGTTACCTAAACGATATGACAGCGAACCTCGGATAAGATCCATTTCTTCATGAGCCTCTTTCAGTTGTTTAGACTGCGTATATTTTCTTCGTTCAAGCTGATCTCGCTCTTTTTTCAATCGGTGTACATAATCAGTTACTTTATCATGATGTTTCAGCAATTCATCCAAGCGTTCTTCTAAAACCATGAGATTGCCACAAACAGCACGATAGATTTCATGAGGAAGTTTATCAAGATATTTCTCCAAAATCTCAAGATATACTTCATAATGATAGCGAACAGAGTCACGTCCTGAAATAGATCCTGTTTCAAAAACACGATAGTTAAGCTTAGTATTTGGTTGATATACTGCTTTAGCTCCATTAATAATAATAAGATTTAATAAAAAGTCATAATCTTCAAGCTTTTTACGATTTAACTTCTCATCATATCTAGCATTTCCGATAATCTTTCTACGAATCAAAGAACAGTTATCGATGAAACTAGCATTTAGAAAATCTGTTAGGTCAAATTCACGGCTTTTAAGATAGTACTCCTCTTTTTCAGGATTAAAAAGATCACAATATGCAATATCAGCATTTGTTTCAATCAATTTGCCATACAACTGCTCAATATAATCCATATCCAGGTAGTTATCGCTATCTACAAACAGCAAATAGTCTCCTTTGATTAGACCAAGCCCCATATTCCGATTCTTTACAACACCTAGATTTTCATGAGATTCAAAGCTTGTCTCAAAAGGTGAATCTTTCAAAACCTCTTGGATAATTTTAGCTGAACTATCCGTCGAACCATCATCCAAAACGATTAGTTCGATATTTCGATAAGTCTGATTAAAAATACTTCGCAAGCATTGCTCAATATACTTTTCGTGATTATAACAGGTTACAACCACTGAGATTAAATTATTCATTTTTCCATCCATTTTGTTTAACAAAATATCAATTAGTACTTGATAACTACTAACATTACTAGCTTCAAAGATTACGGTGATAACCAATCTTTGAAGGTGCATACTACCTCAATTATACTATAGTTTAAACAAAAAAGAAAAAGCCATCTTGCTATTGAGAAACAAAAAAAAGCAGAGCGAATCTGCTTTTTATAGAATATTACGAGACTGTTTAAAATATAAATAAATCTCATTTATGACTGTACAAGTAATAACAAATATACTAATCATTATTGGAAGGTATGTTCTTGTTCCAGAGGCGTAGAGAGTAGGCGAGAAAGATATAATTAATCGTCCCAAAATTCCAATAACGAATAAATAACTTAACCATAATCTATCTGAAGTTTTTGTCACACTCCAGATAACATATAGGAGCATTAAAAATAGTAAAACATAATACATAAGAACTCCCAAATAGGCAATTTCCAGTTTGAAAGTCCCACTTTCTCGGGCAATCTTACTTAAGCTTGATAATGTAAATAAAAGATTTCTCCATTCAAACTTCTGACTCAATACAGATAAAAATATAAAACCTGTAAATGAAAGAGACAGAAATTGCCTTTTATAAATGGCCAACACTATCAACATGAGCAAAAACAAAAATACAAATGTAAAGGAAACCGATATTAAACCGTCAGCAGTCTCAATTATCCCTAAAGATAATTTTTGAATACTACTTAAATGTGTAAAATTTGGAAACCATGTCGTAATCTCCTTAGTATATCTCACGGCATTTCCTGGTGAAATTTTAGCTGAAAGTATACCCAAAAAGGCAACAAAGATATACAATATGTTCCTAAAACGGAAAAGAGCTTTTTTCCAATCACGAATTAATTCAAAAAGAATCCATAAAAATGCATAAACAGCTAATTGTTCATTCATAATTGAAAATATGAACCCCAAAAATGAAATAAAACGAACAATGAATATCTCTGAATGACGGAAATAAAAAGAAAAAAATAGGAAAGATGCGGGAAAAATATAATTAGTATAAGTCGGTATTGAACCTGCACTTAAAAATTCACCTGCTGGCAAAATAATAAATATTAACAAAGCAGGTAGCCAAGGTAAACTAGGCATTAGCCTTTTACTCGGTAAAAGTAAAAAATAACTAGCAATCATTGTTGCGACCAAAAAAAACTTTTCATGAACTGAAAAAAATAATGTTGCAGATTCAATCAAAAGTCTACTACTCCAAGAGAAATAGCGATCAAGCCCAAAAACAAAATATTGATGATGAAACTCCTTTGCATATTTCAAAAAAGCAACCTGATCTCCCACTGGAGTAATTTTATTATTAATATAATACTGTAACCCATATAGAATTGCCATAATTAAAATATAGCTATAATATTTTTTATTAATTTTCATTTTATCTCACTTAAATCAATGTCTATATTTCATTTATTAGAATTCTGACTCTTCACATATTGTTTCATTAGCCCCTTAGCTATCCACTTTGGCCAGAAGAGTTCATACATATACAAATCTTCTTTACTACGAGTATTATCAGCGATAGTCTTAGAAGTCTCAGACTCTTCATGAATACGGTGACACATAAGCTTATCTGCTACATAGATAAAACGTCCCTTGAACTCGCTAATCTTATACCAAGCATACCAGTCGAGGCTAACCTTCATCTCCTCATCAAAATAGAAATTCTTCAACTTTTCAAGATTATACGTGACAGCTGGACAACAAATAGGATTTCCAAAAGCCATCACACGGTTTCGCCAAAAATGACTAGCTGGGAAAAGATTCAAGGTTTTGAGCATCAAAGTTTTAATCTTTAGATTGGTATTTGCAGGAATCTTAAGACCATTTTTTTCTTCAAAATAATCAGAATAACCGATTAAAACATCAGAATTCCTTTCCATTTTGCCCAATACTTTCTCAGTGTATTCTGGCTCATAGTAGTCATCTTGATGAGCTATTGTAGCATATTTAGTCTCTACAAAAGACATAGCATTGTTCCAATCCTTACCAATTCCTCCACCTTGTTTGGTATGAAATGGTATATCATAACACTTACAAAGTTCTTTAATCGAATCTAAGGGGGTTGAACTATAACAGATAATCTGCGATTGAAGAGTTTGTTTCTTCAAAGACTGAATACAAGCTTCTAGATACTCACTTTCACCATAAGCACAAATCACCCAAGTATGATTATCGTTCATTCTTTTCCTCTTTCTCAACAACGTGACTCTTTAGAATTGATAATTCTTGAACCAAATGCTTAATCTGCTCCTTTTGTTTTGACAATGTCATGGTTTGTAAAAAAGCAATAACTAGCAAGAAGAAGATTGCAAGCGACAATAAGAAATTTGATGTTAATTCAAAGCCTAGTAGTTTGGCAAAATAAACCGGAATAACATCAAAAATGGAGATAACAATCATGACAAGACTGATGACAATCCACATGAAAGCTTGCTCAAATAAAATATTATTCTTATTGATATTTCTAATGACTAAATAAAGGAAAAAGATTGAAGCTATTAACATCACAATAGATAAAACTGACATTATTCACTCTCCCTCATAAAGGCTGCAATAACAATCGACGAACACACTTCAAGCATATAACGAATGGATTTAATTGGCGTTATGGAAGAAACACCACCAGTACGTTCAAACATATTTGCTGGTTGTTCAACCACTCGATATTTACGTTTCAAAATATGAACAATAGTCTCAGGTTCTGGATACTTGATTGGATAACGTTTAGCGAATTGTTTGATAATAGCCTTATCAGCCAAACGATAACCCGATGTCGTATCTAAAACTCTTTGGCCTGTCGTCCATTTGATGAGATTAGAAATCACACTAATTCCAAAACGTCGCATAAACGTCGTTTGAAATTCCGACTTAACATCACCAACAAAACGAGAACCGATAACTAGATCTGCTTCATTTTTTCGAATTGGCTCAAGCAGTTCTGATAGAGACTCAATATCATGCTGTCCATCACCATCAAATTGAACAGCTACATCATAGTCATGCTCCAGTGCATATTTGTAACCTGTTTGAACAGCACCACCAATCCCAAGATTCATGACAAGATTTACGGCATTAAAATGATTCTCTTCCAAAATTTCTTTTGTCTTATCAGTTGATCCATCATTGATAACAACATAGTCCAAATCAAAATCAACTTTCTTGCGGTAATTCAAGATACTTGTTACCGTGTCGAAAATGCTTTCCTCCTCATTGTAGGCAGGAATTATCATTAAAACTCTCAACTACTTCTCCTTTCCTTTACAGTATAATTTTGAAAACAATGAGACAAGTCTCAAGTGTTCGAAGGTTCTAAAAGCCATTACCGAAACAACTGTTTGCATTCGTTCTCCTGTTATCTCCGATGATAATGGGGTTAAACTTGAGTCTATATTTTCTTTAGAAATCCATCGCTTAATTTTTCTATATTGATCCATAAATGATGAGCTAGAAGCTGCTCTTCCAGAAAAAAGCAAATACCAAATATAATAACGTTTGATAAAATAACGAATATATTTTGAATCACCAGCAACTTGAAGTAGATGGCTCAAGAAGTACACAATATCTATATTCGGATTAAACCCTCTTTGTGATGTATTTGAAATACTTTTCTCATTGAAAAACCAATTGTAGCCATTATAATCAATTATTTTTATCTTTTCCGTTAAATTGTAAGCTGATAACGTAAAAATAACATCCTCACCAATTGGATAATCAAAAAACTCAATCTCATTATCAATTAAAAATGAAGTTCTATAGATACGTGCCCAAGGTGCAACTATAATATATTTAGACCATTCAGACTGTGTGAGGTCTTGTTTGAAAAGTGTCTTCAAGTCCTGATTAACACGCTTATAGCCACCAAGAACAATATCCAGTTGTTCTTGATCTATTGCATTATAAAAACGCTCTAAATAATCAGAATCAACAAAGTCATCATTATCAATAAAGACGATATACTCGCCCTTAGCGAGGTGTATGCCTTTATTTCTCGTTTTAGCAACTCCCTCGTTTTCCTTATCAATAACCCTGATACAGTCATTTTTAGAAGCAAAACTTTTTATAACTTCTATAGTGTTATCTGTAGACCCATCATTCAAAAGAATAATCTCATAATCTTTAAATGTTTGGTTTAAGAGTGAATCTAAGCACTGTTTAATACCCTCTCGAGCATTATATACAGGTATAATTACAGAAACGATTGGATTAGACATATGATACTTTCTAATTATTTTACTGTTACGCATTAAAACTTTTTATATAATTTCATTAGGTGTGGGAATATCTTAATTGATAAATTCACTCCAAATAATCTAGTTAGCAATCCAGTGTATTTAAAGGATTTATTTTTTATTTCATTTGAAAATTTAAGAAGAAATTTATAATCTCTAAGTAAACGTTGAATCTCAGGATGACTAGAATATTGATTAACAAAAGGTAGGATTGAAATATAAGAAATCGCAAAATAAATATTCAATGCATGCTTAACATTAGAACTCAATTTGTCAATGTCAGTTAAACCAATTTCAATGCTCTTTAAAATATCAATTACATTTTGCTCCTTAATGATATTGGTAATACTTCCTAAGCGATTCTGTCTATATTGATAACAGTCTACATTCAAAATCGAATAAGAAGACATTAATTTTAATAGGTCTGCGCAATATAAACAATCCTCAGATAAAAAGCCAATAGGAAAATCCAAACCTTGTTTAAACAGATTTCTCCTCACACATTTATTCCACGCTGGTGCAGTTAAAACTTCATTTTTAACTAATTCAGCCAATTCATCATTGATATCACCTTGATTAGGAATAAAATCGAAACCAACCTTAACACCATCATCTGATCCGTAATATTTATTATAAGAAAATACGATGACATCACTTTGATTGTTTTCAATATTTTCCGATAGTGTATGGAGAAATTCTGGATTACTCCAAAAGTCGTCCCCATCAACAAATAATAAATAATCTCCCTTAGATTCTTTAATACCAGTATTTCTTGCTGAAGATAAGCCACCATTTTCTTGATGAATAGTTCTAACAACTTCATATTTAGAAGTTAATTGATCGCAAAGATTTCCAGTCTGACCATCTGTAGAGCCATCATCAACAATAACAACTTCATATTCAGAATTAGGGAAATTTTGATTTGCAAGACTATCTACACATTCTTCTAAATACTCTGCCACGTTATAAGCAGCTACCACAATTGAAAATTTCATTTTAATTTTTCTTCCTAAAAATTGTATATGGATTCGTTATAAAATAAATTACTAGAGATGTCAGTAACCATGCTATCATCGCACAAAGAAATGATAAGGATGCCCCAAAAATCTCAAATTTAGAAACTAAAGGCTTAGCCGTTAAAAGTGATACAATATAACCTACGACAAACGAAATCACTAGAAAATGTTGCTTTCTAAATATCGTCAAGATATTATCACATACGGTTGAAAAGGTACTTGCAATCCCACCTAATAACAAAACTACAAAACTAGTTTGATACTGTTTCAAATGAGTTCCATATACAATATCCAGTACTGGAATCGCTATAAAAGCACCAACAAGAAAAATGAAGGTACACGTACCAAGTAAAATCTTGAAGAGGTTATTCTTATATGTGATAAAATGTGAAATCTTCTTTTCTTCCAAGAAAACCGCTAGTTGGGTAATCATAGGTCTTAGAAACACAATCATCAGATTCATGGCAAAAATGGGTGTGAATAAAATACTAAAATCCCTCTGAACACCGTTACCGATTAAACCTTGATTAAAAATATCATTCAATGCATATTTAGGTTGGTTATAAATTGAAACCAGCAAAAAAGCATTAATAAATAAAGGTAAACAATCTTTCAATACACTAATGATATTACCAGGCTTAACACTTAGAGGATTCAATCTATGGAAAACTTTTGAATTAGGGTAGTCGAATAGAGCAATAAATACGAATGAACTGATTGTTTGTGCGATCACTGACCACAATAGATTTTTAGAGATGACTAAAGTTAAAGCAAATACAATTGTTGAGATAGTATTTCTTAGGAAAAGAGACTTCCCAGCAATATCCAAACGTTCCTGCTGCTGAAACAATCCTTGAAAAACATCTGATAGGGCTTCGCTAACTCGGAAAAACGAAACCCAAAATATGATTCCAACATTCGAATGCGTGTTTGGATTAAAGATTAGATAAGCCACTAGAAGAAGAATCATTGCAATGTTAGAAATGATCCTCGTAACAAAATAGGTATCAAAAGAATACTTTTCTCTTATATCTGTTGCTTGAAAGTCTCTGACTTGAAAACTAGCAACAATAACAAATAGGTTTGCAATCGCATAGGCAAAACTATAAATATCTGCCGAGACACTATTCAAGGCACGTGTAACAATAAAAAGAAGTATAACAGAAACAGCTGCTGAAGACATACTTCCTAAAATATTCCAAAAGAAAACCTTTTGGGCAGATACTTTTTTCAACTATTTTCACTCTCTTTCGACACATATATTCCACTAATTATATCATATTCTCAATGAAAAAAGAGAGAACAGCATCATTACACCTGTTCTCTCTTTTTAGAATTTATTAATTCACTTCGATAAGTATAGCCACCATACAAAATTACTGCTAAGACAGATAACATAGAAATCACAAAAAAACTTTTCGCTATAACAGTATATTGATATGAAACTGCTATTTGATGTTTTCCTTTGGGTATTACCAATTCGACACCTGAATCAGGAGCTTTTTTAAATTCTGTTTTTTGACCATCCAAATCAACTGCTATACCTTTATAAGCATAAACAGGTAAACTAACAGTTAAATTTTTATCACTAATAACTTCAAAATTGGTTTTCAAGGAAGAAACAGACATCTTTGCTTTAACCACCTGATTATTCTGAAGATTTATGACCTCATGTCTTAGTTTTCTTTGAAAAGCATCATAATCAGAAATACTACCATCAGTTTTTAACATATAGTCTGTAGCATGGTAATCTCTGTTAGTAACAACAGGAAGAAGTTTTTCTTTGGGCATATTGTTAAAAGATGTTTGCGGGCCCTCAACCGTTTTTCTTGCTTGTGACACCGTGAAAAATGTCGTCAAACCGATTACACCAATCAAAACTGCAATTAAGTATCCTTTTCTTAATGTAAAACTAACAAAGACTTTACTTGCCAAATAAGCAGTGAATAGAGTTATAAAGTTATTTAGGCGCCAAATAAACTGTATTGAGGACACGACATGTTCATTATTTTCGGGCCAATGTATTAATGGACTTTCAAGAATTATAAGAATAAGTGTCAAAATAAAAATAAGAACATCATATTTTTGTAACCTAAACACTCCTATAAGCGAGACTAGTAAACAAATAATAATCAGAAATCCAGGAAGCGTATAGTTATTATCAAAATTGAGATTTAATAATAAATCCTTAAGCGAATGCACAGTCGCATTTAAACTTACTCCTTGTGGCTTCACAATTGCATTCGATAAGGTCTGTTCTCCCATTAGAACTAATTGAAAAGCGAAAATAGAAATCGTAGATAGCACCGCCACGATGAAGCTTACTAATCTCTCCTTCTTACTATTCACAAATCCAAAGGTTGTTATAAAAATAAAACCAACCAATAAACCTGTCAGAAGCAATGAGATTAAGTGAGAGTACGCTATCAGAGACATTCCAATGCTCAAAATATACCACTTTCTATAATCTCCTTTTAAAATAACAAAAAGACCATAGAAAACCAGTGGTATAAAGGCATAGGCGATAAACTCACCTGTTGCAAACCGGATAACAATGTTATCTAATCTATACAAGGAAAAAGTATACAAGGTAGCAAACAATAAACCTGCAAAATCCTTTTTAGCTCCCTTATTTTCGACAACCAAGATATTACTTATCGAATAATAAGCAATTAGAAAAGTAATTATCGTTAGCAAATATTGGTAAATGTAATATCCTAGGAAAACACTGTGTGATAACCTATATAGTACAAAGAATGGATAATAGGTTAAAAATGGATAGAAATAATTAACTCCCAAACCTATACCATAAAAAGCTCTAAAATTTATTGGGGAAGCATATATTCCCTCCATACCCAACAAACGATTTAGATGAAAGCTAAGATCTGCCCCATTCAATCCCTTATTGAAAACAGCAATTGGAATGACATATAAAAGGCTAAATAGTAAGCTACATAATAGAACCCTTTTTCGAGTCATTATTTCACTTCCTGTTTGTAAAACTCTCTCAAAGCATCTTGCCATGTTGGAATGACAAATCCTGTAGCCTTAGCTTTTGCCAAACTCATTGTAGAGTTAAGTGGGCGTTTTGCTTTAGCTGGGAATTGGCTGGAATCAACTGGTTTTACTTCAACATCAGTGTCTTTGAGGATTTCAACCGCAAAGTCATACCAAGTTGTATCTTCTGCTGCATCATTTGACAAGTGATAGTAACCATATTCCTTACGGTTCTCAGCCAAATAAGTCATAAACTCTGCCAAAGTACGTGTCCAGGTTGGACGACCATGTTGATCATTAACGACTGTTAGTGTCTTGTGAGTCTTAGCAAGGTTTTGCATAGTGAAGACAAAGTTCTTACCATAGTTACCGAATACCCAAGCTGTACGAATGATATAGAAGTTAGAAACATGTTTCTCAACAAGTTCTTCACCCATGCGTTTTGTACGTCCATACTCTGTTTGTGGATCTGGTTTGTCATCAACTTCCCATTCTTGTCCAACTGGTTTTTCACCATCAAAAACGTAGTCTGTTGAAATATAAACAAGCGTTGCACCATACTTTTCTGAAGCTTTAGCGACATTTTCAGTTCCTGTCACATTAATGGCATAGTCAAGTTCTTTGCCTTCATCTTCAGCGGCATCCACTGCAGTGTAAGCTGCACAGTGGTAAACCAAACTTGGCTTCACTTCTGCGAACACTTCGTCTACTTTCTCAGCATTTGTGATGTCCATTTCCGCTACATCTACTGCTACATACTCTTCGTTGCGTTCGTCAAGAAGGTGACGAAGTTCTGTTCCGAGTTGGCCATTTGCACCTGTTACTAGAATCATAATTTTCTCCTCGTAATTACATAATATTAGTTTCATTTTAACAAAAAAAGCAGAAAAATTCTGCTTTTAAACAGAGGTTGTCCTCCTCTTATATAAAATTATATTTTCACTTATTAAACCACAAGAAATTATAAATAAACTAATCATTACAGGAAGGTATGTCCTTGCTCCTGAGGCGTAAATAGTTGGTGAAAATGAAAGCAACATTCTCCCAATCATTCCACTAGTTAATAAATAAACATACCATACTCTCTTTTCCTTGTTTACAGTAAAATATAAAGCAATAAAAATACAAGTAAATATAATTAAATAAATCAATATTGCACTATAATTTTCAATACTATTTACAAAATTCCCAATTCTTTTAGCTTCCTGGCTAATCAAAAATACTTTATAAAGAGAAAAATGAATTTTTAACTTACTTGCTATTAAAAGCGCAATAACAAATGCACTTAAAATAGATGATAATACTTTTCTAGCCAGTAATGCACTTATCAATAGCAAAATTAAGAAGATAAAAATAAATAAAGATGATTTTGATATATTTAATAAATTTCTTCCAGTTTCAAGTGTACCTAATGAAATTTTTTGAAACATATTTAATCTATTAAAATTTGGAAACCAATTTTGAGTCTCTTGAATCATTCGAATCGAATTGCCAGGGCTCAATTTAACAGATAAAATAGCAAAAAAGCTTAGAATTAGATAAATTATATCAATCTTTTTTAAGGACTTACTTTTTACATTACTGATACATTCGAATAGAATCCACAAAAAAGAATATACAGCTAACTGCTCTTGCATAATTGAAAAAACAAAAAATATAAGACACAACAATTTTACTATTAGTTTTTTCGAATTTTTGTAAAATAAAGAAAAAATTAGCAAAGAGGCTGGAAAGATATAGTTTGTATAAGTAGGGATAGCTCCTGCACTAACAAATATAGGTATTGGGAAAAAAACAAATATTAAAATTCCTGGTAAAACAGGTAAGTTTGGACATAGCTTTCGACTACATATCATTAAAAAAAGTGTTGCTAAAAATGCTGAAAACAAAAATATTATCTCATGTAAAGAAAAGTACATCGTAGCAGTTTCAATTAATAATCTACTACTCCAAGTCATATATCGAAATATTGCAAAGTATAGGTAATTATAATTCATTTGCTTAGCATCAATAATAAATCTTGTCTGATCTCCAACAGGATAAATTCTATTTGCATAGTAGAAACCAAATGAAAATAGTGCCGAAATAATTACTACAAACAAACTAAAATAAATCTTCTTAATCTGAAATTGTTTTGTCATCACTTTTCTCTTTCACTATATACACTGGTCGTTTCTTAGTTTCTAAGAAAATCTTGGAAATGTAGTGACCGATGATACCAAGCGCTAAGAGCTGAATACCCCCGATAAAGAGGATAATAGAGACAAGACTCGCCCAACCAGCTACGCTTCCACCAATAATCAACTTTCTAATAATGACGAAAACAATTCCAACCAAAGAAATCAAGAATGAGAAGGTTCCTGCCCATGTAGCTAGTTTCAAAGGAACTTCTGAAAAGTTGATAAAACCATCTAAAGAGTAATTCAATAGTTTCCAGAAAGACCAAGAGGTTTCTCCAGCCACACGTTCACGATTTTCATAAGAAACATAGGCCACATCAAAACCAACCCAAGAAAAGAGTCCTTTTGAAAAACGATTAACCTCTTTGAGTTCAAGGATAGCATCAACAACCTGGCGAGTCATCAAACGAAAATCACGTGCGCCATCAACCATCTCGGTATC
Organism: uncultured Streptococcus sp.; assembly: GCA_934229725.1. GTDB lineage: Bacteria > Bacillota > Bacilli > Lactobacillales > Streptococcaceae > Streptococcus. The sequence continues at coordinate 106,338 of CAKQDX010000003.1, forward strand.
TGAAACTTTGTTAATTAACCAATAGAAAGTCTTGGCAAAAATGGAACGAATCGGAGGCTCTCCCTTACGGTCAGCACGACGAGTCCCAACAACATCATAACCTTCTTGAATCTTGGCATACATCTCAATAAGCAGTTCAGGCGGATCCTGAAGATCAGCATCCATAACTGTCACATAGTCTCCCTGAGCTGCTTCAAGGCCTGCAAGCAAGCCAGCTTCCTTACCAAAATTACGTGAGAAAGATAAATAGTGAACATTTTCAAATTGCTTTGAAACCTGTCTCAATACCTCTAAGGTGTTATCTTTAGAACCATCATTCACAAAGTAATAGTTGAATTCCAGTTGATTGGCCATCTGCTTTTCAACGACTTGACAAGCTTCTAAAAATGGATGAATAGTCTCTTCTTCGTTATAACAGGGGACAACGATAGCCAGTGTTCTCATAAACGTTCTCCTAACGAATACCTAGAGCGATACGGGCATAACGGCTCATTTTTTCTACAGACCAAGCTGGTGTCCAGACCAACTTCACTTCAGTCTTAGTGACTTCTGGAACCTCTTTCATGGCATCATGAATTTGGTCTGTCAAAAGATCTGCCAAGGGACAACCTATCGTTGTCAAAGTCATATCAATCTCAGTGGAACCATCTTGCTCAAAACGGATGTCGTATATAAGCCCTAAGTTAACAATATCAATCCCTAGCTCTGGGTCGATAACCATTTCCAAGGCTTCCAAGATACGGTCTTTGATTTTTTCAATTTCTGCTTCAGTATAGGTCACTTCAGACATAGCTTTTCCTCCAAAATCAGGGCCTAACATCAGGCCCTACTCCATTTTACTCTCTTAGTCTTCAATAAAGTCTTTAAGCTGTTTACTGCGGCTTGGATGGCGCAATTTACGAAGGGCTTTCGCTTCAATCTGACGAATACGTTCACGAGTAACGTTGAAGACTTTACCAACATCTTCTAAAGTGCGCATTTTCCCATCATCAAGACCAAAACGGAGGCGAAGAACGTTTTCTTCACGGTCTGTCAAGGTATCAAGAACTTCATCCAACTGTTCACGAAGAACGACACGAGTCGTGTAATCGACTGGATTTTCAATAACTTCATCTTCGATAAAGTCACCCAAATGACTGTCATCTTCTTCACCAATAGGTGTTTCAAGTGAGACTGGTTCTTGAGCAATCTTGAGGATTTCACGGACCTTATCTGGTGTCATATCCATGCGTTCAGCGATTTGCTCAGGTGTTGGGTCTTGGCCCAACTCTTGCAAGAGGTTACGTTGCTCACGGACCAATTTATTAATGGTTTCAACCATGTGAACTGGGATACGGATGGTACGTGCTTGGTCTGCGATGGCACGTGTGATAGCTTGACGAATCCACCATGTCGCATAAGTTGAGAACTTGAAACCTTTAGAGTAGTCAAATTTATCAACGGCTTTCATAAGCCCCATGTTACCTTCTTGAATCAAGTCCAAGAACTGCATACCACGTCCCACATAACGTTTAGCGATTGAGACCACCAAACGAAGGTTGGCTTCTGCCAAACGTTGTTTAGCTTCCAAGTCGCCATTTTCGACAGCGATAGCCAATTCTTTTTCCTCTTCATTACTCAAAAGAGGGACAACCCCAATCTCTTTGAGGTACATACGGACAGGGTCATTGACCTTAGCTGAGTTTGAACCAAGAAGCTCCTCGTCTGTCAATTCCTCTGGTTTTGGTGCTTCAACAACATATTTAGATGAAGGGTTTCCATCCTTATCAGTGATAGAAATACCACCGTCTGTCAAACGTTCCAAAAGGTCATCAATACCGTCAGCATCAAGAACAAATGGGATAACCAGTTTTTCTGTGACTTCATCATCAATTGCTGTACCTGCTTTTTTGTGGTTACGAATAAAATCAGCGACTTGAACGTTAAATGCTGTATTTTGTTTTTTCTTTGCCATGTGTTACTCCATATCTCGTTTTTGGGCGATAAGCATCTGCAGGGCTTCCACCGCTGCATCCACATCACCATGGTTACTTGATTCTCTTATTTGTTTGCTTTGCTTTCGAAAGTCCAGTTCCCTCAGAAAATGATTTCTACGCTCTTCAATAGCCTGGACTTCTTCTAAACTGGTTTCAGGTGGCAAAATCTCCTCTAAAACCTGATAATAGGCTGTTTGTACCTCTTGGGGAAGCACAGACAAAGCTACCGTGTCAATCTGGCCGTCCTGCTTAAGAACCTGATAAAGCTCCTCTAACTCAGCTGTCTGGAAGAAAAAATCATCCCGCATCCGGTAATCATTCAAGATTATAGGATGATTAAGCATGCGATGGAAGAGTTGATTTTCCGCACGACGGAGGCCTGTAATCTTAGGTGTAGATGGTAGCTTAACCGTTCCTCTAAATCCAGTACCAGAAGACTCATAACTACTATCGCCGGCAGTTGATAATTGAGCCGTCTGCTGATTTCTCAAAGTCAGGCGCTCATTGTTAACTGCTTGCTCCACTTGGAAAAAGTCAAAGTCAGGCAGTAAGTCAGCCACCTTAGAAATGTAAGAATTTTGCGCCGTCACAGATGGTGACTTGGCAATAATTTTTGCAATCTGCTCGACATAGGCAATCTCTGCTTGAAGATTATCTACATTAGCAGGCTTTAGTTGGCCAATCCAAAATTCCACATCTGAGATGCGAGACTCGACCAAAAGTTTGCCCAAGGCCTCTTCAGATGTTTTTTGAAGGTACTCATCAGGGTCCATATTGTCTGGTATTTTAACAATATCGACCTGGAAGTCCGACAGAAGCTCCAAAGACTTGGCAATAGCATTTTGCCCAGCCTTATCACCATCATAAGTCAGTACAATCTTTTTGGTTAGTTTGCGCAGACGATTGACATGTTCAGGCGTCAGAGCCGTCCCCATAGAAGCTACCGCATTGACCTGACCGGCCCTGTAGGCAGCAATAACATCCATGAAGCCCTCCATCAAATAGACTTCATGAGTCTTCTGAATCACTGGCTTGGCCTGATCGAGGTGGTAGAGCTCATAGGATTTATTGAAAATGCGAGTAGCTCTGGTATTTTTGTACTTAGCTTGCCCTTGTTCAATAGCTTCCTTAGTCCAAACACGACCTGAGAAACCTATTGTCTTACCGAATTCATTTTTGAGCGGAAACATGATTCGATTTTTAAAGGTATCGAAAAGACGATTACTTTCAGAAAGATTAAAAAGACCTGATTCTGTCAGCACCTCTTCGTCGTATTTTTTAGAAACAGACTGATAGAGATAATCTGGTTCGTCAGGGGATAGACCAATCTGAAAGGTCTTAAGTAAATCGTCAGTCATGCCACGCTCATAAAGATAAGCACGCGCTGCCTCTCCTATCTTGGTCGTCATCAGGACGGCATGATAGAATTTGAGAGCATCCTCATGAAGATCATAAAAAGCTTGATTTGGAGAATGCTGCTGTTGGGCTTGCCTTGGCGCATCTATCGTAACTGCAATACCTAAGCGATCTGCCAGAACCTTGACACTTTCTTGGAAAGAAATCTGACGGTATTCTTCTAAAAATTTAAAGACATCCCCAGACTTTCCACAACCAAAGCAATGGTAAAACTGCCTGTCCTCAATAACGTTAAAAGAGGGGGTTTTCTCCTTATGGAAGGGACAAAGTCCGAGGTAATTACGACCTGCTCGATTTAGACTGACAACTTCACCAATCACGTCAACGATATTGGTGCTGCTCTTAATATCTTCTATTAAAGCTTTGTCAATTGCCATCTACTCGCCCCCTATCTTACCATAATTGCATTACCCTTAATTATAACATGATGAAAAATGAAAGTAAAATAAAAATGATTTTTCTGAGCAAATCCCTTGTCAAGATATACAAAATCGGATAAACTATTAAAAGTAAATAAAAGAAAGGAATCATTGTCAAAATGATTAAAGAACTTAAAGACTTTTTGTTCAAGGGGAATGTCCTTGACCTTGCTGTAGCCGTTGTTATGGGGGCCGCTTTCAACGCTATCATCACTTCACTTGTTGGTGATATCATCACACCACTTATCCTTAACCCAGTTGTTAAGGCTGCTAACGTTGAAAACCTTTCTAAATTGTCATGGAACGGTATCGCATACGGTAGCTTCTTGAGCGCAGTAATCAACTTCATCATCGTTGGTACTACTCTCTTCTTCGTTGTTAAAGCTGCTAACCACGCTACTGCTCTTGGTAAAAAACAAGAAGAAGCTGTTGAAGAAGATCCAGCTCCATCACAAGAAGAATTGCTCGCTGAAATCCGCGACCTTCTTGCAAACAAATAATCTCTATTTGTTTAACTAAAAGCATATGAAACTAAGATGTCTGATAATTATTAGGCATCTTTTTCTTTTTAGTAAAACCAACTGCCTTATCTATTCGCTAAAACAGAAAAAAACTTGAGAATATACTCAAGCTTTTTTGCTATAGAATCATTCTTAATTAGAATTTTTTACGTTTGCGAGCTGCCTCTGATTTACGTTTACGTTTTACAGAAGGTTTTTCGTAATGTTCACGTTTACGAGCCTCTTGAAGAGTACCAGCTTTAGTCACAGAACGTTTGAAACGACGAAGAGCGTCGTCAAGTGATTCGTTTTTACGTACTACTGTTTTTGACATTGAATTCACCTCCTCAAGATAATGTAACATTTTACACGTTCTATTCAAGTATACAAAACTCATCTTTGTCTGTCAAGAAATATCTTTTAGGTTTCCACCTTTTGAAATCAAAGATAGGTTTTTACTTTCTCTGAGGCATGCCCTAACCTTCACTTCAAAAGCCTTGATGTATTCCTTTTTCCAACAAAGAGATTATTTAACACAACTTTCCGCCATGTTAAAACGCCTGAAACTTCTATAGTTTCAGGCGTTTAGTAATTTTGAGAGTCTAGGTTTGAAACCTCGTTGGGAAACGATAAGTTCCAACTTCACCTTAGGAAAGTCTCAAAAGAAGACTTCGTCTTCAAACTAACTAGAGAAATCATCTCCAGTTCCTATCTTAGTCAACTGCTGTGTATTTAGAAGCATCCTTGATGTACTCATCGTAAGTACCATTATCTTTCAACTTCTTGATTACTTTATTAACAGCTTTTTTCAACTTATCATTACCTTTAGTCATGGCAACAGCTTTCGCATCTCCATCATTAACTTTAAGGGCAACACTTGCCAAAGTTAAATCTGAATTTTGTGCTACATAGCCTTCTGCTACTGGTTTTTCAAGGTCAACAGCATCAACTTGGCCAGATTTGACTTCGTTAATAGCTTCACCCATAGCTGTAAGTGATACGACTGTTGAATCTTTCAATTGTTTCTTAGCAAGCCCTTCTTCAATAGCTCCTTTTTGAACGGCTACTTTTTTACCCTTGAAAGCATCTAAACTTGAGTAATCAGCAGCTTGATCTTTACGTACGATGATAGCATTTTGTGTTTCGTAGTAAGGATCTGAGAAATCAAAGGTTTTCTTACGTTCAGCTGTCACTGAGATACCTGAAATGGCGATATCAGCCTTACCAGCTTGAAGACTAGAGAGGACATTGTCAAAACTCATTGTTGCCACTTCAAGTTTAACCCCGAGTTCATCGGCGATAGCTTGTGCCAATTTGATATCTGAACCAACCACTTGGTCCTTGCCATCAATCAAGGTTTTGAACTCAAATGGTGCGTAGTCTGGGCTCACAGCTACAACAAGCTTTTTATTTTCTTTAATGGATTCGTAAGCATCCTTTTTTGACCCACAAGCTACTAAAGTCACAGTAGCAAGGAGAGCCATAGCCCCAAGGAAAAGTTTTTTCATTTTCATAAGAAACTCCTGTATAAATATAATTTTTCGCTTGTTATTTTACTTGAAATTAGTGATAATGTCAACATTTATGCAAAAATTGCGAAAGTTTTTCCAAACCCTTCTGGAGAACTTCCTTGTCACAACAATAGCCGATGCGAACATGGGATTCCTTGTCAAAACGGTTACCTGGCACAACGAGAACACCATATTTCTGAAGGAGTTCAAGAGCAAAGTCTTCAATGGGACGAGAAACCTCTAACTTAACAAATGAAGTCGACACACTAGCTGGGCGAATCCATGAAGCCTTAGGCTCATCAGCAATCCAAGCATCCATAAGAGCTATATTTTCCGTCACAATCTTACGGTTACGCTCCAAGATGGCTTCTTTATTTTGGAGGACAAGGGTCGCTACCATGTCATCAAAGACTCCAGCGCAAATCATTGTGTAATCACGATAATCTCGCAGAATAGAAGCCACCTCAGCATTAGAGGCCACCCAACCTACTCGGATACCAGGAATTGAATAGGTTTTCGACAGACTATTGACGGTAATGCCTTTGTCATACAAGTCAACGATGGAGGGCGCTGGATGGTCAAAACTGCGATAAACCTCATCTGAGAAAATATAGGCACCCACTTCCTCAGCAATGGCCACCAACTCCTTGAGGTAGGAAGCATCCATAAGGGCACCGGTAGGATTATTGGCATTGTTAATACAAATCATCTTGGTATTAGGACGAATCAGGCGACGCAGTTGATCCAAATCAGGCAACCAGCCCTTATCCTCCTGAACTTCCCAGAAATCCACTTCAGCTCCTAGGGATTTAGGAATATCATAAAGCTGTTGATAGGTGGGATACATGGAGATAAGGTGGTCTTCTGGCTCAATCAGAGCATAGAGGGCAAGCATAGTCGCACCTGTAGCCCCATTGGTTTGGAGGATATTGTCAACTGGCATATTCTTGTACAAACTTGACACCTGAGTCTTAAACTCTGGTGACCCTTCAATCCAGCCGTAATCCATCTTTTTCCTTAAAAGTTGGCTAAAAAAAGCGTCCTTATCAACACCTGAGAGGTCAAATAATTCCTCTAGGGTAAGGGCCTTAATCGAAACACCTGCAATATCATAAATGGCGGATTTTTCGTGGACATTAAGCCATTCTTCAACACCGAAACGTGGTAGCTTCATTATCTCTCCTTGCTAATCTCAAGCTCTACTTTACTACATTATTTATTGTCATTTATGACAGACTTACATTGATAATACCTGTTTTTAAGATAGAATTCAATAAAAAATGGGGTATTCCCCCATTTTAGATTTAAGAATGTTTTTGAAACTCTCTTAAGTTAGCCAAGCGAGCACCAAATGAGACTTCTCGCCATAATGAAAGCACCTGAACGTAATCGTTTCAGGTGCTTGGAAGTTTTTATATCTTAGGTACAAAACTTAGTCACGGAACTTCAAAGAAGTTGGCTGACGTCCGACAGCACCTAAGGAAAGTTTCTAAAAGAACTTTTATTCAATTCATCATAGAAACTCTTTTCAGTTTACTTACTTTGTTTGTAAGTCGATGCTTCTTTTAGCCATTGGTCAAATTTGCCTGAGTTTTTAGTCTCTTTGATGACAGCGTTAATTTCTTTAAGCAAGTCATCTGAACCTTTACGTGTTGCAACTGCATAGGCATCTGAACCGTCTGACTTGAGGTTAAAGTTGGCAAGGGTCAAATCATCATTTTGAGAGATATACCCTTCAGCAATAGCCTTTTCCAGTACAACAGCTTGAATTTGTCCTGACTTAAGTTCATTAATCATTTCACCATTTGAAGCCAGTGAAACCACGCTAGCTTTCGGAATTTGTTTCTTAGCGACTGTTTCTTGAACAGATCCTTTTTGAGTACCGACGGTTTGTTTAGCTAGACTATCAGTGCTTGTAAAGTCATTGACCTTATCTTTCTTGACAATAACCACATTTTCAGCGGTGTAATAGCTATCAGAAAAATCATAGACTTTCTTACGCTCGTTTGTTACCGAGATCCCTGCGATGGCAATATCTGCCTTGCCACTTTGCACACTAGCTAGAACATTGTCAAAAGACATAACGGAAAATTCGACCTTGACACCTAATTTCTTTCCGATGGCCTTGGCCAACTCGATATCTGCTCCGACCAAAGTGTCCTTGCCATTAATGAGCGTTTTGAATTCAAAAGGCGCAAACTCTGATTCAGTGGCGACAACAATTTTCTTCTTGTCCTTAATCGTTTGAGGTTTCACCCCCTGACTTCCGCTACAGGCGACCAAAACGCAGGCTGCGACTAGGGCCGTGAGCATAAACCAAAATTTCTTCATTGTTTACTCCTTATTTAGTAGGACTCTTTAGCGAGAGAGCGTAAGCGTCTTGTACAAAGCTATCAATCTTACCTTCTTTTTTGAGTTTAGTAATCACCTTGTTGACTTTAGCTTTTAGTTTATCGCTTCCCTTAGGCATGGCTACAGCATAAGCATCATTTGAATCTGATTTAAGCTTAATGTCTGACACAGCCAAGTCACTATTTTGTTCCACATAACCTTGAGCGATAGCTTTTTCGAGGACGACACCATCAACTTGACCAGACTTCAATTCATTAATGGCTTCACCAGGTTGTGACAAAGCTACGACATTAGCACCTGATAAATTGGATTTAGCAATTTTTTCTTGGATAGAACCTTTTTGAACAGCTACAGATTTCTTAGCAAAGTCGCTGGTTTGTTTATAAGCTCCTGTGTCGTCTTTTTTAACGACAAGAACTGTTTCAGACTCATAGTAAGTATCTGAGAAATCGAAGGTTTTCTGACGTTCCTTAGTTGCCGAAATACCAGAAATGGCAATATCTGCTTTACCAGACTGAACGCTGGCTAGGACATTGTCAAAGGACATTTCAGAGAATTTGACTTTCACACCAAGTTCATCAGCAATAGCCTTAGCAATTTCGACATCTGCACCAACGACAGTATCTTTACCATCTTGGAGGGTTTTAAATTCAAAGGGAGCAAAGTGGGGATTAAGAGCAACTGTCAAAGTTCCCTTATCCTTGACCTTGTCCAAGGTATTATTTGATGACGAACAAGCAGCTAAAGCCGTCAAAGCAAAGACTCCAGTAAGTCCCAACAAAAGTTTCTTCCATGTTTTCATAATCAATCTCTTTTCTATATTTATTAACTATGTAAGTATAATAATGTATTATTATTCATTTGTCAATGAAAAACTAGACTTTTATTGATTATAATTTTTATTTTTATTAATTTTTTGCTAGTTAATCACTCGAAATTTCCTTTATTTTAAGCCATTCTATCTATTTTTTAAATAATAAAAACTATTCATTCATTTGAATAAATAGTTCATTTTATTACCAAAATTCTCGGATGAAGTCATCTTCAAGGCGCTCCCGATAGAAAAGTTCTGAGAGCTGATCTTCTTCAAAGACACGTAAAAGATTGAGCATGTCATAGGCCAATTCCATCTTAGACACATCCTCTCGGGGAACCCAGCGAACTTCGCCTTCCTCTGTTGAATGAATCTCTCCTTCAAAATCTGAAGTTCTATAAAGGAATACTAGATAACGCTCATCTTCAGTCGTGTACCAATGCTTCATACCAACTAATTTAGGATTTTTGATGGTCAGACCAGTTTCCTCCTTAACCTCACGGATAACTGATTCTACCAGACCTTCGTGTGCTTCGATATGGCCACCGGGTAGGGCTGCTCCCGACCAGGAATAACGCTTTGGATCTCGGATTTGCATGACAATATTTCCACGGCCATCTTCGATGAGACACATATTCGTTAAAATAGTTGCTTGTGAACGTGACATATATTTCCTTTCTTTCATATACAATAGATTGCTTGAATAAAGGCTGAGGTAGGAATGTCAATTAATCCATACTCTTTAACTCTAGCACCATATCACGGATTTGAGCCGCCAATTCAAAGTCAAGCAATTCTGCTGCTTCGTGCATTTGTTTTTGGAGTTTCTTGATGGCTTCTTGACGTTCTTTCTTGTTCATGGCACTGTAGTCCACAGTATCCTCTGCCACTTCTGCTTCATTAGCCTTGGTAATCGAAATAAGATCTCGAATTTCTTTCTTGATGGTTTGTGGAACAATGCCGTGTTCCTTATTATAGGCCATTTGGATTTCACGACGACGAGCCGTTTCATCCATGGCTTTCTGCATAGACTCCGTAATCTTATCCGCATACATGATTACGTGTCCTTCGCTATTTCGGGCAGCACGTCCGATTGTTTGGATAAGTCCACGTTCATTACGAAGGAATCCTTCCTTATCTGCATCCAAAATAGCAACCAGACTAACTTCAGGAACGTCAATCCCCTCACGGAGAAGGTTAATCCCGATAAGGACATCAAAGACACCTAGACGCAAGTCACGGATAATCTCCGTACGCTCTAGGGTCTTAATATCTGAGTGCATGTATTTGACCTTGACCCCCATTTCCTTGAGGTAATCGGTCAAGTCTTCAGCCATCTTCTTAGTCAAAGTTGTTACAAAGACACGCTCACCTTTTTCAGTACGGGCATTGATCTCACCAAGGAGGTCGTCCATTTGACCCATAGTTGGACGAACCTCGACTTCTGGATCAAGTAGCCCTGTCGGACGGATAATTTGCTCAACCACAGTCTCGGTCTGCTCCATCTCATAGTCACCTGGGGTAGCAGACACATAGACAATCTGATGCACATGACTCTCGAATTCTTCACGTCGAAGTGGACGGTTATCAAGGGCCGATGGCAAACGGAAACCGTAATCGACAAGCATCTTCTTACGGGCTTGGTCTCCGTTATACATTCCTTTAATCTGTCCCATGGTCATGTGACTTTCGTCAATCATGATGAGGAAATCTTCTGGGAAGAAATCAAGTAGAGTAAACGGTGGCTCGCCTTCTTTACGACCATCCATGTGTCGTGAGTAGTTTTCGACACCATTTGTGTAACCCATCTCACGGAGCATTTCGACATCGTATTCTGTCCTTTGACGAATACGTTGAGCCTCGATGAGTTTCCCCTCGGCTTCAAATTGCTTAACCTGGGCTTCCATCTCTGCCATAATATTCTTGATAGCTTCTTCCATATGCTCTTCATTGGTCATAAAGTGAGTCGCCGGGAAAAGAACAAGGTGCTCGACCTCGCCGAGATTGCGTCCGGTCAGGCTCTCAATCTCACAGATGCGGTCAATCTCATCACCGAAAAATTCCACTCGAAAAGCATGTTCGTCACGGCTGGCAGGAAAAATTTCGACCACATCGCCACGTACACGGAATTTCCCACGTTGAAAATCAATATCGTTTCTCTCAAATTGAATATCAACCAAGTCATTGAGCAACTTGTCTCGAGAAATCTCTTGGCCAGGACGCAGGCTGACAGCTGAATCCGCATATTCTTTGGGCGAACCCAAACCGTAAATACAAGAAACAGAAGCCACAACGATCACATCATTGCGTTCCAATAGGGCTGATGTTGCTGAGTGACGGAGCTTATCAATTTCATCATTGACAGAGCTATCTTTTTCAATATAGGTATCTGATGATGGCACATAGGCCTCTGGCTGATAGAAATCGTAGTAAGAGACAAAGTATTCCACAGCATTGTCTGGGAAAAATTCTTTGAACTCACCATAAAGCTGACCTGCCAAAGTTTTATTGTGGGCGATAACCAAGGTTGGCTTATTCACGCGCTGGATAACCTGACTCATGGTATAGGTCTTACCTGTCCCTGTTGCTCCCTTTAGGATTTGAGCCTTCTCCCCACCTTCAATATTATCAACCAAGGTTTCGATGGCCTGAGGTTGGTCCCCAGAAGGTTCATATTTAGAGACCAAATGGAATTGGTTGTCTTCTTTTCTATCTATCATGGTTTTTCCTTTCATTTATGTAATCATTCATCTCTTGGTCTGAGAAAATTTCCCCACTTGTAAGTGGGATTTGAATCATTCGCATCTTTTCGACATAGGCACGTTTCTTCCGTGATTGATGCCCAAGTTTTTTGTCATAGGTAACAGCTGTCTCGCCATTTTTGAAGAAAATAAGCAAGACCCGGTATCTCTTTTTATCATCAACCTCAGCATCATAGTCAAAGACATGCTCGATGCGTTTCAAAGAATATCTAACTGTCGAAGACCGTTCAATATCCTCCATCCGTGTTGTCCAAGCTTTCTTAACAAATTCAATCTCAGATAAGGGAATGTCAAAGGTTTTACGTCCAAATGCTTGGCCGTAGTAGGTCAAAGAATTGTCATCAAGTTCCAAGAGTTTTCCATGACCTCTGAGATTTACGATACCGTCTATGAGAAGAATAATGGAAAATAAAAGCCAAAATAAAACAATGACAGCAAGGAACTGCTTGACTGGATTTTCACGGAGAGAACCTCTAATAAGCTCAGGACAAAGAATCCATAAAGACAAGACGGAAAATATAAGGCCAACGACTATTTTCAATTTCAACATGAGCCTATCAAGCTTTACTATCATATTGTCCCCTCCAAGTGTTTCTTCTATTTTAACATAGAAGTAAAAAGACCGAGTCTTTAGAACTCAGCCTTAAAAATTTTCTTTTTTCAATTGTAATCGGAGGATGACGATACCTACCAGGAGAACGAGACAGGTAACGATATTCCCTTCTAGACCAAAGGCTCCACCTGACAACCAATCAGGTACGCCTGACCTGGCCTGAAAGTGCAATAAGCTACCGCCTACATCCCGTCCACTAACTGCCACGCCAACTAGATTTCCTTGCGCAAAGTTCCAAGCACCGTGAAGGGCAGCGACACCCCAGATATTATCTGTCTTGAGCATGTAAAGAGCCATGAGAACCCCTACTAAAACAATACTGATAAGAGACAAGGCGGTAACACCTTGATTTCCCATGTGTAGCATTGAAAAGAGAGAACTTGAAATAGCAATTCCCCAAGAAAGGTTCAATTTATTAGTAACTGTCTGAAGCAACCAACCACGAGTCACTAGCTCCTCGGTTCCACCTTGGATAAACCAGAAAGGTATTAGGGATAGTATATATAGGAGGGTTCTCTGAGAAAAATCTACTCTTACAAATTCTAAACCACCAAGTAAATAAGTCCCGAGGAAACTCACTAACAAGAGTAGAGTCCCAAATCCCCATCCCTTGAGCATATGGCACCAAATAGAACCTTTAAAGAATCCAAGTGAGCGAATGGAGCGCTTTTCAACAACTTTGACCCAGAAAAAGACGATCAGAGCAGTAAAGGCAAAAACGCCCAGTTCAAAATACTCAGATGAGAATAACTTAAAGGCGATTGCATTAATATCCTGCGGTTGAACACTACCATTTAGCATCATGACAAAAAGGACAAGCGCTACAGGAATTCCTACTATGAAACCTGCTAACAGTCCACCTATAAGGACAAAACCAGTAGCAATAAGGCAAGAGAGCATAATCATCAGCCAACTTGGGACTTTATCATATAGTCTAGTATATTTCTCAAGCATACGTTTTTTCATTTAAATAACTCCTGTTACAAACCTTACTTGTGTTAGATTCCAGTGTAACGAATTGACATAGGCTTGTCAACTTCTTCTTATATAACTCTCATAATTGACGAATCTTGTTATATTTTCTAACATCAAACCTCTCAAAGTTTGATAACAAAGGCTTTTTTTGATAAAATAGGAAGGTATTTTATAAAGGAGAACTTTTTATAATGAAGAAAAAACTTCTGACACTCTTTTTGAGTGCCATGTCAGTTTTCTTTGTTTTCGGAGCTAAAGCATCTGCTAGCACGATTTCAGTTGTTTCAGATACAGCCTATGCCCCATTTGAATTCAAAGACTCTGATCAGACCTACAAGGGTATCGACGTTGATATTATCAACGAAGTTGCCAAACGTGAAAAATGGGATGTTAACCAAACCTATCCTGGTTTTGATGCAGCCGTTAATGCGGTACAAGCAGGACAGGCCGATGCCCTTATGGCTGGTACGACTGTTACCGATGCCCGTAAGAAGGTCTTCACTTTCTCAGACACTTATTACGACACATCAATTGTTATCTACACACGTAGTAGCGATAAAATCAGCGACTACAAACAATTGAAGGGTAAAACAGTCGGTGTTAAAAATGGTACTGCTGCCCAATCATGGCTTGATAAAAATGCCAGCAAGTATGGCTTCACTGTTAAAACTTTTGACACCAGTGATTTGATGAACAATAGTTTGGATTCTGGTTCCGTTGATGCAGCCATGGACGACACACCTGTTGTTCAATACGCTATTGGTCAAGGTAAAGACTATGCCATCAATATTAAGCCTGAATCTATCGGTAGCTTCGCCTTCGCTGTTAAAAAAGGTGGCAAATACGAATACCTCATCAAGGAATTCAACGAAGCTCTTAAAGCTATGAAAAAAGATGGTACCTACGACAAAATCATGAAAAAATGGTTGGGTAACTCATCAAAATCTTCTTCAAAACCTTCAGCAGATCTTAAATTGACTGGTGATGCTAATGCAAAAGCAACTCCTGCCAAGGAAACTTACACCATCTCAATGGACTCATCATTTGCACCATTTGAATATCAAAATGGTTCTGGTAAGTATGTTGGTATTGACGTTGACATCATCAATGCTATTGCTAAAAACCAAGGTTTCAATGTCAAATTAACCAACCCTGGCTTCGATGCATCCCTTAATGCCGTTCAATCTAGCCAAGCCGATGCGGTATTGGCTGGTATGACCATCACGGATGCCCGTAAACAAATCTTTGATTTCTCAGATCCTTACTACACTTCAAACATTCGTTTGGCTGTGAAAAAAGGCTCTAACGTTAAGAAATACGAAGACCTCAAAGGTAAGACTATTGGTGCCAAAAACGGAACATCTTCTTACTCTTGGTTAGAAGAAAATGCCGATAAGTATGGCTTCACGCTTCGTGCATACGATGAAGCTTCTACTATGTATGACAGCTTGAATTCTGGTTCAATCGATGCCCTTATGGATGACGAAGCTGTTCTTCTTTACGCTATCCAACAAGGACGTAACTTTGAAACACCTATTAAAGGGATCTCTACTGGTGAAGTTGGGTTTGCTGTTAAAAAAGGGACTAACCCTGAATTGATTACAATGTTCAACAATGGTTTGGCTGCTATTGTTAAAGACGGTACTTACGATAAGATTATCAACAAATACCTTGACAATAACAAATCTAAAGAAAAGAGCTCAACCAAAGCTGTTGATGAAACAACAATTGTTGGCTTAATTAAAAACAACTACCACCAACTTCTTCAAGGTCTTGGTATCACTATTGGATTGACCCTTCTTTCATTTGCGATTGCCATGATTATCGGTGTCATCTTCGGTATGATGGCAGTTGCACCAAACAAGACCCTTCGTGTGATTGCACAAGTCTTTGTTGACGTTGTCCGTGGTATCCCATTGATGATTGTTGCAGCCTTCATCTATTGGGGTATTCCAAACTTGATTGAAAATATCACTGGTCACCAATCACCAATCAATGACTTTGTGGCAGCGACTATCGCCCTCTCACTTAATGGTGGTGCTTACATTGCTGAAATTGTGCGTGGTGGTATTGAAGCTGTGCCAATTGGTCAAATGGAAGCCAGCCGAAGCTTGGGTGTTCCTTACAATACAACCATGCGTAAGGTTATTTTGCCACAGGCTGTCCGCTTGATGTTGCCAAACTTCATCAACCAATTTGTTATCTCATTGAAGGATACGACTATCGTATCAGCTATCGGTTTGGTCGAACTCTTCCAAACTGGTAAAATCATTATTGCTCGTAACTACCAATCATTCCGTATGTATGCTATCTTGGCCATCCTTTACTTGGTCATCATCACATTCTTAACGAAATTGGCTAAACGACTAGAAAAGAGACTTAAATAATGGCTGAATTGAAAATCGATGTGCAGGACTTGCACAAATCATATGGTGACAATGAAGTCCTTAAAGGCATTGACGCCAAATTCTACGAGGGCGATGTTGTTTGTATCATCGGACCTTCAGGTTCTGGTAAATCAACCTTCCTTCGTACCCTCAATCTACTTGAAACAATTACATCAGGTAAAGTAATTGTGGATGGTTTTGAATTATCAGATCCTAAGACAAATGTTGACAAAGCCCGTGAAAACATCGGGATGGTCTTCCAACACTTCAACCTCTTCCCACACATGTCAGTACTTGAAAATGTGACATTCGCACCGGTTGAACTTGGACGTATGACTAAGGAAGAAGCTGATAAATTAGCGATGGATTTGTTGAAGCGTGTTGGTCTTGAAGACAAGGCTGAAGCGACACCAGATAGTTTGTCAGGTGGACAAAAACAACGTGTGGCAATTGCCCGTGGTTTGGCTATGAATCCTGACATCATGCTCTTTGACGAACCAACTTCTGCTCTTGACCCTGAAATGGTCGGAGACGTTCTTGACGTTATGAAAGAGTTAGCACAACAAGGAATGACCATGCTTATCGTTACTCACGAAATGGGATTTGCCCGTCAAGTTGCTAACCGAGTAATCTTTACTGCGGATGGTGAGTTCCTCGAAGATGGCACACCAGATCAAATCTTCGATAACCCTCAACATCCACGTTTGAAAGAATTCTTGGACAAGGTTCTAAACGCCTAATCATCACAACAGTTACTCTTACTAGAGTAGCTGTTTTTGATTGCCACAATTTGAGAAGATAAAAACAGAGCAAGTGCTAGACTTGCTCTGTTTCTTCATTTAATTCAGGGTGTTTCGCTGCTTCTTCTTTTGCCAGACGCTCCCGTTCAAGACGGAACTTACGGTTTGGATTTAAGCGAGTGAAGAGCTCTTCAAGCTTCTTTGGATTCCATACATCGGCCGCAGAAACGAAGTTTCCATCTTTGTCCCTAAATGATATCGGTTTATCTCCCATTGTAAACCTCTTTTTTCAATAGTTTTTTGTTTTCAGCAACATTTCCTTCGTATTGACCATACCCCAAAAAGCCATTCGATTTTTACCGACTTGACGCAGTCAGTGAGGTTGATAGGCAGTTCGCCATAGCGACTACCGTAGACTATCAAGTGCTTGGCACTTAGAGAGTCTTGCTCGGTCACGACACGAAGGTTAGTCGGTCGATTTTACCGACTTAACTCAGTTAGTGAGGTTGATAGGCAGTTCGCCATAGCGACTGCCGTAGACTATCAAGTGCTTGGCACTTAGAGAGTCTTTCACGGTCACGACACGAAAGTTAGTCGGTCGATTTTACCGACTTGACGTAGTTAGTGAGGTTGATAGGCAGTTCGCCATAGCGACTGCCGTAGACT
>CAKQDX010000004.1 GCA_934229725.1 uncultured Streptococcus sp.
ATTATCAGCTTAACTGATAAATGTAAGAAGAACTTCAACCACTCTTAGGGCGGGTTCAAATCCTTTCTGTAATTTAGGAATATGTATAGCT
The DNA here is from genome assembly GCA_934229725.1 of uncultured Streptococcus sp. Lineage (GTDB taxonomy): Bacteria > Bacillota > Bacilli > Lactobacillales > Streptococcaceae > Streptococcus. Next base: position 92 of record CAKQDX010000004.1, read on the forward strand.
GATATAAGAGGAAGACGAAATGACACGTTTAATCGACTTATAAAATCCTCTCTATCAACTGATTAATCGGTTTATAGTTTTAATTTAAGCAACCAGTCACGGTCTACTTTACCATCACCAACTGGAAAATCGTGTTCGGCGAATTTTTCAAAGCCATATTTATCGTAGAAAATATGGGCCTTAAAATTTCTTTCCCATACACCTAACCAGGCCCACTCACAACCTAGATCACGAGCTTCTTGTAAAGCAAATTCAAAAAGCTTCTTTCCTAAGCCCATACCTTGAAAGGCCTGACTGATATAAATACGTTGAATTTGAAAGGCATTGTCCAGGTGCTGCTCAGTTTGGGCAGCCCCTACATTGGTTTTTAGAAAACCTGCCTTTTCACCATCAACGAGAATGAAAAAATAACGTGATTCTTCGTGAGTGATTTCATCGAGGAGAACTTCCTCAGACAGCGCAGTGTCAAAGTAAGCTTGCAACTGGGACTCTGTATTATCATGAGCAAATGTCTCCCTAAAAGTATCTTCCGAGATAACTTTCAATTCTGCTACTTCTTCTGGAAGAACCTTACGAATGGCAACTGTCATGACAACCTCCTAAACCTTATTTAAACTGTTCTGAGAAACGAACGTCGCCTTGGTAGAAACCACGGATGTCGTTGATACCATAACGGAGCATGGCAATACGTTCTTGACCAAGACCAAAGGCAAATCCTGAATATTCCTCAGAATCAACACCTGACATCTCAAGCACTTGTGGGTGAACCATACCAGCACCGAGGATCTCAATCCATCCTGTCTTCTTACAGACGTTACATCCTTTACCACCACACTTGAAGCATGACACGTCAACCTCAACTGAAGGCTCAGTGAATGGGAAGTAAGAAGGACGCAAACGGATTTGACGTTCTGCACCAAACATTTTTTGGATAATCATTTCAAGCGTTCCCTTAAGATCACCCATTGAGATGTTTTTACCAACGACCAAACCTTCGATTTGGTGGAACTGGTGACTGTGAGTCGCATCATCTGTATCACGACGGAAAACACGTCCTGGTGAGATCATCTTAAGTGGACCCTTAGAAAAATCGTGTTTATCAAGTGTACGAGCTTGGACAGGACTTGTGTGAGTTCTCATCAAGATTTCTTCCGTAATATAGAAGGTATCTTGCATATCACGCGCTGGGTGATCCTTAGGCAAGTTCATGCGTTCAAAGTTGTAGTAATCTGTTTCCACTTCAAAACCGTCAACGACTTGGAAGCCCATACCCAAGAAAATGTCTTCAATTTCTTCAGCTGTTTGACTAAGAATATGACGGTTACCAAGTTTGACTTGGCGTCCTGGAAGGGTAACATCAAGACTTTCAGAGTCAAGTTGTGCTTGAATTTTAGCTGCTTCAACAATTTTAGCTGCTTCGTCAAAAGCTTCAGTCAAAACGTCACGTACTTCGTTGACCATCTTACCAACTTTAGGACGTTCTTCATTTGGAAGGTCTTTAAGGCCCTTCAAGAGATCTGTCAAAGATCCTTTTTTACCTAAAACTGCCACACGCAATTCTTGTAATTCTTTAGAGTTTTCTCCACGCATTTCAGCCAATTTAGCTTGCGTTGAGGTTTTCAACTCTTGCAATTGTGTTTGTAAATCCATGAGATTCCTTTCTTAAATAACAATTTCGAATCGCAAACAAAAAACCACATGCCAAACTCCAACCCGGAGCGTTGACACGCGGTACCATCCGTTTTTTATCTGGTTACCCAGACCTTGATTCGTCAGTCGTTGTTTTCATGAGTGAATTCACCAAACTTCCCTTGAGGAGGCTTCCAGTCCGTGGCCCCCAATCCCTGGCAATTTCCATAAGGTTACTAGTCTCTACGACTTCTATTCAATTACCATCAATTTTACCAAAAAAATAGGAAGCTTTCAAGAGGAGAAAAAAATCCAGGCCTTTAAGCCTAGATATTCTCAACGGAAGACTTCTTAACCTGTGCATGCGAAGTCTAACATGTGTCCAGAAACTCAAATCTTAACACATACACTATAACTAACTTTGAAAAACACCATATCCCCATATGACATTCCCGTTATTATTGTAACATGGCCCAGAAAAAAGACAAGTCGGTCTTTTTCTCATAAATCCGGTAATCCTAATCATAGGCCAAGTGACGCTATTTTACGCAATCGATTGCGTTATTTTGAAAGCGCAAACCTTATTATTTTCTGAAAGTCCAAGCAAATTTTTTGAGACTGTAAAAAAAGATAGTGATAAAACTATCAACTATCTTTCATGAAAATATAATCTATTTTTAGTCTAAATCAAGGTCTTTCAGTTTGACCGAAACGATTTTTGAAACTCCTGATTCCTGCATAGTCACCCCATAAATCGAATCAGCCGCAGACATGGTTCCCTTACGATGGGTAACCACGATAAACTGACTGGATTTATCAAAGCGATTGAGGTAGTCACCGAAACGTTTTACATTGGCCTCATCAAGGGCTGCTTCTACTTCATCCAAGATAACAAATGGAATCGTCTTAACACGAATGATGGCAAAGAGCAATGCTAGAGCGGACAAGGCCTTCTCACCACCTGACATAAGGTTAAGTGATTGGATTTTCTTACCTGGAGGTTGAACAGAAATCTCTACACCTGCTTCCAGAAGGTTGTCAGAGGTCAAAATCAAATCGGCCGAACCACCTCCAAACATCTGGGTAAAAGTCTGTTTAAAGCTCTCACGGATAGCCTCAAAAGTCGCTTTAAAGCGTGATTTCACTTCTCCATCCATGTCATTAATGGTACTGAGAAGGAGACTCTTGGCTTCAAGCAAATCATCTTTCTGACCGTTCAAGAAGTCCAAACGTTGCTTGACTTCTTCAAATTGGTCAATAGCATCCAGATTGACTGGCCCCAAAGCCTTAATGGAACGTTCAAGCCCTTGTAAGTTCTGACGAACCTGTTCCACATTTTCAAGAGCTTGCGTTTGCCCCTTAGCCACTTCAAGTGTCATCTGATAATCTTCAGCCAATTGAGTCGCAAACTTACGAAGCGATTGGCTAATCTGACGCTCACCTTCTTCCAAGCGAGTCTGTTGACGAATCAAATCCTCATTGCGATTACCCGCCTTAGCCAAACGTTCCTCCAAGTCTTCCAACTGACCTTCGTAGTCTTGTACTTGAATCTTGGCACGCACAAGGGCCTGCTCCAAATCATCCTTACGTTGAACAGCTTCGTCACGCTGTGCTTGCAGATGTGGTAGGCGATCAGATTGATTCTGGTCAACTTGGTTGTTGAGGAGAGCTAAGAGACTATCTGATTCCTTCATTAACTCAGACAAATCGGCTTTTAGACGATTAGTTTCCGTCTTGGCAAAGCGCAATTCTGCTTGTAAGTCTCGTTCCTTTAGCTGAAGTTCAGATTGCTTGTCTAAGAGACCTTGTTTTTGTTGACCAAGCGCATCCTTATCTTCCTTGATAGCCTCAATTCGGTCGTTGATTGCCTCACGTTTTGATTGCATTTGAGTTAACTCTGCTTTCAGACGCTCAGCCTTATCTTGAAGATTCGAGTCTTCAGAGCCTTGAGCATCCTGTTTGAAGCTGTCAACTAATGCTTGACTTTTCTCTACTTCTGTCAAAGCTTGTTGATGCTCCAAGTCCAGTTTTTGCTCCTCTAGACGAGCGTTTTCTCCTTCTGACTTGAGATCCTCTAAGTCTTTTTGGAGCCCCTTACGTTTGGTCTTAAGGTCTTCAACTTTAGCTTCACTGTCACTTAATTGAGCCTTAATCTGACTGATTTCAGTAGTCAATGCATCCAGTTCAGGCTTGATAAAAAGATTGTTATTTTGTTTATTGGCACCACCGGCAAAAGCACCACCAGGGCGGATTTCAGAGCCGTCAAGTGTCACCATACGCACTTGGAAACGGACAGCTCGAGCCGCCTTGTTGGCATTGTCAATGGTATCAAAGATTGCCGTTACTCCTAAGAGGTTTTGGAAAATGTTGGATAAGCGTTCTTCATAGGTTACCAAATCGGAAGCCATTCCAATAAAACCAGGTGCACTCGCAAGACTTTGAGCAAACTGTCCATTCAGTTGACGTGGTTTGATGGTTGTTAAAGGCAGGAAGGTTGCACGCCCCTGACGATTGCGTTTTAAATAGTCAATTGAACGCTTAGCAGCAGCTTCATCCTCAACAATAATATTTTGGCCACTCGCACCTAGGGCTATTTCAAGCGCCGTTTGATAGTCAGTATCAAAGGTCAGGTGTTCACTGACAGCTCCAATAATCCCTTGGATTGATTGGGCATTTTGCAGGACAGCCTTAACCCCTGCATAGAAATGACTATGATTCTTCTGGATTGACTCCAAACTTTGACGACGAGCATCTTTGCTTTTAAGATAATCCATAAGGTCAAACATTTTCTTTTGGGCCTCTTGGTAGTCCTTGTCGATAGCTTGATAAGACTGAGCCTTTTCTTTGTAGCTAGCTAAGAGGCCTTGAAGACTGGCTTGAGCTGCTTGATAAGCTTTTTGAGCTTCGCTGGCAACTTCCTGAGCGGAAAGCAAATCAGCTTGGGCCTGCTTATATTCTTCAGCCTGGGCCTCCATTGCTTGGGACTGGCTGTCCATGTCATGATTTACCTGAGTCAAACTATTGGAAACTTTGGCTTCCTCCTGCATAAGACTAACATAGTCCTCACGCAACCGTTCAATAAGCGTATCTGGATCTTCCGAAAATTGCTCTAACTCCGTTTGAATAGTAGTCAGATCTTGGGCAATGGTTTCCAGCTCACGAGTTAATTCAATTTGACGTTTGTTGACGCTATCAAGAGAAGCTTGAGCCTCTTCTTTCAAACTTTCTAATTCACTAAGGCGAGCTTCAGTCTCCTCCTTCTTCTCAGAACGCTGCTGACTCTCCATGGTATAAAGATCAATTTGACGCTCAAAGTCACTAATAAGGCGTGTGACATCCACCAAGGTTTGTTGGTCAGAAGAAATTTGTTCTGAAATTTGATGGCGTTTGTGCTTAAGCTCCTGGTTCTCAGTCTCTAAACGATGTCGTTCCTCATAATAGCTGGCTAATTTTTCTTTGACTTCTGCCAAGTCTTTTTGCGCTCTGGTTAAGTCTGATTTGCCAACTTCAATATCGTGGACCAAAAGGTTAAGCTGGGTCTGTTTACGTTCCTCATCTAATTCCAAGTAACGTTTAGCAGTCGCTGCTTGTTTTTCAAGTGGCTTAACCTGACCAACCAGCTCAAAGATAATGTCTTCCAAACGATCAAGATTTCCCTGAGTTTGATTGAGCTTACTTTCAGTCTCCTTCTTACGTGTCTTATATTTGAGAACACCAGCAGCCTCTTCGAAAATAGCACGGCGTTCCTCTGGCTTGGCATTGAAAATAGCCTCAACACGACCTTGAGAAATAATGGAAAAAGAATCACGTCCAAGACCAGTATCCATAAAAAGGTCATGAATATCACGCAGACGAACCTTACGACCGTCAATCAAGTAATCATTGTCACCATTTCGATAAATATGACGCTCTACACGAATAGATTCACCAGCATCAGCGATAAAGCCATCACTGTTATCAAGAGTGACTGCTACCTCGGCATAGTTGAGAGCCTTACGAACTTCTGTACCAGCAAAAATAACGTCAGGCATCTTGCCACCACGCAAACTCTTGGCAGAGGATTCTCCCAAAGCCCAACGCAGGCTCTCTGTAATATTTGATTTTCCTGATCCATTTGGACCTACAACGGCTGTTACTCCCTTGTCAAAGACGACTTGCGTCTTGTCCGCAAAGGATTTAAAGCCCTGCATTTCAATCGATTTCAAATACATGCTTAATTTCCTAGTTGTTCAAGGGCAGCCTTGGCAGCCGCCTGTTCAGCTAATTTCTTCGATTTTCCGAGACCTGTGCTAAGTTCTTTACCATCAACAGCCACCTGCATGGTAAATTCCTTAGCATGAGCAGGCCCAGATTCTTCAATAACAGTATAGGTAATATCAACCGTACCATTGACTTGAAGACGTTCCTGGAGTTCCGTCTTGTAATCCGTTACTCGGTCAAAATTGCCTTCTTCGACCTTAGGAATCATCACTTTATTCAAGAATTTTTCAACAGCAGGTAATCCTTGGTCCAAATAAAGGGCACCGAGAAAGGCCTCCCAAAGGTCACCGAGAATAGTGGCACGTTCACGACCACCAGATTTTTCCTCACCCTTACCAAGACGAATAAACTGCTCAAAGCCACAAGCTTTCGTAAAGCCAGCCAGACTCTCTTCACGAACAATTGTACTACGCATCTTAGACATCTCCCCTTCTGGCTTGTTAGGGTAGCGATTGTAAAGGTAAACGGAAATGACTAATTGCAGAGCCGCGTCTCCTAAAAATTCCAAACGTTCATTATGTGAAATGTTTAGGAGGCGGTGCTCATTGGCATATGAGGTGTGGGTAAATGCCGTTTCTAAGAGGTCTTTTTGGCTAAAAACAATACCAAAATCCTGTTCAAGTTTTTGTTCAAGTTGATTCATAGGACATCCTTTCTTTTTAAAGCATACTAACTATGATTATATCAAAAAAAAGCAGATTTTCACGATGGAAAACTGCTTTTAGGACACATATCTACTGATTTTGTTTGCTTGGTCCCACTAAACTAAAAGAGCTGAGCACGATACTCAACTCCACTTTCTTAATAGTCTGGACGAACGACACCTGTAACCGTTTTACGTGTTGTTTCAATATCTTCCTCAAGGACAACCTTGATAATACGCTTAGTTTCTTCAGGAGTACATGCTACCAATGGTAAACGAAGTGGACCGACTTCGAAACCAAGATGGTTGAGGACCGCTTTGACAGGAGCAGGACTTGATACTGAGAAGAGAGCATTAACTTTCGGAATGAATTTGCGTTGGATGGCTGCAGCAGTCTTGATATCGTTATTTTCAATAGCCTCGAGCATGGCATGCATTTCATCACCATTTGTATGAGAAGCTACTGAGATAACTCCATTAGCACCAAGGTTCATCGCATGGAAGGCATCACCATCTTCACCGGTATAAACCAAGAAATCTTTCGGTTTATGTTCGATAAGGTAGGCCATATTGGCAAGGCTAGTACATTCTTTGACACCGATAATATTTGGATGTTCAGCTAAACGAAGCATAGTATCTGGAGCCATTTCGACAACAACACGACCAGGGATGTTGTAGATGATAATTGGCAATTCAGAAGCATCCGCAATCGCTTTGAAATGTTGGTACATTCCCTCTTGTGATGGCTTGTTGTAGTAAGGCACGATAGCTAAACCTGCTGCGAAACCACCAAATTTAGCAACTTCTTTAGCAAACTCAATGGAGTCACGTGTATCATTGGTCCCGACACCAGCAATTAGGGGTACACGACCATTGACAATTTTTTGAACCTCTGCAAAGAGTTCCAACTCTTCATCGTGAGTGAGTGTTGGACTTTCAGCCGTTGTTCCTGCTAAAAGAAGGGCTTCCGTATGGTGAGCCAAAAGGTGCTCAATCAAGCCTGGAAGAGCATCGTAATTGATAGAGCCATCTTCGTGGAAAGGCGTAATAAGTGCTGTGATCAGTCTAACATCTCTTAATTGATCAATTGACATAATATTCTCCTTCAACCGTTTTCTAATCCATTCCATTTTACCATAATTTTGACCAGACAGACAGCTAAGTTAACAATTTTCTGAAAACATGATGTAGCATTGTTTCCAATTTGTGGCGATCCACAAAAAAACAGAGAGACAGAGCTCCCTGTTTGATTGGATTTAGCTTGATATTAGTATTTGAATACAAAACCAAATCCTCACTGATTTCTGAACCATGACGCAGTGGTTGATTGCTCAAAGCAATGCTTTGAGGTGGCAGATAAGACTTACGAAGTAAGTTCTTCCTTTCATGTCTGCAACATTCGTACTTCCTAATCAACTGTACGGGGGGGAGTATAAAAGTCCTGTGGACTTTTGTAGCCTGAGCCTTAAATCATAAAAGCGAAGGAGAAATCAAACTCTTCGAGTTACTGATTTCTGTTTTGCTCCCTATTTCAATTCAAATTTCAATTCTGATGTTGGGTGAACCAAACCACGTTCGTGAAGGGTTTCTGCAATTTGAACTGAGTTCCAAGCAGCACCTTTAAGAAGGTTATCTGAAACAACCCACATGTGGATACCTTTTTCAGCATCCAAATCTTTACGGATACGTCCAACGAAGGTATCACGTGAACCTACAGCGTTAACGGCTTGTGGGTAGACTTGGTTAGCAACGTCATCTTCAAGGACTGCACCTGGGAATTCAGCAATAGCAGCTTTCACTTCGTCAATTGGTGCCACTTCTTTTGTTTCAATATAGACTGACTCTGAGTGAGCTGACAAGACTGGAATACGCACACATGTTGCTGATACGGCAATGCTATCGTCTTCCATGATTTTCTTAGTTTCGTTTGTCATCTTCATTTCTTCGTAAGTATAGTCGTTTTCAGTGAAGACGTCGATTTGAGCCAAAGCGTTGAAGGCGATTGGGAAGTGTTTCTTATCACCACCACATGGCAAGATGTTTGCTTGGACATCACGTGGATTAACGCCATCATTCAATACTTCTTTCAACTCACGTTGGGTTTCAAGAATAGCTCCCATACCTGCACCTGAAACAGCTTGATAAGTTGACACGATGATACGGTCCAAGCCCCATTTTTGACGAACTGGCTCAAGGGCAACCATCATTTGGATAGTTGAACAGTTAGGGCAGGCGATAATACCGTTGTGAGCATCAAGCGCATGTGCATTAACCTCAGGTACAACCAATGGCACATCTGGGTTTTGGCGGAAGTAAGATGTATTATCAACAACTACTGCACCTGCTTTAACAGCGTAAGGTGCATATTTGGCAGAGGTTGACCCACCAGCTGAGAAGAGGGCAATATCAACGCCTTCAAACACGTCTTCAGTCGTTTCCTCAATAGTCACATCTTGACCTTTAAACTGCAAAACTTTTCCTGCAGAACGTGCAGACGCAAGGTAGCGAACCTTATCAATTGGAAGTGTTGATTCTTCCAACATTTTTATCATTTGAGCACCAACGGCACCTGTAGCACCGACAACAGCAACTGTGTATCCCATATTTAAACCTCTTTCGGAATTTTCTATCAATTTAGTTTAGTGAATCTATTATACTACGTTTAAGTCCAGTTGAAAAGGGTAAAAAAGCCAAGAAAAAAGAAAATCCCCTACCAAACGGCAAGGGATAAGAGGCATCTTTCGATGAGAGTAGCAGGTTCACACAACTACTCAAGGTCCGCTCCTGCGTTACAATCTAATGTAGACCTCCTCAGCGCAAAAGGCTCCTAAGAGCCAATCGACTCATCGCATGTTTTTATTCTAACATAATAGGCGACAGAGTCAAGTCATGAATTCCATGGAGGTATCTTATCTTAACTATCTGCCTTATTTGCCATCATCATGACCATCTTTGTAGCCACGGAGGTAGGCTGTTTTCTCTGAAGTTGTTGTGAACTTACCAAGAAGAGTTGATTCCTTTGAATATGAATCATAATTATCGATACCTTTTTCGGCATCCGCAAAGCCATCCTGGTAGCCCTTGGTATAAGCGTTATTATTGACTTTTGAATGGTAGGAATTTCCATAGCGATGATAAGAGCGTCGACTCATATACATCCAGAACCAAGGATTACGGATGACATCTTGTCGGTAATAACGGTCACGGGTTTGATAGTCGTCATTATTGTCAAAAATACTTTTGGCCTGTTCATCCGAAAAATCATCGTTTTGCTTTGAATACTTTTTGAGTGTCTCATCATCACTTACTTTCGCACCCGATTGAAAGTTAGAGCGTTCAGAGTCATTTAGCTCAGGAGATGACATCTGAGGCTTTGTGTAGCCTGAAGTTGTATCCGATTTTGACTTGCTAGAACTGTTACTAGAAGAAGACTGACTGTCTGAATGACTCTGGCTGCTACTTGATTTAGAGTTAGAGTTGCTATCCAAACCCGAACTATGCGAGCTGCTAGAACTATAAGTTTTACTAGATCCATCGTAACTGTCATGATCACTACTTGACTTGTAACTCTTGCTGGACCCACTATCAGACTTATGCCCTTTTCCTGAATCACTATCAGAATGATGTCCCTTGCTAGAGCCAAAGCCTGATTTGGATCCGCTTCTGCTACCCCTGTTTGAAGACCGAGAGCCACCACGTCTGCTTCGTAGAGAAACGATATTCCCAGACGTTTCTTGAGCTTGAATGTCTTGTACTGTTGTCAAAATTAGGCCTGACACCAAGGTCACACCTAAGAGAACCATTACTTTTTTCATTAAAAAATCCCCTTATTCATCTAATGGCCTTATTATACCATAGAAGAAAAAGAGGGGAAATTCGTAAAATTACATTAAAGGTCCTATCAGAGAAAAGAGATAGCCACCTAGACGATGGGACATAGTCATTTTAGACAAACTTTCCAAAGTTACTTCCTCTGAGAGAGCCTGGGTTTCTTCAAAATCTTGTTCAATCTTAAGCACTTCCAGATTTTTATAGAGATAAACCCCATTTTCAAAATTTTGATAGAGGCTACGGTAGTCTGTGTTAATGGTCCCAACCACAGCCTGCTTGGCATCAGAAACATAAACTTTAGCGTGGACAAAGCCTGGTGTATAGCGGAAAATACGGACGCCAGCATCTAACAAGGGTTTAAAGTAAGTCGTCGCAATATCAAAGGCATACTGTTTATCAGGAATCCCCGGCATAATGATACGTACATCTACTCCTCGTCTTGCCGCAAAGGTCATGGCTCTTACGAGTTCGTCATCCAAAATCAGGTAAGGTGTCATAATATAAACGTAATCAGTGGATGTATTGAGAAGATGGAGGTAAACATTCTCGGCGACTTTGTGATAAGTCAGTGGCGAATTAGCATAAGGGAGAACCAAACCTTGACTTTTCTTCTTTTGAGGCTTTTCTTGTAAATATCGGTCCATATCAGCTGGGTCATCAACTCCAGTCACTGACCACATGGTCAAAAAGAGAGCTTTCAGGGTTTGAACCGCAGACCCATCTAAGCGAAGAGCAGTATCCTTCCAATGTCCAAAACGCTCTCTTTTATTGACATACTCATCAGCAATATTAACGCCACCAGTATAAGCAACTTGACCATCAATCACTGTGATTTTTCTGTGATCTCGGTAATTGTAATAGGTTGACAGAATAGGCTTGATTGGTGAGAAGGTCTGAGCTTTAATGCCAACTTTGTGCAATCGCTCGATATAATCGTAAGACAAGGTGGTCATCTCATTCATCCCATCAAACATGACACGAACGTCAAGACCGGCCTTAACCTTTTCCTCCAAAATGGCTAAAATCTCTCCCCACATGACACCTTCATCAATGATGAAATACTCCATGAAGATATAACGCTCTGCCTTTTTCAAATCCTCCAACAAGGCCGGAAGCATGTCGTCTCCAAGTGGGAAATAGGTAACCTCAGTGTCTCTGTAAATAGGAAAATGAGCGGGACTCTGTTTTAAAAAATAAGCCAGTCTTTGCAGTTGCCTATCGCTATGAGACAGATAGTCCTCAACCTCTGGCTCAGTAGCCAAATAGTCCGAAGCTTGCACTGTTGCTTCTACAAGACGCTTTTTCAAACGTCTCACACCAAAATCAGCGAGCGAAAAATAGAGCAAGGCGGTCCCAAAAATGGGAAAGAGGGCAATGATGATCAGCCAAGACAGTTTGGAACGAGAATCCATGGAACGATTGAGCAAATAAAAGAAGGTAAAGACACTCAATAAGTGTTCCCATAAGATAATGGATGGGAAATGCTCTTGTAGGCTGAGATATGAAAAGACAAGAAAAAACAGTTCCAGTAAGAAAAACAGGAAAATGGGTACCTTACGATTAAGCAAAATCTTAGCCCATTTAGAAGGTTTCTGAGGCAATAGTCGGGCACTTATTTCTTGGGACATTTAGGCTCCTTTAGAATGAAAAAAATCGGCTTTGCGTTCCGACCTCTTTCAGCGATTTATTTAGTCTTAATGACATTCTAACATAGGTAAATAACATGAGCAATTAACCAGTATTACTGATAATCTAATAGCTTATTTCTCTATTTTCCTGACAGGACCATCCAAGGTCTTTTGCATCCAGACGATGTCATGCCATTGGTCAAACTTGTAGCCTACTTTTGGAAAATGAGCAACTTGGACATAACCACGTTTTTCATGCATGGCGATACTAGCCTCATTTGGAACAGCAATACAGGCTAAGAAACGCAGAAAACCGCGCTTTTTCAACTCTTTTTCAAGGGCATCGTAAAGTTGGCTTCCCAAGCCTCGACCTCGGGCATCTTCGTGCAAATAGATGGACAATTCTGTCGTCCAATTATAGGCTGTTCGGGCATAGTAGGTTGAGGCATAGGCATATCCCAGAACTTGCCCATTCTCTTCAGCGACTAGATATGGGTAATTTTCAAGGGTTTTATTGATACGATTCTCAAATTCTTGAACACTGGGAACCTCATATTCAAAGGTAATAGCTGTCTTTTCAACATAGGGCGCATAGATAGACTGAATTGCCTTCGCATCTGAAAACTTAGCTGGACGAATGGTTAACATCATTTTCTCCTTTGCCTTGATTATCTTTATTTTAACCTATCAAAAAAGAGGGTTCAACCCTCTTATAACAAATCATGTCACTACATCAATGGTGCGACTAATCTTGTCAATAATCCCAAGCACTTCTGATAGAAAGGAAGATTTTCGACATCTGCTGTAGTCACTTGGTGACACTTAGCTTTTGTCGCTTGGAAATCTTCTTCAATCGCTAGAACTGAATCAGTCCTATAGAGATAGGTTGCACACTCAAAGTGATGATAAAGGCTACGATAATCCAAATTAATGGTTCCAACGGTTGCCCTACTATTGTCACTAACAAAGACCTTGGCATGAACAAATCCTGGGGTGTACTCATAGATTTTAACGCCGGATGCCAAAAGCGTTGGGTAGTAGGTCTTAGCCAAGTAGTAGACTGTACTTTTATCAGGAATGCCTGGCATGATGATACTGACATCTACGCCCCGCTCGGCCGCAAACTTGAGGGCATGAAGTAATTCACCATCCAAAATAAGATAAGGTGTCATGATATGAACAAAATCACGCGCATGGTTAAGGATGTCAATATAAACATTCTCACCAACCTTATCCTTGTCCAATGGAATATCTCCATAAGGAACAACAAAGCCAGGGGTATCAAAGGTCTCTTGTTCAACCATATAAGGCGTCACATCTAACGTTTCATGAGAGTAAGTCCACATCTGAAGGAAAAGGACTAAGAAAGTATCAACCGCTGGGCCCTCAACCATGAGTGCCGTGTCCTTCCAATGACCAAAACGCTTAATCTTGTTGATGTACTCGTCAGCGAGATTAACCCCACCTGTGAAGGCAACCTTACCATCAATCAACAAGATCTTCCTATGGTCACGGTAATTGTAATAGGTTGACAGGAAAGGGGTTACCGACGCAAAAACACGAGATTGAATCCCAATTTTTTCCAAACGTTGCTTATAGTCGAAACTCAAGGTTGAAAATTCAATCATGCCGTCATACATGACACGCACTTCTACCCCTTCTTGAACCTTTTGTTTCAAGATGGCTAGGATTTCGCCCCACATTTCACCCTCGTCAATGATGAAATATTCCAAGAAAATATACTTCTCTGCCTTTAAGAGCTGCTTTTTCATTTCCTCGAACTTGGCTTCACCACTTGGAAAATAGGTGGTCTTAGTGTGACGATAGACCGGAAAATGCCCATTCACATTTTCAAGATATTGAACCAGATTATAGTTGCTGGTGTGACGTTGTTTAAGTTCTTCAAGAGCCTGCTCATCTTGTTTTAAAATACCAGAACTGCGGTCAATATTGCTCTGAATGGCCCCCTTCATCCCTCTATAGCCCAAATCAAGTTTCGTATAGGCCAAAAGGAGGGTCCCGATAATCGGGAAAGGCAAAACTATCAGGAGCCATGTATTAACAGCCGTCGACTCCATATCACTTTGAAAAAGATAGATAATGGCTAGGATACGAAGGACCACCTCTGTTACCTGAAGATGGACCCTGTATTGGTGCAACCACAAGTAAGACATGGTTACAACAACAAGCTGTAGCAAGATGATTAAGAGGATAATCGTGGCACGACTAAAGATACCACGAAGAAGGCCTCGACGCCCTTTATCTAGAAGACGTTCAATTTTAGCTTCGTTCTTGATAGCATGACTCCTTTCTTTTTTAATTATTCTTATTATAACAAAAAATGAGTTTAATTCATTAAATTTCTTTAATTGTTATCATCATTCAATTTATCTAACAGAGCCTGTGCTACTTTTTCTGGAATGCCAAGGGCATGGATATCCTCAACAGTAGCTTTTTGAATAGCAGTCATAGACTTGAAGTGTTTGAGAAGTTTTTGTTTGCGCTTAGGTCCAAGACCCTCCACGCCATCGAGTTTAGAGCTAAAGCTATTCTTGCTACGAACTTGGCGGTGGAAGGTGATGGCAAAGCGGTGAACTTCATCCTGAATACGGTGAAGAAGGAAAAATTCCTCAGATTGCCGCGGCAAATCAATAACTTGCAAAGGGTCTCCAAAGAGCAATTCGTTGGTTTGGTGCTTGTCATTTTTCTGAAGACCTGCAACTGGAATAGAGAGATTGAGTTCCTTGCGCAGAACATCCTTGGCCACATTGACTTGACCTTGACCACCATCCATGATAATGAGGTCTGGTGGCGTTAAACCATCACGTTTGACACGACTATAGCGGCGACGAATGACCTCACGCATGCTGGCATAATCATCAGGCCCCTCAACCGTCTTAATCTTGTATTTGCGGTACTCTTTTTTATTGGGTTTGCCATTTTCGAAGACAACCATGGCAGAGACAGGGCTTGTTCCCATGATGTTAGAGTTATCGAAAGACTCAATACGGACCGGTGTCGGAATGCCCATGAGTTTTCCTAGATTTTCAACGGCCCCTTGAGTCTTAGCCAAGTCTTTTTCAAGGAGATCAAATTTTTGGGTAAGACTAACACGAGCATTTTTCGTCGCCAAGTTTACCAACTGCTTCTTCTCTCCACGTTGAGGCTTGAAGACCTTAACTCCATCCCCAACCAAAGCTTCGACAGACTCCTGATCAATGTCTCCTGGAATGAAAATCTCCTTAGGCTTGAGATGACGGCTATCCAGATAAAACTGCCCCATATAGGTCAGAAAATCCTCTTCGGCTTCATTGTAATAGGGAAACATATTGACATCACGCTGAATGAGTTTTCCCTGACGGACAAAGAAAACCTGAACACACATCCACCCCTTATCCACGTAGTAACCAAAAATATCACGGTCCTGCATGTCCTGACGGATAACCCTTTGCTTGGTCCTAAGCGTTGATACTGCCTCAATCAGATCCCGATACTCCGCTGCCCGTTCAAACTCCATCTGGTCAGACATGTCCTTCATCTTGACCTTGAGCTGATTAACGATTTTGTTGTCGTGCCCATTTAGGAAATTCTTGACATCCTCAACCAAACCTTGCCAATAGTCTCTGGTAGTATGACAGATGGTGTGGGCATTACATTGTCCAATATGGTAATAGAAACAGACCTTATTGGCAGGATTTTTACATTTCTTAAAGGGGAAAATACGGTCCAAAAGTTTCTTGATTTCATTGGCTGCACCAGCATCTGGGTAGGGACCAAAATAGAGACCACCATCTTTCTTAACCTGGCGGGTAATCAAAAGCCTTGGATAGAGCTCCTTGGTAATCTTGATAAATGGGTAAGATTTGTCATCCTTGAGGCGGATGTTAAATTTAGGCATATTCTCTTGGATGAGGTTAATTTCCAAAAGCAGGGCCTCAATATTAGACTCGGTTACGATAAATTCAAAGTCTGCAATCTCAGATACCAAAAGCTCCGTCTTGGTATCATGGCTACCTCGAAAATAACTACGCACACGATTTTTTAGATTTTTAGCCTTACCGACATAGATAATATTGCCGAATTTGTCCTTGTGGAGATAGCAACCTGGGTTGTCAGGGAGCAATTCCAACTTATGTTTAATCAGTTCATTCATGCTCTCATTGTAGCAAAAAAAGAGCTGAAAAGCTCTCTAAAATTAAAGACGAATTTCTCTTTTGAGACTTTCCTAAGGTGATGACGGACGTCAGCGAAC
This sequence comes from uncultured Streptococcus sp., assembly GCA_934229725.1. Classification (GTDB taxonomy): domain Bacteria; phylum Bacillota; class Bacilli; order Lactobacillales; family Streptococcaceae; genus Streptococcus. The sequence continues at coordinate 16,335 of CAKQDX010000004.1, forward strand.
GTCTTCGAAGTTCCATGACTAAGTTTCGAGTCTAAGGTCTCGGAACTTCTGAAGGCCTGAAAAAATTGTTATAGGCGTCTATATCATGGCGGAAAGTCTCGGTTTACAATCACTTCGTTCGCAAAAAATTTATTATTCAAAGTCATTTGCAAACGAGCTTTGTTACTTACACAATCAAGGATGGTCTAGCTACATTTTAAGAAGATTTTTGAATCCATTATAGCAATAATGTTTAAACAAAATCATTTATTCAAAATCTCCAAAATGTCTTGGTAGTTTCTGACTTGATAGGTTGGAACAGCAGGTGTTTCATTTACCAAACCTTTTGGATTAAACCAAATGCTATCAATTCCAGCATTATTGGCACCTTGAATATCAGCTGACAAACTATCTCCAATCATAAGAGCAACCTTTGGATCAAAGTCAGGGATATGGGCAGCCATTTTATCAAAAAAGTCTTTTGACGGTTTGTGAGCACCGACTTTATCTGAGATGAAAACTGCATCAAAGAATGGTAATAGGCTTGAAGCCTTCAAACGACCACGTTGAATATAGGTAACACCATTGGTTGCGGCATAAATCTTGTAGCCACGTGATTTAACATCAGCTAGAAAGGCATGAGCCTGAGGCAACTCCTGCCCCTGTTGACTCAGAAACTCTTGATAACGCTCAGCCAAATAAACGCCATCAACTTCCCGACCAAAATGCGCAAACAGACGAGAAAAGCGCGTGCGAAGCAATTCAGCTTTTGTAATCAACCCATGATTCAAATCTTCCCACAAGGCACGATTCATCGGAATATAGTAATCCTTGTAAGTCTTAATATCTTGAGGAGCTACGCCAGTCTCCTCAAGAAAATAGGTTAAAGCAGTATCTTCAGCACCATTAAAATCAAGGAGGGTATGATCAAGGTCGAAAAATAGAAATTTGTATGACAAGACTAACATCCTTTCAGAATTCATTCTGACTTGATTATACCACAATCCCACAATCACTGACCTTCAGCTGACCAACCATTGAGCCAACAAGGTGAATACCTGCTAACCACCTCATTATCAATGAAAATATTGACATCAGAGGTGACTTTTTATAAAATGGTTAACGTAAAATACATAGGAGGTTAACATAAATGAACAAAACTTATTCCATAACCTTGATTGCACTAGGTGCCGCCTTAATCGTAGCTCTGTCTCCATTTCAGATTGCTTTAGGACCTATTCCTATCACCCTTCAAACATTGGTAATAGGCTTAATTGCCACACTTTATCGCCCTAAAGAAGCGACTCTTTCCGTATTACTTTACCTTTTATTAGGAGCAATTGGTCTACCAGTTTTCTCTGGTGGCAATGGTGGTCTTCACGCCTTTATCGGACCAACAGGAGGATTTTTACTTTTCTTCCCACTGAGAGCATTAGTTACATCACTTATCGCAAATCGTAAGAAAAACCTATTACGAATTTTCATCGCAAACTTTTTAGGTGAAGTGGTCCTTTTCATCGGAGGTGCCATCGGCTTTATGATTTTCACTCACTCTCCTTTCCTAACTACTCTAAAATTGGTCGTCCTACCATTTGTGCTACCAGACCTCATCAAAATTACCCTAACAACATTATTTAGCCTCTTGTTGCTAAAAGCACTTCAATCTCAATCTTATTTCAAACATGAAAAATAGCAAAAAACACCACTCAGTCTGAAGGTATTTCGTGAAGAAACGATTCAGATTGGGTGGGGTTTCTTGTCTATTTTTACTCATTTTTCTTTAGTTAATCAGTCTAAAATTTTATACATTGCTACTACTAAGTAATTGTTGAAGAAGTCTTAACATGTCAACAAGCAAACTGGTAGAGATGTACTTATTGAAATACTGACGTTTATAAGCTAAAACACCAATAATGTTAAGTATCTAAACAGAATATTCCTTTTGGAACAACTCTTCAACAAGATAAATAATTAAGTTTGTCAATAAACTTAGTCCTACAGTTAAGATAATTCCCCATAAAAGTTTTGGAAGATTCATTGTACGTAACCCATCAAAGAGTATGACTCCGAGACCGCCTGCATTAATCGTTGCTCCAATTGTTGCTATTGCAATGATGGCACTAGAAGCCAATCTTAGACCAGCGAAAAATGACTTTTGAGCTAAAGGAAATTGAACCTTTAACAAAATCTGCCACTTAGTCATCCCCATAGCCTTTGCTGCTTCAATAACATGTTTATCAACTTGTGACAGTCCTGACAAAAATGTCCGAACTAAAATATATTGAGCATAAATAACTAAGACAATGATAGCTGTTGTTTGACCTAATCCGGTAATAGGTATCAAGAGAGCAAATAAAGCAAATGAAGGAATGGCATACATTAAAGAAAAAAGATAAATAGTAATATGACTAAATTCTTTATAAAAGTTAAGAAATATAGTAACAAAAATTGCTAATACAATTGCAGTAACTATCGCAATAAAACTTATCTCAATATGTTCTAGTAAAGCACTAAGAAATTCATCATAAGAATTTCTAAAAACATCAAACATATTCCTACCCCCATAAACTTTCTTGGTTTTTGGCTGTATCAAGTAGTCGCTTAACAAAATCATTTGCAGGGTTCTTTAAAATGGCTTCTGGTGTATCAAATTGTGCAATTTTACCTTCGTCCATAATCATAACTCGAGTTCCCAATTTAAATGCTTCGTAAATATCATGAGTGATAAAAACAAAGGTTTTATTTGGGTATGTTTTATGAATCGTCAACAGTTCTTCTTGTAATTCACTTCTTGTAATGGCATCGATAGCCCCAAAAGGTTCATCAAAAAGCGTCACACTAGGATCTGCAGCCAAAGCTCGTGCTACTCCAACACGTTGCTGCTGACCACCAGATAATTCATTTGGATATCTCTTAGCATATTGATCATAAGGTAGCTTGATTAATGATAATAACTCTGACACACGCGCCTTTATTGTTTTTTTGTCCCAATTAAGTAATTTTGGAACAATAGCAATGTTTTCTTCAACTGTCTGATGAGGGAAAAGTCCAATCTGTTGAACAACATAACCTATACGACGACGTAACGTAATTTCATCTAGCTGATCAATTAGGCTACCATCAAATATTACAGAGCCTGAACTAGGTTCTATAAGACGATTTATCATTTTTAAAGTAGTTGTTTTGCCAGAACCAGATGTACCTAAGATGGTAATAAATTCTCCTGTTTTTATCGAAAAATTAAGATTTTCAATAACAATCTTATCACCGTAACTCTTTGTCACATGATCAAATTTTATTATTTCTGTCATACATTTTCTCTCTATTTGATTGTCTTATAAAATTCTTGTGCTACTTTTTGATAGTTTTGACCTTCTACATCTACTTTAGCGTTAAGTTTAGTCACAGTCGCTGTATCCAATTTTTCAGAAATTTTGTTCAACGTACTTTCTATTTTCGGATTAGACTTCAACACATCATCTCGAACGATAGGAGCCAAATTATAAGGGGGCCAAAAATGTTTATCATCTTTTAAAAGAAGATATTTATCTGTATTAACCAATTGACCTTCAGTTGTATATGCCGGAGTGACATCAGCTTCTTTATTGTCTAAAACTGTGTATTTCAAGCTATTGTCATAAACCTTAGAAGACTTCCATGAAAAATCTCCATAAGTTTTGGCTAATCCAGGAAGACCATCCTCTCTCTGATCAAATTCACCTTGAGAAGCAAAACTCAACTCAGAGGCATGTTTTTGTAAGTCTGAAATTGTCTTAATTCCCAGCTGATTTGCAATATCCTTTCGAATGACTAACCCTTGGCCATCATTTGCTGAAGCATATTTCAACCAAGTTACTTTAAACTTTTTCTCATAATCTTTTTTGACGGTTTCATATACTTTTTGAGAGTCTGTTTCCATCGGTTTTTTTAAGATTGAGAGTAAGCCAGTTCCCGTATATTCTGGATATAAATCGATTTCTTTATTTATCAATGAACGATGAATCAAAGAACTAGAAATGTTAGAAACTCTCTGAACTTTATAACCATTATCTTCTAAAGCTAAGGCATAGATTTCAGCTACAACTAGATTTTCAGTAAAATCTTTAGATCCTATTCGTATGGTGGCATTCGTCTTAGAACTATTTACATTATGGGAATGTTTTCCTACAAAAACAAAACCCGTCACAACACCAATAATAATAGCTAGTAAAATTCCTAAAAATAATTTTTTACGCTTCATATTTCATAACTCCTTTTCTTGTGTTTTTCAATAGGCAAACGACTGATTAGTAAGTCAAAAAGAATCATACTTATAAACGATAACAAAGCAACCGACCCACCACCAATTATCAAAAGATCATAGCGATAAAGACCCAAACCTGTAAAAATGATTGTACCAAGTCCACCTGCACCAATATAAGTCGCAAGAGTAGCACTAGCGATGACTTCAATTAATGCAAGCTTAATTCCATTTAAGATATGTGGACTTGCTAAGGGAAACCTCACTTTATATAATGTTTGCCACTTTGTCATTCCAAGTCCAGTAGCTGTCTCAATTAATATCCGTGGAACCTCATTAAACCCCACAATAGTGTTTAATAAAATTGGGGGAACTGCTAATACAACCAGAGCAATAATTGCAGGTAACCGGCCTACACCAATAAAAGGAATAAGAATAAACAATAAACCTAAACTAGGAATAACTCTCAACCCCTGAGTAAAAAAACTAGCAACCTGTCTTAATTTAGGTTTTGAGTAGCTGAGATAACCCAAAGGTAAACCAATTACTAAGGCAATCATCAAAGCCTCTCCACTTAACGCTACATGATCTCCAAGTATTTTGACATAATCCTTACCATGTTCTATAAAATACTCTTGTATTTGTTGAATGATCACCCTAATCTCCTTTTCATTACTGTATTCCCGTCTTTATCTCCTAAGCTGAGACTTGCTCTTTGGTAAATAAAGTTCGAATACAAATTTTTCCTATATCTTCTGAAATACCTCTAATAACCTGATAAAGCATATGATGGTCTTGTAAAGTACCGTAACGTTCAAAGATTATTTGGAATACTTCATGAGTTAATAAACCTAAAGGTCTTTCTTCTGGAAAACGTATAGCTATGGCTTGAGTAGCATAAAGTAACTCAATAGCCAAAATTTCGTGAAGTTTGTTTACAATTCCATCTAGTTCTTGAAGAATTAAAGGTAGGTTGGTTTGCCTATCTTCCATTTCTCCTGCCAAAGGATAAGAAATATTTGATAAGGTTTGGCTCGCATGATGAATCTCAACATCTAAGGTTGCAGCCGTCTTTTGTAAAGCTTGTAAACCGAAATATTGGTGCTCATCGGCAATTAAAAAACGACTTAAACCTGTAAAATCTGGATTACCCAGTTTAATCATACGTTGGATTGAAGCATTAGAAACATGACTCAAAGCAACATTCAACATTTCAATCGCCAAACTAACATTTAACGTTTCAAAATGTGGTGTTGACAAAATACGTTGATTTGCAATATCAACCATTGGATTGTCATCAGATGACTCTAATTCCAGTAACAGCTGCTCTTCGACGTAAGATAAACTATCATAAGCAGCACCATGAATCAGTGTGGCATTTCTAAAGCTGAGGGGATCTTGAACCGTTTTTGTTTTATTATTTAATAAATAACTTTCCCTCAAGGCAGATTGAAAATGCTGACTACTTATGTTTTGACCATTGTGATGTTTCGCCTTAACCACCAAATCATCCAAAGGTGTTATATTTCCACCTAAAGCTTCTAAAGATAAACTACAGGCCAGATCAAACCAATACAAAAGATTTTTAATTTTAGGAATCAATAAAGATAATCGTGAAAACGAAACAGCATTTGAGCTAATTACCGCTAATCCATCTTTAGCATAAAAATGAATAGGTTTAAGATGAAGTCGCTTAAAAATTTCTCTAGCCTCATAGCGATTACCTTCATAATCAACAAGTCCTTCTCCCATTAATCCCAAACCTATATAAGATAAAATACCAATATCACCCTCACCAACAGAACCAAAGCCGTTTACAACTGGAGTAACTCCTAAATTCAAAAAATCAACTAAACGTTCTGGAATGGCAACCTGGATACCTGCGTATCCTTTAAGCATATTGTTAAGATGTATCAACATTGCTGCTCTAACATTATCAATAGATAGTTCTGGTTCAATTCCAACACAGTGGGCATAGATTAACTGACGATTAAATTCTTCAATTTTATCTTTCGGGATTTTTCTATCCTTATTTTTACCAACACCAGTATTAAGACCATAAATCTGTTGCTGACTATCAAGAACCTGTAAGACTACTTCTCTCGAAGCTTTGAGACGATGATAAGCTTCAGGCGCTATTGTCACTTTTTCACCCTTAACTACACGTTCAATTGATTCAACGGTCAATCCGTATCCTGTTAATTCCATACCTTATCACCTAAATCGTAACTTATTTGAAAGAATGTCTATACAAGTCTATACCTAAAACATTCTCTACTTCGGGGTAGACACTTGGATCCTTCACACCAGTACTTAACGGAAAATGTTTATGTGAAATTTTGAAAACAACAACTTCTTCGCCAATACTAATCTCGTCAGTACTCAAAGCCTTAGCATCTTTTGCCCTAAATAAAGTAATAACATCTGGGTAAGTAGCAACACGTCCTAGTGTTTGACTATCTACAGCCATAAATTCATTTTGAACATGGAGCGTTACATTATCCGATTCAGTTTTTATTTCTACCTTACCAACATCAAAAGCTTCATCGGTGTAAGTCATATCCTTAGCAACAACCTTACCCTTAGCTAAAATTTCTCCATGAGTATGCTCAACAATAGCATCAATAATGGATGAACCATCTTCATTTTGATGTTCTAATATGCAATATCCCAATTCAATAGCCCTTGACAAACCTCCAATAACAGCATTCTGTTTAATATAAGATGCTGTGAGAGGATGACGGGCAGCAGCAATGAAACCGCCTGATAAATCCGAAGCTATTCGAAGAATTTTCGAAGTGTAAGCCGCCGTTCCTTGCACCGATAACTCAATATGGCGACCTGTTTCACGACGTCCACCTGACACAGCTTGAATAGTTTCATAAGTCGTATCATTAGCTACACCCATATTTCCCATTTTCCCAGTAGGATGGGCTCTGATATCGCCAGTAGCATCAACAACAGCTAATCCCAGTGCTGATGCTGATAGCCAACCGTTGGTCGAACTAGATTTACCATTCTGAGGCGTTAATATACCTTTGATTTTTTCAGGATGGGGATGTTTCTCAAGGAGTAATTCTAACGCACGAATATAATCTTTTCCCAACATCTGCCAATCTGTTGTCCCAGCCGGTGCTCCAATTGCTGTTTGAGTGATAATTAAATCATCCTCTTCAAACTCATCAATAGTTTTTAAAACTACTGGAGATAATGCAACAGCTGCCTCTCCCATTTCAAGTCCGTGCTCGTAAAAGCCACCGCCACCACTCGCATAAACGGAACCTCCAATACAAGCAGCTAACACATCGTTCTTAGTCAAATATTTTATCGTCATTTAAAACTTACCCCTTTATAAATGAATGCGTCTAATACGTTTTTTCTCAATTTCGTCTAGAGATGACTCATAGCCAGCATCCGCATAGCGAAGAACACCTAAGCTAGTGTCATTGGTAATTGATAACTGGAGACGTTCAGAAGCTTCACATGTCCCATCAGCTACAACAGTAATACCAGCACTCTGCATATAACCGGTGTATCCTCCTCCACCTGAATGAATAGCAACCAAATCTGCTTTAGACGATGCCGCTAACATGGCATTTAACAGTGGCCAGTCTGCAATGGCATCAGAACCATCCTTTAAATTCTCAGTCATAATATTAGGATGTGCCATAGCTCCAGCATCCAAATGATCACGTGTAAAAGCAACTGGTGCTGATAGAACACCTTCTGCTACTAAATCATTAACAGCTAAAGCTAATTGAGTTCTTTCCTCATGGCCTAACCATCCGATACGAGCAGGTAATCCTTGAAAAGGAACGTACTTATGTGCTAATTTGATCCAATCTGTGATAATGGTATTATCTGAAAAGTGCTCTAAAAGATAATCATCAATAATGTGAATGTCCTTTGGATCCCCTGACAAGGCTATCCAACGAAAAGGACCTATGGCTCTTTCAAATAGAGGCCTTAAGAAAGCTTCTGTAAAAATAGGAATATCGAAAGCATTCTCAACTCCGAACCTTTTGGCCTGTGTACGAATATTGTTCCCATTATCAAAGACTTTAGCGCCTTTCTTTTGGAAAGAAAGAATTGCTCTAACTTCTTTAGCAATTGAAGCACCAGCATCAGATTCTAGTTTCTTTGGATTTGACTGACGAACATGTATCACTTTTTCCAAAGAGTAACCTTCTGGAACATAGCCATAAATAAGATCATGTGCTGCTGTCTGATCACTCACAATATCAGGAACGATTCCTCGATTTAAAATTTCTTGATAGACCGTTGCTGCATTTCCGATAACTGCAATAGAAACATTTTCGCCTTTTCTTTTAGCATCATCTATCCATGACAAGGCTTGATCTAAACTATCAGTTTTTTTATCAACATAACCAATTGATAAACGCTTATCAATATTGTCTTCATTAACATCGACAACAATAATATTTGCACCCGCCATTTTAGCTGCTAGAGGTTGAGAACCACCCATTCCACCCATACCAGCAGTAAGAATTAATCTCCCTGACAAATCATCTTTGAAATAAAGACGACTAATAGATTTAAAGATTTCATATGTTCCCTGTATAACGCCTTGTGAACCAATATACTGCCAATCTCCTGCAGTCAATCCACCCCAAGCAATTAAGTTCTTATCATACAAATCATAAAAATTTTCTGAAGTCGACCACTTACCAACTAAATTGGAGTTAGCCATTATAACCAAGGGAGCATCAGGATGTGTTTTTAAAATACCTATAGGCTTCCCAGATTGTATAATTAAAGATTCATCTTCCTCAATTGTTTTTAAACTTTCGACAATCGCTTCATACGACGGCCAATCTCTTGCTGCTTTGCCTAGAGCACCATAAACGATAAGATTATCAGGATCTTCAGCATTTTCCAAAACATTTTCCAAAAGCCTAAGAAGTGCTTCTTGACGCCATCCCTTAGTTCGTAGTTGATTTCCTCTTTGTGCTTTTATCGTCATCCCTGTACTTCCTTTTCTTTTAATATGTTTTTTATGTTATCACCAAACAATTGTCTTGCATAAGCTATTTTTTTTATGGCGCATCATAAATAAAAGTTATGACCGATTGTAAAAGTTTCAAATCATTCATGATTTATATTTCTCAATTGAAAACAAAAATACCTCAATAATTAGAAAAAAGTCCAATCATTGAGGTACGATTTATTATCTTAGTCCTAGTATAAAATTAATATGATTTTTCTGTCTTAGTTACATTTGCTATAGTCTCCCTCCACCCAAAAAAGACGACCACATGGTCGCCCTCTCAGCTTTATGAAAATAAGTATGCTTACTTAATAGTTTTTCATTATACAGAACAAACCTTAAAGAAAGCTTAAAATACGCTTTTTATTTCCATTGAAGAGAATTTTAGTGAATGAACTAATCTTGCCAATTCGTGGTATACTGTGAATACAAGATTTATCAAACGAGGCGTACTATGAAAAATTTAAAATTTCAATCGGTTTTTGACATTATTGGTCCTGTCATGGTAGGTCCATCCTCTAGCCATACTGCTGGAGCGGTTCGAATTGGCAAAATTGTTTCAGCTATTTTTGGTGAAACTCCCACCGAAGTTGAATTTCAACTCTTTAATTCTTTTGCGAGAACCTATCGCGGACATGGGACAGATGTGGCCCTTGTAGCTGGGATTTTAGGTATGGATACGGATGACCCTGACATTCCACACGCCTTAGACATTGCCCACGAGAAGGGCATTAAGATTTATTGGAAAATCAATAAACACAGTAATGCACCACATCCCAACACCACTCGTATTACTCTAAAAAATGCTAGAAAAACCATTACGGCTACAGGTGTTTCCATAGGTGGAGGTAATATCCAAGTGACTGAGCTCAATGGTTTTGCGGTCAATCTGAAGATGAATACTCCTACACTCATCATTGTTCACCAAGATGTGCCAGGAATGATTGCCCTTGTGACTGATATTCTGTCTCGCTACGGTATTAATATCGCTCAGATGACAGTTACTCGGGAAAATGCGGGTGAGAAAGCCATCATGATTATCGAAATTGACTCACACCAGTGTGATAAGGCTGTCACTGAGATTGCAAGAATTCCTCATTTACATAACGTAAACTTTTTCAACTAAGAGGAGGCTTCCATGTTTTACACTATTGAAGAATTGGTACAACAGGCTGACCATGATTACCAAGGCAATATCGCTGAACTCATGATTGCCACTGAAATCGAACTATCTGGACGTGACCGTTCTGAAATCTTGGCACTCATGACCCGAAACCTTGAAGTGATGAAGCAATCTGTTCAGGATGGCCTATCTCCAGAAAAATCACCGACAGGCTTAACCGGTGGTGACGCAGCTAAATTAGACGCCTATATCAAAAAAGGAAAGACCTTGGCTGATTCAGCAGTTCTTGGAGCTGCCCGCAATGCCATGGCAGTCAATGAATCTAATGCCAAGATGGGCTTGGTTTGTGCGACACCAACAGCTGGTTCAGCAGGTTGTTTGCCAGCTGTTCTCACCGTTGCTATCGAAAAACTAGGTTTGAGTGAGTCGCAGCAACTGGATTTTCTCTTCACGGCTGGCGCATTTGGGCTCGTTATCGCTAATAACGCCTCTATTTCTGGTGCAGAAGGGGGCTGTCAAGCCGAAGTAGGTTCCGCCTCTGCTATGGCTGCGGCGGCTATTACAATGGCTGCTGGTGGCACACCATTCCAAGCCAGTCAAGCTATCTGTTTTGTGCTAAAAAATATGTTGGGACTTATCTGTGACCCTGTAGCCGGCTTGGTCGAGGTACCTTGTGTTAAGCGTAACGCCATGGGTGCAAGCTTTGCCCTAGTAGCTGCGGACATGGCCTTGGCAGGTATCACATCAGCTATACCTGTGGACCAGGTCGTTGATGCTATGTATCAGGTGGGATCAGCCATGCCAACTGCCTTTCGTGAAACAGCTGAAGGTGGCTTAGCCGCAACTCCAAAAGGTAAGGCACTGGCAAAAGAAATCTTCGGTTAATTATTACCATAACCTAAAAAGCTTAGAAGCGTTCTCAAAGAATGACTTCTAAGCTTTTTTTGTGAAATTGTACTTACAAAATACGGACAGTTATCTGAACAGATTGATACCATTAATCTAAACTTAATCCGATCCTGTCAGTAGGCTATTTCCAATAATACCAATGGTTACGATGGTAATCCCTAAGAATCCCAAAAGGCTAGGCAGACTATCTCTTAGAAAAAGGCAACCACCTAAAAGCGTAAAGAGAACTTCACCAGCCTGAGTAGCCTCAACTACTGCCAGTTGCTTATGGTTATGCTTAACTAGGTTAGTGGCCTCAAAGAAAAGCAAGGTCGCCACAACCCCAGAAAAGACAGCTACAATTAAAGACTGTAAAATCTGACCGGACGATGGAAGACCTGCATCTACTCCTGCAAAAATTGACAAGAGTAACCAAAAAGGCGTACTCATCAAGGTCATCCCAAACACGCGCTGCGTCGTTGAAAGCTGATCCTCTTTACAGTGAACCATCATCTTACGATTGCCCAAAGGATAGGCAAAAGCAGCCAGTAAAATCAAGAGACTGGCACGGACCACACCACTCCCAAGACCACTACCAAAGTAAGGAATCTGGATGAGAATAATCCCTAAAAGGATAACCAGTGTCATAAGCAGTTGCTTACCAGGTACCTTCTGCCCAAAGAGAGGGGTCAAGAGCAGACCAGCTAGAATGGTAATCTGTCAAGTAGCCGCCACAAACCAGGACTCACCATAAATGGAAGCTAGAGACAGTGGCCCATAAAAAAGGCCGAAACCAACCGTGCTCCAAATCAACCAGGTCAAAGGTGAACGCCTAATGTCAGACAACACACTCGCTAACTCCCCCTTACGCCAGACCAAAACAGCCAGAATAGGCAAACTAAACAAGTAACGTAGACTCGCACTCCACATCCAGGACCCACCCGAAAGATTCATACTACGGTTGAAAATAAAAGTAAAAGCAAAAAAGAGGGCACCAAAAATACCATACCAAAGCGCCCTCACAAAATGTGATTGTTTCATAAAGATAAACTCCTGTAATTATTCTATTGTACATTATTTGCAGCAATAAAAAAAGGAGGCCATCATAATGACTTCCTTTTTTAAGTTTTCACTTAAACTTGCCCTTATGCTTTTCAAATACTTCTTCCCATACCATTCTTCTACTGACTTACCTTCCCAGTCTCGGTATTCCTCAGGATATTTCCATTTGTAGTAGCCTTGCAACATGTAGGGGAACATGAAATAAATTTCAAAGGCAGCTATTAATATATTGAACACTAAGAATAAAAATAAAACGCTTAATCCTCCAACTAAACTATCTGCATTTCTTATTGAATCCGAAAATATCGTACGAAAAATTATCCAGAGTGCTACGACTATTCCACCATACTTGACAATAAATCTAAATACTCTATTAAACAATCTATCAGTCGGACTCTCTATTTCGGTACCACCATATAATAAATTTAGCAATGAGGTAGACTTATCACGTATCATATAAATGATTATGAAAAGAATTAGTCCTTCAAAAGCGACCATTCCCAAATATCCAAATAGACCATAAAGGAAATTCATCACGAAAAGATCAAATTCAATAAGGAGCCATATTATAAAGGAAACCATACAATGAAACTGACCCCTATAGATCAAAATGAACTGTTGGTTAAATCGCTTCCCTACTATAATCAGCAAAATCCATATTGCTAGCCCCATCCAAAATACCCAGTAGGGAAGAAAATTAATTTCGGACAAAACAACTGTTAAATCTTTAGGATTAGCATGATAAAATAAATAATCATTTAAAGCAACAATCAACCAATTAGGACCCATTATAAATAAGATTGTCAAGATTACTAACCAAACATACGACTTCAAGGTCCCTCTGTATTTTTCTTTTTTTAGAGCATCTTGATAAAGATCCTCTGTATATTTCCCTGAGACGCTATCATCTAAAAGATTTAAACTCTCTTCAAAACTTGCACTAAAGATTGATTTTTTCTTCATTTTTAGCTTCCAACAACTCCTTGTGTTTCTTCAGATACTTCTTTCCATACCAGTCTTCTACTGACTTGTCTTCCCAGTCTCTGTATTCTTCAGGATATTTCCATTTGTAGTAGCCTTCTAAAAATAAGGGCAACTCCATGAAGATAACCATTGCCAAAAATCCAATATCTATGACTAGCCATGTCAAAAACAAGCCTAATAGAGTCAAACTTTGTGAAACTGCTATGCCCGAATGCGATAAGATTATTTTGATAATTACAGCAAGCCCTAGCACTCCTGAACCATAGGTAGCAATCCGACGTGCCGCCCTATCAATCAACGTCTCTCCAATCTTTTCGCAAAAAAAACAAGTGCTTAAACTTCTTTTTTCTATGCGAAGGAATATTAGGGCAATGATGAACAAGAGAATATAAATGAACCAGATTCCTAACGAGGTTAGGGTCGGGAGGGCTATAGTTATGGCCAAGAGATTGAATTCAAGAAAGAACCAAAACAAAAAGGTCTCAACATGAAAACGATATCTGTATGGTCGAAGAAATGGTTTTCGAACAAATTTTCCAATAAGAACGAGTGATAGCCAAATAAAACAACAAATAAGGAATAATTCAGGGGTCAACAGTGATGGATTGTGAACTGGCAGGGTTAAATCCTTAGTCTCTGCAACATCCAAAGAAGAGGCAAATATGACCAAGAGAAAGTTACATCCGAATACAAACAAAATACTGTAGAGAATACTTTTTATTCTAAAACCAATACTTGGCTTTCCATTATTTAAACCTTTTCCAAGTTTTTCGTAATAGTCTTTCTTTATATACTGAAGCGAAGCATCATCTAATAAATTTAAAGATTCTTCAAAGCTTGCCTTAAAGATTGATTTTTTCATTTATTAACTGTCCCCCCTCTCTTACTATACTTATGCGTTCTATTTGCCTGTCTTTCCAGTTTAAGCTACTTCTCTATTTTGACTTTTCCTTGTTCATAACCTGAATACCAACTACTTTCAGGACTAACATACTCTGGTTGTTCATTCTCTATGCCATCATTTACAAGAAGTAGGGTACCATCATGTAACATACAACTATAAGTCTCCGAATCTTTGTTGAATTCATCGTTTTGGGAGTCATAGTGATAGGTATGCTCTCCCTCCACATCCTTTAAAGTAATCTGCTCACCGTCTATTTTTATCCAAAAACGTTTATCGATTGTTGCTGTTTTTGTTGATTGATTTTTGACGATAAGATAATAAATGCCATCATCTGATTTTTTCTCATCAATGATTGTTTGAATAATTCCCATCAGCATTAGGACTGGAATAATCAAGAGAAGCCATAACCATTTTTTCTTGTTCTTTTTAAGTTTCCCAAGTTCTAGGCTCGGTAAATCGGCAGTTAGAGTCTCGATTCTTTCTAACTCCTGTTCTGAATATTTGAGAATCCCTTCCCCATTGTTGGCTAACCAATGTCTTGCCATTTGTACAAAGTACAGGCGCTCATCTTCTTGTGTAATCTCTTCAAACAAGCTTCTGGCTTGAGCCTTATTTCCACTTAATTGCTCGTTTAAGGCTTTAAAATACTGAAGTTCGAGTCGTTCAAAAGCCTGTGGAGCAGTCGCCTGATTAAAGAAATCATTGGGTTTACGCTCCACAAGAATATCGTACATAGCAATAAATTCCCTCTGCTCGACTTCTTTTGCTTTCTCGTCTTTAGAGTTTAGATAATGGAGTGATTTTAAAAGGTCATCTTTGTTGTTTATTTTTCCAGAAAGTAAGGATGCTTTCAGGGAAATAAACCATAGAAAATCAAGGTAAGTCTTCCTAATACCTGCAAATTGCAATTCCTCTGTTTGGTTGATGACCGATGGGAAGTCGCCAATCATGTAAGTGTAGGTAATAGATGCAATCCTAGCATTAATCTGATTCTTTTTACGTCGAGACTTACCATACAGTTGAATCGATTCATACCAGAAATCCAAACCCATCGTTTCTTTAAGAATCTTTTGAGTTTCCCGTACAAGTAAGCTGTTTAAGTAATTTTTTAATATAAGGACTAGACCAACGACGCTTACTAAAGCGATCAACTGTATAGTGGAATTTTCTAAAAAGAGCCATCTAAGAAAAAATAACAAAATAATAAGTAATACAGTAGTGATACGTAAAATAAGGGTATATTTTTTCAAAATCCTCTTATAATCCATCAATTTATCTCCTATATTCATTTTTGAAATAGACTTACTTTTCATTATATCTGATTATTTAGCATTCGCAAGTTCACCTATAAGTTGAAAAAGAAAACACCCAAAAGGGTGAATACTTCAATAAAAATAGCTTAGTAGGGTTTCTCTTCCTTCTCCAAGATTTTCAAATATTTGGTTTTCTTAAACTGCCCTGATAATGCCAAAATAATAAACAAGTACCACAACACAAAACTCAGAAATAATAAAAGAAAGCTACCCCAAAAAAGGTATAGTATCGATAGCCCTATAGTGGATAATCCAAAGACGAAAATCAAAAGATAAGTTTTCAATCCATTTGATTTCTGGGATGGGAAATAATTCTCAGGAATGTCATAAGATAGTACATTTACTATTTGTGTTTGTTTCCTATGTTTAAATTGCCAACGAGCGATGAGAAACATAATTATAAATGAAAGGACTAATGGAAGAAAACCATGCAGAGAAATGCGCTCTGTCAACCAATAAATACCATAAAATAGTACTGCGCTAGGAGTAAAAATAATTGGAAAAGGAACACTCTTCCCTACATAGAGTTTGTTCTCAATAGGATGATAAAAGACGGTCTTAGTAAGATCTCCCTGGTCAGCACCGAATTCCACCAAATCACTTAAATGAAATGTTAGCCTATCTTTCGAAGCTAAAACTATTTTTTCAAAGTTCTCACCTGTAGACTTCTTCTGGTCAAGACTTTCCTTTTTAATTGCTAGTGGTTTGAGGTGTTTTTGATAATAACTAAGTAAGGCCTTATTCTTTCGCTTGTTCCCAAGAAATTTGAGTTTGACCATCTGATTAGAATCCCCAATGATTTTTCCTTCCAGAAAAATTGGGTAGCTAGCGAAACCTCGAACCGAGTACTTTTTGCCTAAACTGACGGTAATGGTTGAGGGATCTAGTCGATAACGTTTAAAATTGCGGTCTACCACTATTTCTGAGTCAATTATTTTTATTCTTCCCATTGATGCGAAAGAAAGCCATCCGACTGTCAATTGGAGAAAACAAGCAACTATTAGATTAAAAAAATTATTGACAAATTCATCACCAGTTAGTAACTGATAAAAAGCAATAACAGTACTCAATGTAAATATTATCAAAAGATACAGTGACCCTACTTCGAAGATATAAAATGTAGTTGATTTTTTCATCTATTATTTTTTCCTTTTGATAGTCTTTGTTTGTCATTTGATTAACCAGCTCATACACTTCTTATTGTGTGATATGAAGCATCTATAAAATTGCCATAGTCAAACAAATAATCGTGATGAAAACAAGCGTCAAAAGTAAGGTCCAATAAGTAAATTTATAGACTTTCACGGCTCCACAAAAACGTTCGACATAAGATTCTTTGGGATTATCTGGATTGTACCAAACTGTCAGGGTTGATCCCAATGGAAAGAAATCTTTGGCGGCATATGGTACTGACGAATTGGTGTATATAACAAGTCTTTTAGCCAACAAGTCTGGATTAGAGGTGGCTTTAGAACTCTTCCAAGGAAGCGAAACTGTCGTAACCCACTCATACTCCAGACTTCTTTTATAAGCCTTGTCATTGACGACATACTCCACAATCGGAGCAATGGCATCAGTATAGTATCTATAACCAACAACGCTACCTTTTATGCTCGCTGTGGACCTCTTTTTACGACTAAGTTCTTTGAGATACACATAGCGAAAAACAATTATCAGTAGGGACAAAACAACGACACTTATGGACCAAGCCAAAAATAGAATCTGTAACTTAGACATGATTTTCCTCCTCAAAGATGATTTTTCCATGCTAGTCTTTGTATTTTGCTCACTTGAATAAGCACAACTCACTCCATTCTACCATTTCTGGGCTTGACTTGCTTGTGAATGTTTAGATAGATTATAAGCCACAAAAAAGCCACCATATGGTGACCTTTAATTAATAAAATTTCTTTTATAAACTTCTCCTCACCCTAGCCAGTCTTTTTCTTTGGCGATGCGGACGGCTTCTGTGCGGTTGCCTGCATCGAGTTTGGTCAGGATAGCTGTCATGTAATTTCGGACGGTTCCATTTGAGAGAAAGAGGCTTTCGGCGATTTCTTGGTTGGTTGACCCTTGAGCTACCATGGCCAGGACTTCTTGTTCACGTTGGCTGAGTGGATTATTGTCAAAGGCGACACCTTCGACAAGCTCTGGTGAGTACTCCTTTTGACCTGCTAAGACGGTATGGATGGTCGCCATGAGGTCACTGATGGAACGCTCTTTGAGCACATAGGCATCTACGTGGGCTGCAAGGGCTCGTTTAAAATAGCCTTTACGTTTGAAGGTGGTCACAATAACGACCTTCGTTTCTCTTTGATTAGCACGAATCCACTCCAGGACATCAAGGCCTGTCTTAACTGGCATTTCAATGTCTAAAATGGCTACGTCGACCTCTTCTTTTCCCAAGAGAGCAATGGCTTCTTGGCCATCACTGGCTGCATGGACCTCTTCGACATCGTCCTCCAACATGAGGAGTTGGCAGAGGGCATCCCTCAACATTGACTGGTCTTCGGCGACTAATAATTTCATGCTTTTCCTCCCTCTTTTAAATGCACACGAATGATTGTTGGATGCGATTGAGACAAAATTTCCAAGTCTCCATCTACCAAACTGAGGCGCTCTCTGATACTGTGTAGCTCTTGCCCAGTAACTTCCTTGAAGCCACAACCATCATCCTCGAACTCAAGCACTATACCATGATCACGTCTTAGACGAATCTGACAGCTATCGGCCTGACTATGTTTGATAACATTATTGGCTAATTCACGAAGCACCATGGACAAGGTCGACTGGCTAACGGGCGACTGGCTATCTAAGTCAAGGCTACTATCCACGGTCAAGATGATATCCGATAGGTCAAAAAGACGCTCGAGTTCCAGTAGCTCCTCAGCCACCGTTCGGTACTTGAGCTTATTGACAATCTCACGCACCTCGTACATGGAGTCACGACTTATCTGGTTCAATTCTTCCAGATTCTTTCTCGCAGCATCATACTGCTCCTTGTCCATTTGTTTCAGAGCCAACTCGGTTTTAAGACTCATCATGGCAAAGGTGTGCCCTAAGGTATCGTGCAAATCCCGGCCGATACGATTGCGTTCATTTTCAGCCGACAGGATATTGATGGTCCGATTCTGTTCTTCCATCTTTCTCTCCTGACGCATACGGTTTTGAAAATAGTACATTCCTAAAGAAAAAAGCGTAATAGCCAGGGACATGAGGTGGGTGCTCAAATCGTCTGTCAGTAGGAAGGATGATGACGTCAAAATAAAGAGTGTCGCTAGAAAGGATAAGAATTGATAAGAAGATATGCTATCTTCAAATCGCCAAACGAGAAGATTGACGTTGAAAAAAACAAACCACATCATGCCACCCTCGAAGGTCACGGACATAAAGATAATGTAAGCTAGAGTGTAAAACCACAGAAAAGGAATCCACTTGCTATAAGCTTTTTTCAAATACACCATAAGGAAATAAGCGATGGAAAACAAACCCGTCAATAACAGGGTCCAGACTGGAAAATACTCGCCAAAAACTCCAAAGATTGGGAAAACAAGGAAAATCAGACTAACAAAATAAGCGAAATCATTTTTCTGGTAAGTTCTAAACATGGTCACTTTCTCTGTACGATTTGATAAAAAGGGCTAAGCCTGTAGCTATTGTAGCATAGACCAAGATAAAAATGAGTGATTTCCATGAAAATTCCCCTTTTTTGGCAAAATTGACTACTAACTGATTGATATGATAGATAGGAGTCCACTCAGAAATGTGCTGAACCCATTTTGGAAACACGGTTACTGGCATCCAAGAACCACCAATAATAGCAAGACCAAGAAAGACGATATTTCCGACGATAGCCATGATTTGTTGAGACTTAATTTGGGCAAGGAGCAAGCCAAAGGATAGGAAGACTAGACTTGACAAGAGTAAAAGAGCCCCTGAACCAAGCCAATGTGATAATGGCATCTCAACATCACGCACAAAAGCTCCCACACAGAAAGTCACCAGGATAGCAACCATAAAGTTCATAAGAACTCGGAAGATTTTTGACAGGTAGTAGGCCTGAATACTGATTTTTGAATGTTCGATATAGGTTAGCCAGTGAGAGGTTTGGTCCTCTCTAAGCATGTAGGGGAAGGTAAAGAAACCAAAGCTGGACATGGAAAATCCAGTCATGGTCAACATATAAGATAAGATAAAGGCTTTTTGTGATTCAGGATTAGGACTCATTTCCATACCTGAATACAAGAGGAAGAACCCGACAGGCATTCCGATGGACATGATAAAGACTGGCCAACTGCGCCATGTTTTTATCCATTCGATTTTAAGTAGTGCTTTCATGACTTATCCTCCCTTGTGCTATCAAATAAGCTATCTAAAAGTGTCTTGTTTTGAATTTCAATGTCAGAAATGCGACAACCTAGAGCTTGTAAACTACTCCATACACTTTCAATATCTTTAGTCATAAAGGTTACGATATCACGTTTTTCAGTCACGTCATAAATGGCTGTCAGTTTGTCAAGACTTGGCGCAAAGTGACTTGGTAAGGTGACTTGTTTGTCCTTTTCCTCACTACGCATAGCGTGTGGCGTAGTATCCCTGATGAGTTTTCCCTGATGAAGAACCAAAATGCGGTCAGCTGTATGTTCCACTTCTTCGATATAGTGGGACGAATAGAGAATGGTCACACCTGACTTTTTCAGATCATTGATGATTTCCCAAAAGCGTTGGCGTGTCGTAGTGTCCATCCCTGCTGTCGGCTCATCTAAAAAGAGAATATCAGGCTTGCCAATTAGACAGAGGACAAAGGCAAGAAGACGTTTTTGTCCCCCTGAGAGTTTGTCCGCGAACTGCTGATACTGGTCGTCTTTGAATTGTAAGAGTGCTTGTATCTCTTCTTGAGATAAGCCATTTTCAGAAATATCTTGGAAAAAATCGATCAGTTCCTTGACTTTTAATTGTGAGGGAATGGTATTTTCTTGAAGGAGAACAGCAATTTGATCTTGTGCTTTTCCTTTTTTACCCTTGATAAAGACTTGACCGCTACTGGCTTTCTTATCACCAAGAATGCAGGACATTAAGGTCGTTTTACCGGCACCATTGGGACCAATTAAAGCAAGACAGTCGCCTTGTCCCACCTCAAAGCTAATGTGGTCTAAAATCGTTTTCCCTTTGATTTTTTTGACAAGATCTGTGACTTGAAGGACTGCTTCACTCATGTGTGTGACCTCCTTTCTTTTGGTAGAAGGCTAAAAAGACATAACAGACTGCAACAGACACACCCATAACACTATAGAGAATATCACTGCTGCCATGAAGTAGGACATAAGCAAAGAGGATGGTCCAAATTGCCGCTAGGAGCATGATGCTCAGTATTTTCAATAGTTTCATGCTGGGCCTCCTAGTTTTTCAAATCATTTATGACAAGGTCGATAAAACTTTTAGCCATCGTGATGAGAATGTAGGCTGAGATAGACAAGCCAATAAGCATCCCCAGATGTGAGAAGATAGCTTCAAAGTTGCCTTTTTCAAAAATATCAGTAAACATGCTAAGTCCAGCAAAGACAGTTGCGATAACAGCATAGATAAGGTAAGATGTTTTGATTTTCATGAGATGACCTCTTTCGTTTTTTATTATTTCTAAGTTATGACTAAAGTATATCTTTTTGGACATTCTCTTTTTAGCACCAGATGTCATGACATGACATGACATTTGTCATGTGACATAAAAAAAGCCAACCCAAGGGTCAGCTTCTTACAGTCTAATATCGCCCAGCGAGTTCATAATAAGTGCGGACGACACGTCCTTTGTAATGCACTCTGACTTTCCGTAGCCAAAGACTATCACCTTTATCAAGTGTATTGAAATCACCTGGGCTGACGAAAAAGTTACGTTTAGTGTCACCAACCTTAACCACTAGGAAATGATTAGCCCTTGTTCTTGGTGCTTTGGCAATTCTCTTTCCAATGATGACGCCAACAACCTTAGACCAATCCTCGCTATAATAACCCATCTTGGTTAAGACAAAGAGGAGAAATCTATCCGTTAATATCCAGATAATAGCGATAAGCCCAAGCAAAAAAACGATAAAGATTCCCGTCACCAAGCCTAGACTACCACTTTCACGCCCACTTTCAAACCAGAGATGTAAGCCTTTCTGATTTCCAAAATACAAGAGAGCTAGGAAAATACCTGTAAGGAGGAGAGCAAGGACTCTTTCACTATTTCTTAAAATAAAATCTTTCATGTCCTACTCCTTCTCTACCGTAGTGTAGCTACCATTTTCACTCTTGATAGCAATATCTGATGACATGGCAACTGATAAAGTAATTGGACCCCGGACCTGGCCGTCACTATCTCTAAGTTCCCAATTGCTACCATCAGTTGTTGTTGCAATCCCCTTGGTCTCTTGACCATTCTCATAAACCGGCAGGACATAAAGCTCTGTCACACCTGGTAGTTCCTGGCGCTGCCCTGTTGAGCTATCTTCAATCACAAAGGCTGAACTAGCTTGGTCATAGACCACCTTCTTAGTGTCAGAAATGGGCTTGTCTGCCTTTTTAGCCGAATCAGATATGGCAGATGCTGCTTTATCTACCGTCCCCTGTGAGACCAGTTCATTTCCTGTAAGCCCTGTGATGACTTGTATCTTCTTAGGCTGCGACTTAAGCATTTCTCGGGTGAAAAAGCCATTGGCGAGGAAAAAGATACCACACACCATGACTAGAAAGGTTAAGACTATCGCCCCTCCACCTGTCCGTGTGGGCTCGGTCACTTCCGTCACTTGACGTATCGGACGTCCCTGCCAAACCTCTTGCTTGTATTTCTTATCCAAAAGGTCACAAAGGTAGGCCTCCAACAATGTGAAA
Organism: uncultured Streptococcus sp.; assembly: GCA_934229725.1. GTDB lineage: Bacteria > Bacillota > Bacilli > Lactobacillales > Streptococcaceae > Streptococcus. The sequence goes on from CAKQDX010000004.1 coordinate 38,703, forward strand.
TCAAACTCCTTGGCTAACGTTTCAAGCCCTTCCAAGGTCTCATATTTCAGGCCGCCTCTTTCGAGTACAGCTCCTATAGTCTTAGTCAAACGGTAGGCAAAATCCTGATCACCCAACCAGCCCAAATCAGAGCACTGATTGATATAACCTTTGAGTTTAGAAATAGTCAGAGGATTGCAAAGAAAATACTCCTCAACAACTTGAAGAAAACTATCCTGATCCTTAATAGCTAAATCTTCTCTAAGAACAGAGTCCTCGCTAGTCCTTGAATAAGGCTCACTATGATTGAACGTTTCATGAATATCAGATAAGGCTAACTCATCCAACTGTTCCTGTTCTTCCTCAGAGATCACCTGCTGAAAGTCATGTTCTGTCACTTGCTCGCCTTTGACTTCTTCCGTCGCAGAAGCCGTAAGCTCAAGTTCTTCAATACTTTCTTGATTTTGACTAGACTTGCTAGCATCTGCAGCTTGTGTAAAGGAAGCTTCTAGCTGAGAGGCAGATACCAGACCGACCACGCTGCCATCGGCCTGTTTATGGCCTATGACAGCACCCACATCCTCATTTCCAGAATGAGATTTTTGCCAGGCAAGGGCCTCTTGATAAGCCTTTTGCAGGCGTTGGAAATTTTCAGGATCATCCTCAGGGTGGTAAACCTTACTCTGTTTGGCGTAGGCTCTCTTGATGTCCTTAAGATTATTGGTTGGTTGAATGCCCAAAATCGACCAAAAATTCATGCGTCACCTCCTATCTCCAGAAATTAGGGTCATCAGACCTATCAAAGTGCTCACCAGTCTCCTCATGGTCAGCTTCTTCTTGACGGAAAATATCCAAATCATCTAGTGACATGATATTTTCAATGCTATCAAGATAAGCTTGGTAGCGTTTCACAATCTCTTTTCGCTTCTTGATATTATTAATAGCCAGCTGATAGCCTTTTTCAAAATCTTCCATTTGCCACAAAAAATGTAATTGCATCTTATAAGGCATTTCCATAATTAAACGATAGGCCCGCTCAGTCTGCGTTTTAAAGTCGGCCTCAAAGGACAATTGATTAGAGACAAGCTTGATATTCTCAAGGTGCTCACTCTTATCGACTTCTTCGATTTTACTTTGACTACCGATACGATACGTTTTAGTCTCGCCTGTTGACCCCAGTTTAACCTCTATATAGAGCATGGAATTAATATCGTAAGTAAAGGTGGTCTCAAAAAATTCTGTCTTAGTCGCAGTTCCAGGAACATCGATAATAAACTCATCCAAAAAGAGATTTGCCTCAGGATCGAGCGATTCTCCCTGATAAATCATAAAGCGACATTGTTTCTGTCCCCGACTGGCATAATAATATTTGCTTGCAGAGGTCGGAAGGACAGACAGCTTATTAATGACCTTTGAAAAGATATTTTTATCAAAGTCAGAGTCATAGGCACTGATTCCCAATGAGAAAGGACAAATATCTGTAATCACTAAATCTTTGACCTTCTCTTGACGCTCCTTGACTGCCAAGTAAGTCCCCAAACCACGCGCAACCAACTCATCCATATCCTTCAGACGCTTAATAGGAAGATTGAGCAGATTCATGATATAAGATTGAACCAAAGGCATCATGCTAGACCCACCGACCAAGATAAAGGCATCCAGTTCATGTGCCTTGTAACCACTATCACTCACCGCCCTACCAATAACTTTCTTAACACGGTCAAGAACCGGTTGAATGATGGTCTTAAGCTCTGCCTGATTGTATTGTTTCATGTAATATTGGTCATCATAGGTCAAGGATACCGCAGCCACTTTTTCCTTTTGTAGCTTTAGTTTACACCGTTCTGCGGATAAGAGGAGGCTAGATTTTTGTTTCCTATCTAATTTCTCCAAATCAATCCCTTGCGACTGGCAAAAATCTTCTGCAATAGCCTTATCAAAGTCACTACCACCCAAGAAGTTATCCCCTGCAATGGAAACAATTGAAATCACATTATCAAAGCAATCAACCACAGAAACATCAAGCGTTCCTCCACCAAAGTCGAAAACGATGAAAGACTCGTCCTTGCCAATCTTATGACAAGCAATGGCTGCCGCAGAAGGCTCGTTAATCAAACGTTCCACCTTAATGCCCAATCGTTGTCCAATAGCCTTGGTGGCTGAACGCTGCTTCTCGTTAAAATAAGCTGGCACACTAATGAGTACCTCATCTACCCTTTCACCTAAGTAGTTTTCAGCATCTGCCACCAACTGCTTAACTACTAGGGTTGACAAATCCGTTGCCGAAAAAGCTTCCCCATCAAGGTAAAACATTTCATTGGTCCCCATTGACCGTTTAAAGAGTTGGGCTGTGTTATCAGGGTCAGTCACTAAGCGTTCCTTCGCAATTTTTCCAACCGTCAAGACATCGTCTGACACATGGACAACGCTAGGCGTCAAATAGTCGCCAAAACCATTTGGAATCAGCTCAACCTCTCCCTCACGGTAGGTAACCGCTAGACTATTCGTCGTTCCCAAATCAATACCAATTGTAGCCATAACATTCTCCTAAACTGCTTTTGTCTTTCTATTATAACATAGTCAAGAATGTCCTTTTCAAAAGGTAAATAAAGGTTTTCAAATGCGCCATGAACTAAGAAGACCTGCATATAATGACATCACATTCTTTTTGAGAACAAAGTGAGTATAACTGAGACTTTCCGCTATGATAACCCCCCCCCCGAAGAACTTAAACTTCAGAGGTTCAGAAATGTCGAGACCCTAGACTCGAAACTTAAGCAGGGAACTTATTTGACGTTCGCTGACGTCCGACATCACCTAAGTCAGTCTCAGAAAAAATTCTTGATCAAAAATAAAAGCCGACCCAAGGTCAGCCTTTCATTTATCTTAATGACTATTTTTTGAATGGTTCTTCCACCATGATGAAAGGATAGAACCTGAGATATTGTGCCAAATACTAAAGATGGTTGATGGGATAGCAGCTTGTGGCACGAAATATTTCATAGCAAGCGTTGCCCCAAGACTTGAGTCTTGCATACCCACTTCGAAGGTAATGGCTTTTTGTTGAGGTTCTTCCAAACCAAGGATTTTTGAAAATCCAAAACCAAGGGCATAACCACAAAGATTGTGGAGCATGACAACTGGGATGACAAGAGCTGTCGCTGCTGTGAAAATATTGGCATGGTTGGCAGAAACAACTGCCCCAACAATCAAGAGGATTGCAGCCTGTGAAATCAAAGGCATAATCTTAATGATGGCATCGATTTTCTTACCAAAAATAGAGTGGATAACCACACCCAAGATAATAGGCACAACAACGATACGCAAGGTACTGAGGAAAAGGTTTTGTGCAGGCACACTCACGTACTGACCAGCCAAGAAGGACAAGAGCGTTGGAATCATGAGTGGTGCCAAAAGAGTTGAAAGGGTTTCGATAGAAACATCCAAGGCAACATCCCCACCTGAAAGGAAGGCCATGACACTAGATGAAGTTCCGCTCGGACAAGACCCAACCAGGATAACACCTGCTGCTGTCGCCCCCTTAAGATGGAAAATCATACAAAGCAACCAAGCCAAGCCAGGCATGATGACATAGTGAGCAACAGTCCCAAGGATGACTGGAATTGGACGCTTAGCAATACGCTTGAAATCCTCAGTGGTCAAAGTAAGCCCCATACCAAAGAGAATCAAACCAAGCAAGTAAGCCGTATTGGGAATGACCCAACTACTTGTTACTGGAAGGGCGTAGTTAAAGACAGCCCAGAGAATAACAGCTACAGTAAACCATTTGCTGAGCCATTTACTAAAAGATACAAGTGACTCCATAATGAAACCTTCTTTCTATTTTCACGATATAGTATAGCACTTTCGTTTTGAATTTCAAGGTGTGTTTGGAATTTTCTGAAATTTACTCATCAATTTGTAATCTTTAACGAGCTAGAACAAAACTATTAGAAAGTCACAAAAAGCAAATCTTTTTATACAAAAATTCTCAATTTATGAATTTTATGTTATAATCAATAAAAATTAAGGGGGATTAGAATGACAAAAAATGAAGCAAAACCTAAAATCACGAAAAGAAATGTTAACTCAATTTTAAAGGATATTTTTCTTAGTGAAGTCATGGATCATGATGGTACACTTTACTTTAGAGGGGAAAGTGAGCATCATGGCCGACAGATACCTTCACTGTATCTTCAAGAGGAATTGACTATGAAGGGAAGTGAGTTTTATTATAGAACACTCTTATCCGAATTGGGAAGAGAGGACTATAGAGAGAGTTCTTCGTTGGCCAGACTTATATCAGAACTTCAGCATTATGGTGCTAAAACTAGGATGCTTGACGTAACAAAAAGTCCACTTCTTGCATTATACTTTGCAGTTGAAAAAGATGATAAAAAGCCAGGATATGTTTATATCTACTCAAATAAATCAATTGAATCAAAAGAAAAGTTCGACACTGGTCATACAATTGCAATTAAATCAGCGTTAAACTTCATGCCTCAAGAGGTAATCAATGGTTTTTTAGATTCTATCGGTGAATTAAAAAGATCGGTTAATGAGGATAAATTTAATAATTTAGTAGAGGTCAAGTTAGATGAAATCGATAAAGAACTTAACGAAAACATTTTCAATGACAAAAATAGTGATAAGATCAATGATATAATACAAAAGATTAAGCAATTTATGGAATTATTAAATCAAAGAGCACGTGTAAGAGAAACATTGAAGTTTCCCTTCAAAATATATAATGACTTACAAACAGCACATATTGTAATTCCAACCAAGACAACTGATAGAATTAGACAGCAACAAGGTGCCTTTATTTACCCCAAATTTGTTAGTACTTCCTCTGATAAAACTTTTGAACAAGTTAAAGATGAAATTGCTAACTCAGTAGATAATTTATTAGCAAACCTTAATTCTCCCAAAAAAGATAATCCACTTTTTTCTGTTATTAAAATTGATGGTGGAAATAAAAAAACAATTCGTCACCAACTTCAACTACTGGGTATAACAGAGGGATTTGTTTATCCTGATATCAAACATCAATCAGAAGCGCTATTAAGTATATTAAATAATAAATAAATCCATATTTTGTATACAATTTTAAAAGATAAAGGAGATCAAGAAAAAATCTTGATCTCTTTTATCTATCCTGATTCATAAGTACAACTATATTAGAACCATTATAAAAAATCACCCCCCTAATACTCTACTGTCAACTCGGTGCATAAGAGACCTCCTGTCAGATCAAGCCTCGTTTCAATCTGATCCAGATTAGAGTCACAACGGTTCACCTTGACAGATGATAGGGGATGAGAGATTCCCGTGGTGTCCATAATACAACCGATAAAACAAACTGCCAATAAGACTAGGGAGCAGGACCAAACATTAAAAAGCCTCATAAGCAGGCTCCTCTCTAGCCAATGATTGCAATTTTCTAATCATTTTCACTACCAGTATAGCATTTTTTGTAAACGCATTCAATATTTCTTAGGTGTTAGTGACAATAAAAAAAGAGCTTTCGCTCTTTGATCATTTTCAATGTTTGATAGTCACCTGGCCAAAGGATACCGAACCTGTTAGATATACCCTAGTGCTAGACAAATCATGTTCACCAAACTCTTCCTCATACTTGACACCTATTATGCTGATATGCAATCCATCTGTATCAACTTGCCAATCCTTAGGCACTCGAATGATAACCTGAGAAAAATTGGCCTGAACCACAATCTGAGGTCGGTCCGTCATAAACTGAGCCTGACGCAAATCAAGGGTCAAACGCCCAAAATCAGCATTGGCATAGACAGTCTCAAGGTTTTGAGAAGTCACCACCTGAACAGATTCTGAAAAAAGGCTCTTGGCAAAAATCTCACGTTCACGTCCTTTAGTCACTTTATAAGACATTTTTTTCTTAAAACCTGGCTTGCTAAAACGATCTACCGCAATGCCCAAGATAAGAATCCCTACAAAGAGAGTCCATTCCGAATAGTCCAAGCGAAAAAGGTCATGGATGTAGGTTGATAGAAAGGCCAGCCCCAAGAAAAAGAGGAACTTACCCTTAGACTGCCAGCTCAAAAGCACAAAAAACAAGGCCAAAATCAACTTATAATTAAAAGCCAAATACAAATCTGGAATAAAAGCTGTTGCAATAAAATAGGCCGCAATGATTAATAAGGTAATAACACCTGAATTAAAGCGTTTCATAACAGGTCCTCCCTAAATTCTGTCCTTAAGTTTTTCCACAAAGAGGTAGGCCGCTGGACAAAAAAGCGTATTTTTGATGGTCAGATGATTGATCTGATAGATTTTCTTACGATCCGTGTGCGGAAAAGCTGCGCAAGCCTTAGGGCGGACATCATAGATATCACAAAGATTATCAGGCCCTAAGAATGGACAAGGCATGGACTTGAATACCTTATCACCATCCTCATCTACCTGCAAGTACATCTCCTCGAAAGCAGGTAACTTCATGCGAAAATGCTTAGCAATGCGAGTGATGTCCTGCTCTGTAAAGTCAGGACCAAGTGTCTTACAGCAATTAGCACACTGGGTACAATCAATTTCTTGAAAGACCTCATTGTGCACCTCCTGAACAATCTTATCTAAATTTTTAGGAGCCTTCTTCTTGAGTTGTGCTAGAAACTTGCGATGCTCCCCTTGCTTTTGACGTGCCAACTCCTCGTAACGTTTGACATCAATAGTCTGTGACATGTGTTTTCTCCGATGATTTATAATTCTGTCATCTATTATAGCATAAAAGAAATAGAGCCTAGTTTGGAACTAGACTCTATGTCAGTTACATCGATACGATTCGACGATAGGAACGAGACGTTAGGGCGAATACCAAGACATAGGCTAGGAAGAAGACGCCACAAACAATGATAGTAACCACTAACATAAGACTTGGATTAAGAACTCCGATGATACGCACAATCAAACTGATCATATGATAGGCAAAGGCCAAGTGAATAAAGGCAAAAATCAAAGGGAGGAAGAAGACCGTAAGGACTTGCTTACGAATGGTTTGCTTGACTTGGATGTCGTCCAAGCCAATCTTTTGAAGAATAACAAAGCGCTCGCGATCCTCATAACCTTCGGAAATCTGTTTATAGTAAATCACGAGAACTGTACCAAGCATGAAGATGATGGATAGGAAGATGCCGATAAAGAAGGTTCCACCAACAAAGCCATTTACCATGCCTTCTGCATCATATCGGCTATTTGCAGTGAAGTAAGACTTAGGGAGGCCAGTAGTTTGTCCAGCTAACTGTTGTGTTTCCTTATCCGTGATTTTGTCTAGCAAATCTGAATTTTTCTTGGCATCAGGTGTAGAGTCTTTAACATTGATACCAACATAGGTAGCTTGAGTGGTTGCTGTTCCTTTGATACTTTCTTGAAAATCATCCATATCAGGAACAACAAGATAGCTATAATCAGAAACTATGATTGTGAAGAGGTTGGGTACTTTACCTTTAATAAAGTCATTAAGGCTATCCTGAATCTGGTAGGTTCGACCATTGACAGACAAACTCTTTTGATCTTTTAATGTTTTATTTTTAGTAAATAAGCCGACTTGATTTGAAGTCAGATTGAGGTCTTTACCTGTTAATTGTTTATAAGTAGATTGTGAGAAGACGAGAAAAATTGACTTTGGAACAACTTTTCTTTCATTCTCAGAAAAGATGGTTAGCTTGTTTTTTTCTTGTTCTTTGATACCAAAGTAGAGGTAACTTACTTCCACTTTTCTATTTACCTGATTTCCCGTCTGTGCTAAGAAATCATCCATAGCTTTCCGTGTACTTGTTAAATCTACATTCGTCCCTGTCACTGAGTAATCATGCGGAGCAGAACTCGCCAGATAGTCTTTTTTTCCAGCATAAATACTTGCAGCACCTACAAGTGTCACCAAAACCATACTTGAGAGAATGGCAATAGTCGCCAACCCAACCGCATTTTTCTTCATCCGAAAGACAAGGTTGGAAATGGAAATCATATTATTAGGCTTGTAATAGTAACTTTTCTTCTTTTTCAAGAGTTGCAGAACAACTGTTGTCCCGGCATTAAAGAGAAGATAAGTCCCTAAAATGACCAGTAGAACAGCCAGGAAAAAACTCATGATAGCTATTACGGGATTCTGAACAGAGAGAGCAAGATAGTAACCATAACCCATAGCACCAAGTCCCAAAAGGGTTTGAATAACTAAGAAACGTCCCTTTTTTTCACCCTTAAGGCCATCTTTAGTTAATTGTAAAGGATTAAGCCGTAACAATCGGAAACCATTTACCAAAACCAACAAACCAAAAATACAAGCAAAGATGACAAGAACAATAGGAATTGTCATTACTTGAAAGGTCGAAACTAAACCAGTACTTTCACCGATAAGCCTTTGAAGAAAAGCATAAATGAGTTTATCGAAAAGTGCCCCCACACCTATACCTAGAAGCAAAGTCACAAAACTCATAATCACTGTTTCTTTTAGAATCATACTATAGAGGTGACGCTTCTCTAAGCCGAGCACACTATAGAGACCAAGCTCCTTTGAACGATTTTTCATAACAAAGCTATTGGCATAAAGAACAATAATCCCTGAGGATAGGGCGACAATTCCAAGTCCCATCCCCAAAACCATCTTGATAGCATCTGCCCCAGTCAAGTCATCCAGATGCGGATTAAGCGTTAAAGATGTAAAAATATAGGTAATGGCAATAGCCAGAATAGTTGCTAAAGCAAAAGGATAATAAAGCTTACGATTTTTTATGAGATTGGACAAAGCCAGCCTATTGGTTAGACGAAACATATTAGTTCACCTCACTTGCCATTGCAGTTAGTGTATCGGAAATTTCTTGAAACATTTGATGTTCAGACTTATCTCCTTTGAAGATCTGATTATAAAGAATACCATCCTTGATAAACAAAACACGCTGCGCACGACTGGCGGCCGCTGTCGAGTGTGTTACCATGAGAATAGTCTGACCTCTGGTATTGATGGCATCAAAGACATCTAAGAGTGCCGCTGAAGATTTGGAATCCAGGGCACCTGTTGGTTCATCTGCTAAGAGGATTTCTGGTTGAGTGATGATTGCACGCGCAACCGCAACCCTTTGTTTTTGCCCACCTGAAATTTCATAAGGGTACTTCTCTAGTAAGGAATGAATTCCCAGTTGACGACTGATTGCATCGACTTGTGTCATCATTTGCTTAAGTGGGCGTCGAGAAAGAACCAAAGGTAGCAAGATATTATCTTTAACGGATAGGGTATCCAAGAGGTTGAAATCTTGGAAAACAAACCCTAATTTTTCACGACGGAAACTGGAAGCATCCTTATTCTTGATACTTGCTGTGTCCATACCATTAAGATAGACACGCCCTGCCGTTGGTTTATCAAGCATGGCAAGGATGTTGAGTAGGGTTGATTTTCCTGACCCAGACTCACCCATGATTGCAACATATTCGCCTTTTTCAACCGTAAAATGGATATCTTTAAGGGCTTCAACCTGATTGCCTTTGAAACGTGTTTTATAAATTTTTTTAACATGTTGAACATCCAGTAATGTCATAATAAGCTCCTTTATATATATGAGAGATTTTAGTAACCTCTTACTTAACTTCTGATACCATTTTATAGAAAAAGCAGGGCCACAACCATAACCCTTGCTTTCATTTCTGGTCTTATTTCTTACACTTTTGTAAGTTAGTAATCAATGGCCAACTTCTGCTTTTGAAAATGAATGGAAACGGTGGTTCCTTGGCCCACTTGAGAGCTAATACTAATCTCATGTCCAAGCTGATCAGCAATCTTCTTAGAAAGATAGAGACCTAACCCAGACGACTGCTGAGTCAAGCGGCCATTGTAACCTGAAAAACCACGCTCAAAGACACGTAAAATATCGCTATTTTTAATACCAATCCCTGTATCTTTAAGATAAAGCCTATTCTCTTTGAAGTAAATGTCAATTCCACCACTTTTTGTATACTTCAAACTATTTGACAAGACCTGCTCTATGATAACCAAGAGCCATTTTTCATCTGAAATAACCTTAACATCCAAGTCATGTAGATTAATCGTTAAGCCTTTTTGAATAAAGAAAAGACTATGCTTTTTAACAACTTCTTTAACCAAGGGTTCTAATGCGACCTGTTTCAACTGCAAATCATCATGAAAATTTTCCAAACGTAAATACTGCAAGACCAAATTGGTGTAGGCATCAATCTTGAAGACCTCTTGCTCCAAGAGAGCCTTGGTTTTACTGTTTCTAACATCCTGAAGCAATAATTGACTGGCTGCTATTGGTGTCTTGATTTGGTGAACCCAGAGCGTATAGTAGTCCATCAAATCTGTATAGCGCTTGCGCTCCTCCTCAGTCTGAACCATCTGACTCTCCCTAGCATTTTCCAAGGCCTGGTCTAGGTAAAACTCTAAAGGACCTAACGGAGTAATTTCTTCATAAAGATAAGCTGCTTTTGACGTTTTGTAGGATCTGCTCAAGTCCCAAATAACCATGATGACGCTCACAAATGTCAAAATTGTCAAGGCATAATAAAGAATATCTGCCACCTCTTCAAATAAAAAGGCAAACAAAAGCAAGATAAGGCCGTTAAAGATAAACACAAGATAAAAAGGCAGACGAGACCTCACATGGTATTTGATAAATTGTCCTTTATCCATCATGACGCAACCCGTAGCCGACACCTTTCTTGGTTTCGATAAAATCCTTCAAACCTACTGCTTCTAACTTCTTACGCAAACGTGCTACATTGACAGACAGGGTATTATCATCAATAAAGAAGTCACTGTTCCAAAGCTCCTTCATGAGGTCTTCACGACTAACGATATTACCAGCACGCTCGAAGAGAACTTGTAAAATCTGAAATTCATTCTTAGTCAAAGAAACAACTTCTCCCTGATAAACCAAATCCATGGCCTTAAGGTTCAGTATCACACCCCTATATTCCAAGAGACTCTGGTCCTTACCAAACTCATAGGAACGACGTAAAAGCCCTTGAATCTTAGCCAAGAGAACATTGTGGTCAAAGGGTTTAGTCACAAAGTCGTCCCCACCCATATTGATCGCCATAACAATATCCATGGCTTGATCTCTCGAGGACAAGAACATAATAGGCACCTTGGAGACCTTACGAATTTCCTGACACCAATGATAACCGTTAAATAGAGGTAAACCAATATCCATAAGAACTAAGTGAGGCTCCTCTTTAACAAAACTAGATAAGACTTCCATGAAATCTTCAACAAGAACAACTTCATAACCCCACTGTTCTAGCATTTTTTTGACTTGTTGACGGATAACCTCGTCGTCCTCCACTAATAAAATCTTATGCATAACTCTACCTCTTTCATTTCCCACTATTATAACAAAAATGACATAAGAATCCCCCTTTCTCAGTAAATCTTACAAAAATGTTAGATTGAATTTTCTAACTTTTTAAAGGGTACGTTTTCATAGGAAAAATCCTTTGAGTCTTCAAAGAAAATATAGTATTATAATAGAGTTGATGTTGGTTTATGATTAACCTACTACACCCTCATCGATAATTGAGAACTTTACTTATTTATATCACGGATTGGCGTGATGTTTCTACAAGGTGCCGTAACACCTAACAATGAGTAAGTCCCAAAACTCAGAAAAAGATTTTCTTATCTCTTTCTGTCTTTTAAGGCTTGCTTGGCAAGCTTTTTTCTATTCATCGATGGTCTTTGATGTTTTTTCGCTTCTCAAACAAAGTTCTAAAAGCACCAGAAACACATCATTGTTATTCACTTTATAGGAGGTAATATGAAATTACTGGAAGACCGCATTCTCAAAGATGGGAATGTCCTTGGGGAAAATATCCTCAAAGTTGACTCTTTCCTTACTCACCAAGTGGACTTTGACCTCATGCGTGAGATTGGAAAGGTCTTTGCTGAAAAGTTCAAGGATGCTGGCATCACTAAGGTAGTGACGATTGAGGCATCTGGTATTGCACCAGCCCTCTATGCTGCCGAAGCCTTGGATGTCCCTATGATTTTTGCTAAGAAGGCTAAAAATATCACCATGACCGAAGGAATCCTCACTGCTGAAGTCTACTCCTTCACTAAACAGGTGACAAGTACTGTCTCTATTGCAAGCAAGTTTCTCTCTCCTGAAGACAAGGTCCTCATCGTTGATGATTTCCTAGCCAACGGTCAAGCTGCCAAAGGCTTGATTCAAATCATTGAAGAGGCTGGCTCACACGTCGAAGCTGTCGGAATTGTTATCGAGAAATCTTTCCAAGATGGTCGGGCTCTTTTGGAAGAAGCCGGCTACCCAGTGGTTTCACTTGCTCGTTTGGATCGTTTCGAAAATGGTCAAGTCGTATTTAAGGAGGCAGATATCTAATGCAAAACAAAGAGAAACACTCGCAGGCGGCAATCTTAGGACTGCAACACCTACTCGCCATGTATTCAGGATCAATCCTGGTTCCAATCATGATTGCTGGAGCTTTGGGATATTCAGCCCATCAGTTAACCTACTTGATTTCAACTGATATCTTCATGTGTGGTGTGGCAACCTTCCTCCAACTTCAACTCAATAAATACTTTGGTATCGGTCTTCCAGTTGTGCTCGGGGTTGCCTTCCAGTCAGTGGCACCTCTCATTATGATTGGTAAGAGTCATGGTAGCGGTGCTATGTTTGGTGCCCTTATCGTTTCAGGGATTTATGTTATCCTCGTTTCTGGCATCTTTTCAAAAGTGGCTAATCTCTTTCCTTCAATCGTTACAGGATCAGTCATCACAACCATTGGTTTGACCCTCATTCCTGTCGCTATCGGAAATATGGGAAATAACGTTGATAAACCAACTGGTCAAAGCCTCTTCCTTGCAGCTATCACTGTTCTTATCATCCTTTTAGTTAATATTTTCACTAAAGGATTTATCAAATCTATCTCAATCTTGATTGGTTTGATTGTCGGTACTGCTATCGCAGCAAGCATGGGCTTGGTTGACTTCTCTCCAGTAGCTGCGGCACCTGTTGTCCACGTACCAACACCATTCTACTTCGGAATGCCTAAGTTTGAGTTATCATCAATCATCATGATGTGTATCATCGCTACCGTGTCTATGGTTGAATCAACTGGGGTTTACTTGGCCCTCTCTGATATCACCAAAGACCCAATCGATAGCACTCGCCTCCGTAACGGTTACCGTGCTGAAGGTATGGCAGTCCTCCTTGGCGGACTCTTCAATACCTTCCCATACACAGGTTTCTCTCAAAACGTTGGTCTTGTGAAGTTGTCAGGTATCAAGAAACGCTTGCCAATCTACTATGCTGCTGGCTTCCTTGTCCTACTTGGACTCCTTCCTAAGTTTGGTGCCTTGGCGCAAATCATCCCAAGTCCAGTACTTGGTGGCGCTATGCTTGTTATGTTCGGTTTTGTTTCTATCCAAGGGATGCAAATCTTGGCGCGTGTTGATTTCGCCAACAACGAACACAACTTCCTGATTGCTGCGGTTTCAATCGCTGCAGGGGTTGGTCTTAACAATAGCAACCTCTTCAACAGCCTACCAACCGCTTTCCAAATGTTCTTCTCAAACGGTATCGTGGTCGCAAGCTTGCTTGCCATCGTACTCAATGCCATTTTGAACCATAACAAAAAAGAAAAATAACACAAGAACACCTGAGTCATTTGACTTAGGTGTTTTCTTTGAAAATAAAATCTTCAAGTTTGTAAATCGAAAGAAAAGACTGAGCAACTAATATGTCTAACTTCTACTGAAAGTATCTCGTGTTACTTAATTCTTACGATTGACTTATTTTCAATTCTATAGACAGCATCGTAATCTTCCAGATTGTAATGATGAGCAATTTCAATAATACTATTAGGCAATTGTTGCAAGACCTTTCTTATTTCTCTAGAACTTGCTTCATCTAAAGACGCCATCATCTCATCCGCAAGTAAAACCTGCTTTCCTCTCAATATAGCACGTGCAATCTCCAGTTTTATGATTTGACCACCTGAAAAGTTATCTCCAGTTAATTCATAGTCTAATTGGTGACAACAAGCCTCCCATAGTCCAACCTTTTTCAGTGTTGAAATGAGCAATAAGTCTGAATAATCTTGATAAAGAGTTAGATTATGTCGCACACTCGTATGAAAAACATAGGGATTTTGATGAATAATTGCAATGTTATCTAAATTTGGAGCCAGCTCCCTTCCATCATTGCTTTTAAAAATGATTTTCCCATTATATGCCTTATCTTGCCCTGATATTAACCTAAAAAGTGTTGTTTTCCCAATACCACTATCACCAATGATAAGATTATGCTGAGACAATGAAAAAGTGACCGTAACATCTCGAAAAATCTCTTGATTATCATAAGATTTAGTGACGTTTTTTAACTGAATTTTTTCCAAAGTATGTATGTGATGCCCTTTTGAAGGAATTTCTGCCTCACTTCCAAATGTCAATAATTTATCTTTTATCACTTGACTTGATTGAATACTTGCAATAGCCTCCAGAATTTGTTGTAAGGGGTTAATGAGATATGTTGATGCAGACATCATAGCAATAAGTGTAGTGATTGAATTTTGTTTCATTACAAGACCAATCACAAACGGTCCAATCAAGCCGACAGCTTTCAGAGGACCTGTCCAAAACATAACTAAATTCTGAAGTGTATAATACTTAAATTGCGTCGTCTCCATCTCACCAAGGGTTATGAGAGTTTGCCTTACATTCTCTTTTTCTGCTTGGTTGCAAATAATCGTTTCAATCCCCTTACCAAAGTCTGTGATAGCTCTTAAATTCTTCTCTTTTGAACTACTTAGTAATTCTCCTGACTCTTTTAACTTTCTCTTAAATATAAACTGAGGTAAAATCATCAGAAAGGCTCCTACAGTAAAAAGACTACCCACAATAATATTTTGGTTGAGCAGATAAATAACTGATACTAGAATAGAGGCACCCCACACTGGTGAGATAAGAAAAGATTGAAGAAACTCATGGTCTACGATTCCAAGATCTTGTGTCAAAAGTGAGCAAAGCTCAGAATCGGAGATGTTTTTAGGAAAGACAGCATGATTCTTTAAAATATTCCCTGATAGTCTTACATTAAATACCCTAATAATAGAACGAAGCAGAATATTCTCTATATACATAAAAGCGTACACAGCCACCCAAAGAGAAATGCTCGACAATGTAAAAACTATTAAATCCCGACTATTACCACTATCTAAATGACCTGCCATCTGGATAATTACAGGTATTACAATGCCCTGACAGGAATAAAGAAGTGCGAAAATGATATAAAGTACAATGTCCTTTTTAGGAAGTAGCTTAATAAATGTAATCATCATCGTGACACAGCAACTGATTTATTTTTTCAATAATCATTGCTTTTACCTCCTTCAATTTGATACTATTATTTTAGTTTATTAATAGTATTAAACTATTGAAATTTCGGAAATCCGATAAGGAAATTTTATATGGAACTAGGCCAAAAATTTAAGCAGATTCGAAAACAGAGAAAATATACTATTCAGAGACTCGCTCAAGTGGCTGGATCTGTAGCGAGTATTTCAGACTTTGAAAATAACAAAACATCGCTCTCAAATGAGACTCTTTTCAAACTTTTAAAACACTTGAGAGTCGAATATAATGAATTTTTTGGACAAGAATATCTTGTGGACGAAACCTACATAAAACTTGCTAATCTATACAATCAAGCCTCAAATAATTTAGATTTTGAAGCACTAGAGCAAGTCGCAGAAAAGTTTCGCATTTTAGGAGAAACTAATTATAGTGATTATCTGATTAGTCTTTGTATTAACTGTCAGATTTCAAAACTTCAAAACCAGTCAGTTAACCAAGATATTGCTACAGAACTTCAAAACTATTTCTTTTCGATTGATATTTGGACACTTCTGGATATTGATTTACTGGATATGGTAAAGGATATCTTCACAGAAGATGCACTAAAAATCTACATTAAAGAACTCCTCTCAATTCTCGGTAAAAATCCGAGAAATAATTTAGATAGAATCACTTTAGATGTTATTAGTCGTTGTATTTTCCAAATCATTCTTTACGGAAATCAAGAAGATAGTAATTACTATCTAAACGAACTAAAAACTATTCAATTACCAGATTATTTCATGTTACAAAAACTCTATCTTAAAGAACTAGAAGCCGCATTCCTTTATAAATTTATCGATAAGAACATGGGAAAGACTATACATAAAGAGGTTCTCCACTACTTGGCTTTTATGGGAGATGACGATAATTTGAGAGAATGGGACCAAACTTTCCGTCAATTATAGACTTTATTGGATAACAGTTGTACAATGAAAATATAAATGTTCGAAAAATTAATTTAGAAAGGAAAACAGAATGCACGAAACACATTCTCTCCGTGAGCGATTTCTTGTTTTCTTCAAGATTTTTGTGCCCATACTGATTTATCAGTTTGCCAATTTCTCGGCAGCTTTTGTGGACACTACCATGACTGGTCAATACGATGCCCTACACTTGGCGGGGGTAGCCATGGCAACGAGTTTATGGAGTCCTTTTTTCACCTTCTTAACAGGTATCGTATCTGCTCTAGTTCCGATTATTGGACACCATCTAGGAGCAGGGCGCAAGGATCGAGTGGCACCAGATTTCTATCAATTTCTTTATATGGCTTTGGGTCTATCACTAATCCTCTTTGCCCTTGTTTTTCTAGGGGCACCCCTGGTTTTGAATCATCTAGGTCTGGAACCTTTGGTCAGAAAGGTCGCACTTGGTTATCTACGCTTCCTGAGTCTTGGGATTATTCCCCTTCTACTCTTTAGCGTGGTTCGTTCCTTCCTTGATGCACTTGGCCTCACGCGCCTGTCCATGTACCTCATGCTTTTGCTTCTACCTCTCAACGGTTTCTTCAATTTTCTCCTTATCTATGGCATTGCTGGTCTACCAGAGTTGGGAGGGGCCGGAGCAGGTCTGGGAACTTCATTAGCTTACTGGGCCCTTCTCCTCATTTCCATTGTGGTTATCAAAAAGCATCAGAAGGTTAAGCCCTACCACATCGAAAAGATACAACCTCTTGATAAAAGTGCTCTACTTGATGCCCTTAAACTAGGTCTCCCCATTGGTGGAACGGTCTTTGCAGAGGTTGCTATCTTCTCAGGTGTTGGTCTGGTTATGGCCAAGTATCCTTCCCTAGTCATTGCCAGTCACCAGGCAGCCATGAACTTCTCAAACCTCATGTATGCCTTTCCTCTTAGCATTTCCAGTGCTATGGCTATCATCATTTCCTACGAATTTGGGGCTAGACGCATGGATGCGGTTAAGAGTTACAGCAAGCTAGGACGGTTGACAGCCTTAGGATTCTCTATCTTTACCTTGATTTTTCTCTATTTCTTGCGCTATGATTTGGCAGAACTCTATGGCCATGAGCCTGACTTTTTGAGAATGACAGCCATTTTCATGACCTATAGCCTCTTCTTCCAAGTGGCGGATGTCTTTGCGGCTCCCCTTCAAGGAATTCTGCGTGGCTATAAGGACACCAAGGTCCCATTTTATCTCGGTGTCTTGGCTTACTGGGGTATCACCTTCCCAGTCGGCTTCCTGCTTGAAAAAGTTACTGAACTTGGTCCCTACAGTTACTGGATTGGCCTGATTGCCAGCCTTATCGTCAGTGGGCTCTGTTACCAATGGCGTCTAAATAAAATTGTAAAACGTTACGAATAACAGTCTTGATATACCTGAAGCAGTCTCATCAGACTGCTTTTTCTCTGCTCAAATCTTGAAAACAAAGAAAAAGCCTCCTGCATATTGAAAACAGATGAACTGTTATCAATACACAGAAAGCTTTTTTATGAGTGATTCTTTAGATTCAGATGTTCCTAGAGCATTACCCAGATGAACTTATTAATGAAAACAAAGTTGTTTGATATGAAAAAAAGTGTCACAAAGTCCAGCAGGATCAACTAGGGCACCATAGATCATGACTAAACCACATAGTGCTAAGAAATGATAAAAATAAACGACTTTCTCTCCTGTTTTAGGGAGTAACAGAAAAGACCAAAACCATAAGCCACAAATCGCTACTAATATGATTATCTTATTGATGCATTCCATAACAATTTCTCCATCATAGAAGGTTTAGCACAATAAAATAGCCCAAAGGACTATCTGAATATTATCATAAAAACCTAACAAGTGCTGTCATATTTCCTTAAGGGAAATCTCGGGGATTTTGTCGCTAGTTTTGTTTGAGTAAGTTTAGACATATAATATCATAATTGGGAGGTTGGGGAAGACTATTATTACACAAAGTACAATAATGTTTACAGACACCAAAACTAGTAATTATAGGGAAAACAAAGCCTTTACACTTGTTAGATTTCTCACTATTATAGTGTACTACTTTCTTGGTTTGATGTGTAAAACAATTTGGATAAAATTGTAAAAAAATGTAATGAAATGTCACTTTTTTGTCCTGAATGGTCATATCACATGACATGTTAGTTCTTGTAGCACATGAATTTTCCAACATTTAAACGCTCATTATTAAAAAGGCTGGCTCAAAAGAAACCAACCTCCTAAATAAAGTGTTCAAAAGCACTTAGCCATGATGATTTAATTGTCAGATAGAGCCCCAAGAGCAAGATAGACTAGAACTGTTTCAAATTCAGTGCTCTTGTCCTGTAACTCAGTTTAAACTAGGCTTCCAACACTCATCAGTCCACCTGATCAAGCAAGTAAGCATAGCCTTCTTTTTCCATATCAGCCTTAGGGACAAATCGTGTTGCGGCACCATTGATACAATAACGCAAACCACCCTTATCGCTTGGACCATCTGGAAAGACATGCCCTAGATGAGAGTCCCCCGCACGACTACGTACCTCGATACGTTCCATATTGTGAGAATGGTCTTCCTTGTAGTTTGCTACCTCAGGACTAATCGGACGGGAAAAGCTTGGCCAGCCACAGGCAGAATCAAACTTGTCCTTGGATGAAAAGAGAGGTTCACCAGTCACCACATCCACATAGATGCCCGGCTCAAATTGATTCCAAAGGGGACTCGTAAAGGCACGTTCCGTCCCATTTTCCTGAGTAACCGCATAGGCTTCTGGGCTCAGACTTTTCTTAAGTTCCTCCTGATTTGGCTTGTGATAGACACTGGCATCAATGACTGGAGTTGAGGCTTGATTGACATTGATATGGCAGTAGCCCTTAGGATGCTTCTTGAGATAATCCTGATGGTATTCCTCAGCAGGAATAAAGTGTCGCAAAGGCAACAACTCAACCGCTAAAGGCTGACCGTATTGTTCAGACATCTCTTGGAAAACTTGCTTGATGACTGGTAGGTCATTGTCATCCGTGTAATAAACACCTGTGCGATACTGAGTTCCCACATCATTACCCTGTTTATTTTTGCTTAGAGGGTTGATGATACGGAAGTAATGTAGCAAAATCTCTCTCAATGACACTTGACTGGCATCATAAGTCACCTGAACAGTCTCAGCGTGTCCCGTCTGACCGATGAGCTCATAGCGAGTGGTCTCACTACGCCCATTAGCATAACCCGAAACAGCATCTAACACACCAGGAACACGTGAAAAATATTCCTCCACGCCCCAGAAACAGCCACCAGCAAGATAAATAGTATGTTGATTTAGCTTAGCCATCTGTATAACTCCTTTCACAAGATAATCTTTCTCTACGCTTTAAGTGTAACGCTTTTCAGCAAATTTCGCACTTATGGTGACTTGGGGGAGAAAAAATCCCATCACATTGTGATAGGATTTTATTTTTATTCCATTTCAAAGCTGTCGCTCTTGATTTTATCTGGTAAAACGAGAGACAGGAGGATGCACAAGATGGCTGGTATCAACCATGGCAAGGATGCTCCTGATAATGGCAGGAAGTTAAAGAGGGCATTGAGTCCTGCAAGCTTGAACTGGCTTCCAAGAACGCTAAGCAAAGCAATCAGCGTGACTACAGCAACTGTCACTTGCATACCAGGTTTTGACAAGGCCACAAACTTGTTGGCAATCACAATCATAACAATCGTGATGGTGATTGGGTAGAGAATTAAAAGCACTGGCACTGAGAAGGCAATGATATTGTTAAGACCCAAGTTGGCAATCGCAAAGCCAATCAAGGTAAATATAATGGCGTAAGCCTTGTAGGATACTTTCGGAAATGCCTTGTAGAAGAATTCTCCTGTCGCAATGATAAGTCCTGCGGTTGTTGTGAAACAAGTCACTGTCACCATGATAGCTAGGAAAATCTGAGCAGCTGGTCCAAAGATAGCTTGTGTGGCTTGTGACAAGACGCTAGCACCAATATTGGCATCTTTTGGTAGGTCTGCCACTTGGAGTGGGAAATGATTTCCCAAAAAGGCTAGTCCCAAATACAGAGCACCAAAGAGAAGCGTCACTACAAAACCAACGACCCAAATGGTTGAAATATACTCTTTCTTCGATTTAAAGCCCAGTTGATTAAGTGTGACCACTGCCACTACACTGAAGGCCACAGAAGCTAAGGCATCCAAGGTGTTGTAACCTTCCAAGAATCCCTTACCAAAAGCAGAAGCCTGATAGGCTTGACTAGCCAGCTGAGGACTGTGTCCACCGTATTTAAACGCTCCTGCCACGATAACGATGACAATCATGATGGCAAAGATAGGTGTCAAGATACGTCCAATACTATCTAGGATCTTTGAAGGATTCATGGCAATCCAAAGTGCTAGAGCAAAGTAAATTACAGTAAAGACAAAGAGCCAAAGGTTAGTATGCCCACTGCCAATCAAAGGCGAGAAGCCAATCGAAAAGGCTGCTGCTGCCGTTCTAGGAATGGCAAAGAAAGGACCAATGGACAGATAAAGGACTGCCAAATAGGCTAGGGCAAATTTAGGCGAGATTTTTTGCGAAATCTCATGAATATACCCCTTAGGATTTAGGGTCCCGATAACCAGAGTTAGGATAGCAATACCAACACCTGATAGGACAAAGCCTGCAATGGCCGGCCAAAAATGACCTCCAGATTCAAAGCCTAGCTGAGGAGGAAAGGTTAGATTCCCCGCTCCAAAGAACATACCAAATAATAAGAGGGCTGTAAGGCCTCCTTTTTTTAACATAGGTAACTCCATATCTAAAACAAACAGGATAGTTGATAATGGCTATCTTATTTGTTGATTGATTAATAATAATATTCAGTATCTCATGCCACTGATGAAATTACAAGGCTTACAGCTTCATTTGGGAAGGTTTTCAAGATTAACAATATTCAGAAAAAGCTCAAAAAAAGACAAATCCCCAAGGATTGTCTTAACTACTATTATGGGTGACTGACAATGATTTCCAAATCACCACTAAGTGTCCACGAAGTCACATCACTTGGTAGAATGAAGTGACTACCTTTGGCAATGTCGTAATCCTGTCCATCTACATGAAGGCTTCCTTGACCATCAAGTACACTAAACAAACTGTAATCAGCGGTCTTTTCAAAATCAGCCTTACCTGAGATTTCCCATTTATAAACGGCAAAGAAATCACTAGCGACTAAAAGCGTTGATTTGAGGTTATCTACTTTTGTTGTGACTGGGCGACTATTGGCAGGTTCTCCAATAGTAAGCACATCGATTGATTTTTCCAGATGGAGCTCACGTAAATTGCCTTGGTCATCTTTGCGGTCAAAATCATAGACACGGTAGGTCGTATCACTAGATTGTTGGGTTTCAAGAACCATGATTCCTGCGCCAATAGCATGCATGGTACCACTTGGAACATAGAAGAAATCGCCTGCTTTAACCGGAACCTTGGTCAAGAGGTTTTCCCAATCTTTGGCTTCAATTTGCTGACGCAATTCTTCTTTTGATTTGGCGTTATGACCATAAATGATTTCAGCACCTGGTTCAGCAGCGATGATATACCAACACTCTGTTTTACCAAGTTCACCTTCATGTTCAAGTCCGTAAGCATCATCTGGATGGACTTGCACACTGAGCCAATCATTGGCATCCAAAATTTTCGTCAAAAGCGGAAAAACAGGTTCCTTTCGATTGCCAAACAACTCACGATGCTCTGCATAAAGCACATCCAAAGTTTGCCCAGCATAAGGACCATTTTTAATAGTAGACACACCATTTGGGTGAGCCGAGATAGCCCAATACTCTCCTACATGATCGCTTGGGATGTCATAGCCAAAGACATCACGCAAATGCGTACCACCCCAGATTTTTTCTTGCATAACAGATTGTAAAAATAATGGTTCAGACATAAAAACTCCTTAAATATGAATGAATAGACTCAAAATCTCTGTTTTAACATAGATGATTACCCATATCATGATAAATGGAACGGTTCCACTTTAAAGCAGATGTGCCAAAAATCACTTACAGCCAATAAGCTTCATCGTCAGCAAATTACAGACAGATTTTGACGAGTAATTACCTCAATTATAAGCATAATTTGTGAAAATATCAACAAAGTCCTTTAAGAAATCATAAGTTTTTGGCTTAACGGCTGCAAGTCATTTCAATAGCAAATTTCCTTTAAGAATCCTACTCATTCCTTCATTTCCAGGATAGACTGATTGAATTTTAGGACATTTTAACCTATAATACTAGAGATATTGTGAAAGGAAACCTATCAATGAAATTCTATTCCTATGACTATGTGCTCAGTCAGATTAGCCAACAAAACTGGGTTATGGTTGCCATTGCTGCAGGACTTATTTTAGTGACCGGCGTATTTGCTTTTAAGGCCTTCAAAGAACGCCATGATACTAAGTTTCGTGAACTCTCTATCATTTCTATTTTAACCTTAGTTGCCGTGGTTCTAATTGCTATCAGTAATTTCCAAAGCAATCAATCAAACAATGACCAATTTAGAGCATCTCTTCGCTTTATCGAGGTTGTGTCTAAAAATCTCGACGTTGATAAGAGCAAGGTCTATGTCAATACTTCTACTACTACAGATGGTGCTATCCTCAAAGTTGGAAACAAGTACTATCGTGCCATTGCAGGTTCAGAACCTGACAGCTACTTGCTAGAACAAATAAAACTTTACAAGTCTGATGTTGAACTCGTGGAGGTTAAAAAATGACATCTTTTTATCTTACTGTTGCAATTAAACTAGCTTTAGGGCTTGTATCACTGGTCTTTGTTATTAACGTAACAGGTAAAGGAAACCTAGCACCTAACTCAGCTACTGATCAAGTTCAAAACTTCGTTCTTGGGGGTATTATCGGTGGGACCATCTATAGTAGTTCTGTTTCAATCCTTCAATATATCGTTATTTTGATTATTTGGACGATTTTGATTTTGCTGCTTAAATGGCTAAATACCAATATTCGCTTTATCAAACACTTGATTGACGGTAAGCCAACGGTCATCATCAATCATGGTAAATTAGACCCTGAAGCTTGTCGTGCCAAGGGACTCTCTGCCTCAGATGTCGCTTTAAAATTACGTTCCCAGGGAATTTTTCAACTCAAAGAAGTTAGGCGTGCAGTTATTGAACAGAACGGCCAATTGATTGTGGTCCGTTCTGGCGATGAAAATCCAAAATATCCAATCATTACTGATGGGGTCATTCAAACAGATATTCTTGATACTATTGGTAAAACGGAGGATTGGTTAAATGAAGAGCTTCAAAAAATGGGATATGAAAACGTTTCGGATATCTTTATTGCTGAATACGATAAAGGAAACATTAATGTCGTCACTTATTAAACAAATCACTTGCATTACTGTTTATTATTGTCTACAATGGACTCAACATAATAAGGAGGTTCTACTATGGGAATCGAAGATAAATTGAATCAAGCTAAAGGTGCTCTTAAAGAGGGTGCTGGGAAACTTACTGGCGACAAAAAGACTGAAATCGAAGGTGCTGTTGAAAAAGTTGTAGCAAAAGCAAAAGACGGTATCGAAGATGTTAAAGAAGGCGTTGAAGGTGCTGTTGAAGGCCTTAAAAATGCTTTTTCTAAAAAATAATTCAAATAAACAGAAGCTCTCTTCCTTTTGTGAAGAGGGCTTCTGTTTTTCTTTATCTTCTTAATTAAGATTACTTACGAGAATGCTTACTTCCTTTTAGGGCGAATGAAGCTGTCATCATAACTGCTCCTAATGCGCCTAGTCCCAAGCTACTCACATCACCAGTATCTGGTAGGCTTGATTTGTTTGTTTGCTTGCTTTGTGAACTTTTAGCAAATTGGTTACCCTTAGAACTTGTCTGATTGTTTTGTTTTTGGGCAAAATCAGTTTGTATACTTGATTTCGTAGCTTCCTTTTGACTAGAAACTGCTCTTGACTGATTTTTTGATGCTGCTTCAGAACTTTGATTTTGAGTAGGAATTTTATTCAACTTCTCAGCAGTCTCTTCGTCTGGCTGTTGGGCACTGCTTATCGTATTGGTATTTGCCTGCTCAGGCTGTGCTTCTGCTGACTGATTGGCAACTGATACTTCTGACATCAATGATGTTACTTCAGGGGCTGAAGCATTAGTCCTTGATGTGCCTTGACCTGATGGACTTGTGCTTCTTGCTGTCGGTGCTGAAGTAGTTGCAGCTGGCTGGTCAGTATTTGTTGCTGCTGAGGTGCTAGCAGTCGTAGGGGCTGAGGCATTCGCAGTCGGCGATATTGTGCTACTTGCTGATGTAGATCTTGTTGTACTCACATTTGACGACGTTGAGCTACTTGTTTGACTAGTAAAGTTTGGTGGGGTTGGACGGCCTGTATTAGTCGTCTGACTGGTTGAACTTGTACTACTTGTGCTTGTCGTATTTTCAGAACTTGTCGAACCTGATTGCCCCCATGGGGTATTGACGGTACCCGTATTGGTAGAGCTACCACCATAGCTAGTTGGTCCGCCGTAGCCTCCGAAGTTATCAGGCATTGAACTATTACCAAAACCTCCACCTGGGAAGCCACCCATGCCACCAGCACCAGGACCATTGTTTGTGCCTTCTTCAGTAGCTGTTGCAGTGGCACTTGCGCCACTTGATGTCGTAATGGTATAGGTTTCACCCGAAGTTAGACTCTCGGTACTAAAGACCACATTTTCAAATGAAGTTGTTGCTGTTGTTGTCGCTACAACATTTCCAGAACTATCTGTAACTGTGATCGTATCTCCAGCACTACCTGAAATGTTAGCCATTATGTAAGACTGGCTTGAACCTGTTGTAAAGGCCTGAGCCATACCTTGGTTACCAATGGCCCAAACGGTACCTCCTGAGATAATACCTGTTCCATCGTAGTCGATAGCAGCATTATCTGCACTTGTCTGAGCGACATAGAGGGACCCACTTTTAACTGTCACATTGCCGTTACTGTCGATACCGTCACCGTCTGCCAAGATAGTTACCGTAGCACCGTCAATATTGATGCCCACTTCATTTTCCAAATCAGAAGTCGAGTTGGTTAGGCTTGAAGTGTCTGCACTGTCCTTGGTCGTCCACTCAGTGGCGTTAATACCGTCATCACCAGCAGTAATGTCAACGGTACCTCCTGTTAAGTTGATGTAACGTCCTTCAAGGCCTTCATCGCCCGCAACTACTGTAACTGTTGAATCGCCTTCAATCGTCAATTCATCGGTAACCGTGATACCTTTATCTGTCGCATTAATGGTTACCGTTGAGTCGGTAATCGTCAAATCACCACTATTCACATCTGTTTCGTCTTCGACTTGAATACCATCATCAGTCGCTGTGATGTTGACTGTGGCATTTTTTATGGTTACAGCTGTTGTTGCATTGATGCCATCCTTGGCCTCAGAAGTCAAATCAAGCGTTACTGAATCAACGGTCACACTATCAGCCTTAATGGTGTGCTTTTCAGTACTTGAAAGGGTAAGGCTACTTCCAGTACCACTCGTGATTGTCAAGGCACCAGCGGCTTCAATTGCATTAGCAGACGTCGAAGAAATAGAACTGTCTGAGAGAACATTCACTGTCAATTCTGCTGAGGAATTAGAAGTGATTGACGAATCCGTTAAGGTCACACCATCCAAGTAGATGGTAACTGGATCTGTCACGCTACCCGCAACAATAATGGTATAGCTTGAACCATTTCCGGTCAAAGTGTATGACCCTGCTTGATTGATGGTAATTGTCGTTCCATCAACTGTGACAGTACCGCTATCGCCTGTTACCACAGTTGTTCCATTGAAAGTAATCGTTGTCGTAGAGCTTTCTGAGTCACTATCTTCAGACTCAGTTGTCGTCGTTTCAGTAGCTGAATCTGAAGCACTGTTGGTTAAGACTGAAGCTGTTTCAGATGCAGTGGCTTCAGTGGTGCTTGAGCTTGTATTAGAGCTAGTGTTTTCATCTGCATTGTTCGTTTCAGATGCTGAGGTTTCACTAGTTGTGCTGTCAGCAGTTTCAGAAGAACTTGCTTCTGAAGTTGCGGAAGTGCTTGACTGTTCAGATGTTTCACTGCTTGTCGATGTAGCAGTCGTGTCCTCTGTCGTACTTGTTGTTGACGAATCAGTGTCTGAAGTTACCGTCGTTGAATCCGCAGTTGAAGTACTTGTAGCCGTTTCTGTGCCTGTTTCAGTAGTGGCTGATGTATTGTCGGTCTGAGTACTTTCTTCAATTAGATCAGCACTGGTTTCACCCGTCGTAACCGTTGAGAGTGTTGATTCGGTATTTGCCTCGTCTGCTGAAGCTTTGCTGTCATTTAGGACGACCGAGCTACCAAAGATTAAGCTCGCTACTAGGACTGAGCCAGCAGTTTTCCATTTTGATGATTTCTTAATGGCATAACGTTCTTGTGTTTGTTTAGTATGTTTGTATGTCATTTCTTGTTCCTCTTACTTACTTTTGTGATGACTCTATTAAACACAAGAAACCTAAGACAAGACTTAAAGAAAGGTTAACCTTTCCTTAAAGTAAAAAAATCCCCGAGATATGGGGAACTTTCAATCTTCTATAGAATAAACCACTCTAACTTCTACCGAAACAAATAACCTTTCATCACTGAAAGTCATTCCTGTCTCATGCAGGCATTTGCTAAAGAGGTCTTCGTGGAGCTCTTGCCAATAGGATAAGCTTCAGTCTCCCACGCCTTTCTTGTAGACTTACCACATTTGGTCAGCTTTCATATTTGTACCCCAGTACTTCCTCTCTCTTCATTTTATCAAAAAACGCTAGGCCGTCTGACCTAACGTTTTCATCTTAATATTTAGAATGTTTATAACCGTAAAGGGCATAGATAACCGAACCGATTAGCACTGCCAAACCAAAGGCTAACCATGTTTGCCAACTGTACTGACTCATAAAGGAGAGACAGACGATGATTGATATAATTGGCAAGACCGGAACAAATGGAACCTTGAACTCGTCCTTCTGTGGCAAGCCCTTGTCCTTACGAAGAATAATGAGGGCAATAGCCAAGAGGACCAGGTAAGCCAAGGTCGCAATATTAACCAAGGATGCCATATTAGCCAAAGAGAAGAGTCCTGCTGAGATGGCTGAAAGGATACCAGTCAAAAGTGTCGCATGATGTGGAACTTTATGGGTCTTTGAAACCTTTTGGAAGGTTTGAGGAAGGAATCCATCACGCGCCAAGCTATAAACCATACGGCTAAGGGCATAGGCCATGGAAATACATACGGTAATCAAGGTCATAATAGCAACCACCGATACATAATTGGCTGCCCAAGGCACACCAATATAACGAAGGGCATAAGCTACGGCATCGTCAACATTTAACTTGGTATAGTGAACCACTCCCGTCAAGACGAGCGAAACCACTGCATAAAGTGAAGCCACGATAATCAAGGCAAGAACGATACCTCGAGGAACATTCTTTTGGGGTTCTTTAATCTCATCTACTGTCATAGAGATTGACTCAAAGCCAAGGAAACCAAAGAACATAAGAGAAGCCCCTGCCATGATACCAGTCTTGCCTCCGTAAATTTGACCAAAGCCAAATGGTGCAAAGTTAGCCCAGTTGCTTGGATTCAGATGGAAGAGACCAACTAGGATAAAGACTGCCAAGGCAGAGAACTTAAGCACCACTAGGAGCGAGTTCAAACGAAGGGCTTGTTTGGAATCCAAGAGGAGGAGAGCCGTCACAAGCACCAACACTAAGACTGGCAAGAGGTCAATATAAGTTCCCTGACTGGGATTAAAAGGACCACTGATGGCCTGAGGGAGCTGTAGACCAAAGCTGGCCAAGAGTCCCTTGAGATAGGCACCCCAACCAGAGGCAACACTGGACACGGCGTTCATGAAAACGATCATTGTAAGCCATCCCCCCATCCAAGCAGGGTACTCACCCCAAGAGGCGTAGAGATAACCATAAACACCACCAGCTGATGGGTAGCGTGAGGCAAACTCAGCAAAGAAAATAGCTGACATACCCACACAAACGGCTGAAATCAAAACCGAAATAATCAGGGCAGGACCTGCCAAGGTTGATGCTGCGGTACCAGTAATCGTAAAGATTCCTGTTCCCACCATGGCACCAATCCCCAAGAGGACAACATCCCTGAGGGTCAGATGCCGTTTCATCTCGGTTTGAGCGAGGCCGACATCCTTTTTACGAAAAATACTCATTTTTATACTCCAATTTTTGAGAAATACCGCACTATTATACCATATTTCAGGCCAAAAATAGACTCATTTCTGTATTTTTATACCTCTATTATTAAAAAGCATGTTCAACATTAGGATTTTGTAAAAATGATTTTCTAATGTGTTGCCTATACCTATCAAAAAACGCCTAAGCAAAATCTTGCTTTAGTCGCTCATTTTTCTACTGTTTTAGTAGATTTCAAAATATTTAAAATCTTTAGAAAAAGCTATGAAAAGGATACCAATTGCGTTTGATTCTTCTAATGAAAGATGTTAGAATGAGGTCATAAAAATGGAAAAGGGGAACTTTTATGGAAAATAAAGTTCATTTTAAACTTCATAAAGTGAAGAAACAATGGGTTACCATTGCCGTGTCTGGTTTGGCACTTGGTGCCTCATTAATCGATGTTGGTGTCTCTGCCGACGAACAAGCAGCGAATCAAGTTACCTCAGCTAACACACCTGAAAGTGTTAACCAGAATCCTGATCTTGTCGTCACAGAAACAACTACAACTACGTCTAAAGCTGAAGACGAAGCAACTGCTAAATCAAGCGATACAAGTGCTACTGTTACTGCTAATAATCAGCCTGTCCTTAAAGAAGACCAAGCAAGTAGCACTTACAATTTGGCTAGTGGCGAAACGAGAACTGCGACATCATCTTCAGAAGTAGCCAACACTGCTACTGATGTGAACAGCCAAGCACCTGAAGCTGTGGAAACTACTGTCATTTCTGGCGGTCAATTCAAGAGCGATGCTAAAGGCAACTGGTACTACCTCAAAGATGGGAAAAATCTGACAGGTGCCCAAAACGTTGACCATTTCGACCTCTATTTCCACGAGGATGGCAAGCAGGCTAAGGGTGAGATTATCACAGAAAATGGACAATCTTTCTACTATGACAAAGCTAATGGCCGTAAGGTAACCAATACCTCTATCAACATCGATGGTCAAGCCTACACTGCTGATGCCCAAGGTCGTTTGACAGCAGTTCTACCTGAAACTAACAAACACAACCAGTTTATCGAAGATAATAACCACAACTGGTATTACCTTGGTAAAGATGGCAAACCTGTCACTGGTGCACAAACTATTGATGGCTTTAACCTCTACTTCCACGAAGACGGTCGACAAGCTAAAAACGAAATCGTTACTATTAATGGTGATAGCTACTATTTCGATAAAGACAATGGACGTCGTGTGACAGGTCGCCAATATCTTGATTATGCAAACCATAAGTATTTTGGTTATTACTATTTCGACAAAGATGGCAAGATGGTCAAAGACGACTTCGTCACCGAGAATGGCAATCTTTACTACTTTGATGCTACTGGCTATCAACCTGATTCTGTCTTTGTCTCAGATAAATCGGGCAACTGGTACTACTTCGACAATTACAAGGCAACTAAAGGATTCTCAGCCCCATTTGGTTTCCGCACCGAATTCCTAGACCGTAGCCAAGCTGACTACAATACAAGCGTTCAAAATCTGAACGGACAACAGTATTACTTTGATCCTAAGACTGGTATTATGGTAACCAATCGCTATGTTTCTGACGACAAGGGGAATTGGTATTACTTTGGTAAAGACGGTAAAGCGCTTCATGGCTTTCAAACGGTAGACGGTAGCCTTCACTACTTCAATGATAGTGGCCAACAATTCAAAGGGGACTTCCTATACTACGATAACGATATCTACTATTTCGACAAAGACAATGGCAATTTAGTAACCAATCAATTCGTCAATGGAGATAACTCTTGGTACTACTTCGGAGCTGATGGTAAAGCCGTGTCTGGTTTCCAAACCATTAACGGACAGAACCTTTATTTCCACGAATATGGTATCCAAGCCAAGGGACAACTGGTTACTGTTGACGGCAAAACCTACTACTTCGATCCAAATACAGGTGACAAGTGGGTTAATCGCTCACTTACCTTAAACGGTACGGTCTATAACTTTGATAGCAATGGTGTGGCGACTCTTAAAACTGCTCAAACCTCAAATCGAAACCAATTTGTTCAAGGTAGCGATCAAGAATGGTACTACTACGATGCTAATGGCAAAAAGGTCACTGGTTTCCAAACCATTAACAAGGAGCTCTACTACTTTAACGATAAGGGCCAACAAGTCCGAGGAGCTATTTTCAACCTAGGTGATAACCAGTATTTCGCTAACAACGAAACTGGTGCTGTTCTTCGCAACGCCTTTTATCATGATACATCCACTGACCATTACGGTGACTTCTCTGAGAAAATCTACTACGCAGGAAGTAGCGGTGCCCTCAAGACAGGTTGGTTCGAAGTTGATGGCAACCGTTACTACGGTAGCGACTATTCTGATAATGGTACCTCTAAAGGACGTCTCTACACGGGAGTTGTCAACTCTCAGCTCTTTAGCCCAGATGGAAAACTTTTGACAAACGGTCTCTATCCTGAGTTCAAGCGTACTGGTGAGAATGATTATGAACTTAAAGACGTCTATATCACAGATGCTGATGGTAAAATCAAAGAAGGTCCTTATCAATATGATGGTAAGATTCTTGGATCTAAATATAGTAGTGTCCGACAATCACAATGGTCAACTATTGACCAATGGGACATCCTTAATGGACACCTCTACCATTTCAACTCAACACCAATGACCTTCACAGCACCAAATGGCCAAAAAGTGACCACAAACGTTGCTATTGCAACAACCAACAAGTCCCTTACCTATCGTGGTGTAACCTTTAATTTTGATGCCAAGGGTATTGATGCGGCAAAGGAAAAAGCCATCCACTTTGACCAATTGCAGACAGGTCCTAGCGGCACAAGTTATCTCTATGAAAATGGTCAAAAAGTCACTGGCTTGAAGACCTTTGATGGCGTCAGTTACTATTTCTATGACGATGGCCATCAAGCCAAGGGTACTGAGGTCGCAATCAACAATAATGTTTTCCAATTTGACCAACTGACTGGTATCATGACACGCAACGCCTTTTCAAAATCATACAACTACGAAGGCTCCCCACGCTATCCATACTACCCAACACGCTACTATGGTAAGGACGGAGCTGCTCTTACCGGTTGGCAAACCATCGACGGCAAGGACTACTACTTCCGAGATAGTGGAAACCTTGAAACAGGACGTTTTGTCATCGGAGATAGAGCCTACAATGCTGATGACAATGGTGTAGTTACTGACCGCAAGGGGGAACCAGCTTATCGCAATCGTATCGTCTACGATAAGGGTGACAACTATTATTACAATGACAAAGGTGAGAAAGTGACCGGCTTCCAAGAAGTTGACGGCAAGGTCCTCTACTTCGACAAAGATGGTAAACAAGTTCTAGGACGCTTTATCACAGTCGATAACTACACCTACTATTTGGATCCTAAAACAGGTGAAAAATACACTAACCGCTCTGTCCTCATCGATGGTAAACTCTATACCTTCGACAAAGACGGACATGTGGTGTCCTAAGATGAGAAAAAACCGAGACGAAAGTCTTGGTTTTTGTGTGGTAAATGCTAAAAGCTATACTGTAAAAGTACATTTCTTATATCTCTATTTTTGCTATAATAATCTCAAACAAACCAAAGGAGATTTTCTATGACAACCTTATACGATTTTACAGTTTCAAATCAAGCCGACCAACCTGTGTCTCTCCAACACTATAAGGGCAAGGTCGTCTTAATCGTCAATACAGCAACAGGCTGTGGTTTGACGCCACAGTATCAAGGCCTGCAAGAACTTTATGACAAATACAAAGACCAAGGATTCGAGATTCTTGATTTTCCTTGTAATCAGTTTATGGGACAGGCACCTGGTAGTGCTGAAGAAATCAATAGCTTTTGCACCCTCAATTACCATACGACCTTCCCACGGTTTGCCAAAATCAAGGTCAATGGTAAGGAAGCAGAGCCACTTTTTGATTGGCTTAAAAAAGAAAAATCTGGACCACTTGGAGCTAGAATTGAATGGAACTTTGCCAAGTTTCTAATTAACCGTGAAGGGCAAGTCGTCGAACGCTTTTCTTCCAAAACTGATCCACTAAAAATGGAAGATACTATCAAGGCTCTTCTTAATAACTAAACAAAAAACGAGAGTAAAACTAGAACGACAATCACTGACTGTCGCTAGTTCTGCTCTCGTTTTCTGCGTTAAGAAAAATAGTATAAAAAGAAATTACGCTCTATTTTAGAACAAAGCTGTCAATGCTGTAATCAATCCAAAGATGATACCTGGCGCATTTGCAGCAGCAAGGGGAAGGTCACGTTCTTTTTTAAAGAGACCATAGTAAACCCAAAGACTACAGTTGATAGCCGCTACCAAAGGTTGGATAAAGTTTCCTTTATGACCAGACAAATTGTCCATGATTTGTGGTACGTAAGACACGTACATCATTACTGACATAAAGGTTGCCACCCAACCAAGGGTTTTCATTTGTTTATCTGACATTTTGATTCTCCTCTTTCATAAAAAATTCACTCTGTCCTTTAGACCGGTGAGAATGGCCTCAAGACGTGTTTCAATCCTTTAAAATTAAAACAGAGTCTATCTTACGCTACCAGAGCAGAGAATGCAAGGATTCTGGGACAATGTTAATAAGATGTAAACTATCACAAGATTGTGATTGGTCACAATCTTGTGATAGTGGATTTAGTCTCTTATGTAGCGTTTGCATAAGATAAAAAGACCTCTTTAAGAGGTCAATTATTCATAATATTATCTTTTGATCCTTAGAATAATAGATTCTTTATGATTGATTATAACGAAATCATTCTGCTAAGAGTACTTCTTTGATGGTTTGTTTTTGGAGTTTTCTGTTGGATAGATAAAAGAGGCTTTCATAAACCACCGCAAAACCGAGCAAGGTCCAAAAGCAAACGTTCCAGTCAAAGTTGTGCTCAATCTTTTCAGGTACCGTGTCTTTGATCACACCAATCAAGATTTCCATAATGAAGTATTGATAAGCCGTCCCAAGGGCAAATCCTAGATAAGCCCAGAAACGATAAGGAGCGAGAATATGACTTTGGCATTCACGATCGGTGTAGCCAAAAGCCTTCATAAGAGCCAAGGTTTCGCGACTTTCTGAGACCACAATCCCCAATGACAAAAAGAGAATCGAGAAAGAAAGGATCAAGCCAATCATAATCATCATGGTTTGGATGATGTCATCTGTGTAGTCCCTTAGACCAAAGGACAATTGAACCATGGCCGCGAAACACATGGAGCCAAAGACCACAAAAAACAGGATCGATTTTCTCCCCCAAATCAGCGACGAAGACAGCTCTTTTAGGAAGGATTTTTCTTTCTTAGGAGCACTTTTTCTCCTTTTGACCTTGATTGGACTTGGGGATTTTTTCAATAAGCGAAGGGCTGGCGTTTGTAGTTGTCTTCGAGCATAAGCAATCGCAAGAACCATAAAGAAGGTCGTTGGCAGCATCACCAAAGCAAATAAGAGCTGCCAATGAAAATGAATGGTAATTTCTGGCAAAATCCCCTTCTCATTGCGAAAATCATAAAAATGCCCCATCATAAGAAAAGAAGCGAAATAACCAAGAAGCGCTCCAGCTCCAAAACTGAGTCCAAAGGTCCAAAATCGTTTCGCTAACTGGCCATTGCTATAGCCCAAAGCCTTTAAAATCCCTAATTGTTCCTTGTGGTCATCGACAAATTGTTTGATATAAAAACACATGAGAAGGATTGACGTCAAGGACAAGACAACCCCACTGACCATGGCCACCATCCAGGAAAGCGAAACCTGGGCATCATAGTAGGCCGTAATCATGGGATTGGTTTTAGAAATCTCCAACTGCTCGATATCCAGGTAAAAATTCAAGAAGAGATTGGCCACATAGACCGCACAAGCCCCAATGATACTGACGACAACTAATTTTCGAATATCTTTTACTGAAAACATAGCTTACCATCCAATCTCATAGGCAGTCTGAGGCTGATCGTTGGTCACAACTTGGGTAATCTTGCCACTATTGACACGAATGATGGTTCTGGCCATATCCGCAATATTTTGGTTATGCGTCACCATAATTAAAGTAAAGCCTAGCTTTTCCTTCAACTTCCAGATATAGTCGAGAATCTTGCGCCCTGTTTCTTCATCCAGGGCCCCCGTCGGCTCATCTAAAAAGAGAATCTCTGGCTTTTTGGCCAAGGCACGGGCAATGGAGACTCTCTGCTGTTCCCCACCAGACAATTCACTTGGATACTTGTCCAGCTTATCTCCAAGCCCCAAATCCTCAATGGTCTGAAAAAAATCATGATTATTTGCCAGATCAGCTCCCATCTTAACATTCTGTCTAACCGTGAGATTCGGCAATAAATAATACTGCTGAAAAATAAAGGCAATCTTCTCACGTCTAAAGGCTGTCAATTGAGCATCCGTGAGTTGAGACAAATCTTGCCCTTGAATGAGGATATGCCCCTCATCTACCTTTTCTAATCCGGATAATACGTTTAAGAGGGTTGACTTTCCTGATCCAGAAGGACCTAGGATAACCACATCATCCTTATCTTGAATCTGCAAATCAATCCTTTTTAAGACCTTAGTTTGGCCGTAACTTTTGTGAACATTTTCTAGTTGAATCATTTCTTTCCTACCATTTCTTTGATGAGAGATTGACAAACTTCTGTCAATAATCCTATCACTTCTTCCATGCTGAACTGATAAATACCAGAAGCAACCATAGAGGCCATTCCGTGTGAGTAGATAAATAAATGCTGGTACAAGCGACTAGCCTCCTCTAACGTCAACGGATAGTCTGCGACAATCGAATCCAGAACCAATTGGTAACTATGATCCTTTATGGGAAGAAAATCTTGAAAGCGACGAATCGGATCTTTGCTAGGATTTTGGAAAAGCAATTGAAAGAGTTGGGGCTCCTTTGAGGCGAACAGGATATAAGCAACCCCGACAGATCGAAAAGGCTTCTCATCTTCTAAAGCCTTGCGAATATACTCCACCACGACCATTTCCGCAGCACCTATAACCTCTGCTTGTAACTCAGCCATATTTGCAAATTGCCCAAAAATGACTCTCGGTGTAGCTCCCAGTTGCTCCGCTAATGCTCGAGCCGTCAAACTAGCCAGGCCCTCTTCTCTCACCAATTGTAAAGCTGTCCCAATCATAGTCTCTTTACTAAATTTAACCTTTGGTGGCATAATACTCCTTTCACGCAACAATTGTTGCGCAACAATTGTTTCCTAAAGAATACCATAAAAAAGAAAGACTTGTCAAGAAAAATCTATAAAGTAAAAGACAAAAAAACCAGACCACTGATACAAGTGAAGTCTGGTTTACTAACAAGATTCTAAGGCAAATCATTACCTGCAGCCAAGTAGATTTGGTACCATTCCTTGCGCGTTAGGGTAACAGTTGCTGCTTTCCCTGCTTCAAGGACATGCTGGGGCTTGGTCGTTCCGATGACAGCCTGCATCTTACCCGGATAGCGGAGGACCCAAGCAAGGGCGATGGCTGTCGGAGTGACCTGGTATTTCTTCGCCAAATCATTAAGGACATGATTGAGGACCGCAAACTCTTCCTTGCCGACAAAATTCCCCTTGAAATAGCCATGTTGGAGGACAGACCAAGCCTGAATCACCGTATCAGTTAAGCGACAATACTCAAAGACACTGCCATCTCGCACAGCTGATTTTGGCCCTTCCATATTAACATGAAAACCAGCGTCAAAACTTGG
Organism: uncultured Streptococcus sp.; assembly: GCA_934229725.1. Lineage (GTDB taxonomy): Bacteria > Bacillota > Bacilli > Lactobacillales > Streptococcaceae > Streptococcus. The sequence continues at coordinate 74,933 of CAKQDX010000004.1, forward strand.
TGTAAAAGCAGCACTCAACTGCAACTGGTTGACCTTGAGTGGCTGTTTGACAGCCGTTTTAAGCAATTCCATCATCATGGGATTTTGATTGGACACCCCGAAATGGCGGACCTTGCCAGCTTGCTCCAAGCGGTCAAAAGCTGCTGCCACTTCTTCAGGCTCCATGAGAGCATCCGGTCGGTGAAGGAGAAGACTATCTAAGCGCTCAATCTGCAAACGCTCCAAAATGCCGTCAACTGAGTCCAAAATATAGTCCTTAGAAAAATCAAAATAGGTAAAGCCGTCTTTGCGAATGCCACACTTGGACTGGATCCACATCTGGTCCCGAAGATCCGGACGACGCTTGAGAACTCTACCCAGCAGGACCTCACACTGGCCATTGCCATAAATATCCGCCAAATCAAAGGTGTTGATTCCAATTGACAAGGCTGCCTCTACCAAGGCCTCCACCTCGTCTTCACTCATCTGGCTAATCCGCATTATCCCAAGGACTATCGTTGATAAACGCTCATTTTCAGCAAAATCAATATACTTCATCTCTGTCTCCTTTTCTGTATCTCTATTGTAATGAAAAGGGTTTCAAAAATCAATTTATAGATTAGTTTGCATTACTAGTTAAAAAACTAGCAAGATTCCTCAATCCTGCTACTTTCTTGTCTTATCATCATGATTTTGTTCAGTCAGTACATAACCGACTGACTAAATTAAAGCGATTATTTGTCGCCAAATACTTTGAAACGGCCTTCTGTTTGGATATCCTTATCTCCAGCTGGTGCTACGATTTGACCAAATGGTGCTTGGGCACGGAGCTTCCAGTTCTCTGGGATATCATATTTTTCAGCCAATTGTGCATCAACAAGTGGGTTATATTGTTGCACGTTCATGCCGATATTCTTCTCAGCCAAAGCCAACCATGTTGCATAAAGGGCGATTCCGTGACCTTGTTCTGACCAAATTGGGAAGTTCTCTGCATAAAGTGGGAACTGCTCTTGAAGGCCTTTCACCACATCTTGGTCTTCATAGAAGAGAATTGTTCCCTTAGCTTGGGCAAAACCTTTCAAACGTTCTTTTGTTCCCTCGAAGGCTTCTGCCGGTGTTACTTTTTCAAGTTCAGAGTAAGCAATCTCATTCCAGAAAGCATCTGATTCTTCATCCAACAAGATTACCACACGTGATGTTTGTGAGTTGAAGGCTGTTGGTGTGTTAAGAACCGCTCCTTGGATAGTATCAATCAATTCTTGATTTGAAAGTTCTATATCTTTTCCCAATGCATAGATAGAACGGCGTTTTGTTTGTAAATCTGTAAAGTTTGTCATCGTTATTTCCTCATTCTTTGTGATATATGTTAATTGTTAAAATTGTTTAGTTTATTTGTAATAACTTTGATTACAATGACTATTATATCGGTTTTAAATGTAATGTCAATAGTTACGACTCAAAAAATCACTAATTATTAATATTTTTTCTTACCCGTGTCAAAATACCATCACTATCCTCGAATGTTGAAGCATTAGAAGATAACCATTTGACTTCGGCTCCACGATTTTTAGCACGTTCTGCAATGGCAATCAAGTCTTCCTTATTTGCCACTTCAACAACATAATAGGCCAAGCCAGGCATATCTTTGTCACGTTTGGCTAAGTTTTTCCCACCCCATTCGTTAACAGCCAAGTGATGATGATAATCACCTGAAGCAATCCAACTGGCAGATGGAACAGTGAACTTATCGTCTAGGTTCAAAACATCTTGGTAGAAGGCTGTCGATGACTGACTATCTTTGACCGATAAGTGAATATGCCCCATACGAGTATCCTTAGCTATCACAAAAGGTTCAACCTTTCGTCCCATCTCGTAAATTTCTTGGGCTGAGAGTTCTTCTGTTACACCAACGATGCGACCATCCTCACGAATATCCCATTCGGCGACAGGCTTATCTCGATAGAGTTCAATGCCATTGCCCTCAAGGTCTTCCAAATAAAGGGCTTCACTATAACCGTGATCAGCTGCACCGACAAATGGATAGTTCAGCTCAGCAATATGTTTGAAAATATCTGCCAGATCCTCGCAAGAAGGCAATAAAATCGCCATATGGTAAAGACCATAACTGGACTTGACCGCTTCCTCACGATTGGTTTGAATCAAGTGGACCAAGGGCTTGTTTCCAGCTCCCAAAAAAACTTCTATTTCCGTTTGGGTAAAATATCAAGTCCTATAATCTGTGTATAAAAGGTCGTCTGACCAGCCAAATCCTTAACATTTAGCACTGCTTCTGCCAAGTAAATCTTACTTTTATAATCGTATGTCATATGATTTTCTCCTGTGTTGTAATCTTTTATATGACATTATTATACTTAGTTTTATTGTAATGTCAATTATTACATCTTGGAAAATAAAAAAGAAACCGAACAACTTTCGATTTCTTGGTGTCTCATGTTTAAACATCAAGCCCCTGCTTCCTTCCAATGAGTCTTGGCATCCTTTAAAATACCAGCCAGGGTTTTCTTTTGCAGTTCTTTTTCCATAGCAAGTTGAACATCCTCTAGGCTCTGATCCAAGATGCCATGGATATTGCGACCTACAGGACAGGCTGGGTTTGGATGGTCATGGAAACTAAAGAGTTGACCACTAGGGCCAATGCTATCAACAGCACGATAAACCTGTAGAAGATTAATTTCCTCTGGCGATTTGACTAATGCGGCCCCACCTGTACCTCTTTGAACTGAAATCAAGTCTGCTTTCTTAAGTTGCGATAGGGTTTTGCGGATAATAACCGGGTTAACGCCCACACTACCAGCCATAAAGTCGCTGGTTAACTTGGTTTCATTGTCCTTGTTCAGTGCAATTAAGGTTAAAATGTGAATAGCGATGGTAAACCGACTTGGAATTTGCATAACAGAAACCTCCCATTTAATCGTATCATTTTATTGATTATAACAAAAATCAAGTTGTAAATCAATGAGTTACAACATTAAAGATTCTCTCGATTTTACATAAAAAAACAGATAGCCTTTCAAGTCTCTATCTGTTCTTTAAATTCTCATTTGTAACTAAAGCTTTATAAATACGGTTCTTACTGTGGCTCTAGCTTAGTCTTTTGCTTCTTACGGACACCTTGCCCTTCGATATGTTGTTTGACAAGTTCCACAACTTCATCATTGGTTGGCAAGTCCGAGTGCTGGGCATCTTCACCCGTAACAGTGATTTCGGTATAGCTCTTTGCCTGATTCTGATAGATGTACTTCCCAGCTGAAACACTGGCATCAGGAACCAACTCGTCTGAGTCATAGGTGATAGTCCCTGCTACCGAATAGACATGAAGTGTTGATGGAATTTTTTTCTTGGCCGCTATGAAATCCGCCAGCATGACCGATTTATTCTTGATATTAGTTTCAGTGAAATTATAAGGTGTCCCTATGGTCATCAGCGAATTAATCTTGACGTCGTAGTCATCCAGATAATTTTCAATAAAAGCCGTATAAATCAAACCACCATTGGAGTGGGCCAGACCTTTGAAATTATTAAAATTATATTTATTTTGTAGGGCTTCAAAGGCCTGATTCATCATTTTGGCTTGTTTTTTGATATTGCTGTAGCCGTCGTTGTTATTTTCAAAGCCGATAACAATAATAGGTTCATTGTCATTTTTTTTGATTTTTCCTTCAAAGGTAATACGCCCATTGTTCCAAACCTTGACCTTGAGGAGGCTATGCTTAGCCCCACGGCGATCTTGATTTAGCTTACGTACGAGACCATCAAAACGATTTTCCGTAGCGGAACTCCCCGGAATCATGATAATAGGAGACAATTTCGAGTTGTAGAAAGTCTCAATTTCCTTGACATTTTTTTTGGTCCAACTATAAGAAGGCACCGCTAAGCCGATGAGAAAGACAGCAACCAATACAAAGACCAACTTCATTTTTTTATTGAGCTTCATTAGTTTCTCCTTCCTCTTTTAAACCGTGTTGTACCTTATTAGAAAGTCTTACAAAAGGAATAAAGATAGCGACATCAACCGCAAAACAAAACAGACTAACAGCCAAGGCACGAAGGCTACCGCCAGTACCGATAAAAGCATAGAGCAGGCTAGGGGTACCATCTGGCACAGGATAAACTGCCGCCGGCATAAGACGAAGTACCAAAGCAATTGCTGCTATTCCCATGTTGACCATTGGTGCTAAAAGAAAGGGAACCAGATAAACCAGATTAAGCAAAACTGGTACACCCACCATCAAAGGAGCGCCATTATTAAAGAGACTAGGGAAAACACTAAGTAAACTGACTTTCTTGTCCTTATAACTGGTTGAAGTTAAAAGAAGGGCTACCAAGAGAGCCAAGACTGATCCAACACCGGCAACCAAACCATAACTGTGATAAAGATTTGTCAGAGTAAAAAGGTGGGGAAGCCCTGTCGTCGTATGGTGAGAAACCGCATAAGTCAGATTTTCCAAAGCAAAGCTATCTTCAGCTATGGAATTGAGAGCGAAGGCCTGACTATTCCCAATCCAAGCAGAAAAAGTGCTCAAAAGGCCCATCATAAATGTTGAGAAAAGATGATTACCAGTGACGGTAATGGTCGATGTAAACTGTCTAACAGCCTGAAAAATATTTTCCCGTTCACCAAAAACCAATAGAATATTAAGCCCAATTGCCAAAATTAAGGACAAAAATATGGGACGAACTGTCTTAGGCTGATAAATATAGTCCTTATCCACAATTTGGTCATCACTGGCTCTTGAAAATCGGAAGATCTGACCAACCAGATAACCCACGAAGATAGCCAACATAATATTAATTGAAGCCGGTAAATTGATACGCGTCAAATCACCATCGTTTAGTGGAGACATTAGTAACTCTTGCGACCCTATAATCAAACTGACCAAAAGGGAGGTCACACCGGCCGTACCAGTACTTCTACCATAGTGGCCAGCTGTGTATTTTCCAGCAAAATAAGTCGATAAGGGACCTGCTAATCCACCTAGAAAATTAGAAAGATTAATAAGTACCTGACCGGACGTTTTAAAGGCAGGCAACCAATCAGAAACTGAAAAAAGTTGATTAATATAACCCATCTCCGAAAAAACAGATAGCGAAATCACCCGAATAATCCCTGAAAATAGAAAAAAGGGAAAAAGGGAAACCAAAGTTTTCTGTGTAATTTGAACAAAACCACGCTCACGAAACCAGAGAAAACTTCGAATCAAATAGTTTGTCATAAAAGACTCCTAGAAAAAGGCCATACTCGGCCTTGTATTAAACATTCACTATCATTATAGCACAAAGGAAAAGGACTTACCTTAACCGTGGGTTAAAGCGAACACTCTCAGAATTTAGTCACCACCATTTTCATGATTTCTTGAAAAATTTAAGAAATATTTGAGAATTTCTTGATGTTTATTTAATGACTTTATACTACAATAAAGATGAAAAGAAAGCGGTATCAAATAAACGAAAGGAGACTTATCATGAAAAAGGTACTTGAGGTCAGACATCTGACTAAACGTTACGGCCAACACCTAGCACTCGACAATGTAAACCTGACCTTAGAAAAGGGTGAGATCTATGGCCTTATCGGAAGAAACGGGGCAGGTAAGACAACACTGATTAAGGTCATCACTAAACTCATCCGCCCTAGCCAAGGTAGTGTTTCCCTCTTCCACTCTACCTCCAAATCAGAGTGGACTCACGCACTGAAACGTGTTGGTTCTGTGATTGAAACACCAGTTGCCCTTAATCATCTCAATGCACGTCAAAATCTACGTTACTACTGCAAGATTCATCACGTTCCAAATCCTGACAAGGTCATTGATGAAATCCTTGATACGGTTGGACTCGGTCACACTGGCAAGAAAAAATTTCGTAGTTTCTCACTGGGGATGAAGCAACGTCTAGGTATCGCCATTGCACTAATTGCAAAACCAGACCTACTTATTTTGGATGAACCGATTAATGGTCTTGACCCAGTAGCTATTAAAGAATTCCGCCAAATGATTAAAAAATTGAGCGAAGAGCAAGGTATGACAGTTCTCATCTCCAGCCACATCTTGTCTGAACTCTATCAGGTTTCAACCCGCTTTGGCATTATTGACCACGGTCACATCATCCGTGAAATCACTAAGGACGAATTCGATCATCTCAGCGAAGACTATATCGTTCTTAAGACAAATCAATTAGCCCTGGCTAGTCGCATTCTCCAAGACCAACTCCATCAACACTTCAAAGTGGTTAACAGCGACAATGAAATTCATATTTTTGACAAATCCCATGTTATAAAGACAATTGTCAAGGAGCTGGTTAAACAAGAAGTTGACATCGATGAAATTTACTACAAACGTCAAAACTTAGAAAACTACTTCACACAACTAGTAGATTCAGAAAGGAGGTAGAGCCATGTTACACAATATTCACGCTGATTTCTATCGACTCTTCCGTTCTAAAGGATTTTGGATTTCTGAAATTATCCTAGCCCTAAACATTATTTCTGGTGTCCTATTGGGAGTCACAGGGCATGTAGGCGTAGAAACTGGGGCAAAACAAGCCGTTAAAAGCGCCTCTTCGTGGACTGGTGTCGGATCACTGATTAATTACTCTAGTAGTATCTCCATGACAGTCCTTTTCACTTTAATTGTGGTCTCTATCATTTTGGGTGTTGATTTAGCACAAAAATTGTACAAGAATAATCTCACCTCTGGCATTTCACGGAGTGGATTCTTCTTTGCCAAGGCAACCGTTATTGTAGCAATCACTCTAGGACAACTCCTCTTGTCTTACGGTCTTGCCTTTGTTCTGGGTACTCTTTGCCACGGTCTTGGAACTGTACCTGATCACTTTGTTAGAAACTTTGCCTTAACTTTCCTTCTCCAATTCTTGTGTAATCTAGCTTGGGTAAGTCTGACCACGGTTGCCCTCTACCTCACACATTCTATCGTGACAACCTTTGTGACTTACACCCTTGGTTTAGTAGCTTTAACCGTACCAGCAGCAATCTTCCCTAAAGTAGAAATTTTGAAATACTTGTCACTCAACTTTAATTACGCCTTGACCGCAGATAAAACTATCATTCAAAATACCGCGATCGTGGCAGTAGGATTTATCTTAGCATTCACAGCTTTGGGCTTGATTACCTTTGAAAAACAAGATTTATGAGAACAAAAATAACATCGTGCACGCGCGCAATGTTATTTTTCTTATATGACTTCAAATCAGATTCGCTTCGAAGGAGCAATACAAATCATATTTTTGATGTAGAAGTGTTTGTTTACTTTGAAGATATCTATTTTATTTACGAGAGATTGTATAAATTTATGGATTCTTTCAAAATCTAAAATATAAAAAAGAGGACCAATGTCAGTAAGGGTTCTTTACAGCCTGAAGCTGAAGGTAGCACCGCACCCGTACCAGAAGTTGGTACCTTTGAACGCTCTGTTACCAGTCGTCCTACGATATCCTCTCAACATCTCCATTCTATCACTGATAGCAAATAGAATCAAAGATTTTTTGCTAAATCCAATCGGTGATTGAGTTGTTTTCCGAAATTATTTTAACCTCACTGTTAAATAGAACCATTCATTCTCATAGGCCAGTTGCAACTCACCATCTAAGACTTGAACTAAGTGTTCGGTGATATAAAGTCCAAGTCCAGAGGAATCCTCGGTGTCTGACAGGTTTTCAGAATAAAATCGGGTCGTTAGTTGGTCCAGATGCTGAATCGGCTGTTGTACCATATTACTAACTGATAAAATAATACCATCATCCTTTTTCTGCAGTGTTAGTTGAGCTTTAGTCTTACCATGTTTTAGAACGTTACTGACAATATTCTGAAATAGACGTTCAAAAATATCAGCATCCATTTCACATTGGATATCAGGAGCTACTTGAATATCTAGTGTAATCCCTGTCTCCTGAAACATGTCATAGTAAGGCAGGATAGACTTAACCACAAGTTGAGAAAAGTCCACATCTTGAAATTGTGGTTGGATGGCCCCCTCTGTTAATCGTCGATATTCCAACAAGGCTTCCAAACGCTTTGAAACAGTCAGTAGATTCTTAGAAATCTTCTCCATAGCCATGTCATCTTCACTACAACTTCGAAGACTTTGCTGAGCATATCCGCTCGCTACTGTCAGTGGCGTTCGTATATCATGGGCAATATTACTGATAGCCATGTCCATGGTTTTCTTTTCTTGAAGAGCGACAAGCTTAGTCTTTTCAACATGGTTAAAGAGAGACTCAATCTGATTCGTCAGGATAACTAAAGATTTTGGCTGATTTTTCAGAGTAATTCGTCGATGGCTTTCTTCAACTAGCTTTTCTTCAATCTGCTTTGAGAGAGATTTTACAGCCAAATAGTAACGAACTAGACAGGTAGTCGCTCCCAGAAGAAGTCCTATCAATACAATAAGCAGTCCTTCCATCAGTCTCCTCCTTTAAGTCGCACACCTAAGCCCCAAATCGTTTCGATATACTCTGAACTTTCATCCACTTGTGCTAGTTTCTTTCGTAGATTACTCAACTGTGCATTCAATGTATTATCACCTAATAGATAAGGGGCTTCCCAAACCGTCTCATAAAGGTCCTCTTTAGTAAAAATTTTCTTTGGATTTTGAAGGAGTGTGTGGAAAATTTGAAACTCTTTCTTACCCAAACGAATGACTTTGCCCTGACAGGAGACTTCAAAACTGTCTGGGTTTATCGTGATATTTTTGACTTGATAGATGTTATCAGGCCTACCACTTCCCTTGCTGTGTTCACGTAGTTGAACCGAGACACGCGCATAAACTTCTTCAAGATCAAAGGGCTTAACGATATAATCATTTGCACCATCAAGTAAGTACTGGCTAATCAAGTGCTTGTCACCCAAGGCTGTCAACATAATGACAGGAACAGAGCTTCTTTGTCTGATAAACTTAAGCACTTCTTCACCACCCTTACCTGGCAACATGATATCTAAGAGAACCAAATCAATCTCTTGACTTTGAAACAAAAGCTCTCCTTCAGTCCCAGAGTAGGCTTGGATAATATCATGTTCTCCAGAAAACAAGTTAAAAAGAATATTCTGGATATCCTCATTGTCTTCAATCTGTAAAATACGTGCCATGTCTTAATCCTCCAATGATACGCTCACTTTTTCTTTCATCTTAACAAAAAGCCAAATTAATGACAAGGTGCATTATGAGTTATTGATAGCCTAAAAGGAAAATTAAAAACCGTAAGCCTCCACTTCCAAGACTTACGGTCAATTATTTATTAAGCAAAAGTCGTCACATCAGAAGCATTCAAACGAACAGACTCGAAACCTTCTTCATTGGCTTTTCCAAGAGCAATGAGCAAGACTGGTACATGACGATCAGCTTCAAGTCCGAAGGCTTTGGCAAGACCTTCTTTTTTATAGCCACCGATAGCGTTGGTATCATAGCCGTATGATCGAGCAACCAACATCAATTGCATAGCGGCAAGGCTGGCATCGATGTGGACAATTTCATTCATGACGTCTCGAGGAGCATTTTCATACATTGGTACAATGCTGGACAGTTGTTTTTCTTTGACCTCTTCAGGCATTTTTCCTTGCGCAACGGCCTTACCATAGATTTCTTCTGCTCTTTCTTGGCTCTTCAAATCCGCAAAAATGAGAACCATGGCTGATGATGTCTCATTTTGTAATCCATTGTAGCTGACAAAGGGTTCCAATTTTTCCTTGCCCACCTCACTATCAACGACGACAAAACGCCAAGGTTGCATGTTGACTGATGATGGGGCCGTAACAGTTTTATCTAAAATTTCCAACAATTCTTCTCGTGGAATCTTGACAGAAGTATCAAAGTTGCGAATGGAACGACGGTTATATACAATATCTGAAAAATCATTACTTACTACAGGCATCTTAATTCTCCTTTATCTAAGGTTAAAAAAAGTTAATATAACCAAGATTATAACACAAGTCTATTTTTATCAAAAATAATTACTACAAAAATGCCTAAAGATTGGTTTCCTTGAGTCCCAAACGTTTCACCTCTGATGAATAGTAAACCATAATCGTAATCAAGCTAATTGTGATTAGCCAGATTGACTTAATATAAATGAAGTGCATCAGAAGAGCTGATACAACTGCACCAACCACAAAACTACCTACGACAAAACCATAATTGACCGCCTGGCGACGATATTCTTTCTGATCTCCGCTATCCCCAATAACATAGTAAAGTGCCGTCAGCATCCTTCGATAATTGCCCGAAGTCATAAAAATCACAAAGGGATGATTTTCAATCTGACTGCCGGTAAAAGTCTTCATCATGACACCTGCAGAAAAAGCAATAATCGGAAGCTCTAATAGGGCATTTGGTGTCAAGAATGGTAGAATGGCAGTCATCACACAAAGAGGAAGTAGACCATAAACACGCCAGTAGGCATTCTTACGATGATCTTTAAACCACATGCCAAAGAGAAAACCAACAGTAAAGAACAAAATCGAGAAGCTTCTCAAAATATTATAATACATGCTGCTACTACGCCAGTCAGCAACTAACAGAAGAATGTTCCCCGTCTGAGTAGCAACCAAACTATGGTAATACATATGACAAAAGACATCCAAAGCTCCCCCTGAAAAACTGAGTAAATTTGCCATCATACGGGTGTTCTGAGGCAAAAGATTTCGAGACTCCATTACGTAACTCCCATCCGTAAATAAAAAAATGATAGTTTCATTATAACAAATCAAAAGAGACAAGCAAAAAACAACCCTTACGAGTTGCTTTTGTTCTATTAAAAATTAACAGTATCGGGGTCATCCTGAATCTTAAAACTAATAAATATCACGTCTATGACCTACTTCAAGTGCCAGAATAACTAGTTCGTTATCTTGAATATTGACAATGACACGATAGGCACCAATACGATAACGCCATTGTCCGGTCCGATTGGCTACCAAGGCCTTTCCCTTAGCTCTTGGATTATCTGTGACACGATTGAGATAAGACTTAATTTGTTTCCTAACGAAAGGATCTAACTTTTTAAAACTTTTGGCAAATTTAGGGGTTGGTACTATCTTATAGGTCATCCCAATTGAGCACCTCCCCACCATTTTCTAGATACTCCTCATATTCTGCTAAGGCCAAATCAGCGACTCTAGCATCGTATTCATCCTCAATGGCTTCTAAAGTTTTGGTACGAATTAATTCTGACAAGGAAATCCCTTCGAATTTCGCAATTGCCTGCATGAACTTCTTATCTGCTTCTGAAACCTTCAATGTAATTGTTGTCATATCCTTAACCTCGTTCTCTTTTGTAACACCATTGTATTACCACTCCTCCTTTTTGTCAATTTTGATGATAGGTTCATACTTTTATTCGTAAAACAATAAAAAACAACCCTTACGAGTTGCTTTTGTTCTATTAAAAGTTAACTGTGTCAGGGTTATCCTGAGTCTTGATGCCTTGAATCTTATCCAAGACTGCCATGTCTTTTTCTGACAAATCAAAGTCAAAGATATCCAAGTTGGCTTCGATATTTTTTGGTGTCACTGACTTAGGCAGTGGCAAGAAACCTTTTTGAAGGCTCCAACGTAGGGCAACTTGAGCAACAGATTTTCCGTTACGTTCAGCTACTGCTTCAACGTCTTCATTTCTAAAAATACTACCAGTACCTAGTGGACTGTAAGCTTCAAGAAGAATATCACGCTCTTGGCAATAGGCAACCAACTCTTCTTGAGCACAACCTGGAGCCAAGAGAATTTGGTTAACCTGTGGAACAATCTCAGCCGTTTCAAGAAGAGCTTCAAGATGATGTTGCATGAAATTAGACACCCCAATAGCACGAACCTTATCATCTTTGTAGGCTTCTTCCATTGCCTTCCAAGCCCCTGCATTGCCAGCTTTCCAAGCATCATTCTCACGAAGAGCCTTTGGATTTGGCCAGTGGATAAGCAACAGATCCATATAATCCACACCTAGTCTTTCGAGAGACTCGTCGATAGAGGCCTTAGCCAAGTCATAATCGTGCTTGTCATTCCAAAGTTTGGTTGTTAGGAAAATATCCTCACGTGCCACATCACTATCAGCAATCGCCTTACCTACAGAAACCTCGTTACCGTAGATTTGCGCTGTATCAATATGCGTATAACCTGCCTTAAGTGCAAAGCTAACGCTGTTATAAGCTTCCTCCCCTTCTGCAATCTGCCAAGTTCCAAAACCAATTTTAGGAATCAAAACCCCATTTGAAAGTGTATATGTTTCCATGCTTTTCTCCAATTCTTTTTTTAAATAGTACTATCTTAAAAAAGATAAGTCAAAAATGCAAAGATTTACTACGGCTAGTATGATGTTGACTTACTTCTTTTTCCGCTTCTTTTTAAAGACAACACCATTTTCTTTGAGGATTTGCATGCTCACCTTTCCAACTCCTCTAATGGCTGATACTTCCTCTTCCGTTTTCTTTTTAAAATCTTTAAACTCTATTAAGCCATGTTGACGAAGTATACGTTCCACACTTATTGAAAGACCTTGGAGGGCTTTGCTTGGTTCTATACTTTTTTCCAATTCTCTAATTAGTTTGTGCAATTCTGGATTTTTCTTTTTCCAAACTTGTCTTTGTGGACGTTTTGCACGATATTTTTCGATTAACCAAGTAAAATAATATTCTGACTGGGACAGATCAACGACTTGATTAAAAACCATCAAAAGACTTTGCATACTATTGGCTTCAAATAAGATAGGGTTGACTTTAAGCGTTTCGGCAACAAGACTTTCTTCATCACCTTGTTCAATCATTTTTAAATAATTTTCGAACTCTGGATTTTTTGCATAGAGAAGATCAAAATAGAAATCCGCATCCTCAATATGTCCCGTCATTAGTGAGACGGTCATCATTGGTACTATCATCAAATCTTCTTCATGATATTCCATTTGCTCACATTCAAAAAAGCTCTTAGCCTTATCAAACTCCTCCAGATTACAATAGGTAGCCATCAATTCGTAACGAACACCCATGTGATCTTTAACATCCATCGCTAGAATCTCTTCAAATTCCTTAATAGCGAACCTTTGCATACTGTTACTTAAATAAAATTTAGCAAGATTATACTTCAAAGACAAATAAGGGCGCTCGTCAAGGTTAACCCAGCCCATTTTTGGACCTTGCTCCCACTTGGACCTTTGCTCTTTTTCTAAAGCAATTAGGCCTTTTAGATGTTCAAGTGGACTTTGAAAGGTTAAGAGCATCTGCTTAGCATCAAGATTTTCAGGATCTAGTTTTAAAGCTTCTGTCAAAAATTCCTGACTTCTTGAAGGATCGTCCTCATAATAATGATAAGCCTCTTCAATAAGCTTCCAGACTCTCTCCTGCTTTGAATCTGGGGAAGTGATCTCATCAAAAAGCCCTTGGTTGTATTGTCTTGCAAAATCTTCAAGAGCCATGTCCACACTGAGATACTCTGTAATATGCTCCTCTAAGAATGCTTCTGCTTTTTCTGTGAAGTCTTCAAAAGATGATGTCATCAATCTTCTCCAATCTATGTTTATTTCTCTAACTACTATTGTACACGTTTTCATAGAACATTACTATATTCTAAGTGAAATCAACGAGCTCCTAAATTTTTATTGACAATAATAGTCGCCGAACACAAAGCAGTCAAGAAAACAAAGAGCCTTCTTTTTGGACATCTAAACTCAAAGTTGTATACTTATATTAGATAGAGTGTCATTAAGTGAAACTTAAAGGCATAAACTTCAAGTTTCGTCAAAGCTACAAAAAATCATTAACGAATCGGGAGTGGTTTAGTCCCTTTTCTTTATCAATAACTTTAACTCACTTTTTCATAATTTTACTAGACCACTCCTATTTTTAAGGGAATTGAAAACTGAGTTATATTTTAAAAGGAAACAGAGGTCTGTTTCCTTTTTTCTTACTTCAAACCATGACAAAAGGAAACCCTTTCGAGTTTCCTTTATCAAATATATTGTTGGAGGCAAAGCCCAATAATACTTTAGTTGAGTGGTTCAATCATGAAGCTCAATTGATAGCTATCTGATGGGCTAAGCAAGAATTCGTCATGAACTGGAGCACCCCATGAGTCGTCACCACCGACACCCATTTGAGCAGCAAGAACTTTAATCCAAGTAGCATCAGATTGTTGCAACTCATATTGATGACGAGCATTTTCGATTTGTTCAGTACTGTTACGCAAAGCACTGAATTCGAATGCCTTATTAAGTGCGGTGAATTTAAGACCATTGTGGTTATCATCATATACTGTAAATTCACGAGTACCATAGTGATTACCAGATTCTTGTGGCATTAGATATGGAGCAAATGTCTTTTCAACAGAAGTTTCATATCGACCAAGATAGGCACCAGGAAGTTTATCAAGGTAACTTTCTTCTGCACCGTATCCATAATAGCTAAGGTTTGTAAATTGAGAACCAATAGCAAATTCTAGACCAAATTCAGGGAAGTTTGGCAAGCCTGCTTTACCATTGTAGTTTGCAGTAACAAAGATTCGACCCTTGTAGTCAACTTGGTAAGTTACCTTAACTTCGACATCAGACAAGCCTGGCAATTCATGAACATAAGTCACTTTAACAGAGTCATCTTCGATTTGAATTTGAGTATCAGTAACCTTGCTATAGTTTCCAGCAACTTTCCAGCCTGCCATTTCGAATGGATATCCAGCACCACGATCGTTGTCAGTGTATGCACGAGTAAAGTTAAGTTTAGGACCTTTCTCAATGAATTCAACACCGTTATACTTAGCAGATACTAGAGTATTTTGTGCACGTGAAAGCAAGATTGAGAAGTTTTGTCCTTGGATTCCGATGTTGAAGTCGCCTTCAACAACATTCAAAGGAGCCTTAACTGGTGTTTCAGTGCTAATCTTTTCAGCAACATATTGACCACGAACAATTTCATGACCTTTAGGAGCCCATTCAGTTGCTTCCTTCTGAACACAAGCAACTTCGTAAACTCGTTCAGCATTTGAAGCTCCAACTGCGAATTCAACTGGGAATGTTGCTTCTTCACCTGGTTTAACATCAAAGTGATATTCACTTTCACTTACTTTTCTACCATCTTCGTAAACTCTAGCTAGGAAAGTATAAGCAGAAAGATCTTCAAAGACATTATCATTCTTGATAGTTACTGATTTTTCATCAACAGCAATCTTAATATTAGAGTAAAGGTGTTTAACCGTTTGAAGTTTTGGAGTTAGGGTACGATCTGCAAAGATAATACCATTTCCACAAAATTCGTAGTCAGAAGGTCTATCATGCCAGTCACCACCATATGATAGGAATTCGCTACCATCTGGAAGTGGTTTGTAAATAGCTTGGTCAATGAAGTCCCAAATAAAGCCACCTTGGTATTCTGGATACTTCTCTAAGTCAGTGTAGAGTTTCAATCCACCACCAGAGTTACCCATTGTATGCATGTATTCACATGAAATATAAGGTTTTTGAGGATTGTTAGTGAGGTATTCTTCGATATCAGCTGGTTTCGCATACATGCGACTTTCGATATCAGTAATGTAATCAAATTCACGACACCATGTAACACCTTCATAGTGAACTGGACGAGTATTGTCAACACTACGGAAGTAGTCAGCCATGTCAGCAATATCTTTACCAGCATATGATTCATTACCACAAGACCAAATGATAACACTAGCATGGTTCTTATCACGTTGGAACATGTTATTGGCACGATCCAAACAAGCAGGCAACCATTCTGGTTCACTAGCTGGGATATTCCATGAAGGTTCGCTTAGACCAAGTTTTTGCCATGTACCGTGGGTTTCAAGGTTGGCTTCATCGATAACATAAAGTCCATATTCATCACACAATTCATACCAACGTGTTTGGTTAGGATAGTGAGAAGTACGAACAGCATTGATGTTATGTTGTTTCATCACTTTGATATCCCAAAGCATATCTTCTTCAGTGATACAACGTCCTGTTCTAGCGTTAAATTCGTGTCTGTTAACCCCTTTAAAGACAATTCTCTTACCATTCAAAAGCATGAGTTTATCTTTAATTTCGAAGTGTCTAAATCCAACTTTAACTGGAACGACTTCAACAACTTGGTCATCATCCAAAACATGAAGGGTCAAATTGTAAAGTTTAGGACTTTCAGCACTCCAAGGTTTGATTTGAAGATCTTCAAGACTTACAGATAGTTCACCGTCAGCATTAACAGATGCATCACCTTCTGTAACGATGCCTTTATGATCTGAAAGAACATATTTAATCTTCTTATCTTCGTAATCACCAACAGTCTTCAAATCAATATCCAATTGACCTGATTTTGTTTGGTAATCATAATCTCCCTTAACAAAGAGATCTTGAACGTGAACTTTTGGAATAGCATACAAGTAAACATCTCTGAAAATACCGTACAGTCTCCAGAAGTCTTGGTCTTCCAACCAGCTTGCTGTAGAGTAACGATAAACAGCTACTGCCAACTTGTTATCACCTTCAACAAGGTAATCACTAATTTCAAATTCACTAGGTGTAAATGAGTCTTCACTATATCCTACGAAGTTACCATTGACCCATACAAAGATGGAAGTGGCAACCCCTTGGAATGAGATAAATACTTTTTTATCTTTCAATGCATCATTCAAGGTAAAATGTTTAACGTATGATGCAACAGCATTTGATTCTTGAGGAACTTGAGGTGGACGAAGGAATTCTTTACCATCCCAAGGATATTGGGTATTCACATATTGTGGAGAACCAAAACCTTGAAGTTCCAAATGACCTGGTACATTGACGAAATTCAAGTCAGTTTCATCAAATTCTGTTTTATAAAAGTCTTTTAAAACTTGATTTGTATTCTGAGCATAGTGAATTTTCCATTTTCCATTAAGAGATTGTCTTAACTTCATCTCTCCTTCAGAAAATTCTGCAAGTGATTCAAAATACTTATGATCTGAGTGAGCGTCAACAGTATTTACGCTAACAATCTTTGGATCGTTTAAGTAAGTTTGAATTTTTTCAGTTGTGTTCATAGATTACTCTCCTTTTTTGAAAGTAATAACTTCAGACAAAGCTTCTACCTTTTCTCCAACTTCTTTTTCAAGATGGAAAGCACTGAATTTTTCAGAATTAGTTACAGTGACAAGCACTGTGTCATCAAGACCATTTTTCTCAATAATTGGTGGCCAGAACTCAAGAAGTTTGTCTCCAACTTCAACATGTTGACCTTGTTCTACGTAACTAATGAATCCTTCACCTTTAAGTTTAACTGTTCCAATACCAACGTGGATAAGAACAACGACACCATCTTCACTTTCAATACCAACTGCATGGCGAGTAGGAAGAACTTGACGAACGGTACCACTAATTGGTGCAAAGACTGCTCCATCAGTAGGTTTAATAGCAAAACCTTTACCCATGCTACCTGAAGCAAAGTGTTCATCATTAACACTTGAGAGGTCAACCAAATGACCAGTTGTAGGGTTTACAAGAGATACGACGTTAGCTTTAACTTCATTTTCAGAAGTTGCTGCACTAAAGCGATGTTCCAATTCTTCGACGATTTCAGCGTGACGTGCTTCAGTCAAAGTAATCTTACGAGCAATAATGAAGGCACCGATGAGCATAGCTGCTGCTGGGAAACCAAACATGCTAAGTTTAAAGACAACTTGTTGATGAACTGTAATATCTGCTGCTTTAGCACCAGTTGTCATACCTGCGGCTACGGCAATCAAAGATACAAGCCAGTTTGACATTGCTCCACCAAGTTTATCGACAAGTGGACGAACTGACAAAGTAAGAGATTCATCACGGTGTCCCAATTTCCATTGACCATATTCTACTGAGTCAGAGATAATCATAAGGATAACAAGGAACACAAGAGGTTGTGGAATGAAGAAGAGTTCAGCTGCAGTCAAGATCAATGGAAGTGATGTACCTGCAATACTAAAGATACCGATACCACCGAGCATTACTGCAATACATCCGTAGAACAAACGTTTACGGTTGAATTTACCAGCAAGGCTAGGGAAGAGTGAAACTGAAACCAAACCAACAATAGTGTTTAATCCGTAAAGGATTGAGTATTTACCTGAATCACCAAGGATAAATGTGAAATAGTAAAGTTGTAGGGCATTAAGTGAGTTAATACCAAGACCGTAGAACCAATATCCGAGAGACAACCACATCAATTGGTCGTTTTTACCAAGAACCTTAAAGACTTGTTTAAGGCTAGTTTTTTCTTTATTATCACGAAGTTTAGATTCAACTTCACGAGTACCAATACCAACAGCGATTGATGTAATTACACCAATAAGAGCAACGATGAAGGCGAACCAGAACCAACCAGTTTTATCTCCTGAACCACCAGTTTTAGTCATTGAGAAGAACAAAACAATTGGCATGATGGCAACACCGACGATGTTAGCACCGATGGTAGAACCGATACGGGCAAAAGTTGCCATTTTTTCACGTTCGTGACTGTCAAGAGACAAGGCAGGAATCATTGACCAGAAACCGATATCTTTAATTGAGTAGAAGACATCCATTACAAGGTAGATAATTCCGAAAAGTACAAGGTACAAGAATGGATTTGTTTTATTCAAACCACCTAAATCGGTGAAGAGAAGCAACAAGGCGATAGAACTGATGATACCACCACCAACTACCCATGGTTTGAATTTACCATACTTAGTATGAGTGTTATCAATCATATTACCGATCAATGGATCGATAAATACTTCCAAGATACGCAAAATAGCGATGATGTTAGTGATTAATAGTACATAGTGACTATTTTGCTTTGGATCACCTGTGTTAAACAAGTGAGTTGTCACAAACATAATAAAGTATGTTGACAACGTTGCATAGAAGACGTCGTTACCAAAAGCACCAGCTGTGTAGGATAGACGAGACTTCATCTGACCTTTAGATTTTCCCATTATGAAAACCTCCTGTTAATATTTTGAATACGCTTACATTATACAAGTATTAGCTTAAATTGTCAATAGATTTAGTGGTTTTTTACTAAACTTTTACTAATACATGATTATTTTGATGAATTAAAGTATTGGAAGCCAATTTCATAGTTTACACTATGACCCTTCTCTAAGATAATATCTCCAAAACCTTTGTGATTAACGGCATCTGGAAGTGTTTGAGCTTCCATAGCAATAGCTTCACGCCCTTTTGCCATTTTGCCCTTATCTCTTGCAAAGTAAATATTATCTTCGATATCATCCATCGTAAAAATGACTAAACCATTTCTGTTTGAGAAGATTTCGATACCATCTCCACTATCTTTGTCATGAAGAACAGCTACTTCTTTCACATGATCACAAGTTTCGCCACCTACTACAAAAGCATCATCAAAACCTTGATTTGCTTCAATTCGAGGGAGCAAGTCTGTTGTTTTTCTGAAGTCATAATGTGTTCCATCTACATTAATTTTTTCTCCTGTAGGGATTAACTCAGAATCCAACTCCAAATGGTAGTCTGAATAGATTTTTAACTCATGAGTTGACAAATCTTGCTTGTCACTAAGGTTAAAGTAGACATGATTGGTCGGATTAAAGACTGTCGTTTCTGTAACATCAAAGGCATCAAAGAAGATTGATAAGCGATTGCTGTTGTTAAGTCTGTAAGTAATAGAAACTGACATGTCACCAGGGAACCCATCGACACTTGAGTAAAGTCTTCTAACAAACTTTGTCTCAACATATTCCTCTGTTAAGTTTGTGACATAATTCCAATTTTGGAACTGCATTCCTTCCGGACCACTGTGTAGGCAATTTTCTCCTTCATTCTTAGGAAGGCTATAAAGAACCATATCATGAGTATATGAAGCTTTTCCGATTCTTCCAGCAACCCTTCCGACAGATTGGCAGGTACATAATCCATTCTTGTAATAATCTTCATAAGCATCAAAACCAAGAACAATATTTTTTAAACCGCCCGTTTCAGTTGGAACTAAAAACTCCTGTAATGTTGCTCCTAATGTTAGCGTTGAGATGATAACACCATTATCATTCTCCATCGTAATTTTGCTGACATCACCTGAGTCAACTTTTCCAATAATTTCGCGACCTATTTTCATACTATTTCCTCAAAAAACAAAGAGTACAACAATTTTATATACTCTCTGACTCTTTGTTTATTATTTATTTTTTTAATTACCCTCGATCATCGTAACCTTTTGGATGGCTAGAATGCCATGCCCAAGCACTTGCGATGATTTTTTCGATGTTATCAAATTGTGGTTTCCATCCAAGAACTGTACGTGCTTTTTCAGATGAAGCAATCAATGTATCAGGGTCACCAGGACGACGATCAGCTTTTTCAGCTGGAATTTCTTTACCAGTTACCTTACGAGCGGCTTCAAGAATTTGAAGGTTTGAGAAACCTGTTGATGAACCTAAGTTAAAGGCTGTAGATTCATTTCCTTTACGAAGATATTCAACAGCAAGGAGGTGAGCATCAGCCAAGTCAAATGGGTGAACATAGTCACGAACATTTGTACCATCAGGAGTGTTGTAGTCATCACCAAAGATCATGATTTTTTCACGAACACCTTGAGCTACTTGAAGGATAATTGGAAGAAGGTGAGTTTCTGGACCGTGGTCTTCACCGATAGATCCATCAGGTTTTGCACCGGCAACGTTGAAGTAACGAAGTGGCACATATTTAATACCATAAGCTTTATCAGACCACTTCATGATAGTTTCCATCATCAACTTACTTTCACCATATGGGTTGATAGGATTTTGTGGTGTTGTTTCAAGAATTGGAATTTCTTCTGGGATACCGTAAGTTGCTGCTGTTGATGAGAAGACAATGTATTTAACGCCGCACTCGTTCATAACTTCAAGCAATTTAACCATTCCAGCTGTGTTGTTATCAAAATATTTGAGTGGTTTTTCCATTGATTCACCAACCAATGAATAGGCTGCAAAGTGAATAACGGCATCAACATCAGGGTTTTCTTTGAAGACCTTTCTCATAAAATCTTGATCAGAGAGATCGCCTTGATAGAAAATAGCATCTGGATGTACGGCAGCACGGTGACCTGTCACCAAACTATCTACTACTACTACTTTTTCTTGACCTTTTTCAACTAAGCGATCAACCATGTGAGAACCGATATAACCAGCTCCACCTAATACTAAAATTGCCATTTCTTATCTCCTTTCTTCAGAAAAAACAATTAATCAGCTAAATTTACAAAATTTACAAAAGCTTTAAAGTTATCCAAGCCTTCATTATCAGATTTATAAACACCAGCATCTTCCAACACACGAGCGAAAATATCAGCAACTGATTGGCGAACAACTTTCTTCGCATCATCAGCTGTCACGTTTGGATTTTCAGCCTTAAGTTTGTCTGCCCATTCTTGGTGAATTGGAGCAACTTGATTGCCTTGACCCAATAGATAATCTTCAACATCTTTAAGTTCTGTCTTCAAACGAGGAGGAAGAATGGCCAATCCCATAACTTCAATCAAACCAATGTTTTCTTTCTTAATATGTTGAACATCTTTATGTGGGTGGTAGATACCGTCTGGATGTTCTTCAGAAGTTTGATTGTCACGAAGAACCAAATCCAATTCAAATTTGCCATCTTTTCTACGAGCAATTGGGGTAATTGTGTGGTGAGGTTGTCCATCAGACTCAGCCAAGACACCAGCTTTTTCGTCTGAATAACCACGCCAGCAATTTAGGATTTTGGTTGCAAGAGCAATAAGTCTTTCCTTGTCTTCACTTCTTAGACGAAGAACAGACATAGGCCAATTAACGATACCAGCCTCAACATCAGAGTAACCATCAAAGCTAACTTTTTCTTTAATGCCTGCTACTTCCATTGGGAAGGTATGACGACCACCTTGGTAATGTTCATGTGTAAGAATTGAACCACCTACAATTGGAAGATCAGCATTTGAACCTGCGAAGTAACCAGGAAATGCTTCAACAATTGATAGGAGACGACCGAATGTCAATGGACTGATGTGCATTGGTTCGTGCTTACCATAAAAGAAGATAGAATGTTCATTAAAGTAAGCATATGGTGAATATTGGAAGCCCCAATCATTTCCTTCCATTTGGAAACGAATAACACGGTGATTACTACGAGCTGGGTGATTGATGCGGCCTAGATAACCTTCATTTTCCATACAAAGTTGGCATTTTGGATAATCAGAAGCTACCGCATTTTTAGCTGCAGCGATGGCTTTTGGATCTTTTTCAGGTTTTGAAAGGTTAATCGTAATTTCCAAGTCACCGTATTTAGTTGGTGCTTTATAAGCAATATTTTGTGCAATGGCTTTGACTTTCACATAATCATTGCGTTTACTTTGTGCATAAAAGTCAGCAATTGCTTGCTCTGGGTTAGATTTATAAGTATCCCAGAAGTTACGATTGACAACGCTAGGGCTTGGTGTAATCAAGTCCATGAGTTGAGCACCGATGATATCTTGTTCTTCATTAAGTTCACCCACAGAACCAGCTTTAACACCTGCTTGAAGCAACTGATCTTTAAGGTCAATCAATTCAGAGCTATCTGTTTCAACATCAGCAACTCCTTCTCCAACCAAAGCAAAAACTTTGTTTGTCAAATAGATACGGTCCAATTCCTCATAATCACTATTTTCAATAACCTGAGTTACAAAAGTGTTTACTAAATTTTCAGCCATAATCTCTACTTCTTTCTCATTAATCAAGTACTCGTGAACCGCCAGCTACTTCAGCAATGTAGAAGCTTGGTGCATAACCAACGACTTCTTCATAACGTTGACCAACTGCTTTCTTGAAGTCTTCAACTTTGTCTTTGTTTACAAGTGCGATGGCACATCCACCAAATCCCGCTCCTGTCATACGAGCTCCAAGAACACCTTCTTGTTCCCATGCTGTGTGTGCCAAAGTATCAAGTTCAAGACCTGTAACTTCGTAATCATGTTCCAATGATACGTGAGAAGCATTCATAAGACGACCAAAGCCTTCCAAATCTCCTGCTTCAAGAGCTTTACGAGCTTGAAGTGTACGTTGATTTTCAAGAACTGCGTGACGGGCACGTTTGATACGGTTTTCGTCTTTAATCAAGTAGCTGTATGCGTCAAATGTCCAGAGGTCCAATTCACCAAGTGTTTGGATATCAAGTTTTTCTTGGAGTTCAGATACTGCTGTTTCACATTCAGCACGACGTTCATTGTATTTAGAATCGGCCAATTCACGACGTTTGTTAGTGTTCATGATAACAACAACATTGTCTTTAAGGTCAAGTGGTACCAAGTCATACTCTAAAGTATTTGTATCCAAGTAAATCGCACGTTGATCAGCTCCCATACCAATAGCGAATTGGTCCATGATACCAGAGTTAACGCCGATAAAGTCATTTTCAGTTTGCTTACCGATTTTAACCAAGTCAAGGCGTTCCAATTTAAGGTCATAAAGTTTTTCAGCAATAACACCGATCAACAACTCCAAAGATGATGATGATGACAAACCTGATCCATTTGGAATGTTACCGTAGATGTAAATATCCATACCTGAGTCAATTGTATGACCAGCTTCTTGCAAGAAATGAAGAACACCTTTTGGATAGTTTGTCCAGTTGTGTTCTTTTTCAAAACGAAGATTTTCAAGTGGTACTTCGATGATGCCCTTATCTTCAAAGTTACCTGAGAAGAAACGCAAAACTTTGTCATCACGTTTACGGGCTGCTCCGTAAGTACCTAGAGTAATAGCTGCTGGGAAAACATGTCCACCATTGTAGTCAGTGTGTTCACCAATCAAATTAATACGACCTGGTGAAAAGAAAGTATGGTCTGCTTCTACACCAAAAACTTCTTTAAACTTTTCTCTTAACTGTGATGTCTTCATAGGATGTACCTCGCTTATTCTTTTTTACACTAACATTGTAACCCCTTTCACAAAGAAAATCAATGTTTTTACTGTTTTTTTAGTAAAAATAGGTAAAATTTTAGAATTTATGGTATACTTTGGGTGAAAGGAGAACAATATGGCTACATTAAAAGATATCGCAAAATTGGCTGATGTATCAATCGCAACTGTTTCACGTGTTCTCAACCAAGATGAAAGCCTCTCCGTTACTGAAGAAACCAGACACCGTATTCTAACTGCGGCAGATGAAATCGGATATACCAAACATCAGAAAATCGGAAACTTGAAAAAAGAAAAACATCAAGTGGCAATTATCCAATGGGTAAGTGAGGAAGATGAGTTAGACGATCTCTACTACTACAACATTCGTCTCGGAATTGAAACAAGAGCCCATGAACTAGACTACGAGATGATTCGTTATTTCAATGATATTCCTTTTAGTCTCGCTGAAGAAGTCATAGGTATCCTTTGTATCGGAAAGTTTAGTCGTGAACAGATTACTGAACTAGAATCACTCCGTAAAACACTGGTTTTTGTTGATAGTGATACCCTGAGTCAGGGACACCCTTGTGTCACCACTGATTTTCAAAATGCTGTCCATACCGCACTAAGTTATCTCACCGAGCAAGGCTGTAAGAGCATTGGTCTCTTAACAGGACAAGAAAAAACAACGGATTCAACTGAAATCGTTCCAGAACCTCGTTTACGTTCTTATCGTAACTACTGTATTGAAAAGAGCATTTATGACCCTCTTTTGATTCTTTCAGGTAATTTTACCGTTCAATCTGGCTATGAGCTTTTGGCTTCTAAAATAGCAAGTGGTACACCTCTGCCAGATGCCTACTTTGCGGCTAGTGATAGTCTGGCTATCGGTGCTCTTAGAGCGCTCCAAGAAAATGGCATTAATGTCCCAGAAGATATCCAGATTATCTCCTTTAATGACACCAGTCTAGCCAAACAAGTTTATCCACCACTTTCTAGTGTTACTGTTTATACTGAAGAAATGGGACGAACGGCCATGGATGTCCTCAATAAACAAGTCTTGGCCCCACGGGAAATCCCGACACTTACCATGTTGGGCACTAAACTGACTCTGAGAGAAAGTACGAAATAATTTCTTACTATTAAACATCTTCTAAAATTGAAAACGCAAAAAGAGACTGGAATTCCTTCCAGTCTCTTCTATTGTTCTCTCTTAGAAAACAGCTTAAATATCAAATCTATAAAAATTCATCCCACCGTTATCAACAAGGCTGATTTATCAAAAAACATTTTAGGTTTACAAACAATTTTTTGCACACCTTAGTTCAAATTAACATCCAGATAAACACCTATACCACTAGACACTTAATCTTCTTTAACAAAATAAAATTGTTTACTGAGGAAGTCTCCCTGCGGAAGAACGACTGTGATTCCAGCATACATCAGTTCAGCGCCAGAATAAACTTGACCTGTTCCTTGTAAAATATAGTTGGCATCTTGGTCGAGATTTTTAAGTTTCAGTGTCGTTTCAACCGTCTCAACTGTTGAAAGAACTCGGACATAGGTTGCTAGAACCTTGTTTTCGTAGTTAAATTGAACAGCTGCTTCATTGCTTCCAGCTTCAGGATTAATAAGGCGGTATTGCTGTCCAAATTGAACCACTGGACGAATTTCCTTATAATGAGCGATTTGTCCAGCAATGACATCTTTTTCTTCCTGAGTCAAGCTCGTCAAATCCAACTCGTAGCCTAAATTCCCCATCATAGCTACATTTCCACGTGTTTCCAAAGGCGTTGTACGTTCCATTTGGTGATTAGGAACAGCTGATACGTGAGCTCCCATAGAAATGGTTGGGTAAAGATAGCTTGAACCATATTGAATTGGTAAACGTGCAATAGCATCCGTATTATCACTCGCCCAAACTTGTGGGAAGTAACGCATCATACCGAGGTCGTTTCGACCTCCTCCACCTGAACATGATTCAAAGAGAATATTCTCATGCTTACTTGTCAAGAATTCCACCAACTCATATAGTCCCAACATGTATTGATGGCTCTGCATCTGGCTTTCAAGGTAGTTTGCACCATTTCCGATGTTAGTCATGTTACGGTTATAATCCCATTTAACATAATCAATAGCATTATCTGTCAGAATCTTATCCAAGACATCTTTTAAGTAAGTTACCACATCTGGATTAGCCAAATTAAGCACGAGTTGGTTACGTGAGTAAGTATGACCATAATTAGGCACTTGGATGGCCCAGTCTGGATGTTTACGATAAAGATCGCTGTCCACCGAAATCATTTCAGGCTCAAACCAAAGACCGAACTTAAGCCCCTTGGCATGAACTTTTTCAATCAAGTCTTGAAGCGGTCCACCAAGTTTTTCTTCATTGACGAACCAATCTCCTAGAGCACGGTTGTCGTCGAAACGATTTCCAAACCAACCATCATCCAAAACAAAGAGTTCTACACCTACTTGTTTAGCATCTTCAGCTAACTCAAGCAGTTTTTCTTTTTCAAAATCAAAGTAGGTTGCCTCCCAGTTATTAAGAAGAATAGGACGCTCCTCATGGGCAAACTGCTTAGGAATGATGTAATCTGTAACAAAGGCCTGACTTTCTTGACTAACTCCAGTCAAACCTTGGTGGGAGTAGGTAATGAGGGCAACTGGTGTCTCAAAACTTTCCTTTGAAGCAAGTTCCCAGGTAAAGTTCTCATCCTCAATTCCGATAGCTACACGAACTTCATTGATTTGACTCTTTTGGACAAATGTTTGGAAGTTACCGCTATACATGAGTTGGAAAGCCAAGGCATCGCCTGCTCCTTCACTAGCTTCGTGATCACAAAGAATCAAAGCTGGTGTCTGAGCATGACCTGAAGCCCCACGGTTAGAGGCAACTTTAAAGATACCTTGCTCAACTCTTTGGCGACGAACCGTTTTCTCACGAGCGTAAGCGCCTTGGAGAGTGACCACATCATAGTCACGGGCAGGTACATCAGCCATAGCGCTGAGCGCTCGGTGGATAACCACCGCTTGATTAGAGTTATTGATGACTTCGCTATAAGTTACGATTGTGTTGTTGTCTTCAACCACTGTGTAGTAGAGTTTTAACTCCAAATCAGCAACTTTATCGACTAAGGTGAAAATCAGCGTTTCTGCTTTTTCCAAAGAATGGGGATATGGCAGTTTGCTTTCTAGTGAGATTCCTTTGACCACTTCTGCTTTTAAAAATTCAAAGCGTGTCACATCTGAGACTCCATGCTGGATTTTCAAAGACGGTTGACGAAAATCCCCCAAGCCATGTAGACCTAAAACCTGGCGTTGTGTATCATAACTATATGTTCTGACGTCTGGATTAAGCTGTCCTGAAAAAGCGTGATCTCTTTCATTTACAGCATTTGAGCCATGATAATTTGTAATCTTACGCCCAAGATGTCTCAGTAAAAGGTCTCCTTCCCTTTCTTCAATGATAAGTGACAATTCTTTACTGTTGATGTAATAATAGTTCTTGTTAATAGTAATACTCATGATATTCTCCTTTTTTACAAGCTTTATTATAGATGATGTATGCGCTTTCTAAAATGGAATTTTGTTGCAAATATATGGTAAAATGTTAGGTAAGGAGGTTGTGCTATGATTATTTTTTCAGAACTTGAAACAGGAACCTTAGATTTACGTCTTGATTTTTACGGCTATGAGGATTGTTTACCAGACCAGTTCTTTGGTCCTGCCATTCGGGAAAATTACGTTCTCCATTACATCACTGAAGGCAAAGGCTGCCTTGAATACAAGGACCAAAAAATCCCCCTTCAAAAGGGAGATATTTTTCTACTCATACCAGGTGAAGTCACCTACTATTTTGCGGATAATCAGACTCCTTGGTCCTACTATTGGCTGGGGATTAGTGGTATCAAAGCTCAGGAGTACTTTCACCTCTCACAAATCCATGAAACAGCCTATCTTAGGTCGTCCCCTCACACCGAAGCATTAGGTAGCTTCATAGAGACTATTGTCAAAGATGCAGAAATGTTCGACGAAAGTAAGTCCTCGCAACTGCATGTTATCAGTCAACTCTATGAACTCATGCACCGATTAAATGACCTCTCACCTAACCTTGATCAAGAAACCATCTCTCCCAGTTGCAAACTCTATCGTGAAGCCAAACACCTCATCGATATAGGTTATAACTCACAAGATATTAGTATCCAAGAAATTGCCGATAAGCTAGGCGTTCATCGTTCCTATTTGTCCTCCATTTTCAAAGACTTCCACAAGATTTCTCCCAAAGAATACCTGCTCGAGGTACGCATGAATCGAGCTAATGAACTCTTGAAAACCACTAATCAACCTATAAAAATTATCGCCTATTCTGTAGGCTATCTGGACCCTTTGCATTTTTCAAAAGCCTTTCGGCAGTATTATGACTGCTCACCAAGTCAATATCGGAAAAAATAAAGTAGTAGACCGTTCAACAGCAAGGATTGTGGCCTTGCTGTTTATTTCATCACATTTTTCATGCAAAGTATTTAAGGCCAACCTTATATTATATTAATACTTCCAAAATATTTGTAGTGACATAAATGTCACTATCAATGGATTCACACTCTTCTTTCTCCCAAAAATCATCTTTCGCCGATAGCATTTACCTTCGGCATTTGATATAATTTTTCTCAGAGGTATTTTTATTTATGAAGAAACAAGCTTTTAGTTCTGAACAGTATTTGAATCTGCAACGTGACCATATTTTGGAGCGTATTAACCAGTTTGACGGCAAGCTCTACTTGGAGTTTGGTGGCAAGATGTTGGAGGACTTCCACGCTGCTCGTGTCCTTCCTGGTTATGAGCCTGACAATAAAATCAAGCTCCTTCAAGAGCTTAAAGATCAGGTTGAAGTGGTCATTGCCATTAATGCTAGCAATATCGAGCACTCTAAGGCTCGTGGTGACCTTGGTATTTCCTATGACCAAGAGGTGCTTCGTCTGATTGATACATTCAACGAGCTCAATATTTATGTGGGTTCTGTTGTCATCACACAGTATTCAGGTCAACCTGCGGCCGATGCTTTCCGTAACCAACTGGAAAAAAATGGCATCACGTCTTACATCCACTACCCTATTAAGGGTTATCCAACGGATATGAACCATATCATTTCTCCTGAAGGTATGGGAAAAAATGACTATATCAAGACCAGCCGTAACCTAATCGTTGTCACTGCTCCTGGTCCAGGTTCTGGTAAATTGGCGACATGTATGTCTAACATGTACCACGACCAAATCAATGGCATCAAATCTGGTTATGCTAAATTTGAAACTTTCCCAGTTTGGAATTTGCCACTTCATCACCCAGTCAACTTGGCCTATGAAGCTGCTACTGCGGACCTTGATGATGTCAATATGATTGACCCCTTCCACTTGGAAACGTATGAAAAAACGACCGTAAACTACAACCGTGACATCGAAATTTTCCCAGTTCTCAAACGTATGCTTGAACGTATCCTTGGCG
This sequence comes from uncultured Streptococcus sp., assembly GCA_934229725.1. Classification (GTDB taxonomy): domain Bacteria; phylum Bacillota; class Bacilli; order Lactobacillales; family Streptococcaceae; genus Streptococcus. The sequence goes on from CAKQDX010000004.1 coordinate 104,269, forward strand.
AATCTCCTTATGCTTCGCCTACAGATATGGGCGTTAACATGGTTGGCTTCGCTATTACCGATGATGAGGCTGCTAAAGAAGCTTCTAAACAAGAAATCATCCGTCGCTACTATCAAACCGTTCTTGATTTTAAAAATGAACGTGTACCTGAAACTGCCGTTAAGAAAATCGAACTGCTCATGAACGATCTTGGTATCACGCCTGAAGACCGTAAAGTCGTTGTAGCAGCACGTGCTAAGGCTGAAGAAACTGGTAGTTCTGCTCTTGCGCTTGAATTACCAAATGGCCAAATCGTCACTGGTAAAAATTCAGAACTCTTTGGTCCAACTGCGGCTGCTTTGATTAATGCTATCAAGACTTCTGCTGGCATTGCCAAAGAAACCAAACTCATCGAGCCTGAGGTGGTTAAACCCATCCAAGGTTTGAAAACCAACCATTTGGGTAGCCGTAATCCTCGTCTTCACTCAAATGAAATTCTCATTGCCTTGGCTATCACTGCTGCTAACAATGCAGATGCGGCCCGTGCCATGAAGGAACTTGGTAACCTCAAGGGATCTGAAGCCCACTCAACCATCATCCTTACTGATGAAGATAAAAATGTCCTCCGTAAGCTTGGTATCAATGTGACCTTCGATCCTTACTATCAATACGACAAATTATATCGTAAGTAATCTATCACTAGAAACAAGAAAGACCTCAGTTTTACCAACTGGGGTCTTTTAGAAATCAACAGAGAAACTAGCTGAATAAAAAAGGAGAACTCTATCAAGTTCCCTTTTTGACAACCCACTTTCTCGTCTCAACCTTTTCTCAAAAAATGGAGAGCAGCCTAGCATTTTTATGAAAAAGTGAGTTAAAAGTATCAAACAGAGGGCTAGGCCACTCCCGATTCTAATTAGTCTACAATTTCTAACTTGAGAAAGGGTAAGCTAAAAAGCAAAATTATAGTAGATAGGACAGCAATGAGTGGGAGGTAACGACCTCCAATAAAGTATAGAAACAATGGTGCTACCGCTATGAGGCGATTTATAAAATTACCTGTAACCCGAACAGTTTGACCATCCTCAACAGTAATCGTATTGGACTTATAGCCCCATTTACCTACACTTAAACGAGCTTTCGATGAAGGTAGGGAGACTGTCACATCTTCAACCCCAGAAACCGTTCCCACAAGACTAGTATCAACCCTAATAGGACTCTTTCTAGCCACCTTGCTCGCTTCAATTGTAATACTAGACACTACACATCTCCTTTTCCTATCTTTCTAACTATATTATACACGCTTTGAAACGCTTACACAAGTGAAAGTCCCCCTCTTGCTACCTTTCTAACGGTCATACAAGAATTGTAACCATTTGTTAGAATTAGCAGTTCTTGTCACCCAAAAAGCTTTTGTTTAGTGTCAATGGGGTTATAGTGGGTACTACTCTTCTTCTGGGTAGACTAAGCCCCAATCTTTGCGGAGTTGGGTCATGAGCTCCATGACATCTCGGCTATAGTTCAGATAAAGATGATTTTCTTGACCCGAGACGGCTGCTTCCATGTCTAGGACTTCATACTGGAGGGCTTTGGCAGTTTCTCCTGCCTCGATGACTTCTTGTGAGCCATCTTCCGTATAGGTTATGACTGCCCTTTGCCCACGTGGGTACTCGTAGAGTTCGATATAGCCCTTATCATAAGCAATGGTACCACGTTTAGGCTGTTTGGCATGGAGACTCAGTGTCACCGTCGCCATTTCCCCTTCTGCATTGGTAAGGAGAATACCCGCTTGTTCATCAACACCTGTCGGTGCCAACTTGACCTGCGAAACCATATCCGTCGGTTGCGATGTCATAAACCAGCGAACAAAAGATAAGGCATAAACTCCGATATCGAGTAAGGCACCACCAGCCAGATTACGATTGAAAAAGCGATTGGTCATGTCGTACTCTTTATAAGAACCAAAGTTCATCTGGATAACTTTGAGTGGGCCTAGCTTGCCGCTATCCACAATTTCAGAGAGCTTACGATAGATTGGCATATGGAAAATGGTCATAGCTTCTGCCAGTTTGACATGATTTTCTTCTGCTAATTGGATAGCTTCTGCCAATTCTTCACTGTTTAGCGTGATAGATTTTTCACAGAGGACGTGTTTACCAGCTGCGAGGGCCTTACGAAGGTAATTAATATGGGTATTGTGGGGTGTGGAAATATAAATAATGTCCACTTCTGGATCTTCAAAGACTTGGTCAATCTCTTGATAAACCTTTTCAATGCCGTATTATTCAGCAAAGGCAACACCCTTTTCATAGGTGCGATTAGCAACAGAATAAAGTTTTCCTCCAAGGGCTTCCATAGCTTGCGCCAATTCGTTTGCAATAACGCCAGTCCCAAGACTTGCCCACTTATACTTGATTTGATTTGTCATAGCATACTTTCTTTACTTTTGAATAGTTAAGTCATTAACCTGAGATAAGATTTCAACCTCACTAGCTCCTGCCTGAAGTAAGGCTGAAGCTGTGTAGGCTCCCTCAATAAGGGGGACTTGTTGAATGAGAATTTCCTTGTCTGAGAATTCCTCAACCATTTCCAAATTCATACGAGCACTGCCCAAGTCATAAAAGGCCAAGAGACGCTTAGCTGGTTGACTGTCCACTGCTACCTGAACATGGTCGAAACTTGATCCTAAGCCACCATCTTCAAGGCCACCTGTTGCTGTCAGGGGAATATCGGGTGCGACTTCACGAATGAGCTGAACCAAGCCTTTAGCAATATCAGCAGAGTGGGAGACAATCACAATTCCAAGTTCTGGCATGTCCTATTCCTCCGCTTCTAGCAAGGCTTTGAAGAGCAATCCTGAGGATTGTGATCCAGGGTCAATATGACCAATAGAGCGCTCACCTACATAGGAAGCCCGACCTTTTGTTGCCACAATATCCTTGGTGGACAAAACAGCCTGTTCAATAAAATCATTCGTTAATTGATCCTTTTTGACAGCTTCCACAACAGGGCTCCAAACATCCACCATGGTCTTTTCACCAACTTGAGCATGGCCTCTTTTAACAATCATATCAAGACCTGCTTCAAGAATTCCTGGCAAATCCTGTCCCGCTTGTTCAGCCTTCATCATACCCATGAATGCAGACCCATAGAGTGGGCCAGAGGCCCCACCGACCTTGCTAATCAAGGCCATAGAGACTGCCTTGAAAACCTCTGAGGAACTTTGAGGAGATGATGTATTAAGAGCTTCAATGGCTGCTGCCATGCCACGCGCCAAGTTAGCCCCGTGGTCGCCATCGCCAATTGGACCATCTAATTCAGAAAGATAGTCTTTTTCTTCTTGTACCTTTTGGTTAAAAAGAGTCATCCATTTTACTGCAACTGTTTTATCCATAATATACCAGATTTCTAGTTTTTGTCATTCTTACCATGCGATAGTCTTAACAGGACTTTCTAAAGCCGCAAGCCAAGCATCATCTTCAATCTTCATAAGGGTTAGTGAAAGACCTGCCATATCAATAGAAGTCATGTAGTTACCCAATTTTCTATAAACCACATCTAAGCCTGCAGCTCCAAGAAGACTTGCCACATCATTGGCAAAGATATACTGCTCCATGAGTGGCGTTGCACCCATACCATTGATGAGAAGGGCATAGCGCTCACCAGTCTTTGCCCCGAAGGCTTCTATAAGTTTACCAGTCAATTCTTCCGCTAAAAGGCGAGAAGGTTGCATAGACTCCTTACGATAACCTGGCTCACCGTGGATACCAATACCATATTCGATTTCATCCTCTGCTAGGACAAAGCCAGGCTTGCCGACCTCAGGAACTGTCGCCCCGCTAAGGGCCAAACCAATGGTATGGATATTAGGGACAATCTTGTCTGCCAAGGCTTTGATTTCAGCCAGAGACTTACCTTCACGAGCCGCATGACCTAAAATTTTGTGAACGAAAATAGTACCTGCAACCCCACGACGACCTTGTGTATAGAGGCTATTTTCCACAGCGATATCGTCGTCCACAACGACGCTGGCAACCTCGATACCTTCCATCTCAGCCAATTCTTGAGCCATCTCAAAATTCATGATGTCGCCTGAATAATTTTTAACCACCATGAAGACACCAGCCCCCTGGTCCGCTTCCTTGATAGCTTCCAAAATTTGATCAGGCGTTGGCGACGTGAAGACAGCACCTGCAATGGCTGCTGAAAGCATACCATCACCTACAAAACCAGCGTGGGCTGGCTCGTGACCACTTCCACCACCAGAAATAAGACCAACCTGACCAGGAGCCTGCTCATTTCTTGCAATGATGTCAAATCCATCAACACGATGCACCAAATCATGATGTACATAAGCCAAGCCATCTAGCATCTCAGTGACAACATTTTCAGGATTATTGATAATTTTTTTCATGGAATTGCCTCCTTTTCAAAGGTATCATTTATTACACTTTCATACGCTTCCTTCTGTGATTGCTCATTTCCCTATAAATAAAGGACTTCGGCGCTTTTTGATAAAGGTAGCGCAAAAATATGTAAACGCATACATTACATGACTTAATTGTAGCATTTGCCTCAATCATTAGCAAGGTAAAAGGGTAGGGCAGCCACCTTTCAAAAGTACAGGATTACTGTCAAAGAACATTCTCATAAAAAGTCGGATTTCAGTCACCAAAGTCATTGAAAAACGGCTTATCAACGCTTATAATGGAATGGCGACTAAAGCGATAAGGAGGGGTCACATGACTATCGATTTTCCAAATGAAACAGAGACTCAAAACGAAATGGATGCGGTCCTTCAGGCAGGACGCATTCTCATGGAGAGCGGTGCTGAGATTTACCGTATTGAAGACACCATGGGGCATATGGCCAAATCTCTAGGCATTAGGGACTTTTCTTCTTATGTGGTCAATCGGGGAGTCATGATTTCTGGACTCAACCGTTCAGGGCTTAAAGAATCTCGTATTCTGGCTACCTCAGCCCCCTCCATCCATCTGGGCAAACTCGAAGAGGTTAACCGCTTATCACGAGAGCTGACAGAGCAGCCAAATCCAGTTCTTTCCAGTATTTTCCAAAAGCTGAGAACCATTGAACACAAGACCTTCTATCGTCCTCTCGAGGATATTATTGCTTGTATTATTGGGGCAGGGAGCTTTTCACTAGCCCTTGGCAGTAGTTGGATTGATGGGACGGCTGCGGCCATATCTGGGCTCTTTGTGGGGATTGGCATGCAGCTTTTTTCCCGTTTCATTCATACCAGCTTCTTGCAGATTATCCTCTCTAGTGCCATTGCTGCCTTATCAGCTAATATTCTCTATACTCTGGGCATTGGACAACATCGTAGTGTCATTATCCTAGGGACCTTGATGATTTTGATTCCTGGGGCCTACTTTGTTAATGCCATCCGAGAATTCACCCAGAACAACTACTATAGTGGTCTAGCCCTGATGCTGTCGGGGGTCTCCACTTGTCTATCGATCTCTGTCGGTGTCCTTGCCATGATTTCCATTCTCCCCTTTGCGGAGCAGCTATCAGGCGTCTTTTCAACACCGTCTACCTCTTGGCTAGAAGTCCTAACTCAGACTGTCATGGCAGGAATAGGGACAGCAGCCTTCTCCGTGCTCTACCGAGTGCCTAAGAAATACTTCTTAGACCTTGGAACCCTAGGTGCCGGCTCATGGCTCCTCTACCTCTTGATTTGGAACAATACCCATCACGAAGTCTTAGCCATCCTCTTTCCAGCCCTTCTGGTCACCTTCACCTCACGCTTTTTGGCCCACTACCGTAGGTGTCCAGCCACAGTCTTCCTAGCCTCAAGCATGTTCCCACTCATTCCAGGGATGAGCTTCTACCGTGCCATCTACTTCCTCTTGATTGGAAATTCGGACCTAGGTCTCAGTTTCCTACGAGCTTGTTTCCTGACCTCCTTTACCATCGCCATCGCTGTCAGTTTGACACAACAAATCCCTAGCCGTTATTTTGTCCTAGGGAAGAAAAAATAAATTGTTGAAAGCCATTGGTTTTGTATACCAGTGGCTTTTTTGATGGCTTGATTAGAATAAATGACAGTCAAAAAGGCAGCCTCTAAAAAAAGCTACCTGACAAAATCTCTTTCATAAATCTACTTCTAAGCAAACGATTATTAAACATCTTTAGGATACAAACGCCCGAGTAGGTCCTTCTTACGGCTCAAATCATTGTCATTATTTCACATCATCCTCATACAAACTTGCTACCAAGCGTTCAAAGGGCTCTATATACTCCCAATACTCAAAAGGAAGATTCGAAATCTTACTTAGATCATTATCATCAAAATGATACACCAGATGGCGTAGTATTTGAGTTTCAATAAAATGGATATCTCTCAACTGCTCAAAACTAATTGTATCCAGTTCAGAGATATACTGACACAAGTCATCAAGTGCCTTTACATCAAATGTTTTCTCCTCATGTAGAAAGTAGAGAAAGCTCTGATTCTCACCTCTTTTATTATCTTCTATCAGATTCCTCTTATACGTCATTCTTACATCCTTTCCTTAAAAAGCGAAACTTGAGTAACAAGATACTCAAGATTAGAAATACAAAAAATCAACCAAATCCAACTTAATGGGTTTAGTTGATCTTTTTGGTCATTTTACTAATTATCACAAGCAGATAAATCATTTAAAAGACAAACTGCCGAGTGATGTTAATCCTATTGCTAGATTAAAGTTACGCTCTGATTTTTCTTGGAATTCTGTGAGCGTCTTACTCAAGTCACTCACTCCAGAACTCAGTGATTTGCCTTTAGAAAGATTGCGGACTGCTAGAACTTGAATAGCTCTGCATAATTCTGCAAGAAGTTCATCATTATCCTTCTTTCCAACTTCGATTTCATTTTTAAACGTTACGAGCAACTCTCTCTCATTTTCAGTTGTTTCTGGATTTACAATCAGATTATAGATATTATTTAAGATATCCGTAATTTGCGTATTATTGCTTTTTGTCATCTAGATTACCTCCTATAACCTGTAGCAAGATTAGGTCGAGCAAGTGAATTAAATTGGTTAATTGTTTGTGTTGTCATGAGCAACGACCTCTTTTAATAGTTCGCTATGATACCATTATACATTTCTAATATTTCAAATTCAAGACTAAAAATATCTTTCTGCCACAAATACACGAACGGGCAAAAAGAGTAATCAGACGTTTACTTCTCTACATATTTTTTCCTAATTGACCTATCAATGTATCTAAGCTATTTGAATGATGCAAAATCCTAATAACAGTTACAACATCATTGTCCAAACGGTAAAAGATAGAATAGTTTTTTATAACTAGACGCCTAACTTTTAGCCCTAAATCTAGGAACTCTGGAACGATAGCACACCTTTCGGGAAAGACTTCCAATGATTGAATTGCCTTGGCTAGTCTGTTAAATAGTTTCATTGCCGCTTGAGGAGATTGAAGTTTCTGGTTGATATAATCATAGATGGCTGTTAAATCATTCTCTGCACGCTTGGTGATATTAACTCTAATTGATGTCATTTGTGCTTTTCTCGGAATTCCTTAAAGAAGTCATTGGCAGGTCGAACATCCCCACTATCAGCTTCATGATAAGCCTCAACCATCATAGCTCCGAATTCGTCAGCACTCATACGATCAACGCTTACTGACGATGGTGCATCTGGCAAAGAAATAGTGAATGGGATACTTTTAGTTAGAGCAACTTGTTTTAATAACAAAGTAACCAATGTTGACATTGGCATGCCTAGTTGATTTAATACCTGTTCAGCTGACTTTTTATCCATTTCATCAACTCTAACATTAATCGTTGCTGTTTTACCCATAATGATTTCCTCCTAATTTGTAAAGTTATTGTATATTAAATGACATTACATGTAAAGTGGAAAGTTGACTATCGATTTGGAAAAACCAAGGCCTCCTTGAATTCTACCTACCAAAAAAAGACCGTTTTCACGATCTTTCTTCTTGAGAATTTTCCCTCATTCTCGGCTGTGTGTTCTCTAGTCAGTCACATGAGCTACTACTGCTTATCTTCCTGGGACATATTCGCCAGTGTTAGCATCGTAGTAACGGCGTTGGCCGTTGACTGTGACGTAGGCCCCTTTAACTTGTCGACCTGATTGGTCAAAGTAAAGGTGTTGACCATTGATAACTTGTTCTCCTGTTACGGCATAGCCATCTGCTCCGAAGTAAGCCCAGACGTTAGGCTCAATTTGAGCAAAGCGGTTGGTTACAGGTTGACCGTCGTTTTCGTCATAGTATTTGTAACGACTGCCAACCTTAACGGCCTTGCCCTTGTATTGGATACCATTTTCGTCAAAGTAGTATTCACTGCCATTGATCGTCCACTTGCCTTTGAGGGCTTGGCCTTCCGTGTTGAAGTAAGCCCATTGGTTTGGTGCAATCTCAGCAAAACTGCTTGTTACAAGAGCTCCACTATTAGCATCATAGTAATAAGTGTGACCATCTTCGATGACAATTTGACCCTTGACTTGGATACCATTTTTATCAAAGTATTTGAGGTAGCCACCGTCTGCACGAACCTGCCCGATAGCCAATGAACCATCATGTTTGAAGTAAATCCACTGGTCATCACCTACTTGGAGGTAGCGTCCGCTAGCGAGGATACCTGAATCTGGCTCATAATAATACTTGATGCCATTTTCTTCGACAATAGCGCCCTTAACCTGACTGCCATCTTCCTTGAAGTAATAGAGGTTACCGTCAATATACTGACGTCCAGTAACACGGTTACCTTCTTTATCAAAGTAGTTCCAAGCCTTAGTTGCTGGGTTGTAGACAAAGATACTACGCCCGATTTCACCTGCTGGGGTGATGTAGCGAGCCTTACCATTTTCAAAGATAATAGAATCTGCACGGTTGCTGTAGGCCGTTCCGACACTACCATCTTGGTTAAAGTAATAAGTCTTACCGTCAATGACACGTGAACCTGTCACAGTATTACCATCAGCATCGAAGTAATAACGTTTACCTGTGCTGCTGTCTGTCGCAAAGACATTGCGTCCCATGTCACCTGTTTGGGCAACATAATAATGCAATTTGCCATCATCTGTACGAACAATGCGATCCTTGGCCTGGATACCCGTTTCACGGTCAAAGTAGAAATGGTGACCACTCCAATGAAGGTTACCCACTACCATGGTTCCTTGAGTCGTAAAGGCACGAACTTGCTGATGTTTGTCATCAAAATCGACGAAGGCATTCTTAATCATGGCACCGTCTATACCGTAATAGTAAGTATAACCGTTGCTGGCACGACGAAGGGCATTACGCAATTGAACACCATTGTCAAAGAAATAGTAATCCTTTCTATTGATGGTTTGAATACCCTTAGTCATCTTACCATCAGCACCGAAGTAGTACCAGTTGCCGTCACCGTCTTGAACAAATTCATTCTTGATGACTTGATTATCACGAAGGAAGTAAACATCTTGTCCACGACGTTGGAAGACTTGAGTGCTTGTGATGGCACCAGTATCGCGAAGTGGTGTTGGCAAGAGTTGGCTGTTAGCTGAGGTATTAAAGTACTGGTTGGTCTTGTCATCACGAAGGACATAGTTGATACCTCGTCCAAGGATGTTAGTTCCGTTGAAGTACTTAGCAGACCATTTAGTAATCTTTTCATTCGTAGGCAACTGCTTACCATTTGAGATTTGCACACGGTTGAAAATAGATGGGTACTTAGCTTTAAGCTCATCAAGGAAGGCACCACCATATTTACCTTGATAGTCTGTACCATCTGTACGAGTATTAGCCACATAGGCTTGGTCAATGATTTGATAGCCTACTTGGTGGTTACCATAACCATTAACACGTGTCGCATTTACCACTTCTTTTCCTGGGAGGTTATAGATTTGGTCTGGCACCCAGTCAGCAATGGCTTGAATACCGTCTTTATGGAGGGCACGAAGAACGTTAAGGAGGTCCTCAAGTGAGCCGTATTTATTATTTTGACTCAAGGCCATATCGTAACGGTCATCAAAGGCATAACCATTATCAATTGTTGAGTCAAGGAAAGTGCCATCTTTACTTGAAACATACTGTGGTGGAAGTCCAACCGACGTGATTCCCCAAGCTTTGAGCAAGTCAGTGTTCTTAGCCAAGACACGGTTCATGTAAAGTTCAGGTTGATCGTCCGCAAAGGCTTGGAAGTTTGAGAAGGCTTCATACATAACTTGCGAATCAAGAGCAGCTGAAGACTTGTAAACTTGACCGTCGCTATTTGCACGGTTACTTAGCTGAGTACGTGCGTCTTGGTTTTCCTTAGCTCCGTATGGTACCCAGACACCGAGGTAACCTGATACTTGCACATTTTCCACACCAAAAACATCATTGGCATTGAAGGTCAAGTTCCCATAGCCATCTGTACGTTTAAGAAGGTTTTTAGGTACATCAGAGTCATTGAGATAAGTCTTGATACCGTCTTTTGTCGTCAAAAGCAATGGACGATATACCTGATTGCGGTGGGCCATCCCCATATTCATTTTAACCGTTTCATTGCTACCCAGGCGGAAATCGTAGTTATTTGTCAAAATAACACCCATCCCTTGCGTACGGGTCTCAGAAGTTCCCCAATCAGAACTGTTATTGGCACCCTTACCATAACGAACAGAAGTCAAAAGTCCATCATTTCCGACTTTCTTCACTTCCATGTCTTGACCACCAGCTACATACTTGATACGGGCACGCAAAAGGGTGTCAATGGCATCAAAGTAAGGCGTCTTTTGGGCCATGTAGTGCCCGTCTTCACGGTAGAGGTCACCGTAATAAACACGGGTCACAGAGTCCTTGTTGGTCAACATGAGGGCATAGACAGATGGCAAGTTGTAGGACGCATAAGTCTTGTGGGCTGTATTGATATCAGCATTGTAAATCTCGAAGGCCTTCTTGATTTCATCACGGGTGAAATTGTAACCAAACAAATTTGGGTTAATACGATCACGGATGATACGTTGGATAATGGTTTGCGCTTCCGTATCGTGGGCACGGGTGAAAATATAGTTGGCCATACGCTCACCATTTTTATCGTTAGCACCACGTGGATTCAAACTACTATTGATGAAGGCAGTCATGTCCCCAAGTTGCATACGTGTATTTTTATCACGCATCAAGAGGTTGGTAAGGGCATTACGAAGGGCATTATCAATTGGAAGCTGTGCTCCCTTAGTGTCCTTGTTGTAGTAAGGATCGTTGGCAGACCAAGCTTCCAAGTAGGACAAGTGCTTAATGGCATTGGCTTCAGACTTGTCAACCCCATAGGCTGCTTTGAAGTAATCTGAAGCGATTTGGAGAAGGTCGGCATCCACATTGTCCAAGGCATCAACACGCAAACCGTCAAAGTTGGCTGTTGGGTCGTTGGCCATGATGCTTCCGATATTCATCATGAAGTGGAGCCAGTTAAGTTGCTCTGCCTGAACAGCTGGATTTGAGTTGTCGATATCGTTAGCAAGCAAGAATTCCATACCACCGATAGAATTGTCCTTGAAGTACTTACGTGTACCCGTTTGGTTAGTCGGTGTGCGGTTAAGCAGACGATAGTCAGAGTTGGCGTGACTCGTACGGTTGCCAGTATCACCTTTACTGTTGTTAAAGAGCAACTGTCCACCTTGCAAGTGGTCATATGAACTATTTTCAGTGCTACTATTCCAACCTGGCTGAGTCTTGATGAACTGGTCGATACTTGTACGCAACCAGTTGGTATTGCCCTCACGAGCGATACGTTCTTCAATCTTAGTCTGAACCGCTTTAGCAGCTTGGTCTAAACTTTCCTGGCTAGAGTTGGTTGAAAATGAGCCTGCACCAAGACCTTGATTTTGCATGTAGTTAAGGTAGTTAACCTGAGTTGACTTGTCAGGCCACCAAACCATCAAGAGAGGACGTTTGTCCGCTTCAGTTGAGGCCGTCCAAGTCTTACCATCCTTGAGAATGCTCTTTGGACGGTACCAAGCATCCGCTGTGATGAAGGTATCGAGTTGGTCCAAAGATTTATTATCGTTTTTGTAGAGCTGGTTTCCAGATGAAAAATCCACAGCTGCCTTGATAGGTTCTGTTGAAAATTCATCCTGTGACTTGGTCGCAAGAGCCCCTGTTTCAGCATCAAAGTAATAAGACTTACCGTCTTGCTCAAAAACGAAGTTCTTACGCACACTACCGTCACTATTGACATAGTATTGTTTACCGTTGATCCATTGGATACCAGTCGCTGTGTTTGTGTTGGCTTCACGAGTTTCTGCCAAGGCACGACTGCTACGTGTACGAGCTTCTGTATTTGCCGTATCAGTTGTTGCTGCACGGTCTGTAGTAGCTGTTGTAGTATTGTTAGTTGTATCTGTCGCTGTAGCACTCGTATCAGTCGCAGCTGCTTGCACATTTGTACTTGGTGCTGCTTGACCTGAGTTGGTATCAACTGTCGCTGCGTTTGTAGCTGGTGCCACTGCTCTATCTGTGGCAGCTGTTGTCGTGCTAGTGCTATCTGCGACAGGAATGTTGACGCTAGCAGTATTAGCATCTGCTGAAATAGTTGGTGCTACCGTAGTTGCTGTATCATTAGTTGTGGCAGGCGTTTCTCGAAGCAAATCCTGACTGCTATCACCCGACTGATTCGCAGCATTTTGCTCATCAGCCTGAACTTGTTGGTCCTCCAACAAGGTTCCACCAGTAACAGTAACCATTGAGAGTGCTGTTACCCCAATCGTTACCCAATTCTTCTTCACTTTATGCAATTTAAAGCGTACTTTTTGTTCCATAATATTTACCTTTTTCCCTTATATTATTTCCATCATAAGCTATTTGACAAGGGAATACAATTACAAAACTGCAATATCAGCTTAATGTAGACGCCTTTCTTTTATCAGAAAGTTGGTCTAAATGAGGTTGCTCCTAAACTAGAGATGGCATAACTAACGATAATCATTAGGCTAGGGACTTTTCAATAACTCCTCCCAAGCCTACAAAATTAATGTAAATTTAAATAAAAAAAGCACCTGAACGACTGGTCCAAGTGCTAAAAACTGTTACACCGCTATAAGGAGTTACTGCTATCATTTCATAAGCCAAGGCAAATCTTCCTCTAAAATCAAAGAGGCTGGGACAAAAGTCCTAGCCTCTCAATTGTCTTTGGATTGTCGAGCAAGACGCAGTGGTTGAGTGGGCTCTACTACGCTGATTTCATCAGCTTTTACAGCCCTACTCAA